>JAIXLP010000052.1:4231-71909 GCA_026954015.1 Burkholderiales bacterium | reverse complement strand
TGTGCGAGGCCGTCATCCAGGAAGGCGCCACCACCATCAACATCCCCGACACCGTCGGCTACGGCATCCCCGAGCTGTACGGCAACTTCCTCAAGACGCTGCGTGAGAAGGTGCCGGGCAGCGACAAGGTGGTCTGGAGCGTGCACTGCCACAACGACCTGGGCATGGCCGTGGCCAACAGCCTGGCGGGTGTGAAGATCGGCGGCGCGCGGCAGGTGGAGTGCACCATCAACGGCCTGGGTGAGCGCGCGGGCAACTGCTCGCTCGAAGAAGTGGTGATGGCCGTCAAGACGCGCAAGGACTACTTCGGCCTGCAGGTGGGCATCGACACGACGCAGATCCTCGCGGCGAGCAAGATGGTGAGCAGCACCACCGGTTTCGTCGTGCAGCCCAACAAGGCGGTGGTGGGCGCCAACGCCTTCGCGCACGCCAGCGGCATCCACCAGGACGGTGTGCTCAAGGCGCGCGACACCTACGAGATCATGCGCGCCGAGGACGTGGGCTGGAGCGCGAACAAGATCGTGCTGGGCAAGCTCTCGGGCCGCAACGCGTTCAAGCAGCGCTTGCAGGAACTGGGCGTCGAGCTCGACTCCGAAGCCGAAATCCTCGCCGCGTTCGCGCGCTTCAAGGAACTGGCCGACCGCAAGAGCGAGATCTTCGACGAGGACATCCTCGCGCTCGTGAACGACGGCACGCGCGTGGCCGAGCGGGAGCAGTACGGCTTCGTGTCGCTCTCGCAGCACAGCGAAACGGGCGAGCGTCCGCGCGCGGACGTCGTCTTCACCGTCGGCGGCAAGGAAGTGCGCAGCCACGCCGAGGGCAACGGCCCGGTGGATGCGTCGCTCAAGGCGATCGAGGCGCACGTGAAGAGCGGCGCGGAGATGACGCTGTACTCGGTGAACGCGATCAACGGCTCGACCGACGCGCAGGGCGAGGTGACGGTGCGCCTGCAAAGCGGCGGGCACGTGGTGAACGGCTCGGGCGCCGATCCGGACATCATCGTCGCCTCGGCCAAGGCCTATCTGAGCGCCCTCAACCGCCTGCACCACGGCAGCGACAGGATCGCCGCACAGGGCTGAACGCCAGTTGAGACGGTTTTTAGCTGTGCCGCGCAAGATATTGTTCTTGCGCGGCTTTTTTTGAATCTGTACACTTGCGCGCACGTTCCCTTTTGCCCCCTGGAGTTTTGGATGCGCACTGGCTATCACCTCGGTTCACGTTGCTTGCAATGGGTGTCCGTCCTGCTGGTGACGCTGGCGCTGGCCGCGCCGGGGGTGCAGGCCGCCAGCAAGAAGGCGCCGGCCAGGAAGGCTGTGACCACGAGCCACGCAAAGCAGGCCCCGGCGCGCGCCGCGCGCAAGGAAGCCCCCGCCAGCGTGGTGCGCAAGACAGCTCCCGCGCGCGCCGCGGCCAAGGCATCGCCCAAGCGCAAGGTGCAGGTCGTGGTAACGCGGCGCGGCACGGTGCGCGCGACACGCGCGGTGCACGTCGTCGCTGCTCCGCCGGTGCTGTCGGTCGGGCAGAAGCTGGGGCTGCACGCAGCCAGTGATCCGCTCGATCTCGCGTCCAGCGTGGCGCTGGTGGTCGACCAGGACACGCACGAGGTGCTCATCAGCAAGAACGACGAGGCGGTGCTGCCCATCGCCTCGCTCACCAAGCTGATGACCGGCCTGCTCGTGTCCGAGGCGCGGCTGCCGATGGACACGCCGATCACGATCACGCAGGACGACGTCGATACCGAGAAGGGCAGCCGCTCGCGCCTCGTGGTCGGCGCCACGCTCACGCGCGGCGAACTGCTGCACCTGGCGCTGATGTCGAGCGAAAACCGCGCGGCGCATGCGCTCGGGCGCACTTACCCCGGCGGGCTGGGCGCCTTCGTTGCGCAGATGAACGCCAAGGCGCAACTGCTGGGCATGCACGACACGCGCTACGTCGAGCCCACCGGACTGTCGAGCCAGAACCGCTCGAGCGCGCGCGACCTCGCGCGACTCGTGGGCGTGGCCTACCGCGACCCGCTGCTGCGCGAGCTCACGACGTCGCCGGGGTACGAAGTCGAGGTCGGCCGCCGCACGCTGCAGTACAACAACACCAACCGGCTCGTGAAGAGCCCGCTGTGGGACATCGGCCTGCAGAAGACCGGCTACATCTCCGAGGCAGGCCGCTGCCTCGTGATGCAGGCGGAGGTGGCGGGGCGCAACCTCATCATGGTGTTCCTCGATTCGGCGGGCAAGTTCAGCCGGCTGGCCGACGCCGAGCGCGTGCGCTCGTGGGTGCAGAAACTGCCGCGCGCGAGCGTGCCCACGGCGGCCAGCGGCTTTGCCGCGACCAACGGCTGAAGGTACACGCTGGTGATGCCACGGCGGGGCCCTTCGGGGCCCCGCGTCATTTGGGCGCCATGCGGATCGCACCGTCGAGGCGAATCACCTCCCCGTTGAGCATGTCGTTCTCGAAAATCTGGCGTACCAGCTTGGCGTAGTCCTCGGGGCGGCCCAGGCGGCTCGGGAAGGGCACGCTCGCGGCCAGCGCGTCCTGTACCTCCTGCGGCATGCCAAAAAGCATCGGGGTGCCGAAGATGCCGGGGGCGATCGTCATGTTGCGGATGCCGCTACGCGCCAGGTCGCGCGCGATCGGCAGCGTCATGCCCACCACGCCGCCCTTGGAGGCGGAGTAGGCGGCCTGGCCGATCTGCCCGTCGTAGGCGGCCACGCTCGCGGTGGAGACGATGGCGCCACGCTCGCCGGTCGGCTCGGGCTCGTTTTTGCTCATCGCCTCGGCGGCGAGGCGGATCATGTTGAACGTGCCGATCAGGTTCACCGTGATCGTCTTGCTGAAGGTGGCGAGCGGATGCGGGCCCTTCTTGCCCACGGTCTTCTCCGCCGGGGCGATGCCCGCGCAATTGACGAGCCCCATGAGCTTGCCCAGCGAGACCGCCCTGGCCACGACGGCCTGGCCATCGGCCTCGCTGCTCACGTCGCAGCGCATGAAATGGCCGTGGATCTCGCGCGCCACGGCGTCGCCCTTGTCCGCCTGCATGTCGGCGATCACCACCGTGCCGCCCGCGCCCGCGAGCATGCGCGCCGTGCCTTCGCCCAGCCCGGACGCGCCGCCGGTGACGATGAATACCTTGCCCTGGATGTCCATGGATAGCTCCGTTGTCGTTGATGCCAGCGGCGATTATGGAGGCATGAAAAAACCCGGCAGCGCCGGGTTTGCGGGAGTCGCGAGGGGTCAGCGGAATCCGACGCGGTCGAGCATCTGCTGCACCTGCACCATGTTCCTGCCGACGGCCGAGATGTGGATGGTCTCGGTCTTGAACGGCTTGCCGCCCGTCATCTGCGCGAGCGCCGGGTTGTCCAGCGTCACGCCGCGGGCGGCGGGCCACTCGTTGTTGCCGTTGGCGAAGTAGTTCTGCGCCGCGGGGCTCGCGAGGTATTCGAGGAACTTGACGGCGTTGTCCACGTGCTTGGCGTGCCGCGCCACCGCGCCGCCGGCGATGTTCACGTGCGTGCCCCACGAGCTCTGGTTGGGGAACACCGCGCCCACCTTCTCGGCGATCGCCTGGTCCGCCGGCTTGTCCGAGCGCAGGATGCGCGCGAGGTAGTAGCTGTTGCTCACCGCGATCTGGCATTCGCCGGCCGCAACCGCCTTGATCTGGTCGGTGTCGCCCCCCTTGGGCGTGCGCGCCATGTTGGCCACCACGCCCTTCAGCCACGCCTCGGTCTGCTGCTCGCCCATGTGCTCCATCAGCGTGCCGAACAGGCTCAGGTTGTAGGGGTGCGAGCCCGAGCGGATGCAGACCTTGCCGCGGTTCTTCGGGTCGGCGAGCTTTTCGTAGGTGTCCACGTCGCCCGGCGCCACCGTGTCCTTGGCGTAGACGATGATGCGCGCGCGCGTGGAAAACCCGAACCACTCGATGCCGCCGCTCGCGTCGGGCTGCGCGCGCAGGTTGGCGGGAATCGCGTCTTCCAGCACCTTGGAGTGGATCGGCAGAAACAAGCCATCCTTCTCGCCGCGGTAGAAGCGCGCCGCGTCCACCAGCAGGATCACGTCGGCGGGCGAGGCACTGCCTTCGGCCTTGAGCCGCGCCATGATGCCGGCGTCGTCGGCGTCCACGCGGTTGATCCTGATGCCTGTGGCCTGGGTGAAGCCGTTGTAGAGCGTTTCATCGGTGGCGTAATGGCGCGCGGAGTACAGGTTGACGACCTGTTCCTGGGCGCCGGCCACGGCGGAGAGGGCGATCAGACTGGCGGCGAGCAGTGCCTTGAGGGAAGGGTTCATGCGGCAGGGTCAGAAGAGGGGTGGGAAAGCAGGCATTCTAAACAAATGAGAATCGTTATCAGTAAATCCCATCCAAGCTGAACCGGCCAAAAAAAAGCCCGGTACGAGACCGGGCTTGAAGGGATCCAGAAATTGACATTTCGTGAGGATCCAAGGAGACAACCGAAACAGGTGACCCGCCTCGCGGACCACGTGGCGCTTATTATAAGGGTAAACCCTCTGTCTGCAAGCGCCGTGTTGTATTTTGTGCTTAGCGCTTGCGGCCGGCGGCAGCCACCTTGGTGGCGTTCGTGGTCACGGCGTTGAAGTTGGCTTCGGCCATGTCGGTCGCTTGCTTGACGGCCTTTTGCACCGATTCAAACGCGTTGTTGGCAGCCGAGACGGCGCTCTTGAACACGGCAACCGTGGTTTCCGTGCCGGCGGGAGCGTTCTTGGCGGTGCTGTCCACGAAGTTGGCGAAGGTGCGCTGGGCTTCGGTGGCTTGCGCTTCGAAAGCCTTGCTGAACTCGGCGCCGGTGTTGGAGGCGATTTCGTACAGGTGACGGCTGTAGGCCAGGGTCTTCTCGGCCAGGGGCTGGAACAGGCTGGCTTGCAGCGTCAGCAGCTCTTGCGCGTCCTTGGCGGACAGCACGGCTTGGGCGTGGCTGTTGGCTTCGTTCAGCGCGGCGCGCGAGGCGGTGACGTTCAGCTCGACGAGCTTCTCGACGCCTTCAAAGGCCTTGTTCGTCAGACCGAACAGGGTTTCGAGGTTGGCCTTTTGGGCGGCCAGAATCTGTTCTTGGGGCAGTGCCATGGTGTAACTCCTAGTGCGTAAGTTCCGCCTTGTGGGCGGGGGTTCAAGGGACTGCCCTGATCAACTTATGTTGCAGTGCAGCATGGATCGAATTATAGGGATGCTTTGGGGGATTGCAAGCGTTTTTTGTTGCGGTGCAACATTTTTTGTTGCAGTGTGTTTTTTGCGCCGCAGCCGCCGTGCCCGGGCCTCTTGTGGTGGCGCTGGCACAATCGGTGCTCCATGACGCCGTCCAGCCCTGCCTCGACCGTCGCGCCCGCGCGCCACGCCGCCCCGCCCCGGGATGCTTACCGGGCCTTTCGCACCGTGGGTACGCGCTGGATGGACAACGACATCTACGGCCACGTGAACAATGTCGTCTACTACAGCTGGTTCGATACCGCGGTCAACGCCTGGCTGATCGAGCACGGGGTGCTGGACATTCACCGCGGCGAGACTATCGGCCTGGTGATCGAGACGCATTGCAATTATTTCTCGCCCATCGCTTTTCCGCAGACGGTGCACGCCGGGCTGCGTGTGGCCCGGCTGGGCACGAGCAGCGTGCGCTACGAAGTCGGCCTGTTCGCGGACGACGAGCCGCTGGCAGCCGCCTGCGGGCATTTCGTCCATGTTTACGTGGGGCGCGAAGACCGCCGCCCCCAGCCCTTGCCGCAACCGCTGCGCGCCGCGCTTGCGCAGTTGTGCGTGGCCGATTGAACGCCCTCCGATGATCATCCAGAGCCTGCTCGACACCGACCTGTACAAGTTCACCATGATGCAGGTGGTGCTGCACCACTTTCCGGGCGCGCAGGTGGAGTACCGCTTCAAGTGCCGCACGCCGGGCATCGCGCTGGCGCCGTACGTGCCGCAGATTCGTGACGAGATCCGCAGCCTGTGCCGCCTGACCTTCAGCGACGAAGAGCTGACCTACCTGCGCTCGATGCGCTTCATCAAGAGCGATTTCGTCGACTTCCTCGGGCTCTTCAGGCTCAACGAAAAATACATCACGGTGACGCCGTTGCCCACGGGTGAGATCGACATCACCATCATCGGGCCGTGGCTGCACACCATCCTGTTCGAGATTCCGGTGCTCGCGATCGTCAACGAGGTGTACTTTCGCAACCAGCATCCCGAGCCCGATATCGAGGAAGGCCGTCGGCGTCTGCAGGGCAAGGTGGGGCAGTTGCACGCCGCGGGGCTGCACGAGCTCAAGATTGCCGACTATGGCACGCGCCGGCGCTTCTCGCGCGTCTGGCACGAGGAGTTGCTGCGCACGCTGGCGGCGCAGCTTGGGGTGGACGACAAGCGCGCGGGGGCGCGGGGGCAGCTTGCGGGCACGAGCAACGTGCTCTACGCGATGAAGCTGGGCCTCACGCCGCTGGGCACGATGGCGCACGAGTACCTGCAGGCCTGCCAGTCGCTGGGCCCGCGCCTGCGCGACACGCAGGTCTACGGCTTCGAGGTCTGGGCCAAGGAGTACCGGGGCGACCTGGGGATCGCGCTGTCGGACGTGTATGGCATGAACGCCTTTCTGCGCGACTTCGACCTGTACTTCTGCAAGCTCTTCGACGGCGCGCGCCACGACAGCGGCGACCCTTTCGCCTGGGGCGAGCGCATGCTGCAGCACTACCGCGATAACCGGGTCGATCCGCTCACCAAGATCCTCATCTTCAGCGATGGGCTCACGGTCACGCGCATCATCGAGCTGTACCAGCGCTTCCACGGCCGCTGCCTGCTCGCGTTCGGCATAGGCACCAATCTGACGAACGACCTGGGCTACGAGCCGCTGCAGATCGTCATCAAGATGACGCGCTGCAACGGCCAGCCGGTGGCCAAGCTGTCGGATGCGCCGGGCAAGAACATGTGCAACGACGAGAAATACCTGGCCTACCTGCGCCAGGTGTTCGACATTCCGACCCCGGCCTGAACGGCGCGCGGGCAACGGCAGAGGAGGGCTGCGATGAAGAGGGTGCGAGGTGGGGCGCTGGCGCTGCTGACGCTGGCGCCGCTGGCGGCGATGGCCGCGCAGGTCGATGGCCGCCAGCTCGGCGGCTGGTGGGGCGTGCCGTTCGCGGGCGTGCTGCTTTCGATTGCGCTGCTGCCCATGCTCGCGCCCACGCTGTGGCACCACCACTACGGCAAGATCACCGCGGCCTGGGCGCTGGCGTTCTTCATCCCGTTCGGGCTGCTGTTCGGTTGGGCGAGCGCGGGGCAGGGCCTGGTGCACGCGCTGGTGGCTGAATACATTCCCTTCGTGATCCTGCTCACGGCGCTTTTCACCGTGGCGGGCGGCATCTACATCAAGGGCAATCTGCGCGGCACGCCGGTGCTCAATGCAGGCATCCTCGCCGTGGGCGCGGTGCTTGCGAGCTTCATGGGCACGACGGGCGCGTCCATGCTGCTGATCCGCCCCCTGATCCGCGCCAACGACAACCGCAAGCACGTCGCGCACGT
Organism: Burkholderiales bacterium; assembly: GCA_026954015.1. Classification (GTDB taxonomy): domain Bacteria; phylum Pseudomonadota; class Gammaproteobacteria; order Burkholderiales; family Burkholderiaceae_C; genus Comamonas_C. Next base: position 64,405 of record JAIXLP010000052.1, on the reverse strand, counting down.
GGTGATCTTCTTCATTTTCATCGTCTCCAACGCCGGGGGCTCGCTCACGCCGCTGGGCGATCCGCCGCTGTTCCTCGGGTTTCTCAAGGGCGTGACCTTCTTCTGGACGGTGGACCACGTGTACCAGGAGACGCTGTTTCTCGTCGGCGCGCTGCTGGTGCTGTTCTTCCTGCTCGATTCGTGGTATTTCCGCCAGCAGGGCGAGGCGAGTCGCGCCGACCCCACGCCCGACTCGCCGCGCGAGGCGCTGGGTTTTGACGGCAAGATCAACTTCGTGCTGCTGCTCGCGATCGTCGGCCTCGTGCTCATGAGCGGCGTGTGGCAGCCCGGCGTGCAGTGGGACGTGGCGGGCACGGTGGTCGAACTGCCCGGCGTGGTGCGCGACGTGGGCATGATTGCCGTCACGCTGATCTCGATCATGGTCACGCCGCACGCGGTGCACGAGGCCAACGAATTCAGCTGGGGCCCGATGCAGGAGGTGGCCAAGCTGTTCGCCGGCATCTTCCTCACGATCATTCCGGTGATCGCGATGCTGCGCGCGGGGCTCGATGGGGCCTTCGCGCCAGTCGTCGCGGCAGTGACGGGCGCGGGCGGCGAGCCGATTCCGGCGATGTACTTCTGGGCTTCGGGGCTGTTGTCGTCGGTGCTGGACAACGCGCCCACCTACCTCGTGTTCTTCAACACCGCGGGCGGCGACGCGGCAACCCTGATGACCACGCACGCGACGACGCTGGCGGCGGTCTCGATCGGCTCGGTGTTCATGGGCGCGATCACCTACATCGGCAACGCGCCCAACCTCATGGTCAAGGCGATCGCCGAGGATCGCGGCGTGACGATGCCGAGCTTTTTCGGCTACATGGTGTGGTCGTGCGGCATTCTGCTGCCGCTGTTTGCGATCATCACCTGGGTGTGGCTGTAGTGTTCTGGAGGAAAAAACCGTGTCCCAACCGCGTGTTCTGGTGGCCTCGCCCGTGTTCCCCGAGGTGGTGCAGCGCCTGGCCGGGCACTTCGAGATCGAAGCCATCGCCGACGGCGAGGCCTGGTCGCAGGAGGAATTCGTGCGTCGCCTTGCCGACAAGGACGGCGCGCTCGTCATGGGCGGGCACCGCGTCGATGCGGGCGTGATCGCGGCGTGCCCGCGGCTCAGGATGGTCTCCAACATGTCGGTGGGCTACAACAACCTGGACGTGGACGCGCTCACCGCGGCGGGCGTGCAGGCGTCCAACACGCCCGACGTGCTGACCGAGACCACCGCCGATTTCGGCTTTGCGCTCGTCATGGCGGCCGCGCGGCGCATGCTGGAGGCCGAGAAATTCCTGCGCGCGGGGCAGTGGACGCGCTGGCGCTACGACATGTTCGCGGGCTGCGAGGTGCACGGCAGCACGCTCGGCATCCTGGGCATGGGGCGCATCGGGCAGGGCATCGCACAGCGTGGCGCCTACGGCTTCGGCATGGAGGTGATCTACCACAACCGCACGCGGCTCGATGCGACGATCGAGGCGGCATGCCAGGCGCGCTATGTCGAGATGCCGGCGCTGCTTGCGCGCGCCGACCACCTCGTGCTGGTGCTGCCCTACACGCGCGAGGCGCACCACATCATCGGCGCGGCCGAGCTCGCGTGCATGAAGCCCACCGCGACGCTCGTGAACATCGGCCGCGGCGGGCTCGTGGATGAAACGGCGCTGATCGCCGCGCTGAAGGCCGGGAAACTGGCGGCGGCGGCGCTCGACGTGTTCGAGGGCGAGCCGCAGGTGAACCCCGGGCTGCTCGAACTGCCCAATGTCGTGCTCACGCCCCACATCGCGAGCGCCACGGTGCCGACGCGGCTGGCGATGGCCAACCTCGCGGCGGACAACCTGATCGCGTTCTTTGAAGGGCACGGGGCGCTCACGCCGGTGAACACCCCGGCGGCGCGCAGTTGACCCGGCGCCGCGCGGTGCCTGCCCGTGAGCGCTGATGTGGTTTCAGGCAGAATGTGGCCTTGGCGCAAGCACAGCAAGCGCTAGCAGCTATTGAAGGCATAGTGAACCTGCCCACGCAATGGATCGTCGCACTGGCGCTGCTGGTGCTCATTGCGCTGCTGCTCGTGGTGCTGCTCTTGCGCCGCCCGCGTGTGCGGCTGCCGGGCGAATGGCTCGCGCGCCTGCAGGCGCTGGAGGGTGCGACGCAGGCCACGCAGATGGCGGTGGCACGCAACGACGGGGCGCTCTCGGGCATGGGCCAGCAGTTGCGCGACTTCACGGAGCTCACGCAGGGCGTCCTTGACGAGCGCCTTGCGCAGGCGCGCGAGGAGGCGCGTGCCAGCCGCGCCGAGCTGCAGGCGGCGTTCGGCGGCCTGCAGGCGCGGCTGGAGCAGCTCGCGGTGCAGGCGCGCGGCGAGCAGACGCAGGCGCTCGCGGCGTTTCGTGGCGAGCTCGCGCGCACGGTGCAGCAGCTCGCCGCTGACAGCGCACAGTCGCGCGAGGGCGTGGCGGCGAGCACGCAGGGGCTGGCGCAGCGCATCCAGGAGCGCTTCGACGCGCTGGACCTCGCCACGCGCGGCACGCTCGATTCGCTCAAGGGCGACATCCATGCGCAGCTTGCGGGCATGTCCACCGCGCTCAAGGACCAGCTCGGCCTGACCACGCAGGAGCTCACGCGCCAGCTCTCGGGCCTGGTCGCCAGCCACCAGCAGGGCGGCGAGGCGCTGCGCGCCGCGCTCAACGAGCGGCTGGCCGCGATCCAGGGCGACAACGCGGCCAAGCTCGAAGAGATGCGTCGCACCGTCGATGAAAAGCTGCACGCGACGCTGGAGCAGCGCCTGGGCGAATCCTTCAAGCTCGTGAGCGAGCGCCTGGAGCAGGTGCACAAGGGCCTGGGCGAGATGCAGACGCTGGCGGGCAGCGTGGGCGACTTGAAGCGCGTGATGACCAACGTGAAGTCGCGCGGCACCTGGGGCGAGCTGCAACTGGGCGCGATCATCGACAACGTGCTCACCGCCGACCAGTACGCCAGGAACGTCAAGACCGTGCCGGGCAGCGACGAGCTGGTGGAGTTCGCGATCCGCCTGCCGGGCAAGGGCGACGACGCGCCGGTGTGGCTGCCGGTCGATTCCAAGTACCCGGTGGAGCACTACCAGCGACTCATCGATGCGCAGGAGGCGGCCGACAAGGGCGCGATCGCGTCGGCGGGCCATGCGTTCGAGAGCTCGATCCGCGCCGAGGCGAAGAAGATTCACGCCAAGTACGTCGCGCCGCCGCACACCACCGATTTCGCGGTGCTCTACCTGCCCACCGAGGGGCTGTTCGCCGAGGTGATGCGCCGCCCCGGCCTCGTGGAAGCGGTGCAGAACGAGGCGCGCGTGATGATCACCGGCCCGGCCAACTTTGCCGCCATGCTCAGCAGCCTGCAGATGGGCTTCAAGACGCTGGCGATCGAAAAGCGCTCGTCGGAAGTCTGGGGCGTGCTCGGCCAGGTGAAGACCGAATTCGCCAAGTTCGGCGAGGCGGTGGATGCCACGCGCAAGTCCATCGACGCGGCGGCGCGCAAGTTCGAGCAGGTGGACGTGCGCACCCGCGCCATCCAGCGCAAGCTGCGCAACGTGCAGGAACTGCCCGCGCCGGATGCACCGCCGCTCACGCTGGATGACGAGTGACTGCGCCGCAGGCGCGGTGGCAATGACAAGGAACGGGGTGCGTCATTCGTCATCGCCGCGCAGCGCGGTCATTCGTCGCGGCGTCACGCCAGCGTGTCGGCCCAGATGTTGCGCGCCCAGGCCAGTGCGAAGCGCCCTTCGAGCTCGCTGGCCGCGCCCGAGACGCCGCCCGAGCCCTTGACCGGCACCATGGTCTTCTCCGCCGCCTCGTAGCGGTGCACGCTGGCGACGTGCACCACGTCGCTCGGGCTCACGAAGCTGTAGCAGGTGTTGTTGTAGATCGGCTGCGGGTTCACCGGCCTGCCCGACAGCAGCGCCACCACGGCCGCCGCCGCCACCTTGCCGTGCTGGTTGGCCATGTGGCCGGACTTGGGCATCTGCGGTGCGCTCAGCGTGCTGTCACCGAGGATGTGCACGCCCCGGGCGACGGTCGATTCCTGCGTGAGCCAGTCCACCGGGCACCAGCGCTGGTTGGCCGTTGCCAGCCCCGCCTGGGTGACGACCTCGCCCGCGCGCATCGGCGGGATGACGTTGAGCACGCTCGCCTTGACGTCGTCGTTGAAGTCGAACTTGAGCGTCTTCGCCGCCACGTCCACGTCCACCAGGCGGTGCTTGGGACGGTACTCGAGCACGCCCTTGTAGCGGTCCGCCCAGGCCTTCTTGAAGAGCGGGCCCTTGGAGGTCACGTCGTCGTTGGCGTCCAGCACCAGCACCTTGGATTTGGGCTTGGCCTGCTGGAAGTAGCTGGCGATCTGGCAGGCGCGCTCGTAGGGTCCGGGCGGGCAGCGGTAGGGCGCGAGCGGAATCGCCATCGCGAACACGCCGCCATCGGGCATGGCTTCGAGCTGGCGGCGCAGCGCCAGCGTTTGCGGCCCGGCCTTCCAGGCGTGCAGCACCGCGTCCTGCGCGCCCGGCTTATTCATGCCGGGCAGTTGCTCCCACATGAAGTCCACGCCCGGCGAGACGACGAGGCGGTCGTACGCGAGCGTGCCGCCACCCGCCAGGCGCACCTGGCGCTTGTCCATGTCGATGCCCGCCACGCGGTCGCGCACCAGCTTCACGCCGTGGCGCGCGGTGAGGTTGTCGTAGGGCGTGGTGATGTCGGCCAGGGTCTTGCTGCCGCCGAGCACCAGGTTGGAGATGGGGCACGAGACGAAGGCGGCATTGGGCTCGACCAGCGTGACCTCGATGCGCCCTTCGGACCACATGCGGATGTACTTGGCCGCGGTGGCGCCGCCGTAGCCGCCCCCGACGACGACCACCTTGCCACCAGCGCCGCTGCCCACCGAGGCGCAGCCGCCGGCAAGACCGAGAACGGAAACGGCCGAGGCCGCGGAGCCCGCGCGTATGAATTGACGACGATCCATGGTGTGCCTCCTCACCTGCGGGGTTGCGCCGCGAACCAGCCCGCGATCGCCGCGAGCTGCTCGTCCGTATAGCCCTTGGCGAGCTGCTGCATGACGGTCGAAGGCGCCGCGCCATTCTTGAACGCGAGCAGCTTTTCCGTCAGATCGGCCTTGTTCTTGCCGGCCAGCGGCGGCATGCCGGGTTGGGCCTGGCCGTTGGTGCCGTGGCAGCCGGCGCAGCCCGCCGCCCAGCTGCGTACCTGCAGCGTGTCGGTCTGGGCGAGGGAGAGACCGGGTGCGGCCAGCAGGCCGGCGGTCAGCGTGGAGATGACAAGCACTCTACTCATGGTCAGGCGTCCTCCTTGGACTGTGGGGGGCGGAAAAGCGATGAACACGGGTGTGTCGCGATGATCGTAAACGGCGGGGCCGCCGCGCCACCAAGGGGTTTACCCGTGACTTTCGTCATTCGCGGCCCGCAAGTAGCCTTGTTTGCGCCGTGGTGGTCGCTCGATTCGCAGCAGTGGTGTGCCATAGTCGGGTTTCCCCGGGGGAGTGATGACCGACTGTCCTGCGTTCGACTGGGATCCGCGCGGCGACGCCGAGCGGCGCGACCCGCTGGCCGCGTACGACCGCGTGCGCGAGTCGCATGGCGTGGCGCGTTCGCAGATGCTGCACACCTCGGTGCTGCGCCATGCCGATGTGCTTGCGGTGGTGCGGGACCACGAACGCTTCAGCAGCGTGGTGTCGCGCCACGTCGCGGTGCCCAACGGCATGGACCCGCCGCTGCACACCACCTACCGCCGGCTCATCGATCCGTACTTCGCGCCGCAGCACGTGGCGGCAATGCAGCCGGTGTACGAGGACATCACGCGCACGCTGCTGCGCGGGATGCGCGCGGCGCATGCCGATGCACCGTTCGACTTCATTGCCGCCTGCGCGCTGCCCTATGCGGCGCGCGCGCAGTGCGCGTTCCTCGGCTGGCCGCTGTCGCTGGAGGCCGAGCTGTGCGCCTGGATCGCGCGCCACCACCGGGCAACGTACGCGCTCGATCGCGAGGCGCTCTCGGTGCTGGGGCTCGAGTTTGAGGAGCTGACCGACCGCATGCTGGGCGCGCGCGACGTCTCGGGCGGCGGCCTGCCACGCGACGCCACGGAGGCGCTGATGCGCGAACAGGTGGACGGCCGGCCGCTCGCGGGCAGCGCGATCGCGAGCATGCTGCGCAACTGGACGGTGGGCGAGATCGGCACCATCGCCGCCTCGCTCGGCATCATCGCCGGGTGGCTGGCGCGCGACGCTGCGCTGCAGCAGCGCCTGCGCGCCGAGCCCGCGCTGCAGGCGGAGGCGATCGAGGAAATCCTGCGCCTGCATGGCCCGCTGCCCGTGAACCGGCGCGTGGCGCGCTGCCCCGCGCACGTCGGCGGCCACGGCTTTGAAGCGGGCGAGCGCGTCACGCTGCACTGGACGTCGGCCAACCGCGATCCGCGCGTGTTCGACGCGCCCGACACCTTCCGCTTCGGGCGCGACCAGGGCCAGAGCCTGCTGTATGGCGCGGGCATCCACATCTGCCCCGGCGCGCCGCTGGCACGCTCGCAGCTGGCGGTGTGGCTGCGCGCGCTGCTGGATGCAACGACGCACATGGCGCTGCCGGAGGGTGCGCACGCCGAGCGCGCGCAATACCCGGCGATGGGCTACGCCCGCCTGCCGCTGGTGCTGCGCTGGGCGGATTGAGCTTCATGGCGACGCTGAATGAGTCCTGCGCGCGCGGCGCATCCCTGCCCGGGGCGGTCTGCGGCGTTGCACATGCTCGCCATGGCCTCCGCCATGTCCGCGCGTTGCGCCTTGCATCCCCTCCCCATGCAGGGCGCGTTGCATCGCAAGGGGCTGGTTCAGCGTCGCCTCAGAGCGCGTAGAACGCGCGGATGATCTCCCACGCCTGCGCCGGATCGTCGGTGACGTGAAAGAGCGCGAGGTCCTGCTCGGCGATCGTGCCTTCTTCCACCAGCACCCGCAGGTTGAGCACGCGCTGCCAGAAGCTGCTGCCAAAGAGCACGATGGGCACCGGCTTGGCCTTGCGCGTCTGCACCAGCGTGAGCACCTCGAACAGCTCGTCGAGCGTGCCGAAGCCGCCCGGGAAGACGACGAGCGCCTTGGCGCGCATCATGAAATGCATCTTGCGCAGCGCGAAATAGTGGAACTTGAACGCAAGCGACGGCGTGATGAAACGGTTGCAGCTCTGCTCGTGCGGCAGCGTGATGTTCAGCCCCACGTTGGGCGCGCCCACGTCGTGCGCGCCGCGGTTGGCCGCCTCCATGATGCCGGGGCCGCCGCCGGTGCAGATCGTCAGGCGCTGGGCCGGGGGGCGCGCCATGCTGTATTCGGCCACGAGCCGCGCGAACTGGCGCGCCTGCGTGTAGTAGTGGGCGTTCTTCACCGCGCGCTCGGCCAGGCGGATGGATTCGGCGTCGCCCGCCGCGCGCGCCTGCGCAAGCTGCGCTGCCGCCTCGTCAGGCGCGATCGTGCGCGCGCTGCCATAGACTACCACCGTGCTTTCGATGCCCTGCTCGGTCAGGTTCAGGTCGGGCTTGAGCAGTTCGAGCTGGAAGCGGATGCCGCGCGTCTCGCGCCGCTGCAGGAATTCCGGGTCGACGAACGCAAGCCGGTAGGCGTCGGGCTTGAACGGGTTGCCGTTGGTCGTGTTGCGGTGCAGCTCGCCCCACATCTCGGCCAGGCGGGCATCTTGCAAGTCGGTGTTCGATTCCATCAAGATCTCATTAAAAAGCGGCTCCAGCCCTTGCACAGCAAGCGCGAGCAGCTACATAGCGTGTAGCATCATAGCGCACGGCCCGCGCCGCCGACAAAGGGCGCAAGGCTCTGCAGCCCGAGCCAGGTCATCACGAGCGAACCCGCCAGGTGCAGCATGCACACCACCAGCGCGTGGCCCAGCCGCCCCTGCGTCAGCAGCCCCACCACCTCGGCCGAAAACGTGGAAAACGTGGTGAGCGCCCCCAGAAAACCCGTGACCAGCGCCAGGCGCCACACCGGGTCGAGCTGCGGCAGCGCCTGCAGCACCGCGATCGCCAGCCCGATCAGATACCCGCCGATCAGGTTGGCCGCCAGCGTGCCCCAGGGCAGGAACGCGCCGGGCGTGTTCAGCCACAGTCCCAGCCCCCAGCGCGCGAGCGCGCCCGCGCTGGCGCCCAGACAGATGGCGAGGATGGAGAGCATGGGCGCGGGTGTCAGGATTTAGCGGCGGACGCCGTTGAGGTGGCCATCCACGCCAGCCGGTCGGCGTGCATTGCGTCCAGCGTGGGGTGCGCAGGCCGGTTGCAGGCCTCCTGCGCGGTCGCGCTGATCAAGCATGCAACAGGAGGACTGCCTGCCTCGTGCCTCGCGTATTGCGGATGTCATTGCTGTCGGAAAAGCGTGGTGGAGTGGATTACATCGCGTCCTGCGCTGCGTGCAGCACGTTGCAACAGCGTTGGGCAGTTGCAACAAACCTGGCGATGGGAAATTCACCAAGATTGCGCGCGTAGTACCCCAGTGCGCCCAGCAGGTGTAACGGCGCCGTGAGTTCGGATGGCCCCAGCGCCTGGGTGTGCCACTGCACTTCGCTCGCGAGCTGCCGGTGCGGCAGCCGCAAGGCATCGGCGATGCGCACGAGGTCATAGATGCCGTAGCCGCGTGGGGCGCTGCCAGACCAGTCGATCAGTACCAGATCACCGTTCGTGTGGCGCAACACGTTGCCAGTCCAAAGATCACCGTGCATCGGCACGTGCCGCGCCTGCACCTTGCCCGATGCGAGCGCCTGGCCGAGCCGCTCGGCGGTGCGCCGGATGTCGTCGGGCAATTCGGCCATCTGCCGCAGTGCCGTGAGCGAGGTGAGGAATTCGGTGTGCGCGTGCTCGTCGGGCGCATCCGCGAGCGCCACCGCTTCGCGCAGCCACCGCAGGACGTCACCGCGTATCTGCCACCGCGCCAGGCGCGCGCGGATGCGCCCGCTTGGCAGCGGCGTGCAGCGCGGCACGACGAGGAAGGAGCGACCATGGGCCCGTCCTTCGCCGAGGATGCCGAGGACGACCCGGCCCGCGCGCGGCCCGAGCCGCGCTTGCATCGAGCGCATCTTCGCGGCCTCTTCGGCGCAGGCGTCGGGGAACTCCGGCGGGGCCACCAGCAGGATGAGATCCGCGTTCACGCGGTAGACCGTGCGCGCGTCCGCCACGGCCGGGTTGGTGCCCAGCAGGGTGATCGTGGGCAGATGTCCTGGCCGTGGCGCGTCAGGGCCATTCACGGCGATCGCGACCTGTTCCCGCAGTTGCGCCAACCATGCGTCGTCGGTTGCGGTGGACGTGGTGGAGGTGTTCATGGCTGCGTGGCGTCGTGCATGGCGCAAGAGCGTCAACCGAAGACGTCGAGCAATCGATCGAGCCCGCCCTCGTTGATCGCGATGTCCGCTTGCGCCCGCACCGCCGGCTTGGCGTGGTAGGCCACGGAGAGACCCGCTGCGCCCATCATCGGCAGGTCGTTCGCACCGTCGCCCATCGCGATGGTCTGCTCGGGCGTGATGCCCATCAGCGACGCGAGCTCCAGCAGCGCGCGGCGCTTTTCGGCGCCGTCGCAGATGTCGCCCCAGGTCTGATCGACCATGCGCCCGGTCAGGCGTCCGCCTTCGATCTCCAGCACGTTGGAGCGCGCGAACCGGATGCCCAGGCGCGCCTTCACGCGGTCGGAAAAAAAGGTGAAGCCGCCCGAGACCAGCAGCGTCGCGAGCCCCGCCGCGTGCGCCGCGTCGATGAGCCGCTGCGCGCCAGGGTTGATGCGCAGGCGCTCGGTGTAGATCGCCTCCATCTGCGCGACGGTCACCCCCCTCAGCAGCGCCACCCGCTGGCGCAGGCTTTCCTTGTAGTCCGCAATCTCGCCCCGCATCGCCGCTTCGGTGATGGCGGCGACTTGCGCCTTGCGCCCGACGGCGGCGGCAATCTCGTCCACGCACTCGATGTTGATGAGCGTGGAATCCATGTCGCAGGCGAGCAACCGGTAGTCGCGCAGGCGCAGCGGCGGCGTGACGCGCTGCACAATGGCGCCCGTGGCGTGCGTCGCGGTGGTTGTCGTGGGCATGGGCAGGCGTGACCAGGAAAAAAATGAGAGCGGCCAGTCTACCGCAGCGGCCATTGCGGGCGCGGCGGGTTGATGCCCTTCGGTGCGTCGGAAGAGCCGTGCAATTCGTCAGGTGCTTGAACCTTCAGGATGCGCGCCCGATTTCAGGCGCGAGCCGGGTCCATTGACAAAACGGATATGTAAAAACATGGCGCGAATGAAAGACAAAACAGGCCAGGCAACAGGTAAATACACCCACCGCGAGACCGTGTGGAAGGGTATCTTGCTGCTGGTCAGCTTCGGGTTGCTGTATTTCCTGTCGATTTCGATGCTTGAGGCTGCGGTGGCGCAGATCGATATCAAGAACATCTTGCGGGTGGCATTGGTATTGATCATCCTGGATTTGTCCAAAAAGGCGTTCTGGCTGCTGGCGCTCCCCTACGTCATGCTGCACGCGATCTACCTGCCGGTGGCGAAGTCGTACGGGGCGATGAACTACAACTACTTTGCCTCGTTGATCGCCACGAATGTGGCGGAAAGCCGGGAGTTCTTGCACAGCCTGAGCACGCACAGCCTGTGGCAGGCTGCCGCCATGGTGCCCGCGCTCGTGGCTTTCAGGTTCATTGCGGTGCGCTACAACCTGCACATTGCGCGCAACCGGACGGCGTTGATCGCCCTCGTGCTCGTCGCGCTGATGTCGCTGGCGCAGTACCAGTTGCCACGAGAAACCATCGACGCAGTGCGCCAGACGTATTCCGAAATCCAGGAGCTTGGACGGCTGGCGCAGAAGAGTGGTTGGACCGTGACACAGGTGCATCCGAAGTACGACGTCTACGTGCTCGTCATCGGCGAAAGCGCACGCCGGGACTATATGGGCGCCTACGGTTACCCGATCGAGAATACGCCGTTCATGAGCACCTCGAATGGCGTGCTGGTGGATGGATTGCTCTCGGCGGGCATGAATACGGTGTCGTCGCTGAAATTGATGCTGACGTACCCGAACAAGGAGAAATGGACGCCGAATTATGACTTATCGTTCGTGAATCTTGCGAATGACGCTGGGTTCGATACTGTCTGGCTGTCGAATCAGGGGCGGTTGGGCAAATACGATACACCCGTATCTGCCATAGCGGAACGTAGTGCAGTGAAGCACTTTCTAAGAAATGCGAATTTTGCTTCCTCCAACGCGGATGACGACCTTCTGTTGCCGTTGTTCCAGCAACAATTGGCAAGCATTTCAAGAAAGAAAAAATTGATAGTCCTTCATCTCGCTGGGTCTCACGCAATTGCGTGCGATCGACTTTTTGGGTACAGAAATCGGTACCAACCGGCCGATGAAAAATTCACCGACGTAGGGTGCTACCTGGCTACGCTGGAAAAAACAGACCAACTTTTGTCGGATGTGAAGCACGCGTTGGACGCATTCACGGAGCGCAGCACGATGACGTATTCCATGATCTATTTCTCGGACCATGGGGATTCTCGGGTAGAGGTCGATGGTCGCGTACAGATGGTGCATACCGACGTGCGGCAACAGTACCAGATTCCGCTGTTCAAGGTGTCCAGCGACGACACGGCCAGAAAAGTGATCAAGCGCTACAAATCCCCGCTGAATTTCGTCGACGGTATTGCCAACTGGATGGGTATCGAGACGAAGCAGACTGCACCTCAGTACGATCTGTTTTCGGATACCGCGGATGACGACTACGGTCAGAAGGCAAAGCTTGAGGCGCTTCCATCGGACCCGCCCCTTGACATGAGGGGCTATCTCAAGAAATCGTCCGGGTGATCGCGATGTTCCGTTGGCGCGTCCTGCGCAGCCGACGTCATATCTTGAGGTGTGCGGTCAGAAATTCGTAAATCTTCCACAGCACGATGCTGGCGATGCCCAGCACGGGCAGGTAGATGGGCAGCATTGCAAGCGTATGGCTGTCGAAATAGCGCAGATCACGCACACAGGCGTTGACGACGAAGATGATCATGGAAATCTTGCCGGTGTAGATCAGCGTACGCTTGGCCGTGTCGTTCAGATGCGGCTTGATCGACTCGGCGATCCAGATCAAAAGCAGCGTGACGCACGCGAAGCTCAGGACGTAGGCCCACTCCCAGATTTGGGAGGCGATGAACAGCGCGGCGAGTGGTAGTGCGTGCAGGCTGGATAGTTTCGGGACGCCGTAACGCGCAAGCGCAATGCCGAGCAACACCTCCGGCGCGTGGCCGATGACGGAACCCATCACGTTGATGCTCGTGCCCAACCCGAGGTAGTAGCCCGCGTAAAGCGCGGCATACGCAATCGCGAACCCCAAGGCCATGGTGCGTCGGCCGCCTGAGGTGGCGTACCGGTAGATCCATGGAAACAGCACGTACACCTGAATGATGAGTCCGAAGAACCAGAATGGCCCCTTGAAGAGGCCATAGATGTGCGCGCGCGAGAAGGCGTTCAGGGTGCTGCCGAGCAGCAGGGTGTCGCGGGTGACCCAGAGCACGCCGGGCCGGTCGTTGAACGGCGCGTATGTGAAGATCAGCGCGACGACGATGCCGAACAACATCAGGAAATAGATTTTCTTCAGCCGGTGGCCGACGAACGCGAAGTCCGATCCCTGGTGCCTGGCGTATTGGATCGACAGCCCGTAGGCGCTGAAGAAGATGAACAACTGCACGCCGTAGTGCCCGAGCAGGCTGAACCAGGCGGCCACGGTGTCGTCCAGGTTGAGCGAAGTGATGTGGCCCCAGAATTGCCGGATGTTGTCCGGGCTGAACGTCATTTCGTTCTCGATGTGGAACCCCTGGCGGGCGTGGAAGTAGTTGTGGATGGCGATCATCAGGATCGCCACGCCCTTGTAGAAGTTGGTGTCGTCCCTGGTGAAGTGGCCTGCGGTCATGGTGATCCTGCTGGGTCGATGGGGCGGCGACGTCGAGGGGCGTTCAGGCGGCGTAGCGCTCGAAGGTCTCCGCCAGCCGCTCCTGCCAGCGCGCCTTCTCGCCCGCGCTCGCGAAACTCGCCTCGAAGCTGTTGCTTGCCAGTTGCCAGGCGTGCCGCGCGGTCATGCCGGTGGCGGCGAAGACCTGCGTGAGGTTGTCGTTGAGGTAGCCGCCGAAGTAGGCCGGGTCGTCGGAGTTGGTGGTGGCCGCCAGGCCCGCGTCCAGCAGCACCTTGAGGTTGTGCTGGCGCAGGTCGGGGAAGACCTGCAGCTTCTGGTTGGAGAGCGGGCAGACGGTGAGCGGGATGCGCTCGGCGGCCAGGCGCTGCATGAGCCGCGCGTCGTGCACCGCCTGCACGCCGTGGTCGATGCGCTCGGCCCTCAGGAGGTCCAGCGCTTGCCAGATGTAGGCGGGCGGGCCTTCCTCGCCCGCGTGCGCGACGACGTGCAGGCCCAGTTCGCGGCAGCGCGCGAACACGCGCTGGAATTTTTCCGGCGGGTGGCCGAGCTCGCTCGAATCGAGCCCCACGCCGATGAAGTGCTCGCGCAGCGGCAGCGCGGCTTCGAGCGTTTCGAACGCCTGACGCTCGCTGAGGTGGCGCAGAAAGCTCAGGATCAGCGCGGCGCTGATGCCGTGCTCGCGTTGGGCATCGGCGCAGGCGCGCGCCAGGCCGCGGGTCACCGCCTCGATGGGCACGCCGCGCGCGGTGTGCGTCTGCGGGTCGAAGAAAATCTCGGCGCGCACTACGTTATCGAGAGCTGCTCGCGCAAGGTAGGCGCGCGCCAGGTCGTAAAAATCCTCTTCCTTTTGCAGCACGCCCGCGCCCTGGTAGTACAGATCGAGAAAGCTCTGCAGGTCGGTGAAGGCGTAGGCGTCGCGCAGCGCCTGCACGCTTGCCCAGGGGAGGGCGATGCCGTTGCGCGCCGCCAGCGCGAACGTCATCTCGGGCTCAAGCGAGCCTTCGATGTGGATGTGCAGCTCGGCCTTGGGCATGGCGGCGAGCAGCGCGCCCAGGCGCTCGGGCGGGATGGGGGGCAGGGCGGTGGGTGTCAAGGGCGGCTCCGGTGGCGCGGTGCGTGGCACCGGAACATACCACCCGAGTGTTACGCCGCCAGCGCCTCCCGCACCGGCTCGCCCAGGCTCTTGAGCAGGTCACGCACCATCTGCACGCGCTCGGCGGGGTCGGGAAGCGGACGTTCGATGCGCAGTTTTTCGTTGCCCGCAAGCTTGATGTCGCGGTGGTTCTGCACCAGCCGGATGATGGCCATGGGGTCGATCGGCGGGCGCGGGGTGAAGGTGATGGTGCTCACGCCCGGCGCGGCGTCCACGCGCGCCACGCCGTAGGGCGCGCACAGCACGCGCAGGCGGTGCACGTCGATCAGGGTCTGTGCCTGCGCGGGCAGCTTGCCGAAGCGGTCCACGATTTCTTCGAGCAGGGTGTCGATCTGCGCGCCGGTGCGCGCGGTAGCGAGTTTCTTGTACAGCGACAGGCGCGTCTGCACGTCGGCGCAGTAGTCGCTGGGCAGCAGGGCCGGGGCGTGCAGGTTGATGTCGGTGGTGGCCTGCATGGGGGCGAGCAGGTCGGGCTCCTTGCCGGCCTTCAGGCTCCTGACCGCCTCGGCCAGCATCTCGTTGTAGAGCTGAAAGCCCACCTCGACCATGTTGCCCGACTGGTTCTCGCCCAGCACCTCGCCTGCGCCGCGGATTTCCAGGTCGTGCATGGCCAGGTAAAAGCCGCTGCCCAGTTCCTCCATCTGCTGGATGGCTTCCAGGCGCTGCGCCGCATGGCCCTTGAGGCCGCGCACGTCCGGCACCATCAGATAGGCATAGGCCTGGTGGTGGCTGCGGCCCACGCGCCCGCGCAACTGGTGCAACTGCGCCAGGCCGAACTTGTCCGCGCGGCTGATGAGGATGGTGTTGGCCGTGGGCACGTCGATGCCGGTCTCGATGATGGTTGAGCACAGCAGCACGTTGGTGCGCTGGGCGACGAAGTCGCGCATCACGCGCTCCAGTTGCCGCTCGGGCATCTGGCCGTGGGCGATGGCGATGCGCGCCTCGGGCAGGATCTCCTGCAGGCGCTCGCAGCGGTGCTCTATGGTTTCCACCTCGTTGTGCAGGAAGTACACCTGCCCGCCGCGCTTGAGTTCGCGCAGCACGGCCTCGCGGATCACGCCCTGATTTTCTTCGCGCAGGAAGGTCTTGATCGCCAGGCGCCGCTGCGGCGCGGTGGCGATCACGGAAAGGTCGCGCAGGCCCTCCAGCGCCATGCCCATGGTGCGCGGGATGGGCGTGGCGGTGAGGGTGAGCACGTCCACCTCGGCGCGCATGGCCTTCATCGCCTCCTTGTGGCGCACGCCGAAGCGGTGCTCCTCGTCGATGATGAGCAGGCCCAGGTTCTTGAACTTCGTCGAGGCTGAGAGCAGCTTGTGCGTGCCGACGACGATGTCCACGCTGCCCTCGGCCAGGCCCTGGAGCGCGGCGGTGCTCTCCTTGCCCGAGGCAAAGCGGCTCACCTGCGCCACCTTCACCGGCCAGCGCGCGAAGCGGTCCACCAGCGTCTGGTAGTGCTGCTCCGCGAGCAGCGTGGTGGGCGCGAGCAACGCCACCTGCTTGCCGCCCGTCACCGCGATGAAGGCCGCGCGCAGCGCCACCTCGGTCTTGCCAAAGCCCACGTCGCCGCAGACCAGCCGGTCCATGGGGCGCGGGCTGATCATGTCCTGGATGACGGCGTGGATCGCGGCGTTCTGGTCGGCCGTTTCCTCGAAGCCGAAGTCGGCGACGAACTGCTCGTAGTCCTGTGGCGAGAAGCGAAAGGCAAAGCCTTCGCGCGCCGCGCGCCGCGCGTAGATGTTGAGCAGCTCGGCGGCGGTGTCGCGCACCTGCTCGGCCGCCTTGCGTCTGGCCTTTTCCCACTGGTGGCCGCCGAGCTTGTGCAGCGGCGCCTCCTCGGCGGCGAGGCCGCTGTAGCGGCTGATCTGCTGCAGCTGGCTCACCGGCACGTAGAGCACCGCCTGGTCGGCGTATTCCAGATGCAAAAACTCCTGCAGCGCGGGCGTGCCGTCGGGGTTGGTCTGGCCCATGTCCATGTTCACCAGGCCCCGGTAGCGGCCGATGCCGTGCTGCGCGTGCACCACCGGGTCGCCAAGCTGCAGCTCGGCCAGGTCCTTGACCATGGCTTCCAGGTCGCTGGTCTGCTCCTGTTTGCGCCTGCGGCGCGCGCCGCCCGTGGCGGCGAACAGCTCGGTCTCGGTGACGAGATCGATCCCCTCTTGCATCCACGCGAAGCCCGCCGCCAGCGTGGAGGTGGCGATGCCCACGCGCTCGCCGCTGCTGCCGATGAATTCCTGCAGCGAGTCGAACGCGGGCGGGGTCAGGTGGCTGGCGCGCAGGAAGTCCAGCAGGCTTTGCTGGCGCCCGTCGCTTTCGGCCAGCAGCAGCACGCGGTGCGCGCCGCGGTCGATGTGCGCGCGCAGCCGCGCGATCGGGTCTTCGGCGCCGCGTTGCGCGGTGAGGTCGGGCAGCGGCTGGAACTGCGCGTCGTGCGGGTCGGGCGCGGCGGGGCGCAGCGCCAGTTGCGCGTGCGCGTTGGCCTGGCCGTAGAACTGCTCGATGGTGAGGAACAGCGCCTCGGGCGGCAGCGCGGGGTGCTCGGGGTCGCCCGCCAGCAGCCGGTGGCGCTCGCGCGTGTCCTGCCAGAAGCGCTGGAACGCCGCCTCCAGGTCGCCGTGCAGCACCAGCGTCGCGGCCTCGCCCAGGTAGTCGAACATGGTGGCGGTCTGCTCGAAGAACAGCGGCAGGTAGTACTCGATGCCGGCGGTGGCCAGGCCCGCGCCCATGTCCTTGTAGATGCGGCTCTTGGTCGGGTCGCCTTCGAGCAGCTCGCGCCAGCGGCCGCGAAAGCGCGTGCGCGCCGCCTCGTCCATCGGGAACTCGCGCCCGGGCAGCAGCCGCACCTCGGGCACGGGGTAGAGGCTGCGCTGCGTGTCGGGGTCGAACGTGCGGATGGAGTCGATCTCGTCGTCGAACAGATCGACGCGCAGCGGCTGCGCCGCGCCCATGGGGTACAGGTCGATCAGCCCGCCGCGCACCGCGTATTCGCCGTGGCCCACCACCTGCGCCACGTGCTGGTAGCCTGCGAGCGTGAGCTGGGCCTTGAGTTTGGCTTCGTCGAGCTTCTGCCCGGTCTTGAAGTGGAAGGTGTAGCCCGCAAGGAACGCGGGCGGTGCCAGGCGGTACAGCGCGGTGGTGGCGGGCACGAGCACCACGTCCACCTCGCCCTGGCTGATGCGCCAGAGCGTGGAAAGCCGCTCGCTGATCAGATCCTGGTGCGGCGAGAAGTGGTCGTAGGGCAGCGTCTCCCAGTCGGGAAAGAGCGCGCAGCGCAGCTCGGGCGCGAAGAAGGCGATCTCGCCTTCGAGGCGGCGGGTGTCCGCGGCGTCCGCGCAGACGATGGCGGTGGTGCGCCGCGTGCCGGCGTGCTGCCCGGCCAGGCGCGCCAGCAGCAGCGCGTCGGCGCTGCCCGCGGGGCGCGGCAGCGCGTAGCGCTTGCCGGGGGCGAGGGTGGGAAGTTGCATGGGGCTCAGGGTGGAACAACGACGCAACCCCCCGGCTGGTACAGGCGGGGGGCGGGCTCGCCGCATACGGTGCGGCGTATGGCGCTATTTTAGGCGTCGGTGCGTCACTGCGTTTTTTGGGTAAAAAACGGCTCTGGCTCTTGTCTGTCAAGCGCGAGAAGCTATCAAAAGAGGAATTCTTCGGGCCCATGCCCGAGTGGGCGCACGAGCCGGCGCGCTCGCCTATAGTCCCTGCTTTCGGTATGTATCGGACCGGCGCAAACCGGGATCAGACATGACAGACGCAGCGACCCCCATCACCACCCGCTTCGGCAGCGGCCGCGCCGTCGAGCGCCTGGAAGACGCCGCGCTGCTGCGGGGGCAGGGCCGCTACGCGGACGACCTGGGCGGGCCCGCGGATGGCTGGGCGGTGTTCGTGCGCTCGCCGCATGCGCACGCGCGCATCCGGGGCGTGGACGCCGCCGTCGCGCGGGCGCTGCCGGGCGTGCGCGGCATCTATGACGGTGCCGACCTGCGCGCCGCGGGCGTGCCGCCGATGCACATCGGTGCGCCGTTCAAGCGCGCCGACGGCAGCGCCTGCGCCACGCCCGAGCGTTATCCGCTGGCGGTGGACGCCGCGCGCTTCGTCGGCGAGGCGGTGGCGGTGGTGGTGGCCGACACGCTGCAGCAGGCGCGCGATGCCGCCGAGGCGGTCGAGGTCGACTACGAGGAACTGCCCGCCGTGCCCACGCTGGAGGTGGCGCTGCAGGCGCGGGCAGCCGTGACGCCCCAGGCCCCCGACAACATCGCCTGCGAGGCGCGCCACGGCGATGCGCCAGCGGCGCAGGCCGCGTTCGCGCGCGCGGCGCACGTGGTGGCGCTGGAACTCGTGCACCAGCGCGTGGCCGCGCTCACGCTGGAGCCGCGCAGCGTGCGCGCCGCCTGGGACGCGGCCGCGGGGCGGCTGGACATGCACATCTCGTCGCAAATGCCCACGGCGGTGCGTGAGAACGTCGCGCGCGCCATGGGCCTGGCCCCCGAGGCGGTGCGCGTGCGCGTGGGCGACGTGGGCGGGGGCTTTGGCATGAAGACCGGCTCGTACCCCGAGGATGCGGTGATCGGCTGGGCGGCCCGTGCCACGGGTGGCGCGGTGCGCTGGGCGGGCGAGCGCGGCGAGGAGTTCCTCTCGACCACGCACGGGCGCGACCTGCATGCGCATGCGGCACTGGCGCTCGATGCGGACGGGCGCATCCTTGCGCTGCGCGTGCATTCGGACGCCAACGTCGGCGCGTACGCGCTGGCGACGGGCGTCGCGATCCAGCTCCTGATCGGCCCCTGGGTGCAGACCAGCGTGTACGACGTGCCGGTGATCGACTTTCACTTTCGCGCGGTGCTCACCAACCAGGCGCCCACGGGCGCCTACCGCGGCGCGGGCCGCCCCGAGGCGATCTTCAACATCGAGCGCCTCATGGACGAGGCCGCGCGCCAGACCGGCATCGACCGCGTGCTGCTGCGTCGGCGCAACTTCATCCGCCCCGAGCAGATGCCCTACACCAACCCGATGCGCCAGACCTACGACACCGGCCGCTTCGAGCACGTGATGGAGCAGGCGCTCGCGCTCGCCGACTGGAACGGCTTCGAGGCGCGCGCGGCGCAGTCGAAGGCGCGCGGGCTGTGGCGCGGCCTGGGCCTGGCCACCTTCCTCGAATGGACGGGCGGCAATGCGTTCGAAGAGCGCGTGACGGTGGACGTGCAGGCGGGCGGCGTGATCGAGGTCTATTCGGCGGTGAACCAGATGGGGCAGGGCATTGCCACCTCGCTCGCGCAGCTCGTGGTGGACGTGTTCGGTGTGGCTATCGAGCAGGTGCGCGTGGTGCTGGGCGATACCGACCGCGGCAACGGCTTCGGCACCGCGGGCTCGCGCTCGCTCTTCACCGGCGGCTCGGCGATGGCCACGGGCAGCAGCGAGGCGCTGGCGCGCGCCCGCCGCCTGGCCGCGAGCGAGCTGGAGGTGGCCGAGCCCGACATCCGCTACGAGGCCGGGCGCTTCACCGTCGCCGGCACCGACCGCACCATAGGCCTGTTCGACCTGGCGGGCCGGCAGGCGGGCGGGCACATCCTCGTGGAGCACACGCACACCGTTGCCGGGCCCACCTGGCCCAACGGCGCGCACGTCTGCGAGGTGGAGATCGACCCGGCCACCTGCGTGGTGCAGCTCGTGGCCTACACCGGCGTGAACGACATCGGCCGCGTGGTGAACCCGCTCATCGTGCGTGGCCAGCTCGTGGGCGGCGCGGTGCAGGGCGCGGGGCAGGCGCTGATGGAGCGCCTCGTGTACGACGGCGACACGGGGCAGCTCGTAACCGGCAGCCTCATGGACTACACCGCGCCGCGCGCGCAGGATTTTGCGGCGCACTTTTGCATGGAAATGGACGAAACCACGCCCTGCAAGAACAATCTGCTGGGCGTCAAGGGCGTGGGCGAGCTTGGCACCATAGGCGCCACGCCCTGCGTGGTCAACGCCATCGCCGACGCCCTTGCGCGCGCGGGGCGCGCGGATGCGGCGCCGCGCCTGCAGATGCCTGTGACGGCCGCGCGCCTGTGGGAGCTGCTGCATGCGTGAAGCGCCCCGCCTGCTGGCGCTGGTGCCGTGCGCGGGCAGCGGCCTGCGCGCGGGCGCGGCGCGGCCCAAGCAGTACGAGCGCGTGGCGGGCCGCATGCTGGTCGAGCACACGCTGGGGGCGCTGGCACGCGTCGCGCGCCTGACGCGCGTGCTCGTCGTCGTGGCGCCGGGCGAGCGCACGCTGGCTTCGGGCGACGGCTACGAGCTGGCCGACTGCGGCGGCGCCACGCGCGCCGAGAGCGTGTGCAACGGCCTTGCGCACCTGCTCGCCACGGGCGCGCACGCGCGGGACTGGGTGCTGGTGCACGACGCGGCGCGCTGCCTGGTCACGCCCGCGCTCGTCGATGCGCTGATCGACGCCTGCCTGCCCGACGGCGTGGGCGGGCTGCTCGCGCTGCCGCTGCCCGACACGCTCAAGGCCGAGCAGGGCGGCCGTGTGCGCGCCACGCTCGCGCGCGAGGGCAAGTGGCTCGCGCAGACGCCGCAGATGTTTCGCCTGGGCGCGCTGCACGCGGCGCTGCAGTCGCATGCGGCCAGCGGCTTTGCGGGCATCACCGACGAGGCGAGCGCGATGGAGGCCTCGGGCCACGCGCCGCTGCTCGTGCGCGGCAGCAGGCACAATTTCAAGGTGACCTACCCCGAAGATTTTCAGCTCGCGGGCCAGTGGCTGGCCCGGCGCGCGCCATGACCGCGCCACCCGCACGGCCCGCATTGCCCGCGCTGCGCATCGGCGAAGGCTGGGACGTGCATGCGCTCGTGCCGGGGCGCAGGCTCGTGATCGGCGGTGTGCAGATTGCGCACAGCGCCGGCCTGCTCGGCCACTCGGACGCCGACGTGCTGCTGCACGCCATCACCGACGCGCTGCTGGGCGCGGCGGCGCTGGGCGACATCGGCAGCCACTTTCCCGACACCGACGCGCGCTGGCACGGCGCCGATTCGCGCGTGCTGCTCGCCGAGGCCCTGCGCGCGGTGCGCGACGCGGGCTGGACGCTCGTGAACGTGGACACCACCGTCATCGCGCAGGCGCCGCGCCTGGCTGCGCACATCCCCGCCATGCGCGCCGGCATTGCCCAGGTGCTGGGGGTGGACGCCGCGCAGGTCAGCGTCAAGGCCAAGACCGCCGAGCGCCTCGGCCCCGTGGGGCAGGGCCTGGCCATCGAGGCGCGCGCGGTCGCGCTGCTGGCCGGGGCAGGGCGGGTACATTCGCGCCCATGAATGCACGCATGTGCCTGGGCCGGCACCTCGCGCTGCTGACGCTCGTGGGGGTGCTCAGCGCCTGCGCGCCGCTGCCGATGACCGCCGCCACCCCCTCCAACCCCGCCGCCGCGCAGGAACTCCAGGCCTTCCCCGCCACGCTCGCGGGCCATGCACGCTACGTGATCGAACTGCCCGCGCTCGCCGACGAGGCCGAGCACCAGATCGAGCTCATCGGCGGCAAGGCGATGACGGTGGACTGCAACGCGCACGGCATGGACGGGCGCTTTCAGGCGCGCGACGTGCCCGGCTGGGGCTACACCTACTGGGTGCTCAACAGCCGCGGCGAAGTGCGCTCCACCCTGATGATGTGCCCGCCCGGCAGCGCAAAGCCCGCGTTCGTGCAGGCCGAACCGCGCATGCTGCGCTACAACAGCAAGCTGCCCGTCGTCGTGTTCGTGCCCGAGGGCCTGCAATTGCGCTGGCGCGTCTGGAGCGCCGGTGCGCCGCGCGAGGCGCTCGCGCGTTGATCCGCTTTCACCATCCCCACAGGAGTCTTGCCCGATGTTTACCCGCCTGATGCAACGTGCCCTGCCGCTGCTGCTTGCGCTCTCGCTCACCGGCTGCGGCTACAACGACTTCCAGCAGCTCGACGAATCGACCACGTCGGCCTGGAGCGAGGTGGTCAACCAGTACCAGCGCCGCGCCGACCTCATCGACAACCTCGTCGCCACCGTCAAGGGCGAGGCCAACTTCGAGCAGGAGACGCTCACCAAGGTGATAGCGGCGCGTGCCAAGGCCACGAGCATCCAGGTGACGCCCGAGCTGCTGAACAACCCGCAGGCGTTCCAGCAATTCCAGGCGGCGCAGGGCGAGCTCTCCAGCGCGCTCAGCCGCCTGATGGTGACGGTGGAGCGCTACCCCGACCTGAAGGCCAACAAGGCGTTTGCCGACCTGCGCGTGGCGCTGGAAGGCACCGAAAACCGCATCGCCGTGGCGCGCGGGCGCTACATCGACGCGGTCCAGGAGTACAACGTGCTGGTGCGCAGCTTCCCGACCAACCTCACGGCCATGGTCTTCGGCTACGCGCCGAAGGCGAACTTCAGCGTGGCCAACGAGGCGCAGATCAGCCAGCCGCCCAAGGTGGATTTCGGCACGCGCTGATTTCATGAGCAAAATATGCCTCTAGCGCTTGCCAGTAAAGCGCTGGCAGCTCTCTTTGCAGTAGCGCTGCTGCTGGGTGCGGCGCACGCGCAGGGCATGCTGCCGGTGCCCCCGCTCACCGGCCACGTGATCGACCAGACCGCGACGCTGAGCGCCGCCCAGGCGGCGGCGCTGGAAGGCGACCTGGCGGCGCTGGAGCGCGAGAAGGGCACGCAGGTGGTGGTGCTCATCGTGCCCAGCACCGCGCCCGAGGACATCTTCGGCTACGCCAACCGCGTCGGCAACACGTGGAAGATCGGCCGCCGGGACGTGGGCGACGGGCTCATGATCGTCGTCGCCAAGGACGACCGGCGCGTGCGCATCGAGGTGGCCAAGACGCTCGAAGGCGCGGTGCCCGACCTGGCGGCCAAGGCCATCATCGACGACGTGATCACGCCCGCGTTTCGCCGTGGCGACTACGCCGCGGGCCTCTCGGGCGCGGTGGCGCAGATCGCGGCGCGCGTGCGCGGCGAGCCGCTGCCGCCTGTGCCGGCGAGCCGCCCCGCGCGCAACGCCGGCCCGCCCGTGGACTTGACGGATGTGATCGTGCTCGTGGCCTTCCTCGTGCCGGTCGCGAGCGCGCTCTTGCGCGGCATCTTCGGGCGCAAGCTCGGCGCCATCGTGCTGGGAGCGGGTGCGGGCGTGGGGGCGTTCTGGCTGGGGCTGGGGGTGCTGCTTGCGGTGCTCGTGGCGCTGGGGGCGTTCGTGTTCGCGCTGATCGGCGGCGCGATCGGCCCGGGGCTGCCGCGCGGCGGCGGCTGGGGCGGTGGGGGCTTCGGAGGCGGCGGCTTCGGTTCGGGGGGCGGCTCGGGCGGTGGGGGCGGCTTCAGCTCGGGTGGCGGGGGCAATTTCGGCGGCGGCGGCGCGAGCGGGAGCTGGTGATGGTAGGCACGCATCTGCTGCGCCTGTGGCGCCACCGCTGGATCGACGAACACGCCGTGCGCCGCGTGCTGCCCGCCGACATGCTCGAGCGCCTGCGCGCGCGTGTGGCGGCGAGCGAGCAGCGCCACACCGGCCAGGTGCGCCTGTGCATCGAGGGCGGCCTGCCGCTGAGCTACCTCTGGCGCGCGCTGCATGGCCGGGTGCCGCTTGCGCGCATCGTGCGCGAGCGCGCGCTGATGATGTTCTCCAAGCTCGGCGTCTGGGATACCGAGCGCAACAACGGCGTGCTCATCTACCTGTTGATGGCTGAGCGCGCCATCGAGCTCGTCGCCGACCGCGGCATCGCGCGCGCCGTCGAGCCCGCGCTGTGGGACGCGCAGGTGCGGCGCCTGGGCGAGCACCTGCGCGCGGGCTGCTTCGAGGATGGGCTCACGCAGGCGCTGGAGGAGGTGTCGGCGGTGCTCGTCGCGCACTTTCCGCGCGACAGCGCGGCTGCCGGTGCGGACAACGAGCTGCCCGACGAACCCGTGGTGCTCTGATACGGTTTCGCCTTCAAACGTATAACTGCGTTGGTTCGCCTTGCCGTGCTACAGCACTGTCTGCGGCTTCCCGCCTTGTTCTACGCTTGAATGCAAAACCGTATGAAGAGCTGGTTGGGGCTCAGTAGCCCTCGAACTCCTCGGTGCGCAGGTTGTCCTCGTCCGCGCCCGCCTGCAGGGCGAGTTCGCGCATCTGCGCGATGGTCGCCTTGGGGCCCGAGAGGTAGAACAGCGCATCCGCCGCGCGCGCCACGTGCTCGCGGATCGTGGCTGGGCCGAGCCGGCCCTGCGCGCCGGTGAACACCGGCACGTAGTGGAAGTTCGGATTGCGCGCGGCAAGCTGCTGCAGCTCGTCGTGGTAGGCCGCGTGCGCCGCATCCGCGTTGGCGTAGACCAGCGTGATCTGGTGCGGCGCCTTCTCGTGCGTTGCCTGCGCGATGATGCCGCGCACCGGCGTGATGCCGATGCCGCTGGTGACGAACACCGCGGGCACTGCTGCGTTCTGGTGCAGCGTGAAGCTGCCCCAGAGCGCCAGCAGCCCCACCACCGTGCCGTCGGGCACCTGGGCCGCCGCCTGCTTGAAGGCGCTGGGGCGCATCAGCGTCGCCATGCGCAGCGTGTCCTCGAACGGCGCGCTCACGAACGAGAAGCCGTGCTTGTTGTTGGCGTCGGTCAGGCCGCTCGAGGCGGGCAGCACCATGTCGCCGAACTGTCCCGCGCGGTACTCGAAGCCCTGCGGCTTTTCGAGCGTGAATTCCATCATCTGCGTGGCCACCTCGCGCTTGTGCAGCAGCCGTACGTCGTAGCGGGTCACCATGGCGTTGCCTCCTGTCGTTACCGTGCGGCCTGCGCCGCGATCGTGCGCGCAAGCGCGAGCCGCTCCTCGTGTCGGTCCAGCCCCCGCACGAAGCGCTCGGGGATGCCGCCGAGCCCCACCATCGCGCCCACGAGCGCGCCGGTGAGCATGGCGCGCGCCTGGTTCTGCCCGCCGCCGTTCACCGCGTGCAGCACGGCAGCTTCGTAGTCGCCGCTGAAGCGCGCCGCGAGGTGGTAGGCCGCGGGGAACTGGTGGTAGACCGCGCACGGCATGCCGTACACCTGCGAGACCTTCCACGCGGGCTCGATGCGCACCGCCGGGTCGAGCGCCGCGCCCGCGATGTAGCCCATGCCGATCAGCGCATCGGGCGACGGGAACTGGCCCGCGTGGCGTGGCCGTTCGGGGCCGTCTGCTACCCCGTCCTCGTCCGCCTTGGTGACGCTGTGAAACGGCAGCGTGCCGTCGCGCACGTGCGCCATGAGCTTGCCCGTGATCGCGCCGTCGAAGGTCTCGCCCTGCACCAGCAGGCCGAGCGCAAGGCAGTAGGCCGTGGTCATGGCGCCGACCACGCCGTCCTTTTGCGTGAGCGCGGTGTTGCTGCTCACGTCGCGCGCCAGCGCGCGCAGGTCGCGCGCATTGCGTACCGCGATCGCCAGCGTGCGCTCGGCGGCTTCCGTGTCGTCGGCCCAGCCGCTCACCTCGCCCCAGGGTTTGCCTAGCTTGACGCGCAGCCGCCAGGTTCCGCGGATCGACTGGCTGGTGTAGCCGCCCGGGCCGTTGTTGGGCGTGCCGTCGATCAGCGGAAAGAAGTCGCGGTCCAGCCGCTGGCAGAAGTCCGCCTCGTCGTAGGCGCCGCGCTCGGCGAGCGAGCGCATGGTCAGCTCCAGCAGCAGCCCCGCCTGCGATGACTCGCCGGCCTTCAGCCCCTCGTGGTAGCGCCCCGGCCGGGGCGTGGTGTAGTCGCTGATCCACGCGCCATGCGCCGCGCGCAGTTCATCGAGGTTGTAGTACCAGTGCGGGCCCACCGCGAGTGCTTCGCCGATGAGCGCGCCCATCAGCGCGCCCGTGGCCCGGTCTTCGAATTGCTTGTCCGCCATGCGTTACCTCCATCGAGCAGCGCACAGCGTAGCAAGTTGCGCAGGCACATGCCTGCGCGGCGCGCGAAGGCTGCGACGCCAGCGTCGGTACACGCGCTATTGGTACACCACGACGCGGTCGCCGACCTTCACCTGCTCGTAGAGCCACTTGGCCGCCTGGTAGTCGCGCAACTGGCTGCAGCCGTGCGAGCCGCCCGCGTAGCCGTTTTCGGCGAAATCGTCGGAAAAATGGATCGCGACGTTGCCGTCGTAGAAGATCGCGTAGGGCATGGGCGTGCGCTCGCCGAAGATCTTCGAGACCGTGTCGCGGTTCATGTACCAGATGCGAAAGTCCCCCTCGGGGCTGTCGTAGCCCGGCCGCGAAAAGCGTGCCTCGCGCGTGAAGCGGATCGTGCCGTCCACCACGTAGGAGAGTTTCTTCTGCGCCTTGGACACGCAGATCACCTTGCCCGTCGTGCAGCGGGGATCGAGCGTCTGCGCCGTCGCGCCCTTCTCGGGCGGGCGCTCGAACAGTTGCGCGTAGCGCGGGCTGCGCGTTGCGGCAATGAGCCTGGTCCAGGTGCGCTCGTCCATCACGTCGCTTTCGGGCAGCCCCACCTTGACGCGCCAGGCGGCGATCGCTGCACGCGTGCGCTCGTCAAGCTCGCCGTGCGCCGGGCCGTCGTAGACCCGCACCTGCGAGAGCCGGTGCTGCAGCTCCTTGATGTAGCCGCGGTGCTGCGGGCCCGTGAACCACCAGCCCACGTCGGTGTTGTTCAGTTCCGCCTCGCTCGGATCGTGCGATTGCTGGCGCAGCGCGTCCCAGGTCTGCTGGTCCACCACGCCGGTGGCGCGCAGGCCGTTGGCCTTCTGGAATTTCTCCACCGCGGCGCGCGTGAGGCCGTCGAACCGGTCGTGCGCGTCGTAGGTGGCGAGGAACTTGGCGTGGCGCAGGCGGATTTGCAGTTCGCGCACGAGCGGTGACTGCATCTTGCTGCGCAGCGGCTGCGCGAGCGCCGCCGGTGCGCTGAACGGGCGCGTGTCCGCCGCCGACGCGCTCGACGCCATGCTGCTGGCCCAGTGGGATGTTTCGGGGGGCGCTGCCGCGACGTGCGTCAGCGCCAGGCTGGCGCACGTCGCGCACAGCACCAGCAGCCCGCGGGCGTGGGAGCGTGCAACCATGGCCAGCCCGTATCGTCAGCGTACGCGCCGCCAGAATGTGGCCTGGGACAGCGTGTGCTGGAACTTGCGGCGGGTTTCGCGGATGACGAAGGGAACGTCGCGCGGCTCGCCCGCCATCTCGAAGTGCGCGCCCAGCAGCGCCTTGAGCGCATCGAGCGTGCGCCAGCTCTCGCCATCCTTCTTGTAGCCGCCCAGCCATTTCTCGCGCGGCGTGTGCTCGGCGAGCCACGTGTAGGGCGAGGTGAGCATCAGCACTCCGCCGAGGCGCAGCCGCTCGTGCACCATGTGCAGGAAGCGCGCCGGGTCGTAGAGCCGGTCGATCAGGTTGGCCGCGAGGATCAGGTCGTAGTCGGTGAACTGGGGCTTGAGATTGCACGCGTCGCCCTGCCAGAACTGCACGCGCGCCGCCGTGTCGGTCAGGCCCAGATCGGCCAGCTTCACGGCCTTGTATTCGACGAGCTCGCCTTCCTCGGTCGCGGTGTAGCGCACGGTGTCGCCGCGCGCCAGCGCTACGCCCTGGTCGATGAAGCGCGCGGAAAAATCCACACCGACGACTTCGTCGAAGTGGCGCGCCAGTTCGAACACGCTGCGGCCCACCGCGCAGCCCAGATCCATCGCGCGCCGGTGGGGGCCGTTGCCCACCGCCTCGATCGCGATCTGCGCAAGCGCCTTGGGGAAGTTGGGCACGCCGTAGTACTGGGCGCCGTAGTGGAACTCCATGTACTGCGTGACGAGCTCGTCCGTCTCGTAGCGCGAGGCCTGCGTGCCCACGGGCGCGTCGGCCACCACGTAGCGGAAACCCGCGTGCTGGAAGAAGTGGCGGCGGAAGGCGTAGCGCGACTCGGGCTCGGCCTCGTTGCCGGTGGCGATCCACGAGCCGCCCTTGATGAGGTTGTGCCGCTCGTCGAACGTCGGCGTCGTGAAGTCGTCGTAGATCGGGTGGGTCTTGAAGCCCTCGAACGGGTAGGTCGGCGTTTCCGTCCACTGCCAGACGTTGCCCACCGCATCGCAGAACGGCCCGTGCTCGAAGCGGTCGACCGGGCACGACGATGCCCAGTGCTCCAGGTACATATTGGCGTTGGCGGGGTGGGCAGCGCCAAGGTGCCAGCCGCTCGTCGCGAGGATGCGGTGCCATTCGTCCTCGGTGGGCAGGCGCACGCGCTGCCCGGTTTCATGCGCCTTCCAGCGGCAAAAGGCCCGCGCTTCGAGGCAGTTGACCTCGACCGGCCAGTTCCAGCGCATGGCCACTTCCTCGGTCATCAGGCGCAGCCGCCAGTCGTCGCCCGCGCGCACCCAGAAGGTTGGGTGCGCGGCCTGCGCGAAGTCGCGCCAGCGCCGGCCTTCGTCGTCCCACCAGGCGTCGCTGGCGTAGCCGCCCGCCTGCACGAAGGCGAGGAACTCGCCATTGCTCACGAGCAGGCGGCTGGCCTGGAACGCAGTGACATCGGCCTCATGGTGTCCGTACTCGTTGTCCCAGCCGTAGCGCTCGCTGTCGAAGGGCTTGCCCAGCGTGACGTGGCCCGCGACGACGTTCACGAGCGTGTTCTCGGGCGCGGGCCCCGCGTCCGGGCAGGCGGGCCAGTCCGGCTGCGTGCGCACCCACTGCAGGCGCTGCTGGCGGATCAGCACCGACGAGGTCTCGATGTGGATGCGTTCGTGCTCGATGCCCATGACGATCGCCCACCATGGGTGCTCCCAGTTCACGGGCAGCGTGAGCGGCGCGGTGTCGATGAGGCGCGTGACGAGCGCGCGCACCTGGTCGCGGTAGGCCTGCACCTTGGCCACGCTCGGCCAGTCGTAGTGCGCGTCGTCCAGGTCGTCCCAGCTCATCTCGTCCACGCCGACGGCGAACACCGATTCGAGATGCGGGTCGATGCGCTGGTCGATCATGCGTGTGAGCAGCAGCTTGTTGACGAAGAACGTCGCGGTGTGCCCGTAATAGAAGATCAGCGGATGGCGCAGCGGGATCGAGCGCTCGCGCCAGGCGTCATCGCACGCCAGCGTGCGAAACAGCGACTCGTAGCAGTCGAAGGTCTCGGTGAAATACGCGCGCAGGCGCTGGCGGAAATCCGCGGCGTCGCTGGCGTGCAGCGAGAAGCGGCGAAGGATGGTGCAGGGCGCCTGCGGCGTTTTCAGTACGGTGGGGTCGGCTCGGTTCATCGTCATCGGCAGCGGGGCGTGGGAGTCAAAAAGCGTAACACCTTCGCATTTGCGTGATCGCCGGTGCGGATAACGCGCCGCCACGGCCTGCGCGCGAGCCCTGGCGCGCCCTCAGCGATCGCCGCGCTGCTTGATGCCGAACGCGCCGAGCATCTGCTCGGTCTGCTTGTTCATCTGTTCCTGCATGTGCTGGAACACGGTCTGCGACTGCTCGATGTAGCTGCCCATGAGCGACTGCATCATCGGCGACTGCAGGTTCATGAAGTGGTTCCACATCTCGGGCGTGATCGTCTTGGTCTGCTCGGCGAGCTTGGCCTGCACCTCGGTGAACATCTGCACGTTCTTCTCGAGGTAGGCGCCCATGAAGCCCTGCATCGCATGGCCGTAGAAACGGATGATGTTGGCCAGTGCCGCCTCGCTGAACATCGGCGCGCCGCCGGCTTCTTCCTCCAGAATGATTTGCAGCAGGATGCTGCGCGTCAGGTCCTCGCCGGTCTTGGCGTCGCGCACCACCACCGTCGCTCCGTCGATCACGAGCTGGCGCACCTCGGCCAGCGTGATGTAGGTGGACGTGGAGGTGTCGTACAGCCGCCGGTTGGGGTACTTCTTGATGACGCGTTGTGCCGAGGTGCTTTCGGCGGTGGGGTGTGTGTCTGGCATCGGCGGCTCCGGGATGCGCTGGTCCGCTGCGACGGACTTGGTGCGGTGCAGCAGATTCTACGAGACCGCCGTGCGAGGCGTATCCGGCGTGCCAGCGCGGGCAACAAAAAGGCACTTGCGAACGCTCGCAAGTGCCTGGCTGCATTGGTAGGCGCGATTGGACTCGAACCAACGACCCCCACCATGTCAAGGTGGTGCTCTAACCAGCTGAGCTACGCGCCTGTTCTACCGAAGGGCGCGATTCTAGCAACAACAGCGGAGGGGTTGGCCGTTCAGCGCCTGCGCGCCGAGCGCACACCGGGCACAGCCGCGACGATGGCAAGCACCTTGTTAAGCCGCTCGGCGTCGGCGATTTCCACCGTGAACGTCATCCAGGCGGTGCCCTTGACGGACTGGGTCTGCACGCCGATCACGTTGGTCTTCTCGCGCGTGAAGACCTCGGAAATATCGCGCAGCAGGCCCTGGCGGTCCGCGGCCTCGATGGCCACGTCCATGGGGTAGAGCTCGCTCGCCGCCTGGTTCTCGCCGCCCCAGGCCACGTCGATCATGCGCTCGGGGTGGCGCGCCGCGAGCTCGCGGAAGTTGCTGCAATCGGCGCGGTGCACACTCACGCCCTTGCCGCGCGTGACGAAGCCGCGGATTTCGTCAGGCGGGGCCGGCTTGCAGCACTTGGCCAGCTGCGTCATGAGCGCGTCCACGCCGACGACGAGCACCGCACCCTGCGCGGTGTCCGGCGCCCGCGCCTTCTTGCGCGCGGGAGGTTCCTCTGCAGCGGCGCCAGGTTGCGGCGGGTGCAGCAACTGTTCGATGCTGCGCAGCGAGATCTCATCCTTGCCGACGACCTCGAACAGCGCCTCCGCCGTCTTGAAGCCGAGCCGGGCGGCGAGATCATCGTGCTTGAGCGCGGTCTTGCCTTCGCGTTGCAGCAGCTTTTCGACCAGCTCGCGCCCGCGCGCGACGGTGCCTTCGAGTTGTTCGGCGTTGAACCATGCGCGCACCTTGGCCTTGGCGCGTGGGCTCGTGAGGTAGCCGAGTTCGGGGTTGAGCCAGTCGCGTGAAGGGCGGCCCTCCTTGGCGGTGGTGATTTCCACCGTCTGGCCGTTTTGCAGCGGGGTGTTGAGCGGCACCATGCTGCCGTCCACCTTGGCGCCGCGGCAGCGGTGGCCCACGCTGGTGTGCACCGCGTAGGCGAAATCGACGGGGGTGGCACCCTGGGGCAGTTCGATCACCGCCGCGTCGGGCGTGAGCACGTAGATGCGGTCTTCGAACAGGTTGCTGTGGCTGGCGCTGCCCGCGAGGTCGCGCTCCCACGCGAGCAGCTGGCGCAGCACGGCGATCTTGGCGTCGTAGTCGCTCGTGGCCGACACGCCGGCGTAGCCTTTGGTACCTGCCTCCTTGTAGGCCCAGTGGGCGGCCACGCCGCTTTCGGCGTGGTCGTGCATCGCCTGCGTGCGGATCTGGATTTCGATGGCGCGTCCGGCCTCGTCGCGCACCACGGTGTGCAGCGACTGGTAGCCGTTGGGTTTGGGCTTGGCGATGTAGTCGTCGAATTCGGCCTCGATCGGCTGGTAGTGGCTGTGCACCCAGCTGAGCGCGGCGTAGCAGTCCTTGACGCTGGAGACGATGACGCGCAGCGCGTGCAGGTCGTACACCTGCTCGAACGCGAGCGATTTGCCGCGCATCTTCTTGACGATGCTGTAGATGTGCTTGGGGCGCCCCGAGACGCTCGCGTTGATGCTGTGCGCGCGCAGGTCGGCTTCCAGCCGCGCGCGCACCTGTTCCACGTACTGCTCGCGCTCGGCGCGTTTCTCGTCGAGCCTGCGTGCGACGTCGCGGTAGGTGTCGGGTTCGAGCGCGCGAAACGCGAGGTCTTCGAGCTCCCACTTGAGCTGCCAGATGCCAAGCCGGTTGGCCAGCGGCGCGAAGACCTGCAGCGTCTCGCGCGCCATCGCCGGGGACGTGGACTGCCTGCTCGCCGCGAGGTAGCGCATGGTCTGCAGGCGCGACGCCAGGCGCAGCAGCACGACGCGCAGGTCGCGTGAAAACGCGAGCAGCATCTTGCGCACGTTCTCGGTCTGCAGGGCGACGGTGTCCAGCTGTGCGCGCGAGGCGTGGGATTCGCGCGCCTGGCGCTGCACGCGCATGAGCTTGGTGGTTTCCACCGCAAGCTGCGCGAAGTGCGGGCTGAACGCCTTGGCGATGACCTCTTCG
Source organism: Burkholderiales bacterium (assembly GCA_026954015.1). Lineage (GTDB taxonomy): Bacteria > Pseudomonadota > Gammaproteobacteria > Burkholderiales > Burkholderiaceae_C > Comamonas_C. The sequence continues at coordinate 32,309 of JAIXLP010000052.1, read as the reverse complement.
GGGCGCGTCAGGTGGGCGCAGGTATGCACGAGGTAGACGGCCGCCTGCATGGTCTCGGAGCTGCCCAGGCCGCGCAGGATCTGCGCCACGGCGTCCGCGTGCGCCAGCGTGTTCTCGCCCGAGTCGAGCGCTTCACCCGCGAGCAGTGGTTCGGCGAAGGCGCGCGCACGCGCCAGTGCCTCGTCCGGGTGCAGGTCCAGGTCGGAGGGCACGTCCGACGTGGCGGCGATCAGGTGGGGCAGGTGCGCGCGCTGCGCCGCTGCGCCGTCGCGGGGCGCGCCGGTCGCTTCGGGCGGACCACTTTTCATGGGCGGGCAGCGCTGCGTGGCGCCAGCAGAAAGCGCGTGACGGCCGCCACCTGGTCGGGTGCGATCAGGGTCGGCGCGTGTCCCACGCCGTCGAACTCGACCATGCGCGGGCGCGGGCCGCGCTCGAGCATGCGCGCGGCGGTCGCGGCGGTGAGCAGGTCGGACGCCTTGCCCCGCAGCAGCAGCACCTCGGCGTGGATCTGGTCGTAGAGCTGCCACATCATCTGCTCGCCCTCGCGCGTGGCCTCGGGGGTGAGTGCGTGGAAGGGGATGGCGATGGCGGGGTCGTAGTGCAGCGTATAGCCCCCCTGCGGCGCGGGTCGCAGCATGGGCCGGCTCAGCGCCAGCCACTGCGCGGGCGTGTGCGGACCGAACGAACTCGAGATGGCCCAGAGCGCGTCCGCGCCCTGTTGCTCGGTGTCGAAGTGCACGGGCTGGCCCAGGTACTGGCCTATGCGCTGCAGTGCGTCCCACTGCAGCACCGGGCCCACGTCGTTCAGCACCAGGCGGTGCAGGGGCGAGGGCAGCGGCAGGCCTTCCTGCCCCGCGAGCACCATGCCGATGAGCCCGCCCATGCTGGTGCCGACCCAGTCCAGCGTGGTGATGGGCGCTGCGTGGTGCAGCTGCGCGAGCAACGCGAGCATGTCGGCCGCGTACAGCGGGATCTGGTAGCCCTGCGGGTCGGCGAGCCGGTCGCTGTGGCCGCGCCCGACCACGTCCGGGCAGATGACGCGCGCGTGCGGCGCCAGCGCGCGCGCCAGCGTGTCGAAGTCGCGCCCCTGGCGTGACAGCCCGTGCACGCACACGACCACGTGCGGGTGCGCCGGATTGCCGGTGGCGTTCCATTCCCAGTAGGCCATGCGGTGGCCAGCGTCGGCGCCCTGAGCGGCGGCGCCGGGGCAGGATACGTACGCTAGCGTGGGTTGGTCGGCGTGATCCATGGCGTGGCGCGGCAGTCAATAATGTCTGCGTTGCATCCTAATTGATTCGGAGAATTTGTCATGTTGCAAGGTAAAACGGCACTCGTCACGGGCTCGACCAGCGGCATCGGCCTGGGTATCGCCAAGGCACTGGCGCGCCAGGGCGCGAACATCGTGATGAATGGTTTTGGCGATGCCGACGGGCCGCGCGCGCAGATCCTGGAGGCGGGCCGCGCGCACGGGGTGAAGACCGGCTACCACGGCGCGGACATGAGCCGTCCGGCGGAGATCGAGGCGATGATGCGCTACGCTGCGGACGAGTTCGGGCGCGTGGATATCCTCGTGAACAACGCCGGCATCCAGCACGTGGCGAGCATCCAGGACTTTCCGGTGGAGCGCTGGGACGCGATCATCGCGATCAACCTCTCCAGCGCGTTCCACACCACGCGCCTGGCGCTGCCCGCGATGCTCAAGGCGGACTGGGGACGCATCATCAACATCGCCTCAGTGCACGGACTGGTGGCATCTGCCTGCAAATCGGCTTATGTGGCGGCAAAACACGGCATCGTTGGGCTGACCAAGGTGACGGCGCTCGAAACCGCGCCCACGGGCGTCACCTGCAACGCGATCTGCCCCGGCTGGGTGCTCACGCCGCTGGTGCAAAAGCAGGTGGACGCGAAGGCGCAGGAGCGCGGCGTGTCCAACGACGAGGCCAAGAAGCTGCTGCTGGGCGAGAAGGAGCCGTCGATGCACTTCACCACACCCGAGCAGCTTGGCGAACTGGCGGTGTTCTTCTGCTCCGCAGCGGGCGACAACGTGCGCGGCGTGGCCTGGAACATGGACGGCGGCTGGGCCGCGCAGTGATTGCCAGCGCGGGCAAAACGTGTAACAGAGAGTCAGCCACACGCCGGACGCAGGCATTTCCGGGTGTTCAGCGGTCAGAATTGGCGTTGTTACAAATGACCCGAGGACACCGCCATGACATCAGGCAACCACCGCACCGACAAGATCCTCGTTGTCGATGACGACGCGCGCATCCGCGACCTGCTGCGCCGCTACCTCACGCAGGAAGGCTTCGAGGTGATGGTGGCGGAGGACGGCAAGGCGCTCAACCGCCTGCTGCTGCGCGAGACGGCCGATCTGATCGTGCTCGACCTGATGATGCCGGGCGAGGATGGGCTGTCGATCTGTCGGCGCCTGCGCGCGGCGCACGACCGCACGCCCATCATCATGCTCACCGCCAAGGGTGAGGACGTGGACCGCATCGTCGGGCTGGAAGTCGGCGCGGACGACTACCTGGGCAAGCCGTTCAACCCGCGCGAGCTGCTGGCGCGCATCCACGCGGTGCTGCGCCGGCGTCCGCCGCAGGAGGCGCCGGGCGCGCCCTCGGGCGAGAACGAGGTGGTCAATTTCGGGCCGTTCACGTTCGACCTGGGCACGCGCGCGCTGCAAAAAAATGGCGAGGAGTTGCCGCTCACGACGGGCGAGTTCGCGATGCTCAAGGCGCTGGTGCGCCACCCGCGTCAGCCGCTGTCGCGCGAGAAGCTCGCGCTGCTCGCGCGCGGGCGCGAATTCGAGCCGTTCGACCGCAGTCTGGATGTACAGGTCTCGCGCCTGCGCAAGCTCGTCGAGCTCGATGCCGCGTCGCCACGCTTCATCCAGACGGTGTGGGGCGTGGGCTATGTCTTCGTGCCCGATGGTGCCAATTGACGCACGGCATGCCGCGCGCACGGGGCCGGGCTGAATGAGTCAGAACGGCGGGGCGGAGACCCGGACGGGCGCCAACGGGGCGCCCCATGTCGAGCGCCGGCATACGCCGCGCGGGCGCATGGGGCTCAATCTCTTCTGGCGCACCTTCATCCTGCTGCTGCTGCTGCTCGTGGGCAGCATCCTCGCGTGGCTGCAGACGCTGCGCGCGCTCGAACTGGAGCCGCGCACGGTGCAGGCGGCGCAGCAGATCGCCTCGCTCGTGAATCTCAGCCGCGCGGCGCTCACGCATTCGGATGCGATCGCACGCGTGGCACTCATCAAGGCCATGGCCGAGCAGGAGGGCGTGCGGCTGCTGCCGCGCGAGCCGGGAGACCGATTCGACCTGCTGGCACCCTCGGCACTCGGCCAGCGGCTGTCGGTGGAGCTCACGCAGCGCCTCGGGCCAGGCACCGTGGTCGCGAGCAGCGTGAACGGCACGAGTGGCCTGTGGGTGGGTTTCACGATCAACGGCGACCCGAACTGGCTGCTCATGGACAGCTCGCGCCTGACGGTGGCGGGCGGGCGCACCTGGCTCATCTGGCTCGCGACCGCGGTGGTGCTCTCGCTCGCGGGCGCGGCGGCGATCGCGCGGCTCATCAACCGGCCGCTCAAGCAGCTCTCGCTCGCGACCAACCGCGTGCGTCGGGGCGACTTTGCGGCCAGTGCGCTTGACGAGAGCGTGGCCACGAGCGAGGTACGCGAGGTCAACATCGGCTTCAACCGCATGGCGCAGATGCTTGCCAAGCTCGATCAGGATCGCGCGGTGATGCTCGCGGGCATCTCGCACGACCTGCGCACGCCGCTGGCGCGGCTGCGGCTGGAGACCGAGATGAGCGTGAGCGACGAGATCGCGCGTGAGCACATGGTGGCGGACATCGTGCAGCTCGACGCCACGATAGACAAGTTTCTCGATTACGCGCGCCCGGACACGGTGGCGCTGGGCACCGTGAATCTGCGCGCGGTGGTCGCTTCGTGCGTCTACGCGGTGCGCGACGATGGGCAGATGCGCATCACGATGGAGATCGCACCCGATCTGTACGTGGTGGCCGACGAGGTGGAGCTTGCGCGGGTGGTCTCCAACTTGCTGGAAAACGCCCGCCGCTACGGCAAGACCGAAGCCACCGAAGTGACGGTGGTGGACATCAGCGCGCTGTGGCTCGACCCGTGGGTGTGCCTGACGCTGCGCGACCACGGCAGCGGGGTGCCGCCGGAGCAGTTGCCGCAGCTCACGCAGCCGTTTTACCGCGGCGACACTGCGCGTACCGCCGCCGCAGGCGCGGGGCTGGGGCTGTCGATCGTGGACAAGACGGTGCAGCGCATGGGCGGCGTGCTGGAGCTGTCCAATGCCCGCGAGGATGGCCCCGGCCTCGTCGCGTGCGTCAAGTTGCACCGCTCCACCGAACTGCCGGACGGTGAGGATGCTCGCCAGCGGCTGCAGCGCCCGCTCGTCAAGCGCGAAGTGCGCGGCGCGTGAACCCATGAAAAAGGCTTCCAACGGAAGCCTTGTGGGGGAAGAGCGGGGAGGGATCAGACGCGCTTGCGGTATTCGCCGGTGCGCGTGTCGATTTCGACGCGGTCGCCCTGGCCCACGAAGAGCGGCACCGCGACCTCGAAGCCGGTCGCGATCTTTGCCGGCTTGAGCACCTTGCCCGAGGTGTCGCCCTTGACGGCGGGTTCGGTCCAGGTGATCTCGCGCTCCACGCTCGTGGGCAGTTCCACCGAGATCGCCTTGCCTTCGTAGAACACCACCTCGGCGGCCATGCCGTCTTCAAGGTAGTTGATCGCGTCACCCATGTTGCCTGCCTCCACCTCGTACTGGTTGTACTCGGTGTCCATCCAGACGTACATCGGGTCGGCGAAGTAGGAGTAGGTGCAGTCCTTCTTGTCGAGGATGACGTTGTCCATCTTGTCGTCCGCGCGGAAGACGACCTCGGTGCCCATGTTGTTGAGCAGTCCCTTGAGCTTCATGCGCACGGTGGCGGCGCCACGGCCGCCGCGGGCGTATTCGGTCTTGAGCACGATCATCGGGTCTTTGCCCTGCATGATGACGTTGCCGGCACGGATTTCTTGAGCGATTTTCATGGCTGACTGGGGTTTCACGGGTGGTGCCGCTCCCTGGTTCGGGGCGGATGGCGCCGCTGGCGGGGCCTTCCAACCCCGAGGCAGCGAGGCCGGCGGGGGCGCATGCAAGACACGCTGGCGTGCCGAATGCGCAAAGACGCCGATTCTAGCTTTTTTCCCGCACGAAGCGAACCAGTTGGGTGGTGAGGTCTTCCTGCGCGAGCAGCCGGGCGCGCGCGCGGCGCACGCAGGCGCGCCACGCGGTGAGCTCGGTGGCGTCGGGAATCGGCACGCTGGCGGGGGGCGCGATGCCGTTGCAGGCATGGTGCGCGCGGCGCAGCGAGGGTGGCGCCTGCAGCCAGTCGAGGAAGGCATCGAGCTTGGCGTGGTGCGCATCGTCATCTTGCGGATAGATGTGCCAGAGCAGCGCCTGCCCTGCCCAGAGCGCGCGCACGAGCGAGTCTTCGCCGCGCACGACATTCAGGTCGCAGGCCCAGAGCAGTTCGTCGAACGCGCTCTGGGGACGTGCGTCGATATATGAAACCGATAGCTGCTCGCGCTTGTCCAGTATGGCTTTGCGACCATTTTTGTTCACATTTTCCAGTTCCCAGCGATGCACGAGCGCGCTGGCCTGCCCCGGCGTCACGAGCAGGTGGGCGCGCGGCACCGCCGCGAGCGCGTCGAGCCACGGCGTGAGCGCCGGGCGGTCGTAGCAGAAGAGGGTCACGACGGGTTCGTGCGCAGCAACGCCCCGTCGCGCGCGCCACGTGCGCCGGTCAAAGCGCTGCTGGCGCACGAGCAGGTCAGGTTCGCGCAACAGCCCGCCAGTGCGTTCGGTGAACCCGGGGTAGAAGTACCAGCGCGTGAGCCCCGCGCCCGGCCCGCTCGAAATCGGCGACGGCAGGCGGTGGCAGCGTTGCACGTAGCGCTCGGCGCTCAGGTATTCGAGGTTGACCCAGATGGGTGCTCGCGTTCGCGCGTGCGCCGCATCCGCGATGGCCGCCACGAACGCGGGGGGCAGATCGCAGCCGAAGGTTTCGACGACCACGTCGCCCGGCCCGCCGGGTGGCGCGTCCACGGGCCAGGGCAGCACCTGCACGCCGGGGCAGCCCGTGGGCGCCATCCAGGCGAGCGCGCTCGCGTCATCCGCCCACAGCCGCACCCGTTCGCCGCGCGCGGCGAGATCGGCGGCCAGGCGCCAGCACACGCCGATGTCGCCCCAGTTGTCGACGACGTGACAAAAGATGTCCCAGCGCAGGCCCATGGGCGCGATGGTAAGGTTTCGGGCGTCCAATCCGACGCAGGCAGGATGCAGATGCAGGAGCGCAAGCAGGAAACGCCGCTACCACTGGCCGGGGTGCGCGTGGTCGAAATGGGGCAGTTGATCGCCGGGCCGTTCTGTGGCAAGACGCTGGGCGATTTTGGCGCCGAGGTGCTCAAGATCGAGGCGACCGGCACGGGCGACCCGCTGCGCAACTGGCGCCTGCTCAAGCAAGGCACCTCGGTGTGGTGGCAGGTGCAGTCGCGCAACAAGCGCTCGCTGGCGCTGGACCTGCGCCAGGCCGAGGCGCAGGAGATCGCGCGCCGTCTGATCGCCGAGGCCGACGTGCTGGTCGAGAACTTTCGCCCCGGCACGCTCGAAAGCTGGGGCATGGCGCCCGAGGCGCTGCACGCGCTCAACCCCGGCCTCGTCATCCTGCGCATCTCGGGCTACGGCCAGACGGGGCCCTACCGCGACCTGCCGGGGTTCGGTTTGATCGGCGAGGCCATGGGAGGGCTGCGCCACCTCAGCGCCGAGCCGGGCCGCGTGCCGGTGCGCGTGGGCGTCTCGATCGGCGACACGCTCGCGGCGCTGCACGGCACCATAGGCGTGCTGATGGCGCTGTACCACCGCAAGGTGCACGGCGGGCCGGGGCAGGTGATCGACGTGGCGCTCTACGAGGCGGTGTTCAACTGCATGGAGAGCCTGATCCCCGAGTACGACGCCTGCGGCGTGGTGCGCCAGCCCGGCGGCAGCGCGCTGCCCGGCATCGCGCCGAGCAACGCCTACCCGTGTGCGGATGGCTGGGTGCTGGTTGCGGGCAACGGCGACAGCATCTTCAGGCGCCTGATGACTGCGATCGGTCGCGAAGACCTCGGTGGCGCTCCCGATCTGGCGCACAACGCCGGGCGCGTGGCGCGCGTGGCGGAAATCGACGGCGCCATCGCCGACTGGACGCGCACGCGCTCGGTGGACGCGGTGGTGCAGGCCATGGCCGCCGCGCGCGTGCCCGCGGGCAAGGTCTATACCGCCAGGGACATCGCCGAAGACCCGCATTACGCCGCGCGCGAGATGCTGCTCACCCAACACACGCGCGACGGCTACGACGTGCGGGTGCCGGGCATCGTGCCCAAGCTCTCGGCTACGCCGGGGCGCGTGCGTGCGAGCGCCCCGCATCTGGGTGACGACACCGATGCGGTGCTGGCCGGGATCGGCATCACGCCCGAGCAGATCGCCGCGCTGCGCGAACGCGGCATCGTGCAGTAGGGCGCCGCCCGGCGCATACCTGCTCAAGGAGTTGCTCATGCGCAACCGCATTTCCCGACGCGCCGCCATGCGCCGCGTCGTGGTCGGCGCACTCGCCGGCGAGGCTTTGGTGGCCGCTGCGGCCACGCCGGACTTCACTATCGTCGCGCCCGGGAACAAGGCGGTGCTCACGAGCCCCGTGCTGCTGCGCATGAGCGTGGTGGACGCCGAAATCGGTCTGCCCCGGGACGGGCGCTACCACCTGCATTTCTCCGTCGATGGGGGCGAGGAGGTGGCCGTGTACCACGTGCGGGACTACTCGCTGAAGCTCTCGCCCGGCATGCACGTGATCGCGGTCGAGATCGCCGGCCCCAGCCACCGCGCGCTCGGGCCGCCCAAACGCGTGGCCTTCATGGTGCGCGAGTGACGCAGGGCGCGCCCGCGCGGGTGCTGCGGCACACGCTGGCCGCGCGCCTGCTCCACGGTGCCGCCGTGCTCGCGGTCGCGCTGCTGCTGCCCACGGGGTTGGCGCTCGGCGAGATGCTGCCGCCCGGCTGGGTGGCGCGGCTTGGCGGGCACGCGGCGGCGAGCGTGGGCCACGACCTGCTGGGCCTGGGCTTCGTCGGCTTGGCCGCGTTGGTCCTCGTGGTCGGTCACCGAGGCGCGGGCATGCTGCTGCGGGAGCTGGGCCAGGGGCGGCGCGCGGATGTCGTCTGGCTGGGTGCCTTCCTGCGCGATGGCGCAGGGCGGCGCCCGCCGCGGGCGTGGCACGCGGCGCGCCTTGATCCCTTGCAGCGCTGGGTGATTGCCGTCGTGCTGGCCGCGCTCGCGGCGCTGGCCGTGAGCGGGCGTCGTGCTGTACTTCGCGCCGGCGCACTGGCGCTGGGTGTTCGTCGTGGCCGTGAGGGCGCATGCGTTGGCGGGCGGCGTGCTGATGCTCGCGCTGCTCGTGCACGCAATTGCGGGCCTGGGCGTGCTGCCGACGCACCGCGGCGTTGCGCGCAGCATGTTCGGCGACGGCACTGTCCCCCTGGCCACGGCGCGGCGGCTTTGGCCGGGATGGACCACGTCGCGCGTGGCGCGGCATCCACCCGACACCGAGCGCTGAGGGCGCGGCGTCACTTTGGTGGCGCGGTGGCTCGGGGGTGGCCGCGTGATGGGGCTTGCAAGTCGCAAAAAGAAAAGCGCGCTACTGTTTACGTAGTGCGCTTTCTTTCTTGCGTGGTGCCGGAGAGAGGAATCGAACCCCCGACCTTCTCATTACGAATGAGCTGCTCTACCAACTGAGCTACTCCGGCCAAGCCCGCGATTATAGAGGGTGCTGCCGGACGGTTCGTGCCCGTTCAGTGCCCCGGCAGGCTGAGGATGAGGCCGCGCACGCCCTCCCAGATGATCTGCACGCCCACGGCCAGCAGCAGGAAGGCCATGAGGCGCAGGAACACGAGCTGGCCCACCTCGCCGAGCTTGCGCAGCAGCGCGGTGGCGTAGCGGTAGGTGAGCGCGACCACGGTGCCCACGAGCACCATGCCCATGAGCGCGCCCGTGAGGCTGGCGAGCGTTTCGGTGATGCGTGGGCTGTGCAGGCTCGCGCCCACGGCAATCGCGGCGGCGAGCGAGCCGGGGCCGCAGGTGATGGGGAACGACAGCGGGTAGAAGGCTTCGCGGCGCGCGTTCTGGCGCGTGAGCGTTTGCGCCATCTGCGTGGTTTCGTCGTGCGCCGGCTCCTGCGTGTTGAGCATGAGCCAGGCGTTGTACGCGACGATGATGCCGCCCGCCACGCGCACCACGGGCAGCGAGATGCCGAAGAAGTCCAGCACGAGCGAGCCCAGCACCGTGGTGAGCGCGAGCAGCAGCGTGACGTACTTGCCGATGGTGGTGGCCAGGTGGCGGCGCTCGCGGTCATTCATGCCCTGCGTCCAGGCGACGAAGATCGGCGCGGTGGCGAGCGGGTTGATGATGGGCAGCACGGCCGCGATGGCAAACAGCAGGCTCTTGCCGAGCGCGACCACGAGCACGGGCAGCGTGAGCTCCATGACGGCAAGGTGGGGCGCCGGGGCGGGCGGGCCCCGGTTCAGCCCTCGGTGTGGTAGCTGGTGACGCGCTCGACCTCGTTCCTGGAGCCGAGGATGACGCTCACGCGCTGGTGCAACTGGGTGGGCTGGATGTCGAGGATGCGCTCGCGGCCATTTGTCGCCGCGCCGCCCGCCTGCTCGACGAGCCAGCCCATGGGGTTGGCCTCGTACATCAGGCGCAGCTTGCCGGGCTTGGCCGGCTCGCGCTTGTCCCAGGGGTACATGAAGATGCCGCCGCGGCACAGGATGCGGTGCACGTCGGCCACCATGCTGGCGATCCAGCGCATGTTGAAGTCCTTGCCGCGCGGGCCTTCGCGGCCGGCCAGGCATTCGTCGATGTAGCGGCGCACCGGCGCGTCCCAGTGGCGCATGTTGCTCATGTTGATGGCGAATTCCTTCGTGTCCTCGGGGATGCGCACGTTCTCGCGGATGAGCACGAACGAGCCCTGCTCACGGTCGAGCGTGAACATCGCGACGCCGTCGCCCACGGTGAGCACCAGCGTGGTCTGCGGGCCGTAGACGCAGTAGCCGGCCGCCACCTGGCGGTTGCCGGGCTGCAGGAAGTCGTCGTCGTGCACGCCGGGGTGGCCCTCGGGCTTCTTGATCACGCTGAAGATGGTGCCGATGGAGACGTTCACGTCGATGTTGGAAGAGCCGTCGAGCGGGTCGAACATCAGCAGGTATTCGCCCTGGGGGTAGCGGTTGGGCACGACGTAGATGCCCTCCATCTCCTCGCTGGCCATGGCGGCCAGATGCCCGCCCCATTCGTTGGCCTCGATCAGCGTTTCGTTGGCGATGATGTCCAGCTTCTTCTGCATTTCGCCCTGCACGTTTTCGGTGCCGGCGCTGCCCATGACGTCGCCCAGCTCGCCCTTGTTCACGGCGAAGCTGATGCGCTTGCAGGCGCGCGCCACCACTTCGAGCAGCAGGCGCAGTTCCGACGGGATGTGCCCGTGCACGCGCTGCTGCTCGACGAGGTAGCGCGTGAGGCTGATGCGGTGGTCGACCATGGCGTGTCCTTTCAATCGGCGAGCGCGTGCGTGACGAGTTCGCGCACGTCGTTCGAGAGCGGGGTGTGCGCGGCGACGCGTTCGATGGCGGCGCGGGCCTGCGCGCGGTAGGGCTCGGCCAGCTTCTTCCAGCGGTCGAGCGCGCGCGCCAGGCGCGCGGCGACCTGCGGGTTGAAGGCGTCGAGCTTGAGCACCTGGTCGGCCCAGAAGGCGTAGCCCGCGCCGTCGGCGCGGTGGAAGGCCCCCGGGTTGGCGCTGCAGTAGCTGAAGATGAGGCTGCGCGCGCGGTTGGGGTTCCTGGCGTTGAAGTCCGGGTGCGTGAGCAGTTTTTGCACCGCGGGCAGCACGTCGCCGCCGCGATCCACGCGCCCGGCCTGCAGCGCGAACCATTTGTCGAGCACGAGCGCGTCGTCCTTGAAGCGGTCGTGAAAGCGCGCGAGCGCCGGTGTGGCGAGCTCGTGGCCGCTCGCCAGCAGCGCGCCGAGCGCGCCCAGGCGGTCGGTCATGTTGGTGGCGTCCTTGCAGCGCTGGTAGGCCTTGCCGGGCCAGACGGCGTCGCCGCTGCCCTGCGCGGCCAGGCACAGCATGGAAAGCGCCAGGTTCGCGAGCGCGCGCCGGCCGCTGCTCACCGCGTCGGGGTGGTAGGCGCCGCCGGTCTGGTGCGCTTCATAGGCCCAGACCCAGTCGGCCTGCAGCTCGCGCGCGAGCTGCGCGCGCATGGCTTCGCGCACCGCGTGCACCTGCTGCGGATCGACCACGTCGAGCTGCTCGGCGAGGTAGGACTCGGAGGGCAGGGTGAGCACGAGTTCCTTGAACGCGGCGTCCAGTTGCGGGTGGCGCAGCACCGCGCGCAGCGCGTCGACGATGCGCGTGGGTATCAAGCCCTTTTGGCCTGTAGCGCTTGCCCCGCTTGCGCGGGCAGCTATCGATTCAGTGGCAACGCGCAGCAGCAGGCGCTGGCCGGCCTCCCAGCGGTTGAAAGGGTCGCCGTCGTGTGCGAGCAGCGTGAGCAGGGCGTCGTCGCCGTAGGCGCAGTCCAGGATCACGGGCGCGCTGAAGCCGCGCAGCAACGACGGCACGGGAGCGGCCGCGACGTTCACGAAGGTGTAGCGCTGGCTCGCCTCGTGCAGCACCAGCGTGCGCTCGGTACCGCTGGCGGCGGCTTCGCCTTCGAGCTGCAGGGCGAGCGGCGTGCCGTCCTGCGCGACGAGGCCGAGCGCGACGGGGATCACGAAGGGCTGCTTGCCCGGCTGGCCGGGCGTGGCCGGGCAGCTCTGGCTGAGCGTGAGCGTGTACGTTTGCGCGGCGGCGTCGTAGGCGCCCTCGGCGTGCACGCGCGGCGTGCCGGACTGGCTGTACCAGCGCTTGAACTGGTCAAGGTGCGTGGCGAGCGCACTGCCGGGGTTGGCGTCGGCGATCGCCTGCGCGAAGTCGTCGCAGGTGACGGCGTGGCCGTCGTGGCGCTCGAAGTAGAGCTTCATGCCCCTGGCGAAGCCCTCGTGGCCGCCGACCAGCGTGCGCTGCATGCGCACGACCTCGGCGCCTTTTTCGTAGACCGTGACGGTGTAGAAGTTGTTGATCTCGACGTAGCTGTCGGGGCGCACCGGGTGGGCCATGGGGCCGGCGTCCTCGGGGAACTGGGCGGTGCGCAGCACGCGCACGTCCTCGATGCGGCGCGTGGCGCGGGCTGAAGGAGAGCCCGCCATGTCCATCGAGAATTCCTGGTCGCGAAAGACCGTGAGGCCTTCTTTCAGCGAGAGCTGGAACCAGTCGCGGCAGGTGACGCGGTCGCCCGTCCAGTTGTGGAAGTACTCGTGGCCCACGACGCCCTCGATGTTCGCGTAGTCCAGGTCGGTGGCGGTGGACTGGCTCGCGAGCACGTACTTGGTGTTGAAGATGTTCAGGCCCTTGTTTTCCATCGCGCCCATGTTGAAGTCGCTGGTGGCGACGATCATGAAGCGCTCCAGGTCGAGCGAGAGGCCAAAGCGCGTCTCGTCCCAGGCGATCGCCGCCATGAGCGAGTTCATCGCGTGCTCGGTCTTGCCCAGATCCCCGGGGCGCACCCAGACCTGCAGCAGATGCTGTTTGCCTGCACGGCTGGTGATCTGCTGCTCGCGCGCGACGAGCTGGCCGGCGACGAGCGCGAAGAGGTAGCACGGCTTCCTGTGCGGATCGACCCAGCGGGCAAAGTGGCGGCCGTTTTCCAGCTCGCCGCTTTCCACCAGGTTGCCGTTGGAGAGCAGCACCGGGTAGTGCCGCTTGTCCGCGCGCAGCAGCACCGTGAAATTCGCCATCACGTCGGGGCGGTCGAGGTAGTAGGTGATGCGCCGAAAGCCCTGCGCCTCGCACTGCGTGAAGAAGGTGCCGTTGCTCACGTACAGGCCCATGAGCTGGGTGTTCTTCTCGGGCGCGCAGGTGGTGAAGATTTCGAGGTCAAACGGCTCGTTGCCCTCGGGCAGGTTTTCGAGCACGAGCTGCTCGCCTTCGATCTTGAACGAGGTGCCCGCGCCGTTGACCAGCACGCGCGCGAGGTTGAGCTCTTCGCCATCGAGGCGCAGCGGCTGCGGCGGCACGCCGGGGTTGCGGCGCAGGCGCATCTTGTTCAGGACGCGCGTCTTGGCCGGGTCCAGGTCGAAGGTGAGGTCGACGGTATCGACCCAGTAGGCCGGCGGCTGGTACTCCAGGCGGTACACGGCCGTCGCGTTGCCTTCTCTCATCATGGTGTGATCCTTTCCTTAGACGCCCTGTTTGAGCGAGGCTTCGATGAAGACGTCGAGGTCCCCGTCGAGCACCTTCTGGGTGGCCGAGACCTCGACGTTGGTGCGCAGATCCTTGATGCGGCTGTTGTCCAGCACATAGGAGCGTATCTGGTGGCCCCAGCCGACGTCGCTCTTGGTGTCTTCCAGCGCCTGCTGCTCGGCCATGCGCTTGCTCAACTCCAGCTCGTAGAGCTTGGAGCGCAGGCGCTGCCAGGCCACGTCGCGGTTGCTGTGCTGGCTGCGCCCGTCCTGGCAGATGACGACGGTGTTGGTCGGAATGTGCGTCAGGCGCACGGCCGAATCGGTCTTGTTGATGTGCTGGCCGCCCGCGCCGCTGGCGCGGAAGGTGTCGACGCGCACGTCCGCCGGGTTGATGTCGATCTCGATCGAGTCGTCGATCTCGGGGTAGACGAACAGCGAAGCAAACGAGGTGTGGCGCCCGCCGGAGCTGTCGAACGGGCTCTTGCGCACCAGCCGGTGCACGCCGGTTTCGGTGCGCAGCAGGCCGTAGGCGTATTCGCCCTCGATGTGGATGGTCGCGCCCTTGATGCCGGCCACGTCGCCCGGCGTTTCTTCATCCACCGTGGCCTTGAAGCCCTTGCGCTCGGCGTACTTGAGGTACTGGCGCAGCAGCATGCCGGCCCAGTCGCAGGCCTCGGTGCCGCCCGCGCCGGCCTGGATGTCGATGTAGCAGTTGAGCGGGTCCGCCTCCTTGCTGAACATGCGGCGGAATTCCAGCTCTTCCACCGGATGCCGGAGCTTGTCGACCTCGCTCTCGATGGCCGCCAGGCCCGCCTCGTCGCCTTCTTCCTTGCTCATCTCGTAGAGCTCGGTGTTGTCGGCAATCTCCTGCGTGAGTTTTTGCAGCGTGAGCACCACGCCGTCGAGCAGCTTCTTTTCCTTGCCCAGTTCCTGGGCCTTCTTCGGGTCGTTCCAGACGTTGGGGTCTTCGAGCGCGGCGTTGACGGTTCTCAGGCGTTCGTACTTGGCATCGTAGTCAAAGATACCTCCGCAAGTCCTCGGTGCGCGCGCCGAGGTCTTCGAGGGTGGTGCCGATGTGGTTGATCTGTTCTGCGTCCATGGCCATGTCCTGTGGGGGTGCGTGTGCGAAATAACCGCGTATTTTCTCACGCGACCGGAGGCACTCTTTTTTACGTAGCTGCTGGCGCTTGCCAGAACTGCGCTAGGTGACGCTGGACCAGCCCCCGCGATGTGGCGTGCCCTGCATGGGGATGGAATGCAAGGCGCAAAGCGCAGACATAGCGGTGGCTATGGCGAGCATTTGCAACGCCGCAGACCGCCCCGGGCGGGGATGCGACACGCGCGAGGGACCGGTTCAGCATCACCTTAGAGCGTCTTCTTGTTCAGGAAATTCTCGATCAGCCGCGCCACCGCCTCGGGCTGGTCGTGGTGCAGCATGTGGCCGCAGTCCGCGAGCGTGGTGCTGCGCACGTCGCGCACGCGGGCCAGGCGCTCGCGGTACTGCGCGTGGGTGTAGCGCTCGCCCCACCACTGCGCGAGGCTGTCGCTTTCGGCCTCGACGTTGAGCACCGGTGCGGTGATGGCGCCGTAGAGCGCCACGGCTTCGTCCGCGCGAAAGAGCTGCGCGCTCGTCACCTTGTGCGCCGCGTCGCCCAGGATGCGCCAGCGCCCGTCGCTGCCGGGGCGCGCCCAGTGCCGCGCGAGCCACGCGGCCTTGTCGGGCGCCAGGCGCGGGTTGGTCTTGATGAGGCGGCGGGCCACGCCGTCCAGGTCGTCGTAGTCCTTGAGCGCGATCTCGCCGCGCCTGAGCTGGCGCATCTCGTCCATCCACTGCGCGTAGCGGTTGGGTGCCTGCGCGGGCCGCGTGGCGGGCAGCCCGAAGCCTTCGAGGTTGACGAGGCGGCGCACGCGCGTGGGCCGCGCGCCCGCGTACATCATGGCTACGTTGCCGCCCATGCTGTGGCCCACGAGGTCCGCAGGCTGGCCGCCCGCGCAGTGCTCCAGGATCTGGTCCAGGTCGGCCAGGTAGTCGGGGAAGTGGTAGCAGTCGGTCGGCGCGGCGGGCATGGACAGGCCGAAGCCGCGCCAGTCGGGCGCGACGATCAGGCGCCCCTGCGTGAACGGCCTGCCCAGCGCGTCGACCACGAACTGCCACGACGCGCCCACGTCCATCCAGCCGTGCAGCAGCACGAGCGGGGGCAATCGCGTGGCGGCGTCGCCCCACAGGCGCAGGTGGTAGACGATGCCGCGGATCGGCACGGACTCGTCGCGGGCGGGGAGGCGTTCCTGGTACATGGCCCGATTATTCCCAAGACGCGCCGCCGCGGCGCATCCACGTGCGGCCATGCGGGATAATTACCGTCAAATCGGCATCTGGCGCTTGCCCGGCAAGCGCGGGCAGCTATCAAACCCGTACCATGGCCCGCAAGACTGCATCGCACCACGTGAGCGAAACGCCCGCCACGCAGCAACTGCGCGCGCATGGCGTGGCGTTCACCGAGCATCCCTACGACTACGTGGAGCACGGCGGCACGGGCGAGGCGGCGCGCCAGCTCGGCCTGGACGAGCACGCGGTGGTCAAGACGCTGGTGATGCAGGACCAGGACGCGCGCCCGCTCATCGTGCTGATGCACGGCGACTGCACGGTGTCCACCAAGAACCTTGCGCGCTGCATCGGCGCCAAGCACGTCGAGCCCTGCAGGCCCGAGGTGGCGCAGCGCCACAGCGGCTACCTCGTGGGCGGCACCTCGCCGTTCGGCGTGAAGAAGGCGATGCCGGTGTACATCGAGGAGAGCATCCTGGCGCTGGCGCGCATCGCGATCAATGGCGGGCGCCGCGGCTACCTCCTGCAGCTCGACCCGCAGGTGTGCGTGCAGCTGCTGGGCGCGCGGCCCGTGCACTGCGCGCTGGCAGAATGAACGCTCCAAGGTGAGAGGGTTGCGCGCGTGAACAGCACACTGTTGTCGATACTGGCCGTCGTGGCGGCGTACCTGCTGGGTTCGCTGTCGTTCGCCGTGATCGTGAGCCGGGCGATGGGCCTGTCGGACCCGCGCAGCTACGGCAGCAAAAACCCCGGCGCGACCAACGTGCTGCGCTCGGGCTCCAGGCCGGCGGCGGTGCTCACGCTGCTGCTGGACTGCGCCAAGGGCTGGCTGCCGGTGTTCCTGGTGCGCACCTACGGCCCGGCCTACGGCTTGGGCGAGGGCACGATGGCGCTCGTGGCGCTGGCCGCGTTTGCCGGGCACCTGTGGCCGGTGTTCTTCGGCTTCAAGGGCGGCAAGGGCGTGGCCACGGCGCTGGGCGTGCTGCTGGGCGTGAGCGGCTGGCTCGCGCTGGCGACGCTGGCCACCTGGCTCATCATCGTGGCGTTCTTCCGCTGGGTGTCGCTCGCCTCGCTGGTGGCGGCGGCGTTCGCGCCGTTCTTCTACCTCATCGCGGGCGGCGTGGTCTGGGAGACGCATGCAGGCGTGGGTCTGGCGATCGCCGTCATGGCAGGCCTGCTCGCATGGCGCCACGCGGCCAACATAAAGCGGCTCATCGAGGGCAAGGAGCCCAGGCTCGGCGCGGGCAAGCAGCGCACGTAGCGCAGCTTCAGGGCAGCGGCGCCGCGGCCGCGCGCGCCGTGTACAGCCCGAGCCGCACCATGGCGCGGTGGTTGACTTCCATCGTGATCGCCGCGCGCGCGAGCGCCGAGCGCACCCGCGGCGTGCCCGCCGTCTGGTGCAGCCGGGGCCGGGCGAGCGCCTTGCCGTGGGCGTCGATCACGGTCGCGACGAGCGGCGTGTCGGGGCGCTCGCCACGGCGCAGCACCACCGCGGTCTCGTCGTTGTCCAGCCGCACGAAGGTGCCGGGCGGGTACGCGCCGACGGTGCGCGCGAGCGCCTGGGCCACGTCGCCGCCAAAGCGCCCGCCCTGATCGGCGATGGCGCGCACCGAATCGCTCGTGCTGCGCCCCGGACGCGATTTGCGCGGCGAGATCATCGCGGCGTAGCGGTCCGTCGTCGCGAGCACCAGCGCCAGGCGCTGCTCGATGGGCAGGCGCTCCAGCGCCGCGCTCGCCGGCGCGTCGTGGTGGTGCGCCACCACGTCCAGCCAGAGGTCGTCGCGGATGCCGAGCTCGCCGAGCAGCGCCGCGCCCGCCACAGGGTGGCGCGCGATCGCCTGCTTCTGCTCGGCAGTGAGCGGCTCGCGCTGCAGCGCCAGGTCGTTCTGCAGCACCGTCATGCCGATGTTCATCGTGACCGCGGCGTGCACGAGGGCGTCGCGCTCGGACGCGGGCAGGCGCAGCTCGCGCGCGAGCAGGTGGCACAGCGTGGTGCACACCAGCGCGTGCGAGGCGCTGTAGCCCACGACGGACGTGGTCGCGAGCTGGAACATCAGGTACAGCGCCGCGTCGGTGTCGTGGCCGATGATGTCCTGCAGCCACAGGTCGCCCTGGCGCACCTTGAGCGCGAAGCCGCGCACCTGGCGCGGGTGCGTGAGCAGCATCGCGAGCGCCGACTCCAGGTCCAGCCAGTGGCTGAGCAGGTCCTCGTACTCGTCGTCGGCGGACGGGGTGGGGGCGGTGGCCATCAGCGTGACTGCAGCACGAGCTGGTCGCCGCGGCGCGTCATCTCGTAGGCGCGCAGGAAGCTGTTGCCCAGCAGCACGTAGGGCATGGGTTCGTTGGTGATGATGGCATCCACGTCGCGCTGCTCCAGCGGCCCGGCGCGCACCGAATCGAGCCGCACGCGCCAGCCCTGCGTGGTGCCGTTGGCGGTCTGCATGCGCACTGCCTGGCCCTCGCCGGGCTTCACGCCCAGGCGCTCGGCTTCGAGCCGGCCGATCGCGACCGTGGTGGCGCCGGTATCGACGATGAACTGCACCGCGCGGTGGTTCACCTGCCCGCTGCCCACGAAGTGCCCGCGCGCGTCTGCCTGCAGCACGAGGCGCTGCGGCGCGCCACCGGCGGCGCTGCTGCTGCCGACGCTCACCGGCCCTTCGCCCAGCCGCAGCACCTGGCGCGCGCCCGCCACCTCCACCACCGCCCGATCGGGCCCCACCGAGACCACGCGCGCGCCGCCGACCGATTCGCCCGGCGCCAGCGCGCGCGGCGCGCCCGCGCCCACCACGAGCAGCGCCTTGCCGCCGAGGATGCCCGCGAGCTGCACGTTCTGCGCGTGCGCCGCCGCGGCCAGCGCCAGCGCAGCGAGCAGGGCGAGCAGGGCCTTCACGGTGCGCTCACGCCTGCTCAATCGCGGAAGTTGTCGAAGGTGAGCGGCAGGTCGGCCACTTCCTTGCGGATCAGCGCCATCGCCGCCTGCAGGTCGTCGCGCTTGGCGCCCGTGATGCGCACCTTGCCCTCCTGGATCGCGGCCTGCAGCTTCATCTTGCTGTCCTTGATGAGCTTCTGGATCTTCTTGGCCTGCTCGGTGGTGATGCCGTTCTTCACCAGCACCTGCTGCCTGAGCGTGTCGCCGCCCGCCTTCTGCGGCTTTTGCACGTCCAGAAACCGCACGTCCACGCCGCGCTTGGCGAGCTTGCCGCGCAGGATGTCCTGCACCTGCTGGAGCTGGAAATCCGCATCGCCCGTGAGCGTGATCTCCTTGTCCTTGAGCTCGATCGCCGCCGAGGTGCCCTTGAAGTCGAAGCGCGTCGCGATCTCCTTGGCGGTGTTGTCCACCGCGTTCCTCACTTCCACGAAATCGGCTTCACAAACGGTATCGAACGATGGCATGGCTTCCTCTCTGCGGGCGGCCCGGCCGGGGGGGCGGGTGCGACAATTCGCACGATGTTAGTCGAGAAGAACGCCCCGCTGCAAAACGCCAACAGCTTCGGCATCGCGGCGCGCGCGCACACGCTCGTGCGCCTGCGCGAAGAGGGCGACGTGTCCCGCGCGGTGGCCGAGCTGCGGCTCGATCGCACGCCGTTCTTCGTGCTGGGCGGCGGCAGCAACGTGGTGCTCACCGGCGACGTGAAGCCCGTGGTGCTCAAGATGGAGATCAAGGGCCTGCGGCTGCTGGAGGCCACGCCGCGCGCCTGGATCGTCGAGGCGGGCGCGGGCGAGCTCTGGCACGACCTCGTGGCGTGGACGCTGGCGCAGGGCTGGCCGGGGCTGGAAAACCTCGCGCTCATTCCCGGCACCGTGGGCGCCGCGCCGGTGCAGAACATCGGCGCCTACGGCGTGGAGCTGCAGGACCGCTTTCACTCGCTCACCGCGGTGGACGGCCTCACCGGCCAGGCGTTCGAGCTCGACGCGGCGCAGTGCGCCTTCGGCTACCGCGATTCGGTGTTCAAGCACGCAGCGCCCGTGGCGGGCGAGGGCGCGGGCGAGGGCGCGCACGGGCAGCGTGGCATGGGCCTGGCGGGCCGCGCGGTCATCACGCGCGTGCGCCTGGCGCTGCCCAGGGCATGGCGGCCCGCGCTGGAGTACCTGGACCTGCAGAAGAAGTGCCACGAAACCGGCATCGCCCAGCCCGACGCGCGCCAGATCTTCGACTGGGTCTGCGCCATCCGCAGCGCCAAGCTGCCCGACCCCGCGGTGCTCGGCAACGCGGGCAGCTTCTTCAAGAACCCCACGGTCACGGCCGAGCAATGCCGCGACATCATCGCGCGCGAGCCGCGCATCGTGCACTACCCGATGGCCGACGGCTCCATCAAGCTCGCGGCCGGCTGGCTCATCGACGCCTGCGGCTGGCGCGGCAAGACCGTGGGCCGTGCGGGCGTGTACGAAAAACAGGCGCTCGTGCTCGTGAACCGGGGCGACCGCCACAGCGAACGGCGCAGCGTGACCGGTGGCGAGGTGATGACGCTCGCCAGGGCCATCCAGACCAGCGTGTACGAGCGCTTCGGCATCCAGCTCGAGCCCGAGCCGGTGGTGGTATGACTCACATTCCCATAGCTGCAGGCGATTGCTGGACAAGCGCTGCAGGCATGAAACGCTGATGAACAGCGGCGGGTACAATCGCCCGCTCCATGGGTTCCCTCACCCCCATTCATCAAAAAGGATGCACATGCCCTCTCCCTGCCCGCGGCGCCCGCGCGCGCCCCTGGCGCTCACCGCGCTGGTGGCGCTGCACATCGCCATCGTCATCGCCAGCAACTACCTGGTGCAGCTGCCGATCCAGCTTTTCGGCTTTCACAGCACCTGGGGCGCGTTCAGCTTTCCCTTCATTTTCCTGGCCACGGACCTGACCGTGCGCCTCATCGGCAAGCACAGCGCGCGGCGCGTGATCGGCCGGGCGATGCTGCCCGCGCTGGTGGCCTCCTACGTTGTCGGCGTGCTGTTTCATGACGGTGGCTTCAACGGCTGGGCGGCGCTGGCGCAGTTCAATACCTTCGTGTTTCGCATCGCGTTCGCGAGTTTTGCCGCCTATGCGCTCGGGCAGTTGCTCGACATCCAGGTGTTCGACCGCATCCGCCAGCACAGCCGCTCGTGGTGGCTCGCGCCAACCGCGTCGGCCGTCGTCGGGCAGGCGCTCGACACCGCGGCGTTCTTCGCGATCGCGTTCTGGCACAGCAGCAATACTTTCATGGCCGCGCACTGGGTGGAGATCGCCTGGGTGGACTACGCGATCAAGCTCGGCGTGAGTCTGCTGCTCTTCGTGCCCGCGTACGGCGTGCTGCTTGCGGCCATCGTGCGCTGGATGCGGCCCGCGCCGGCGGCGCTGCCCGCGGCATGACGCCCGACGCGCGCCATGCGCTGGTGCTGTTTTCGGGCGGGCAGGATTCGGCCACGTGCCTGGCCTGGGCGCTCTCGCGCCACGCGGTGGTGGAAACCATCGGCTTCGACTACGGCCAGCGCCACCATGTGGAGCTTGACTGCCGCGCGCGCCTGCGCGATGGCCTGCGGCGCATGTGCTGGCCCGGTGTGCTCGGCGAAGACCATCTTTTGCACGTGGGCGTGCTCAAGGAATTGGGCGCCAGCGCCATGACGGACGACGTGGCGATCGTGCTGCACGACTGGGGCTACGGCTGCGGCGCGTGCCCGGCGTGCCAGCTTCGGGCGCGCGGCTGGGCCGGGTGGGCGGGGCAGCGGAACGCCGGGGGTTGATGGGCGGCCACGCTCCTTGCCTGCCAGCGCTTGGTGGATGGCCGCGCATAGGTATGGAAGGTGCAGTAAGCTGACCCCCGTCCCGCGGGTCGCGGCTGCGCGGAGCGGAATTTTTCTACACACCTACAGGAGTTCGGACATGTCTCAAGTCACCTTCCACGGCAATCCCATCCCGGTCAATGGCACGTTGCCCGCCGTTGGCAGCGTCGCGCCGGGGTTCACGCTGGTGGGCAAGGATCTGGCGGATGTGAGCCTGGCCACCTGCCCCTGCGCCGGCGAGCGCAAGGTGCTCAACATCTTCCCGAGCATCGACACGGGCGTGTGCGCCGCCTCGGTGCGCCGCTTCAACCAGCTGGCTGCGCAGATGAAGAACACGCAGGTGATCTGCATCTCGGCCGACCTGCCGTTCGCGCAGGGGCGCTTTTGCGGCGCCGAGGGCATCGACAAGGTGATGATGCTCTCGACCATGCGCGGGCGCGAGTTCCTGGAGAACTACGGCGTGGCCATCGCCGGTGGCCCGCTGCAGGGCCTGGCCGCGCGCGCCGTGGTGGTGCTGGGCACGGACAACAAGGTGCTGCACGCCCAGCTTGTCGGCGAAATCGGCCAGGAGCCGGATTACGACGCCGCGCTCAAGGCGCTCGCCTGAGCATCTCCTCCCGGCACGCACCGCATGTGCCGGATGCTGCCTCCCTGATACGGCGCCACCGGGCGCCGTTTTTTGTGGTCGTTCGTGTGCCGCGGGTCATCATCGGCGGTGACCCACACGCCAGCCCGGCGCGCCGGGGTACGCCGCGCGGTGGGGGAAGCCGCCGCGCGGGCTTGACGGCTCTGGTAGATTGACGCCATGCGCGCCACCCGCCTGCGTTCACCTTGCCTCGTCTGGCTGCTGCTCGCCGCCATGGTGGCGGCGCAGTGGCTGGGTCTTGCGCACGGCGTGCTGCACGCGCGCGCCGCGCTGCCCGGCGCTCCGACGGCGGGGGTGGTGCAGCGGGCACTGCCCGCCGCTGCGGTCGTGCAGCGCCACGCGTGGCTGGGCGAGCTGTTCGGCGCGCACGACCACGCGGGCGACTGCCGTCTGTACGACCAGCTCGCCAGTGGCAGCTCTGCACCGGCGATGGCGCAGCCCGCCGTGCCGCCCTCGTGCGCGGTGCAAGTGCCGCCGCGCTGGGTGCAGCGTACCTGGGCACAGGTACCGGCGCCGCCGTTCCAGGCGCGCGCGCCGCCCGCGCTGGGTTGAACCCCGCTCGTTTTTTCCGCGCTCCACGTACGCGATCGGTCTGATCGTGGCCGTGCGCCGCGCCCCGCGTGGGTGCGGCGCACGGTTGGCGTGGGGCGCCGTTCAACCCCGCATTCGCTTTGTTCCATGTTCATTCCTTTTTCTCTTTCACGCCGCCGCGCCGTGGCGGGCGCGGTGCTCGCGCTGGGCGCCGCCTGCGGCCATGCCCAGCAGGCCGATGCCCCTGTGCCGCCCTCAGGCGCCACGGATGCCGCGCTGCCAGAACTCACCGTCACCGGCAACCCGCTGGGCGAGGCGCGCACCATCGCGCCCGCCAGCGTGCTCACGGGCCAGGAGCTGCTGCTGCAGCGCGGCGCCACGCTGGGCGAGACCCTGGCCGAGCAGCCGGGCGTGGCCAGCTCCTACTTCGGCCCCAACGTCGGGCGGCCGGCGATCCGGGGGCTCGATGGCGACCGCATCCGCATCCTGAACAACGGCGGCGCCAGCATCGACGCCTCCTCGCTCAGCCAGGACCACAACACGCCGATCGACCCGCTCGCCATCGACCGCGTCGAGGTGCTGCGCGGCCCGGCGGCGCTGCTGTACGGCGGCAGCGCGCAGGGCGGGGTGGTGAACGTGATCGACAACCGCATCCCGCGCGAGCCGGTGGCCGGCCCCGAGGGCGGCGTGACCGGCCGTGCCGATGCCTCCTGGGCCAGCGGCGCGCAGGAGAAGAATGCCGCCGTGCTGCTGGAGGGCGGCAACGACCGCTACGCGCTGCACGTGGACGCCTTCGGCCGCCGCGCGGGCGATACCGCCGTGCCGTCGATGCTCGATTGCGATCGGCCCGGCTCGCCCGCGCAGGCACGGCGCATCTGCAACTCGGCCAACCGCGTGAGCGGCGGCGCGGTGGGCGGCACGGCCTTCTTCGACCGCGGCTACCTGGGCGCCTCGGTGGCCGGCTACCACAGCGACTACGGCACCGTGGCCGAGGACGACGTCACCATAGCCATGCGCTCCACCCGCTATGCCTTGGAAGGGCTGTGGCGCAATCCGGGCGGCCTGATCGAGAGCGTGCAGGGCCAGTTCAGCCACGGCGACTACCAGCACACCGAGTTCGAGGGCGATGAGCCGGGCACCGTCTTCAAGCACCGCGGCAGCGACCTGCGGCTGCAGGCGCGCCACCGGGCGTTTGGCAGCCTGCGCGGCGTCTGGGGCCTGCAGGCGGAGAACGGCACGTTTTCCGCGCTGGGCGAGGAAGCCTTCGTGCCGCCCAGCCGCACCGACGCGCTGGCCCTGTTCGCGCACGAGGAATTGGGCACGTCCTGGGGCAAGCTGACCTTCGGCGCGCGCGCCGAGCGGGTGCGCGTGAACTCGCTCGCAGCGGCGGATGACGAGCGCTTCGCCAGCGGCGCGCGGCGCTTCACGCCCGCCAGCGCAGCCGTGGGGGCGCTGGTCGACGTGGCGCCCGGCTGGCAGCTCACCGGCAACCTCGGCTACACCCAGCGCGCGCCCAAGGACTACGAACTGTTCGCCAACGGCCCGCACGTGGCCACCGGCGTCTGGGAGACGGGCGACCCCACGCTGGGGCTGGAGAAATCCACCAGCATCGACCTGGGCGCGCAGTGGCAGGACGGCCCCCGGCGCCTGGCCATCACCGCGTTCGCCAGCCGCTACGCGAGCTACATCGGCCTGATGCCGACCGGGGCGACGCAGGGCGACGAAGACCTGCCCGAGTACGCCTACACCGGCGTGAAGGCGCGCTTTGCCGGGCTGGAGGCCAGCGGCACCACGCGCCTGCTCGGGGCGCAGGGCCTGGCGGGACGCGCGGGCGCCTCGGTGCTGGATCTGGACCTGCGCGCCGACCTGGTGCACGCCACCAACGCCAGCACCGGCGAGCCGCTGCCGCTCATCGCCCCGGCGCGCCTGGGCGCCACGCTGCGCTGGGCCATGGGCGCCTGGGGCGCGCGGCTGGGCTTCGACCATTCGATGGCGCAGCGCCGCGTGCCCGAGGGCAGCCGCGAGAGCAGCGCCTACACGCTCTGGAACGCCGCGCTCACCTACCGCCAGAAGACCGGCCGCGCCGAGCTGCAGTGGTACGCCCGCGTGGACAACCTGACCAACCGGCTGGCCTACAGCGCCACCTCGATCCTGACCCAGACGGCCTTCCCCAAGGCGCCGCTGCCCGGGCGCAGCGTGCGCGTGGGGGTGCAGGTGATGTTCTGACGGCACTTGGCCGCCCGGCGGAAAACCGGGCGGCCGCTATCCGGAAGCTGGCTGCCAGCGATCGCCGCACAGGCGCTGCTGCCTGTGGCGCACAGGCTGTCCGCGTCAAAGCTGCGATTGCAGCGGCAGCAGCCCGACGAGCCACGCGGTCAGCCTGCGCGGCAGCGAGGTCTCCGGGTCGCTGTCGTAGCGCACGGTGGCGCCGCCCAAGCCTGCCGCGCTCCATTGCAGGCGGCCTGCGGGCGTCAGCTCCACCGCGTAGCTGCGCGACGGGGCGGTTTCGCGCTGCCAGATGGCCTGCATCTGCGCCGCCAGCGCCTCGGATTCGAAGATCAGCCCCATCTCGGTATTGAGCGAAGCCGAGCGCGGGTCGAGGTTCATCGAGCCGATGAAGCCCACGCGCGCGTCGGCGGTGAACGCCTTGGTGTGCAGGCTGGCGCCGCTCGTGCCGCGCAGCGAGAAATTTCCGCCCTGCTGCTCGGGGCGCAGCTCCCACAGCTTCACGCCCGCCTGCAACAGTGGTACGCGGTAGTGCGCATAGCCGCCGTGCACCGCAGCCACATCGGTGGCGGCCAGCGAATTGGTCAGCACCGATACCGCCACGCCCTGGGCGACCAGCTCGACCAGCAGCGCCGTGCCTTGCTCGCCCGGAATGAAGTAGGGTGAGGTGATGTCGAGGCGCCGCCGCGCTGCCTCCAGCAACGGGCGCAGCTCGTGCATGAGCCAGTTCTCGCCGCTTTGGCCCAGCGCCTTTTGCGGCGGGTCGGCGACGACGCGCGCGGTGGCTGTCCAGTGCGGTTGCTCCGCCTCGGGGTTGAGCAGTGCAAGCCGCTCGGCCAGGCGCGCGAGGTAGGGGCGGGCACCGGGCTCGCTGGCGGCGGCGCGCAGGCCCTGGGCCGCCTGGGCGAGCGCAACCGTGGGGTCTTTCATCGGCGACAGCCGCGTGGTGGGCAGCGCCAGGCCACTGTTCCAGTAGGCGTCGAAGATCTGCTGCGCCTGCGCAACGGCGGTGCCGATGGTGAGCACGTCCATGTCGCGGAAATTGGTGTGCTCGGCCGCGTCGAAATACGCGTCGCCGATGTTGCGCCCGCCCAGAATGGCCACGCGGCCATCGACGATCCAGGCTTTGTTGTGCATGCGCCGCGTCACGCTGAAGGCGCGCAGCATGATCTCGATGCCGCGCCGCAGGCCGCCCGCGCGGGCGCGTGTGGGGTTGAAGATGCGCACCTCGATGCGCGGGTGGTGCGCCACGGCGGCCATCGCGTGCCAGGTCTGGCTGGTGCCGATGTCGTCGATGAGGATGCGCACGCGCACGCCGCGCTCGGCTGCGGCCAGCGCCTCGGCCAGCAGCAGGCGGCCCGTGAGATCGTCGCGCCAGATGTAGTACATCAGGTCGAGCGAGCGCCCCGCGCCGCGCGCCGACAGGCCACGCGCGGCAAACGCGTCCAGGTTCTCGGCCAGCAGGCGCAGGCCGCTCTCTCCGGGGTGCGCGTCGGTCGCGGCGCCTATCGTGCGGTCCAGCAGCGTCTGCCCCTGTGCCACCGGCAGCGCGTACGACGGCTCGCCCTGCATCCGGCTTGCGAACACGCCGTAGGCCCAGGTCGCCAGCGTCGAGGCCACGGCCAGGCCCACGCAGGCGAGGGCGATGATGCGCAGCGTGCTCATGGCAGGCGGCCCACGCGCTGCGCCACGGCGCGCAGGGTTGCTTCGAGTTCGATGAGGGGGCGCATCGCGGGCTTCGAATGCGGAGAGTGCGGTGCATCATCGCATCCATCTGCTGCAGCCGGCATGAAAAACCGCCCGACGTTGCCGTGGGGCGGTCTTGCTTTGATAGCTGCCAGCGCTTGCTGCACAAGCGCTGAAGGCCAATTGGACGCTTATTTCTTCCCGCCCTCGCCTTCGAGCTGTGCCAGCGCCGCGTTGCCGCCCAGCGAGAGCAGCCCGGCCTTGGCATAGACGCCGAGCTTGCCGCGCGTGTCGGAGATGTCGAGGTTGCGCATCGTGAGCTGGCCGATGCGGTCCAGCGGGCTGAAGGGCGCGTCTTCCACCTTCTCCATCGACAGCCGCTCGGGCGCGTAGGTGAGGTTGGGGCTTTCGGTGTTCAGGATGGAGTAGTCGTTGCCCCGGCGCAGCTCCAGCACCACGGTGCCGGTCACGGCGCGCGCCACCCAGCGCTGGGCGGTTTCGCGCAGCATGATGGATTGCGGGTCGAACCAGCGGCCCTGGTACAAGAGGCGCCCGAGCTTGAGGCCGTTCAGGCGGTACTGCTCGATCGTGTCTTCGTTGTGGATGCCGGTCACGAGCCGCTCGTAGGCGGTGTGCAGCAGCGCCATGCCGGGCGCCTCGTAGATGCCGCGGCTCTTGGCTTCGATGATGCGGTTTTCGATCTGGTCGCACATGCCCAGGCCGTGGCGCCCGCCGATGCGGTTGGCTTCCAGGAACAGCTCCACCGGGTCGTTGAATGCATGGCCGTTGAGCGCCACCGGCTGGCCTTCCTCGAACGTCACCGAGACTTCCTCGGCCTTCACGGCCACATCGTCCTTCCAGTAGGCCACGCCCATGATGGGGTTGACGATGCGCACGCTGCTGTTCAGGAATTCCAGATCCTTGGCCTCGTGCGTTGCGCCGAGCATGTTGCTGTCGGTGCTGTACGCCTTCTCGGCGCTCATCTTGTAGCCGAAGCCTTCCTTCGTCATGAAGGCCGACATCTCGGCGCGCCCGCCCAGCTCGTCGATGAACTGCTGGTCCAGCCACGGCTTGTAGATCTTGAGCTGCGGGTTGGTGAGCAGCCCGTAGCGGTAGAAGCGCTCGATGTCGTTGCCCTTGAAGGTGGAGCCGTCGCCCCAGATGTGCACGTCATCCTCCTTCATCGCGGCCACCAGCATGGTGCCGGTGACGGCGCGGCCCAGCGGCGTGGTGTTGAAGTAGGTGGCGCCGGCGGTGCGCACGTGAAACGCCCCGCACTGGATCGCGGCGATGCCCTCGTGCGCGAGCTGCGTGCGGCAATCCACCAGGCGCGCCTTCTCGGCGCCGTACTCCATCGCCTTGCGCGGAATTGCGTCGTAGTCGTCCTCGTCGGGTTGGCCGAGGTTGGCGGTGTAGGCGTAGGGCAGGGCGCCCTTGTTCTTCATCCAGCGCAGCGCGGCGCTGGTATCGAGGCCGCCCGAGAAGGCGATGCCGACCTTGTGGCCGACGGGGAGCGATTGCAGGATGGTTGCCATGGCAGCGCCGCGCGGG
>JAIXLP010000052.1:0-4023 GCA_026954015.1 Burkholderiales bacterium | reverse complement strand
GCCTGCGGGTAGGTGGCGTAGTCCGGGTAGCTGGCCACCGGCGCCGGTGGCAGCGGCGCCTGCACCGCCGGCTGCACCGTCACCGGGATCCATTGCCCCGGATCGGTCTGCGTGCGCACGCTGTACTGGCGGCCGGCGTATTCATAGACCACGTCGTAGCCCAGCGCCTGCGTGTCGTAGCGCGTCTGCGTGGTGCAGCGCTGCACCGTCTGGTAGCCGCCGCGGCTGCCTTCCAGGCTGTCGCCCACGATGGCGCCGCCGATGGCCCCGATGCCGGTGGCCAGCGCCTGCCCGCCGCCCCCGCCGACCGTGTGTCCAAGAATGCCGCCAGCGATTGCGCCGATCACGGCGCCCGCGCCGTTGGTCGGCCGCGCCGGGGTGTAGACGGTTTCATTGCCGCAGACCTGCTGCGGCACCGCCACCTGCTGCGTCACGGGCGTGACGGACAGCACGCGCCCCATTTCCTGCCCCTGCGCCTGCGCCTGCAGCGCCAGGGCCGCGGCCGCCGCCGCAAGACTGAGCGTGAGGATTCTGTTCATGACCTAGCTCCTGTTCGATGCTCTCAACGTTGGAGTCTGCGCAAAAGTTTAGGTTGCATGCATGAAACGTGCGCTCCTGGCAGGTAAAGCTGCGTAAACGTCAGCCGCAACGCCGCATCCAGTCCGCTTCGTCGAACCCGACGGTGACGGCGCCGCCCCATTCGACCACCGGCCGCTTGATGAGCGAGGGCCGCGCCTGCATCAGCGCGCAGGCGCTCGCCTGATCGATGACGCCGGCCTGCGTGGCGGCGTCCAGCCTGCGCCAGGTGGTGCCACGGCGGTTGAGCAGCGCCTCCCAGCCGAGAGCATCGGCCCAGCGCTGAAGCTCTGGCGCACTCACCCCGCTCTTCTTGAAATCGTGGAAGGTGTAGTCCACGCCGCGTTCGGCGAGCCAGGCGCGCGCTTTCTTGACCGTGTCGCAGTTCGGGATGCCGTAAAGGACGATGGGGCTGGGGTTGCTCATGCGCGCGATCATCGCCGGGCGGCGCGTGCACGACAATCCCCGGTTCCATGAAAGATCTTCCCGACACCCTCGAGGGCTGGCTGCAGTACTGCGAGCGCCTGCATCCGCACACGATAGAACTGGGCCTGGAGCGCGTTGCGCGGGTCAAGGAGCGCCTGGGCCTGCGCCTGGACTGCCCGGTGATCACCGTGGCGGGCACCAACGGCAAGGGCTCCACCTGCGCGATGATCGAGGCGGTGGCGCTGCAGGCGGGCTACCGGCCCGGCGTCTATACCTCGCCGCACCTCGTGCATTTCGAGGAGCGCTGCCGCATCCACGGCGAGACCGTCAAGCCCGATGATTTGATAGCGCACTTCGCAGCGGTGGAGCGCGCCAGAGTCGAAAACGGCGACGAAATCCAGCTCACGTACTTCGAATTCACCACGCTCGCGATCCTGCGCCTCATCAGCCAGGCGCGGGTGGACGTGGCGGTGCTCGAAGTGGGCATGGGCGGGCGGCTGGACGCGGTGAACGTGATCGACGCCGATTGCGCGGTCATCACCAGCATCGACGTGGATCACGCCGAGTACCTGGGGCCGGACCGCGAAGCCATAGGCCGCGAGAAGGCGGGCATCATGCGCGCGGGCCGCCCCGTGGTGGTGTGCGACCCGGTGCCACCCGAGAGCGTGATCGAGCACGCGCGCGCCATCGGCGCGGACCTGTGGCGCTTTGGCACCGACTTCAACTACTCGGGCGACAAGCTGCAGTGGTCGTGGGCCGGGCGCGGGCGGCGCTACGCGGGCATGGCCTACCCGGCGCTGCGCGGGGCGAACCAGCTCTTCAATGCCTCGGGCGCGCTGGCGGCGCTGGAGGCGATCCGCGAGCGGCTGCCGATCTCCGCGCAGGCGGTGCGCGCGGGGCTGGCGCTGGTGGAGCTGCCGGGGCGCTTCGAGGTGGCGCCGGGCCAGCCCGTGGTGGTGCTGGACGTGGCGCACAACCCGCACGCGGTGGCGGCGCTGGCCGCGAGCATGGGCACGATGGGGCACTTTCGCCTGACGCATGCGGTGTTTGGCGCGATGGCGGACAAGGACATCACCGGCATCTTCGAAAAGATGGGGCCGCTCATCGACCGCTGGTACTTCACCGACCTGCCCACGCCGCGCGCCGAGACCGCGGCGCACCTGCAGGAGCGCTGGGAGCACTTGCACGCGCAGCAGGAGGCGCTGCACGCACCGTCCCCGGCGCAGCAGGACGACGCGCCGCGCGTCGATCTGGCGCAGGCGGCCAGGGCGCAGGACGAGCAGCCGCACCTGTCGGTGACGCGTTCGCGGCGCGGCAGCGCGGGCGAGGGCGGAGGCGGGCGGCGCATCGTCAGGAGCGCCACCTTCGCCGACCCGCAGACGGCGCTGGACGCGGCCATCGCCGCATCGAGGCTCACTGATAGAATCGTCGTCTTCGGATCGTTCTACACGGTCGGCGGCATCCTCAAGAACGGCGTGCCGCAGATGCACGGCAAGCATTTCGACGCCTAGCACGCCCCAGTCCTCAGCGTTTTCATGGCATTTTTCAAGTTCCCCTGGGCAGCCGGGCCACAGGAGTCCGGCAAGGGATCGTCCAGGCGGGGCCGCGCACCGCAGGCGGCGAGCATCGAGGAATTGCGCCGCCGCGCGCGCCACCGCCTCATCGGCGCGGTGGTGCTGGTGCTTGCGGGCGTGATCGTCTTCCCGATGGTCTTCGACACCCAGCCGCGCACCGTGCCGGTGAACGTTGCCATCGACATCCCCGATCGCACCGCCGCGCCGCCGCTGGCCGCGGACCGCCCGGCGGCCGAACCCGCCCCGGCGCCCACGGGAGCGGGTCTGGCTCCCGGCGAGGAGCAGGTAGGGGCCAGCCCCGCGGCCAAGGCGCCCGCCGAGCCGCCGCAACCGGAGGCGCAGGCCCCATCCGTGCCCAAGGCCGAACTCAAACCCAAGCCTGAACCCAAGCTTGAGCCGAAACCCGAACCCAGGGCGTCCGCGCATGCCGAGCCCAGGCCGGCCGCACCCGCGGGCAACAACGACGGTGCGCGTGCACGTGCGCTGCTCGAAGGCAGTGCGCCGGCGGCCGTGGCAAGCGCCGCCGCGCCCGCGGCGAGTGCGAAGGGCGAACGCTTCATTGTCCAGGTGGGCGCGTATGCTGACCAGGGCAAGGTACGTGAGGTGCGTGCGCGGCTGGAGCGCGCAGGCATCAAGACCTACGCGCAGGACGTGCAGGCCAAGGGCGGCGTGCCCACCACGCGCGTGCGCATCGGGCCGTTTCCCAGTCGCGCCGAGGCCGGCAAGGTGCTGGACCGCGTCAAGGGCCTGGGCCTTGATGGCGTGGTGCTGACGCTCTAGCGTACTGCCATGGCCACGCTCGATTGGGCCTTGCTCGCGGTGCTGGCGGTATCGCTGCTGCTGGGCGCGTGGCGCGGGTTCGTGTTCGAGGTGCTCTCGCTTGCGGGCTGGGTGCTGGCCTTCGTGGTGGCGCGCTGGTTCGCCGCGGATGCGGGTGCGCTGCTGCCCTGGGGCGCGGGGGATGCGTCGTGGCGGCCGGCGGCGGGCTTTGCGTTGCTCTTCATCGCCGTGGTGTTTGCCTGCGGGCTGCTCGCGGCGCTGGCGCGCAAGCTCATCACTGCCGCCGGGCTGCGGCCCGCGGACCGGGCGCTGGGCGCGCTGTTCGGCGTGGCGCGCGGGGTGCTGCTGCTCATCGTCGTCGTCTGGGCGGCGGGCTACACGCCGCTGCCCTCCGAGCCGTGGTGGCAGGCGTCGCGCCTGGCGCCGCTGCTGCAGGGCGCGGTCAATGGGTTGGGGCCGGTGCTGCCCAGTGGCTGGACGGCGCCGACGTAATCGCGGTGGCGTGCGCGCCACCGTTGAAGGGTAGGAACCATGTGCGGAATCGTGGGCGTCGTGGGCCAGGGCGCCGTCAACCAGCTCATCTATGACGCCTTGCTGCTGCTGCAGCACCGCGGGCAGGACGCGACCGGCATCGTCACCGAGCAGGGCCGCAAGTTCTTCATGCACA
>JAIXLP010000095.1:62233-73185 GCA_026954015.1 Burkholderiales bacterium | reverse complement strand
GTGTTCACGAGCGCGATGCCGCGTTCTTCATAGCGCTGCACCACCGGCGGCGCGGGGTGGCCGAAGCGGTTGCGGTAGCCCGCCTGCACGAGTGCGGTGGCGGGCTGCACCGCATCCAGGAAGGCGTCGCTCGACGAGGTCTTGCTGCCGTGGTGCGGCACCACGAGCACGTCGGCGGCGAGCGGCGCGCCGGATTGCACGAGCTGCTGCTCCTGCGCGCGCTCGATGTCGCCGGTGAGCAGCGCGGCGACGCCGCCCTCGGCATTGATGCGCAGCACGCAACTGCGCGCGTTGGTGGGCAAACCGCGGGGCGACGCGGCACCCTCGATCGGCAGCTCGCCCGGGTGCAGCACGGCAAAGCGCACGCCGTCCCACTGCCAGGCCTGCCCGGCGCGGCACGGCGCGATGGGCCGCAGCGCCTGCAGCGGGTGGTCCGCGGGGATGGAGCCGAGCACGTCGGCATGCGGCTGCTGCGCGATGACGGCAGCCGCTCCGCCGATGTGGTCGCTGTCGCCATGGCTCAGCACCAGCCGGTCGAGCCGCTCGCCCGTGGACTGCAGCAGCGGCACCAGCACCTGCTGGCCCGCGTCGGCATCCTCGCCGTAGCGCGGCCCGGTGTCGTACAGCAGGCTGTGCGTGGCGGTGCGCAGCAGCACCGCCTGGCCCTGGCCCACGTCCACCGCCAGCAGGTCGAACTGCCCCGGCGCGGGGCGCGGCACCTGCCACCACAGCGCGGGCAGCATCAGCGGCAGCGCGAGCAGCCGCACCGCCCAGGGCAGGCGCAGCACGAGCAGCGCGCCGCCCAGCACCGCCGCCGCCCCGGCCCACAGCGGTGCCTGCGCCAGCGTGAGCTGCGCCAGCGGCCACGAGGCGAGCCACGTGAGCCACAGCGCCAGCGCCTGAACGCACCACGCCGCCGCCTGCCACAGCGGCGCCCACAGCACGCCCAGCATCGCCAGCGGCGTGACGAGCACGGTGACCCACGGAATCGCCAGCAGGTTGGCCACCAGTCCGACGAGCGAGATCTGGCCGAACAGCAGCAGCGTGAGCGGCGCCAGCGCCACGGTGATGCGCGCCTGCTCGCGCAGCATCAAGGCAAATCGGGCTATAACGCCCGTCCCGCGAGCGCTGGCAGCTCCACTATCGATAGCAAAGAGTATCCCCACCGCGACGAAGCTGAGCCAGAACCCGGCCTGCAGCATGGCCCAGGGGTCGAAGGCCAGCACCACCGCGCAGGCCAGCAGCCAGACCTGCGGCCACGGCCAGCGCCGCCCCGACAGGCGCAGCAGCGCGACGGTGGCGAGCATGCAGACGGTGCGCTGCGCGGGCACGCCCCAGCCGCTGAAAAGCGCGTAGGCCGTGGCCAGCAGCACGCCGCCTGCGAGCGCCGCCGAGGACGCGGGAACGGCCAGGCACAGCGTCGCCGAGCGCCGCCACAACCAGCCCACGAGCAGCGCCGCCAGCCACGCGAACATCGTGATGTGCAGGCCGGAGATGCTCATGAGGTGCGCGACACCCGTGATGCGAAAGAGCTGCCAGTCGCCGCGCTCGATCGCGCGCTGGTCGCCGGTGACGAGCGCCGCGACCACGCCCGCGGCCCGCGCACGCGCGCCGTCGGCAGGGTCGGCGGCCAGCGTGCGCACGACGGCGTCGCGCACCCGCTGGCGCGCCTGCTCCAGCGGGTAGCGCCAGGTCTGCGCGAGCCGCTCGGGCGCGCCCAGGCGCGCGTCGAGCCGCCCGCTGGTGCGCACGTAGCCGCTGGCCTGCACGCCCTGCTCCCACCTCCACAGGTCGTAGTCGAACCCGTGCGGGTTCACCGCGCCGTGCGGCGCCTTCAGGCGCACCGTGAGGCGCCAGCGCTCGCCCGCGCGCAACGCGGGCACCGTGCGCTCCTCGCGGCCAAAGTCGCTCGCGTACCAGGTCAGATCGACGAGCGCGGGCAGATGCACCGCCGCGCCATCGCGTTCGGCGGACTCGACCGCGAAGCGCAGCCGCACGTCGCTGCCGCGCAGCTGCGGCATCGCGGCGATGACGCCGGTCACGCGCACGTCCTGGCCCTCCAGCGCGGGCGCAAGCGCGTCCCCCGCATATACGACGGAGCGCACCCCGCAGGCGCCGAACGCGAACAGCACCCCGGCCCCCACGACGCCCCACCGCGCCCACGCATGCCGCCGGGCGGCCAGCGCGACGGCGCACGCCAGCGCACCCAGCACCAGCACGCCCGCGTAGTACCCACCGCCCCAGAGCGCCGCCTGCTGCAACTGCAGCGCCGTGCCCACCAGCCAGCCCACGAGCAGCCCCGGCAACAGCCACGCGGTGCGGCGGGCGGGTTCGGGCGTACCGGATGCGGCAGGCATGGCCGCAATGCTATCGGCACTGCAGGAAAGAAGCGGAGCCATCGCCCGGTTCGATGCGTGACATCAAGTGGAATTATCTATAGCATTGCGTCACTCCAAATGCATGACCGGCATCACACCATGAACTCCCGCGCGCTGGTGTTCGACCTCTACGGACAATATTTCCGCTACCAGCCCGACGGCGCCGCGCGGCTGCAGGCGCTCACCGCCGCGCTGCAACTGTTCGATGTCGAACCCGCGACAGTGCGCGCGACGATGACGCGGCTGCGCAAGGACGGCTGGTTCACCTCGAGCCGCGAAGGCCGCGAGGTCAGCTACGCGCCGAGCGAGCGCACCTGGCGGCTGCTCGACCATGGCCGCACCCGTATCTATGGCCGCGAAGGCGGCGCGTGGCAGCGCGAGTGGACGCAGGCGCTGGTCACGCCGCAACGCGCAAGCCCCGCAGGGCTGCGGCGCATCGCCACTGCGTTGCGCTGGTGGGGCTTTGGCCAGTACGCGCCCGAGGTCTGGTTCTCGCCCCACGACCGGCGCATCTGGGTGGGTGAAATGCTCGAAGGCGGCGACGCACAGGCGCTGCGCTTCCTGCACAGCCGCACGGGCAGCCTGTTGGCGGACCGCCAGATGGCCGAGCACTGCTGGGACCTTCCGGCACTGAGCGCGGCGTACCAGGAGTTCATCGACGCGTTCACGCAGCGGCTGCCCGCCTACCGCCGCGGCGTGCCCGGCGCGCAGGCCGTGGTCGAACGCATGCGCCTGCTGCAGGCGTGGCGCCGCTATCCGTTCCACGACCCCGACCTGCCCGAGGAGCTGCTGCCCAGCGACTGGCGCGGCAGCGCGGCACACGCGCTGTTTCTTGCGTGCGAGCAGGCGCTGGCCACGCCCGCGGCGGCGCAGATGGCCGAGCTTGCGACTGATATGTGACGTTTATATTGACAATCATATTTTTGCGTCACACAATATCGCTACTCCCACCCTGAGCGCCGCGCCATGCCCCATGCCCCCACCACGCCTGCTTCACCCCCCACATCGCTGCGCGTGGCCTGCATCGGTGGCGGTCCGGGCGGGCTGTTCACGGCGATTGCGCTCAGGCACGCGCTGCCGGGAGCCGAGGTGGACGTGTTCGAGCGCAACCGCGCCGAGGACATCTTCGGTTTCGGCGTCGTGTTCTCAGACGCCACGCTGGACTACATCAACCGCGTCGATCCGGTGCTGCAGGACGTGCTGAACGCGCACGGCCGCCACTGGGACACGATCCGCGTGCACAACCAGGGGGCGCTGGCGGCCGCCGCGGGCAACGGCATGGCGGCGGTGCACCGGCGCACGCTGCTCGACGCCATGCGCGAACGTGCCACCGCGCTCGGCGCGCGGCTGCACTACCAGCACGAGGCCGACGTGGCCGCGCTGGACACGGGCGGTGCCTATGACCTCATCGTCGCGGCCGACGGCGCCAATTCCGCGACACGCGCACGCTTTGCCGCCGGGCTCGGGCACACGATCGATACCGCCGCGGTGAAGTTCATCTGGTTTGCCACCACCTACGAGCTGCCGGGCCTCACCTTTTTGCACCAGCGCTGGCAGGACGGCAATTTCGCGGTGCACGGCTACCCGATCGGCGACGGCCTGAGCACCTTCATCGTCGAAACCGAGGAGGCCACCTGGCGCGCCGCGGGGCTGGACCGGTTCGACATGGCCACGCCGCCCGGCCCGTCGGACGAGGTCTCGCAGCGCTTTCTGGAGCAGCTCTTTGCCGCGCAGATCGACGGCCACCCGCTCGTGGGCAACAACTCGCGCTGGGCAAACTTCCGCACGCGGCTGACCGGGCGCTGGCACGCGCACACCGGGCGCGGCACGCCCGTGGTCTTCATCGGCGACACGGTGCACACCGCGCACTTCTCGGTCGGCTCAGGCACCAAGATGGCGATGGAAGACGCCGCCGCGCTGGCCG
Organism: Burkholderiales bacterium; assembly: GCA_026954015.1. GTDB lineage: Bacteria > Pseudomonadota > Gammaproteobacteria > Burkholderiales > Burkholderiaceae_C > Comamonas_C. The sequence continues at coordinate 68,883 of JAIXLP010000095.1, read as the reverse complement.
CGGCCGTCGCGCGCCACCCCGGCGCGCTGGACGCGGCGATCACCGACTTCGAGGCGGTGCGTGTGCCCGAGGTCGCCAAGATCCAGAACTCGGCGCTGCCCAGCCTCTCGTGGTGGGACCATTTCGGCGCCTATGAGCGCGGCCTGCCGCCCTGGCAGTTCGGCTTTCACTTTTTCAGCCGGTCGATCTCCGCGGAAAAAATGCGTCGGCGCGATGCAGCCTTCGTGCACGCGAGCGAGCAGGCCTGGCTGCAGGCGCATGGCCATGCGGTGCTGGGCACGCCCCTGAAGGTCGGCGACCTGACGCTGCGCACCCGCCTGCTGCGCAGCCGCACGCCGGCCGATGACGCCATCGAACTGAGCGACGGCGCCGTCACGCTCACTGCGGGCGGCGCCGCGCTGCCGCTGTACGCCGCGCCGTCGCTGCGCACCACGCGCCTGGATGCCGCCACCACCACCGCGCTCGACGCCCTGTGCGCCGCGCAGCCGGATGCCGTCGTCATCCACGGCGGCAACCACCTGGCGCGCACGCTCTGCGCCGAGCACGTGCGGCTTGCGCACCAGCGGGTGGCGCTCATCGTCGACGATGCCGAAGCGCTGGCGGCGCGGCGCGCGACCAGCGCCGCCGACTGCGCCGCCACCGTGGTGCTCTCGGGCCGCGCCGACGCGGTGGCGTTCGATACCGCCGGCTTCCCCACCCCACGCTGAACCCATGCCACGCACGACCCCCTGGATCACCACAGGCACCACTCCCTGGCCGCCCGAGCTTGCCGAGCGCTACCGCCGCGAGGGCTACTGGCAGGGCCGCCCGGTCACCGCCTGGATCGCCGAGCGCGTTGCCGAACGCCCCGACCAGGTCGCGCTGGTGGAAGGCGCCACGCGGCTGAGCTACCGCGCGCTGTGGGAGCGCGCCGGCGCGTTTGCGCAGTACCTGCTCGACCACGGCCTGCAGCCCGGGGATCGCGTGGTGCTGCAACTGCCCAATTGCTGGGAATTCGCGGCCGTCACGCTCGGATGCCTGCGCGTCGGCGTGGTGCCGGTGATGGCGCTGCCCGCGCACCGCCAGCACGAGCTCACGCACGTGGCCGCCAAGGCGGGCGCACGCGCGCTCGTCATCACGCAGCAGCACAGGCAGGACGATCTGCGCGCCGTGGCGCGGCAGGTGGCGGGGAGCGTCGCCAGCGTCGCCACCATCCTCGTGCGCGGCGAGCCGGACGCCGTGGCGGGCGGCGCGCGCATGCTGCGCCTGGCCGACGCCTTCACCGACAGCGCGCGCCTGGACGACGCCGCCCATGCACCGATCGGCGCCGACGTAGCGCTGATGCTGCTGTCGGGCGGCACCACCGGCGCGCCCAAGCTCATCGTGCGCACGCACGACGACTACGCCTGCAACATCCGCTGGTGCAACGAGATCGGCGGCATCGACGAACGCACCGTCTACATGGTGGTGATCCCGGCGGCGCACAACTTCCCGCTCGGCTGCCCGGGGTGGCTGGGCACGCTGTTCGCGGGCGGGCGCGTGGTCATGTCCACGCCCTCGGCCGAGACGGCGCTCGCCACGATGGACGCCGAGCAGGTCACCGTCACCGCGGTCGTGCCCGCCGTGGCGCAGACCTGGATCGAGCACCAGCGCGCGCACGGCACGCTGCGCGGGCATAGCCTGAAGGTGCTCGAAGTGGGCGGCTCGCGCATGCCCGACGAGCTTGCGCCGCGCGTGGCCAGCGTGCTGGGCGCGACGCTGCAGCAGGTCTTCGGCATGGCCGAGGGGCTCATCAACATGACGCGTCTGGACGACCCCGGGGAGGCGATCCACCACACGCAGGGGCGCCCGGTGTGCCCCGCGGATGAAGTGCGCGTGGTGGATGCCGCGGGGCAGGACGTGCCCGATGGCACACCCGGCGCGCTGCTCACGCGCGGGCCGTACACGCCGCGCGGCTACTTCGACGAGCCCGAGAAGAACCGCCAGTCGTTCTTCGACGGCTGGTACGCGAGCGGCGACATCGTGGTGCGCCGCGCGGACGGCAACCTCATCGTCGCGGGGCGCGACAAGGACATGATCCTGCGCGGTGGCGAGAACATCTCCGCCGAGGAGGTCGAGAGCCTGGCCTACCAGGTGGACGGCATCGAGATGGCCGCCGCCGTCGCGATGCCCGACCCGGTACTCGAAGAGCGCGTGTGCCTCTACGCCACGCTCAAGAGCGGCTGCGACGTCACGCTGCAGGACGTGGTGCGCAGCATGCGCGCGCGCGGCGTGGCGGCGTTCAAGATTCCCGAGCGGCTCGAAATCGTCGAGCAGCTCCCGATGACCAAGGTGGGCAAGATCGACAAGAAGCAGTTGCGCGACGACATCCGCCGGCGCATGGCGGGCAACTGAGCCGGCGACGCAGGAGCGGCGCGGCAAACGCGCGACAATCCGCACCGACCGGTCGCGCCACGCGGCGCGCTCCACACCGATGCATCACCCTTGAAGGAACGCCATGTCCGTCTACGACCAGCTCCACGCCCTGAACATCACGCTGCCGCCCGTGGCGGTGCCCGCCGCCGCCTACGTGCCCTACGTGCAAAGCGGCAACCTCCTCTTCCTGAGCGGCCACATCGCGCGCAAGGACGGCAAGCCCTGGGTGGGGCAGCTCGGCAAGACCATGACGACCGACGAAGGCCGGCAGGCGGCGCGCGGCGTGGCCATCGAGCTCATGGGCACGCTGCAGGTGGCCTGCGGCGGCGACCTGAACCGCGTCCGGCGCATCGTGAAGGTGATGAGTCTCGTGAACTCCACCGGCGACTACACCGAGCAGCACCTGGTGACCAATGGCGCCAGCGAGCTGCTGGGCCAGGTCTTCGGCGACGCGGGCAAGCATGCGCGCAGCGCGTTTGGCGTGGCGCAGATCCCGCTGGGCGCGTGCGTGGAGATCGAGCTGATCGCGGAAGTGGGCTGAACACCGCCGCAAAAGCCTGCCTGGTTCAGCGGCCTTCGCGGCGCTCGCGCAACCGGCGCCCGAGCAGCGCGCTGGCCAGCGTGAAGACGACCAGCAGCGCCAGCCCGAGCTGAGAGATGTCGAGCCCGCCCATCACTGCACCCGCGCGATGTCGTCCGGCCTGAAGCCGAAATTCGCGGCCCGGCCCTTGCGCGCGCGCCGCCAGCGCGTTGTTCAGGCTGCGGATTTCGAGCTGCTCCTCGCGCGGCTTGCCGCCCCGGCCCAGGCCGCTGACGCGCACGCTGCGCACGTAGGCTGCCGCACCGGCCAGGGCGTCGCCTGCCTCCAGGCCCATCAGGGTCAGGCCGCGCGCGCCCTTGTCCATGTGCTTGAGCTCGCCGATCGCGAACGCCAGGATGCGCCCGCCCGCCGATACGCAGGCGACGTGCGTGACTGCTATCGCGCCGATAGCTGCCAGCGCTTTTCCAGCAAGCGATTTATACAAAAATAGGTCTGAAATACATATTCGTACTGCGCTGACAACTATCGATTCGATAGTTTTTCGACCGGCGATTCGCCCCCGGCCAGCGATGGCAGCTGCTCGCCCAGGTATTCGACCAGCCGCCGGGCGGCCGCGCTGCGCAGCGGCTCGGCCCGGCGTAGCAGCACCACGCGCCGCTCGATCCGGGGCTGGCCCAGCGGTACCACGCGCAGCTGCGGGTCGCGCAGGGCCACGGTGTACAGCCGCGGCATCAGACCCACCGCCAGCCGGCTGCGCACCAGCGCGTACAGCGTCTCGGCATAGCGCAGCCGGATGGGCTGCGGCCCGCCCTCGCCGAACTGGACGCGCGCTGGCCCACCCAGCGCCGGCATGCTGCCGCTCTCGAACAGCGCCAGCCGCTCGCGGCCCAGCGCCTTCCAGCTGGCGCGGCGCGCGGCGGCAAACGGGTGGTCGCGGTGCACCACCAGCACCAGCGGGTCACGGAACAGGTCCACACAGGCCAGACCGTCCGGTGCCTCAGTGATCGCCGCCACCGCCACGTCGAGCTGGCCCCGGCGCAGGCGCTGCACCAGCTCGGTGGAGGGCGCGTCCACCCACTCCACGCGGGCCGCCTCGGGCACGCGTGCCTCGAAGGCAGCCACCGCCGCCGCCACCTGCCGGCCGGCCGACGGTATCACGCCGATGCGCACCTGCGCGCGGCCCAGCACCACCATGGCGCGGATGTCGCGCAGCGCCTGATCCATGGTGTTGACCACGAAGTCCGCGCGCTCCAGCACCTCGGCGCCCAGCGCGGTGAGCGCCAGGCGGTGCGTGGAGCGCACCAGCAGTGGCGCACCCAGCAAGCGCTCCATCTGCTTGATGGCGTTGCTCAGCGCGGGCTGGGTGATCGACAGGCGCTGCGCCGCGCGGCCGAAGTGCTGCTCGCGCGCCAGCACCACGAAGCACTGGAAGTGGCGCAGCGTCAAGGCGCGCAGCGGCGCCGGATCGTCGGGCAGGCCCATCATTTCCATGAATGAAATTATAGAAATTCATCATTTCTACTTTTGGCCATCCGTTCCTAGACTCCACCCCATGTCCGCCACCCCGTCTCCCCCCGCCGACGCCCCGCTGACGCTGGAGGCGATGCTGCGTGCCATGCCCAAGGCCGAGCTGCACTGCCACCTGTTCGGCACCGTGCGCCAGGCCACCTTCGAGACGCTGAACCAGCGCGCCGGCATGCCGCTGTCGGACGCGGAGGTGCGCGCCTTTTACACGCGCGGCGACAAGCCCGTGGGCGTGCTGCGCGTGCTGCGCGCGCTTGACGCCTGGCTGATCCGCGCGCCCGACGACCTGCACCGCCTAGCCTACGAGTACCTGCAGGACGCCGCGGCCCACCACGTGCGCTACAGCGAGTTCTTCTGGAACCCCACCGGCACCGTGGCCGAATCGGGCATTCCCTTCGCCCGCGCGCAGGAGGCGATCGTGCGCGCCATCGGCGATGCCGAGGCCGACCACGGCATCGCCGGCCGCCTGGTGGCCGCCATCGACCGCGAGGCCAGCCCCGAGGCGGCGCGGCAGATGGTCGAGTGGGTCACCCAGCACCACAGCGAGTACACGCTGGGCATCGGCATCGACTACCGCGAAACCGAGCGCCCGCCCGAGCTGTTCGCCCAGGCCTACGCCGACGCGCGCCGCGCCGGCCTGAAGACCACCGCCCACGCCGGCGAGTTCGGCACGCCGTGGACGAACGTGCGCACCGCGCTGGATGTGCTCAAGGTGGACCGCATCGACCATGGTTACACGGTGGTCGACGAGCCGGCGTTCGCGCGCGAGTGTGCCGAGCGCGGCGTGCTGTTCACCGTGGTGCCGACCAACTCCTACTACCTGCGCACGCTGCCGCCCGAGCGCTGGGCACTGGATCACCCGATTCGCCGCATGCCCGGTCTGGGCCTGCGCGTGCACCCCAACACCGATGACCCGACGCTGCACCACGTCACACCGACGCAGGCCTGGCTGATGATGGTGCGCGACTTCGGCTTCGACCTGGACGACCTGCGCGGATTCCTTCAAAACGGCCTGGACGGCGCCTGGATCGATGACGTCCAGCGCCGCGCCTGGCGCACCCAATGGTTGGCCGAATTTGATGCGCTGCATCAACGCCTTTCCCCCGAAACCCTCCCACCACAAGGACACTGACCATGCCCTCCATCAGGCCCTTTGCTCTCGTCGCTTTGCTGGCCGCCGCGCTGCCCAGCGTCGTCGCCGCCCAAACCGTCTGGCCCGCCGCCAAGCCCATCACCCTGATCGTGCCGTACACGGCCGGTGGCAGCGTCGACTTCAACGCCCGCTTGGTAGCCACGCGGCTGGGTGAACGGCTAAAGCAGTCGGTGGTGATCGAGAACGTCGCCGGCGCGGGCGGTGTCATCGGTGTGGCCAAGGCCGCCAGCGCGGCGCCCGACGGCTACACCCTGGTGGCCGCCCCGGACAGCGTGATGGCGATCGGCCGCCTGATCAACCCGGCCGCCTTCAAGTTCGACCCGCTGAAGGATCTCACGCCGGTGGGCATGCTCAACACCGCGCCTCTGGTGCTGGTGGCCCGCCCCGGACTGCCAGCGCAGAACTGGGCCGAGTTCGTCAAGCTCGCCAAGGCCGAGCCGGGCAAGTACAGCTATGCCACCTCGGGCGTGGGTACCGTGCTGCAGTTGGCGATGGAGCTGATCAAGCAGCGCGAGGGCCTGTTCGTGACGCACGTGCCCTACCGCGGCGGCGCGCAGATCGCCACCGACGTGATCGGCAACCAGATCGACCTGGCCATGCTGGTGAGCACCAGCGCCATCCCGAACGTGAACGGCGGCCGGCTGAAGGCGCTGGGCATGACCGGCAGCCAGCGGCTGGAGGCGCTGCCGCAGGTGCCCGCCTTCGGTGAAATGCCCGGCCTGAAGGGCTATTCGATGCTGGCCTGGACCGGCATCTTCGCGCCCGCCAAGACTCCGGCCGCGGTGGTGCAGCGCCTGAACCAAGAGCTGAACGCGGTGCTGAAGGACCCCGATGTGCGCGCCAAGCTGCAGGAACAAGGGGCGCAACCGGGCAGCGGCTCAGCCGAGGACCTGGGCAAGTTCGTGCAGGCCGAATACGCACGCAACCAGAAGATCGTGCAGGCGGCGAACATCAAGGAGTAAGAAAACGCCGGCTCGGCCCGGTTCAGCGCTTGCGTTCCTGGCGCTCGCGCGCGCGGCGCGCCTGGCGGCTTTCGCT
>JAIXLP010000095.1:4166-62223 GCA_026954015.1 Burkholderiales bacterium | reverse complement strand
TTCAGCGCTTGCGTTCCTGGCGCTCGCGCGCGCGGCGCGCCTGGCGGCTTTCGCTGGCGCGGCGCGCAGCTTCCTCGCGTTCGCGCCGGCGCGCGCGCCAGCCCGCGCCCAGCCAGCGGCCCAGCAGCGCGCTGAGCACCGCGAAGAGCACGAACAGCGCGAGCCCGAGCGGCGAGATGTCGAGCCCGCCCATCACTGCACCCGCTCGACGGCGCGCGGCTTGAAGCCGAAGTTGCCCGCCTTGCCCTTGCGGCCACGGGCGGCGGCGGCGTTGTTCAGGCTGCGGATTTCCAGCTGTTCCTCGCGCGCCTTGCCGCCGCGCCCCACACCCGTGATGCGCACGCTGCGCACGTAAGCCGCCGCACCCGCCAGCGTGTCGCCCGTCTCCAGCGCCATCAGCATCAGGCCGCGCCCGCCCTTGTCCATGCCGCGCAGCTCGCCGATGGCAAACGTCAGGATGCGCCCGCCCGTGCTCACGCAGGCCGCGTGCGTCGCCGCTATGCTGCCGATAGCCGCCGGCGCTTGTCCATCAAGCGCCAGAGCCTCATTTGCATCTGAACCCAGCGCCACCAGCGAAGGCCGGCACACCTGCTCGCCCGCGCCGATGCTGACGAAGGCCTTGCCGCTCTTGTTGCGCGAGAGCATGTGTTCCACCCGCGCCAGAAAGCCGTAGCCACCGCTGCCCGCCAGCAGCAGCGTGGCGCCCTCGGGCCCGGCAAAGTAGTGCAGCGCCTCGGTGCCGGCTTCCAGCTCGATCAGCGTGGTGATGGGCTGGCCGTCGCCGCGCGCGCCGGGCAGGCTGGCGACCGGCACGCTGTAGACGCGCCCGTTGCTGCCGAACACCAGCAGTTGATCGACCGTGCGGCATTCGAAGGTGCCGTACAGAGCGTCGCCCGCCTTGAAGGCAAAGCCCGCCGCGTCGTGCCCGTGGCCGCTGCGCGCGCGCACCCAGCCTTTTTCGCTCACGACCACCGTCACCGGCTCGTCCACCACCTTGACCTCGGCCACGGCCTTTTTCTCGGCCTGGATCAGGGTGCGGCGCGGGTCGGCAAACTCCTTCGCATCCGCCTCGATCTCCTTGACCATCAACCGGCGCAGCGTGGCGGGGCTGTCCAGCACGTCTTGCAGGCTGCCCTGCTCCTTGCGCAGCTCGGCCAGTTCCTGCTCGATCTTGATCGCCTCCAGCCGCGCCAGCTGGCGCAGGCGGATGTCGAGGATGTCGTCGGCCTGGCGCTCCGTCAGGCTGAAGCGCGCCATCAGCGCCGCCCTGGGGTCGTCGGCGGTGCGGATGATGGCGATCACCTCGTCGATGTTCAGCAGCACGAGCTGGCGCCCTTCGAGGATGTGGATGCGGTCGAGCACCTTTTGCAGCCGGTGCTGGCTGCGCCGCGTGATGGTCTGCTGGCGGAATTCGACCCACTCCAGCAGCATCTGGCGCAGGCTCTTCTGCACCGGCCGGCCGTCCAGCCCCACGCTGGTCAGGTTGATGGGGCTGCTGCATTCCAGGCTGGTGTGCGCCAGCAGCGTGTTGGCCAGCTCGTCCTGACCCACGGTGCGGCTCTTGGGCTCGAACACCAGGCGCACCGGCGCGTCCTTGCTGGATTCGTCGCGCACGCCATCCAGCACCGCGAGGATGGTGCCCTTGAGCTGGTTCTGCTCCTGCGTCACGGCCTTCTTGCCGGTCTTGACCTTGGGGTTGGTCAGCTCCTCGATTTCTTCCAGCACCTTCTGCGCCGAGGTGCCGGGCGGCAGTTCGGTCACCACCAGCTGCCACTGGCCGCGCGCCAGGTCCTCGATCTGCCAGCGCGCCCGCACCTTCAGGCTGCCGCGCCCGCTGGCATACGCCGCGCGGATGTCCGCCTCGCTGCTGATGATCTGCCCGCCACCGGGGTAGTCCGGCCCCGGCAGCAGGGCGAACAGCTCGTCGTCGGTCAGTTTGGCGTTCTTCACCAGCGCCACGCAGGCGTCGGCCACCTCGCGCAGGTTGTGGCTGGGGATCTCGGTGGCCAGGCCGACGGCAATGCCGCTGGCGCCGTTGAGCAGCGCGAACGGCAGGCGCGCGGGCAGCTGCTTCGGCTCCTCGGTCGAGCCATCGTAGTTGGGCACCCAGTCCACCGTGCCCTGGTCGATCTCGGCCAGCAGCAGGCGCGTGATCTTGGCGAGGCGCGCCTCGGTGTAGCGCATGGCGGCGGCGCCGTCGCCGTCGCGGCTGCCGAAGTTGCCCTGGCCGTCGATCAGCGGATAGCGCTGCGAAAAATCCTGCGCCATGCGCACCAGCGCGTCATAGGCCGCGCTGTCGCCGTGCGGGTGAAAGCGCCCCAGCACGTCGCCCACCACGCGCGCGCTCTTCACCGGCTTGGCGGCGGTGTTGCCGTTGGGACCCGAATAACCCAGGCCCATGCGCTCCATCGCGTACAGGATGCGCCGCTGCACGGGCTTTTGCCCATCGGCCACGTCGGGCAGCGCGCGGCCCTTGACCACGCTGAGGGCGTATTCGAGGTAGGCGCGCTGGGCGTAAGTCGCCAGCGCCACATCGTCGCCGGGGTCGGCGGGGGTGAGGTCCAAAATGGTTTGATCTGTCATGTTTTACAAAAGCGGTTTCAACGGAATGCCCCAAGCCGCTTGTTCACCGAGTCGTTCCGCTCCACGCCACGCCCAGCCGCTGCGCCAGCGCCTGCAGTGACTTGTCGAGCGTCCACAGCCGCACACCCGGCATCAGGCGTGCACTGGCGAGAAGGTGGACGTCCACCGCGCCGCAGCCGCAGTCGAAGAGCTGTTCCTGCTCGATGAACGCCAGCAGCTCCGCGTGCCCGGCCTGCACCGCTGGGCGCAAGCGCCCGAGGTCGGCCAAGGTGCGCGCGCGCGGCGCGGGCGGCGTGCCGCAGGCGAGCTCCAGCAACACCAATGGATGCATGCGCACGGCGTCGCCGGCCAGCAAGTCGGCGAGGCGCGCATTGCCGCGGCGGAAGTGGTCTATCCAGACGCTGGTGTCCACCAGAACATCGCCCATAGTCATCACGCGGATGTCCGAACAGGCGCGCGCCGTCGTGGCACATCGGCCATGCGCGGTGCCTGCCCGCCCAGGCGCGCCAGTCGCTTGCCCGCCTGCACGCGGATGAAGGTACGGATGGCCTCGCGGAACAGCTCGGTCTTGTCCATGTCGGGATCGGCCAGTGCCAGCGCTTCCTCGTAGAGCAGGTCTTCGATGGTGACGGTCGTTCGCATGAGAGCCTCCTTCGAAATCATCTGATTTGATGATTATTGATGTTGATTATCGCATCACCCCAAGACCAAGCCCACGCCAATGCTGCCTCACACATCCACCTCCACCGCATCCCCGTGCAGCTCCATCAGCTCGCGGCGCGCGGCGGCTTCGCCCTTGCCCATCAGCTTGGTGATCTCGGCGGCGGTGGCGGCGAAGTCGAAGCCGCCCAGCTGCACCGGCAGCAGGCGCCGGGTGTCGGGGTTGAGCGTGGTTTCCCACAGCTGCTCGGCGTTCATCTCGCCCAGGCCCTTGAAGCGGCTGACGGCCCACTTGCCTTCGGCCACGCCGTCCTTGCGCAGCTTGTCGAGGATGCTGCTCAGCTCGGCCTCGTCCAGCGCGTAGAGCTTGGCGGCGGGTTTCTTGCCGCGCGCGGGGGCATCGACGCGGTACAGGGGCGGGCGCGCGACGTAGATGTGGCCGGTCTCGATCAGCCTGGGAAAGTGACGGAAGAACAGCGTGAGCAGCAGCACCTGGATGTGCGCGCCGTCCACGTCGGCGTCACTCAGGATGCAGACCTTGCCATAGCGCAGGTTGCTCAGATCCACCTCGTCCTGTGGCCCGTGCGGATCGACGCCGATGGCCACCGAGATGTCGTGGATCTCGGTGTTGGCAAACAGGCGGTCGCGCTCGACCTCCCAGGTGTTGAGCACCTTGCCGCGCAGCGGCAGGATGGCCTGCGTCTCCTTGTCGCGGCCCATCTTGGCGCTGCCGCCGGCGCTGTCGCCCTCGACCAGAAAGACTTCGTTGAGCGCCGTGTCGCGGCTTTCGCAGTCGGTCAGCTTGCCGGGCAGCACGGCCACGCCGCTGCCCTTGCGCTTTTCCACCTTCTGGCCGGCGCGCTGGCGCGTCTGCGCGGCCTTGATGGCCAGTTCGGCCAGGCGCTTGCCGTATTCCACGTTGGCGTTCAGCCAGAGCTCCAGCGCGGGCCTGACGAAGTTGCTGACCAGGCGCAGCGCATCGCGCGAGTTCAGCCGCTCCTTGATCTGGCCCTGAAACTGCGGGTCCAGCACCTTGGCGGAGAGCACGTAGCTGGCGCGCGCGAATACGTCCTCGGGCATCAGTTTCACACCCTTCGGCAAAAGGGCGTGCAGCTCGATGAAGCCCTTGACCGCCTGAAACAGGCCATCGCGCAGGCCGCTGTCGTGCGTGCCGCCGGCGGTGGTGGCGATCAGGTTGACGAAGCTCTCGCGCACCGGGTGGCCTTCCTCGGTGAAGGCCAGCACCCACTGCGCACCCTCGCCTTCGGCGAAGTGGTCGTCGTCCGCGCCCGCGTAGCCCTCGCCCTCAAAGAGCGGCAGCACCGGCTCGGCGGGCAGGCTCTGCTCCAGGTAGTCGCGCAGGCCACCCTTGTAGAGCCAGGTTTGCGTGTCCTTCTTCTTTTCGTCGATGAGCTGCACCGTCACGCCCGGCAGCAGCACGGCCTTGCTGCGCAGCACGTGCGCCAGCTCGGCCAGCGGGATCTGGGGCGACTCGAAGTATTTGGCGTCGGGCCACAGGCGCACCGTGGTGCCGTGGCGGCGCTCGCCCTCCTGCTGCTCGCGCACCGACAACGCCTGTGCCACCTCGCCACCGGCAAACGCCATGCTCGCCACGCGGGCGTCGCGGTAGCTGGCGACCTCCAGGCGCTTGCTCAGCGCGTTCGTCACGCTCACGCCCACGCCGTGCAGCCCGCCGGAGAAGCTGTACGCACCGCCCTGCCCCTTGTCGAACTTGCCGCCCGCGTGCAGGCGCGCGAACACCAGTTCCAGCACCGGCACGCCCTCCTGCGGATGCAGGCCGTGCGGAATGCCGCGCCCGTCGTCTTCCACGCTGACGGAGCCGTCGGCATGCAGCGTCACGCGGATCTTCTTGCCAAAGCCCGCCAGCGCCTCGTCGGCGGCGTTGTCGATCACCTCCTGCAGCACGTGCAGCGGGTGGTCGGTGCGGGTGTACATGCCAGGGCGCTGGCGCACGGGCTCCAGGCCCTTGAGGACGCGGATCGTGCCTTCGGAATACTCGAGGGGCATTGGTGATTTGGACATGGCGGCGCATTGTAGGACTGGATATAACACCAGTATGCACGACCGGGCGGCGCCACCCCGCACGCGGTATTTCGCTACAGTCGCGGCGATGCACCCCACGCCACCCCGGCTCTCGGCCGCGCAGATCCTGCTGTGCGGCGCGGCCATCGTCACGCTCTCCACCGGCATACGCCACGGCTTCGGGCTGTGGATGCTGCCGATCACGCAGGCCACGGGCTGGTCGCGCGAGACGTTTTCGCTCGCGCTCGCCATCCAGAACCTGGCCTGGGGCCTGATCGGCGTCTTCGGCGGCATGCTCGCGGACCGCTACGGCGCGTTTCGCGTGCTCGTGGGCGGCGCGCTGCTGTACGCGCTGGGCCTGGCGGGCATGGCGCTCTCGCCCACGCCGTTGCTGTTCGCGCTCACCACCGGCGTGACGATAGGCGCGGCGCAGGCGGGCACCACCTACGCCATCATCTACGGCGTGATCGGGCGCCAGTTGCCACCCGAGCGGCGCTCGTGGGCCATGGGCGTGGCGGCGGCCGCGGGCTCGTTCGGGCAGTTCCTGCTGATGCCGATCGAGGGGCAGATGATCCTGCGCCTGGGGTGGCAGACCGCGCTGCTCACGCTCGCCGCCACCGTGCTGCTCATCGTGCCGCTGGCCTGGGGACTGCGCGAGCCGGGCATGCACGCGAGCGCGCGCGCGCCGCGGCGCCAGAGCGTGCGCCACGCGATCGGCGAGGCGCTCGGCCACCCGCCCTTCCTGCTGCTCACCACGGGGTATTTCGTCTGCGGCTTTCAGGTGATGTTCATCGCGGTGCACCTGCCCGGCTACCTCGCGGACCGCGCCCTGTCGCCGCAGGTGGCGGCGTTCGCACTCGCGCTGATCGGGCTCTTCAACGTCGTGGGCTCGTACGCCGCAGGGGCGCTGGGGCAGCGGCTTGCCAAGCACCACATCCTCGCGTTCATCTACTTCACGCGCGCGGTGGTGATCGGCGTGTTCCTGCTGGTGCCAATCTCGGCGGCCTCGGTCTACGTCTTCGCCGCGCTGATGGGCATGCTCTGGCTCTCCACCGTGCCGCCCACCAATGCGGCGGTGGCGCAGATCTTCGGCGTGCAGCACTTCTCGATGCTCAGCGGCATCGCGTTCTTCAGCCACCAGCTCGGCAGTTTCATGGGCGTGTGGCTGGGCGGCTGGCTGTACGACGCCACTTCAAGCTACGACGTGGTCTGGTGGCTCACGATCGCGCTCGGCGTGGCCGCCGGCCTCATCAACCTGCCGGTGCGCGAGACGCCGATCGCGCGGGCGCCGGAGCACGCGGCATGACCCGCGCGCGCTGGCTGCTCTGGGCCGCGGTGCTGCTGGCGCTCGCAGGCGGCGTGCTGCTGTACCTGCAGCCGGGCTTCATGGTGCTGCTGGCCGAGCAGGTCTGGGCCTGTTTCTGAGATGCACGCATCGCTACTGCCCTCGGACTGGGTCGTGCGCTGGTCGCACCTGGCGCCCGCGGGCGCGCGCGTGCTGGACGTGGCCTGCGGCGCGGGGCGGCATCTGCGCTGGTTTCATGCACGAAATCATCCGGTAACCGGCGTGGATAGAGCGCCGGAAGCTATCGCCTCAATAGCACCTTTGGGCGAGGCGATCTGCGCCGACATCGAGGGCGGCCCCTGGCCGCTGGCCGGACGCACCTTCGGCGGCGTGGTGGTCACCAACTACCTCTGGCGCACGCTGCTGCCCACGATCGTCGCCAGCGTCGCGTCGGGTGGGGTGCTGATCTACGAAACCTTCGCCGAGGGCAACGAGACGGTGGGCAAGCCCTCGCGCCCCGACTTTCTGCTGCGCCCCGGCGAGCTGCTGCACGCCTGCGCCGGGCTGCGCATCGTGGCCTACGAGGACGGTTTTCTCACCGCGCCCGAGCGCTTCGTGCAGCGCATCGTCGCGGTTCGCCCCGCCGCGGCGCCGTCAACGACGCCACGGCGCATCCCGTTGTGCGTGCCATAGAATGCCCCATTACGGTTTTTCGCCACGGACATGACCTCCCGCAGCCCCCTATTCACCGGCAGTACCGTCGCCCTCGTGACCCCCATGCACGAGGACGGCAGCGTGGACTACCCCACGCTGCGCAAGCTCATCGACTGGCACGTCCATGAAGGCACCGACTGCCTGAGCGTGGTTGGCACGACGGGCGAGTCGCCCACCGTCAACGTGGACGAGCACTGCGAAATCATCCGCGTGTCGGTGGAGCAGTCCGCCGGGCGCGTGCCCGTGCTCGCGGGCTGCGGCGCCAACTCCACGCACGAGGCGATCGAACTCGCGCGCTTTGCCAAGAAGGTCGGCGCGCACAGCCAGTTGCAGGTGGTGCCCTACTACAACAAACCCACGCAGGAGGGCCAGTACCAGCACTTCAAGGCGATTGCCGAGGCCGTGGGCGACCTGCCCATGGTGCTCTACAACGTGCCCGGCCGCTCGGTCGCCGATCTGCAGCACGACACCGTGCTGCGCCTGGCGCAGGTGCCGGGCATCGTCGGCATCAAGGAAGCCACGGGCGACATCGCCCGCGCGCAATGGCTGATCCGCGACGTGCCCGAGGGCTTCGCGGTGTATTCGGGCGACGACCCCACCGCCGTGGCACTGATGCTCTGCGGCGGCCAAGGCAACATCAGCGTCACGGCCAACCTCGCGCCGCGTCTCATGCACGAGATGTGCGTCGCGGCCATCGCGGGCAACGCGCGCGAGGCCATGCGCATCCAGCGCCAGCTCATGCCGCTGCACAAATACCTGTTCGTCGAAGCCAACCCGATCCCGGTGAAGTGGGCCATGGCGCGCCTGGGGCACTGCGGCCCGACGCTGCGCCTGCCGATGACGCCGCTGGCCCGCCAGCATGAGGCGACCGTGGAAGCGGCGCTGCGCGCCAGCGGCCTGCTGACCTGATGCCCCCCTTCCTCACCGCAAGGATATCCACGTGAATCGAACCACCCGCCTCGGCCTGCTGGGCCTTGCCGTCGCGCTCTCGGCCTGTACCGTGTTCGAGGGTGACAAAGTCGACTACAAGAGCGCGGTCAAGGGTTCGAGCCTGGAAGTGCCGCCCGATCTGACGCAACTGTCGACCGATACGCGTTATGTCGTGCCCGGCAGCTCGACCTCAGCCGCGGCCTACGAAGCCGGGCGCGCGCAGCAGGCCCGCGCGGGATTGGACGCCGCGCCCAATACGGTCGGCGACGTGCACTTCGAGCGCGACGGCGACGCACGCTGGCTCGTGGTGGACCGCCCGGCCACCGCGCTCTGGGAGCCGGTGCGCGACTTCTGGGTGGAACACGGCTTCACGCTGGCGATGGACCAGCCGCAGCTGGGCATCATGGAAACCGACTGGGCGGAAAACCGCGCCAAGATCCCGCAGGACATCATCCGCCAGACGCTGGGCAAGGTGTTCGATTCGCTCTACTCCACCGGCGAGCGCGACAAGTTCCGCACCCGCCTGGAGCGTACCGCCAGCGGCGCCACCGCGATCTACATCACGCACCGCGGCATGGTCGAGGTCTACACCAGCCAGGAAAAGGACAACACGACCTGGCAGCCACGGCCGGCCGATCACGAACTCGAGACCGAATTCCTGCGTCGGCTCATGATCAAGCTCGGGGTGTCGGAGGAGCGGGCCAAGGCCGTCGTCGCCGCCGCGCCTCAGACCGCGACGCCCAGCGCCACGCTGGCCACGGTCAACGGCGTCCATGTGGTGCAGATGGCCGAAGGGTTCGACCGCGCATGGCGGCGCGTGGGGCTGTCGTTGGACCGCACCGGCTTCACCGTTGAAGACCGCGACCGCGCACAGGGCACCTACTTCGTGCGCTACGTGACGCCCACCGAAAAGAAGGAGCCAGGCTTTTTCGGCAAGCTCTTCGGCGCGTCGAGCAACGCCGCGGCGCCCGAACGCTACCGCATCGCCGTGCGCAGCAACGACCAGCAGACGCAGGTGTCGGTGCTGGACGCCCACGGCACGCCGGACACCTCCGCCAATGCCGAGCGCATCCTGCGCGTGCTCGCCGACGACCTGAAATAGCGGCGCCGCTGACCCGACGCCCCGCGGCGCAGCAAAAAGCCCCGAGGCTCGCGCCATCAGGGCTTTTTGCTGGGTTGCCTGCCGCGCCGGTCGCCCACGACAGGGCAAGCGCGGCGGTGCGTGCGGTTTTACTTGCCGGTCGCAGCCTTGGCCGCTGCATCGGCGGCATCCTTGGCAGCCTGGGTGGCATCGTTAGCAGCCTGGGCAGCATCAGCGCCCGCAGCCTTGGCGGCGTCCACGGCGCCCGAGCCAGCCGCCTTGGCGGCGTCCAGCGCGCTGGCGCCGGCGTCCTTGGCAGCATCCATCGCGTTACCCGCCGCGTCCTTGGCGGCACCAGCAGCGTCCTTGGCCGCATCGGCCGTCGCGCCTGCGGCGTCCTTGGTCGCGTCAACAGCGGCGCCTGCGGCGTCCTTGGCGGCATCGGCCGCAGCGCCGGCAGCGTCCTTGGCCGCATCCACGGCAGCCTGGCCCGCCTCGGCGGCAGGGGCTGTCGCAGGCGCGGGGGCTGGAGCGGGTTCTTCCTTGTTACCGCACGCCACGAGCGCGGCAGCAGCAACCAGCGAAGCCAGAACGATGGAGTATTTCATAACGGGTTCCACGAAAAATGTCAGGAAAATTCATTTTGAAACTGCCGGCGCACCTTTTCCCGCAATGGGCCGGCAGGGTCCGCGCGCATGAAGGATGATCGCGGCGCATTTCTGCGTAATTATAGATTGCATTTGTCAATCCAGAATTACCCGAACATGCCCCCTCCTCACCGGTCACAAGCCCAGCACCGAGGCTGCAAAGCCCGGGCTGCTCTTGCGCTCCAGCCATTCGCTCAACACTTCACGCTGCAACACGAGCCGATCAGGTTCCGATCCGGCAACGCCGCTGCAGCGCGCAGGGTCAAGCCGTTGCAACACCCAACGCGGTGACCAGAGAACGCTCGGCAGGTCGGATGCGTTGACGACACGGGCCTTGCGCGCCGTAACAAGATGATCCCAGCGCACGCGCCACTGCACGAAACGCGGGTGCAGGCGCACGACGGCGTCGTAATGCCCCGCCAGCAGCGTCAGGCGCCGCCCCGCGCCGGCCCACCGGTCGAGCACCTCGACCACGGCGCGCTCCCCGAGCGGCCAATCGGCAAAATCGGCGTCGCTGCAGACCAGCTCGCGCAACCCATCGTCGGCCGCATGAACCAGCGCCGCGCGCACCCAGGCGCGGAAAGCCTCGCGCCCCTCGAAACGCCCCATCGGCAGCGGCGGCGCGGCGATTGCCTCAGCCACGAGTGCCTCCGTCGCCGGGCTGCACGCCATGCGCCCAGCCCGCGTCGCACCACGAACCGAGCAACTCCAGCGCCGTATCGCTGGCACGCGCCAGTTCGGCGGGCGTGAGCTCGCGCGTATCAGCCAGGCGCCGCAGCAGCGTGGCATCGCGGCCGCTGGCGCGCCAGCTCGCGCCATTGATGTACACATGGCGCTCGTCATAGACCATGCGCGTACGCCGATCGAGCACCACGCGCTCGAGCATTCCCCCCGCGCCCGGCGTGAACCAGACCTGGGGCTTGGGCTCGGTGAGCACTTCACCGAGCGCGCACGCGATCGCATCGGGGTGCGCGAGCGCGCGGCGCACCGCATCGCGCGCAAACGCCTGCAGCGGCTGCGGAATCGCACCGGGGCGCGCCACCGCGGGTTGGGCCGGGTCGCGGTACAGCGCGGCATCACCCTCCTGCGCTGTCACCTCGGCCACGCGCACCAGCACTTCGTGCGCGAGCTGCGCGCGCGTGGGCGAGCGAAAGCCTATGGACACCGTCATGCACTCGCCCTCGGCGATGCCGTCGTGCGCCCAGCGCGGAGGCAGGTAGAGCATGTCGCCGGGTTCGAGCACGTACTGCGCCTCGGGCTCGAAATGCGCGAGGATCTTCAGCGGCAGGTCGTCCTGCAGCGTCAGGTCTTTTTGCCGGCCAATGCGCCAGCGCCGCCGCCCCTGCGCCTGCAGCAGGAACACGTCGTAACTATCGAAGTGGGGGCCGACGCCGCCACCATCGGTCGCGAAACTCACCATCACGTCGTCCAGGCGCGCATGCGGCACGAAGGCGAAGCGCTGCAGCAGCGCGTGCGCGGCCTCGCTGTGCAGGTCCACGCCCTGCACCAGCAGCGTCCACTCGCGCGCGGAAAGCGGCGGCAACGCGCGCCGCTGGAACGGGCCGTGGCGCAGGTGCCAGCGCCCTGCGCGGCGCTCGACCAGCCGGGATTCGACCGCGTCGTCACCCGCGAGCGCAAACACGCCTGCACGGGACAGCGGCGGTGCATGGCCCGCGATCGCCTGGCGCACGAGCAAGGGCTTTTTGTGCCAGTGACGGCGCATGAACTGCGCGGCACTCAGTCCGCCGAGCAAGGGCAGGGCTTGATCCACGTCCATCGCGCGCCTCCGTCCGCGGCAAAGTACTGCGACAATTCTCCTATGGAAATCAACGAACCCTGCGTCGTCGCGCTCACCTGGGTCCTCAAGGACACGCTGGGCGAGGAACTGGACGTGCTCGAAGACCCGGTGGAGTTCCTCGTCGGCGGCGACGACCTGCTCGCGCGCATCGAACAGGCGCTGGCCGGTCACGCCGCGGGTGCGACGCTGTCACTGCACCTGGAGCCTGAAGAGGCGTTCGGCGACTACCACGAGGGGCTGCTGTTCCTCGAACCGCGCTCGCTCTTTCCCGCCGCGCTTGAGGAAGGCATGGTGATCGACGGCAGCGAACTACCCGCGGGCACAAGTGCCGACGCGCCGCGCGAGCACCTGTACACCGTGGCGCAGATCTACCCCGACCACGTGGTGCTCGACGGCAACCACCCGCTTGCGGGCATCGCGCTGCGCATCGAGATCAAGGTCCACGCGGTGCGTGAGGCGACCGAGGAGGAAATCGAGCGCCGCAGCGCGGGCGTGGGCTTCTTTCGCGTGCAGCCGCTGGCGCCCGGCGGCGGCGCAGCGCACTGAACCGGGCCTACATGCGCGTGATCTGGCCTTGGTAGACGCGCACGCGGTCGCCCTTGCGCACATTCCCCAGCGTCGGCACTTCGTAGGTCAGGATGTCGCCGTTGTCGAAACGGATCGTGACATAGGACGAGCCGGCGATGCCGCGTATGCCCTGCGGCTCGATGGCGTTGCCCGTCAGCGCGCCGACCACGACGCCCGCGATCGCGGCCAGCGTCCCACCCCCGCCAACCACGGCGCCCGTTGCGCCCGTACCGCCGCTGCGAGTGACCGGCTCGATGTTGACCACCGTGCCGTGGAGCGTGCCTTGCGGGTCCGGCTGGTTCTGGTGGACCGGCACCTGCTGCACGGAATAGCGCTGCTGTGCGCTGGTATAGCGCGGCTGGCTGGCGCAGCCGACCAACGTGACTGTCACGGCCACGGCCCCGAAAGTAGAGATGCCACGAGAGAATTGCTTCATGTAAACCTCTTCGAACAAAACACGCCTCTGCCGGAACGTCACTGCCGTCCGGTGGAACCATAGCCTCTTGCGCCGCGCTTGCTTGCGACAAATTCTTCCACCAACCGAAACCGCGCCTGCACCACAGGCACGATCACGAGCTGCGCGAGCCGCTCCATCGGCGCGAGCGTGAAGGCCGCGGCGCTGCGGTTCCAGCAACTGACCATCAGCTCGCCCTGGTAGTCGCTGTCGATCAACCCGACGAGGTTGCCGAGCACGATGCCGTGCTTGTGTCCCAGGCCCGAGCGCGGCAGGATCAGCGCGGCGTAGTCGGGGTCTTGCAGATGGATCGCCATGCCGGTGGGCACGAGCTCCCACTGCCCCGGCGCGAGCTGCAGCGGCGCCTTGAGGCAGGCACGCAGGTCGAGCCCCGCGCTGCCGGGCGTGGCGTACGACGGCATCTGCGCGTGCAGGCGCTCGTCGAGGATTTTCAGGTCTACCTGCATGGCCCGGGCTTCAGCGTGCACTGCGCACCATCTGCGCCACGATGCGGATCAGCGCCGCAAGGTACCAGGCCCCGCCCAGTATCACGGCCGGCACCAGCAGCCGCGGCTCGAACAACCACGCCAGCACGATCATCAGCGCTGCGACGGTGGATGCGCGCGCAATGCGCACCCACGCCGAAGACGCCGCGAGCTGCGCCACGGCTTTCGCAGGCCGGGCGGATGCCTTGCGCGATCCCGCCGCGGTAGCGCTTGCAGCACGCGCCGCAGGCCGCGGGCGCGCGCCCGGTGCGGGACCGGAGGCGGCCACCGGGGCCACCGTCAGCCGCTCGACGTAGCGCGCGAAATCGCCATCCGGCGGGCCGTCGTCGGGGGTCTGCATCATGGATTCACTCCCTCAGGATTGCGCCCGCGCGCGGCGGCGAGCCGGTGCGCCAGTTCCACCACGAGCTGGCGGCCGAGCTCGCGCTTGCTCGCGTGCGCCAGTTCGTGGCTGCCCGCGCTGTCCACGAGCAGCAGCGCGTTGTCGTCCTGCCCGAAGGTCGCGGGGCCGATGTTGCCCACGAGCAGCGGCACGCCCTTGCGCTCGCGCTTGGCCCGCGCATGCTCCAGCAGGTTCTCGCTTTCGGCCGCGAATCCCACGCAGTACAGCACGCCGCTGCGCGCGCGCGCGCTGGCGGCCACCCGGGCGAGGATGTCGGGGTTTTCGACTAAGCCCAATTGCGGCGCCGCACCGCCGCCGTCCTTCTTGATCTTGTGCAACGCCACCGCCGCCGGACGCCAGTCGGCCACAGCCGCCGTCGCTATGAACACAGTAGCCTCTGGCGCTTGCTGGTCAACGATTTCGAGCATGTTTTGTGCGGATTGCACGTCGATGCGCGTGACGCCGCGCGGCGTGGCGAGCGCCACGGGCCCGGCGACCAGCGTGACCTCGGCGCCCGCCTCGCGCGCGGCGCGCGCCACCGCGAACCCCATCTTGCCGCTGGAGCGGTTGGTGATGCCGCGCACCGGGTCGATCGCCTCGTACGTCGGCCCCGCGGTGATCAGCACGCGCTCGCCCGCGAGCAGTTTCGGAGTGAAGAAGACCTCCAGCTCCTGCACGATTTCCTCGGGTTCAAGCATGCGACCGTCGCCCGTCTCTCCGCACGCCTGCGAACCACAACCCACACCCAGCGACACCGCACCATCGGCCACGGCCTGCGCCAGATTGCGCTGCGTGGCCGGGTGCGCCCACATTTCACGATTCATCGCGGGCGCCAGCAGCAGCGCCACCTTGTCCATCGGACGCGCCACGCACAGCAGGCCAAGCAGCTCCGTGCACCGCCCCTGCGCCAGTTGCGCAAGGAAGTCCGCGCTGCACGGCGCGATCAGCATCGCATCGGCCTCGCGGCTCAGGTTGATGTGGGGCATGGCGTTGCTCTCCCGCCCATCCCATTGCGAGGTGTACACCGCGCGCCCGCTCACCGCCTGCATGGTGGTGGGCGTGATGAAGTGCTCGGCGGCCTCACTCATCACCACCTGCACGCTGGCACCCGCCTTGGTGAGCAGACGGGTCAGCTCCGCAGCCTTGTAGCAGGCCACGCCACCGGAAAGGCCCAGAACGATGTGTTTGCCATTTAGGACGCTCATGCGGGCAATTTAGCAGACTGCCGCACCCGCGCCGTGTTTGCTGGCGTTACGCAAAAAGCAAACGCAGCACGCGGTTGAAAGCCCCACAGGCACATTTGAGTCGGGGGTGACAAAGCGAACGCGCACCAGGCGTTCACGCCCTGATGCCCGCCACTGGACCTGCAGTGAAACAATGGCTGAACTCTGAATCTGCTCCCCATGCCCCAGCGCCAGTTGCTTCACGCCATCACTTCACGCATGCGCTGGGCGTGGTGGGCCGGGCTTTTGGTGCTGCTTGCAGGCGCCACACTCATCGTGCGCCTCGATCTTGCACAGCGGCGCGCGGCCTTCCTGTCCGAGGCGCGCGCAACGCTGGTGCAGCTGAACCAGGCCACCGCGCGGCTGGACGCCATTCTGGCCACGCTGACCCTGCTGACCCAGCCGGATCAGGGCGATCGCGAGGCGGACGCGACCGGGCGCCTGCCCGCGCTCTACCCCCAGGTGCAGGCCGCCTGGCGCCGTCAAGTGCCCGGCGGCACCTGGCCCACGGCGGCAGCGGCAGCGGGGGTACCCATCGCAAGCCTGGTGCGCGCGGAAGCCGCTTCAAGCGCCCTGCCCGCGGCAACGCGCCACCCGGTGCTCGCCGTTTTCGACGCCGCAAGCGCTCGCTACGCACTGGTATTGGCCGGCTCAAGCGCGAGCTTTGCGCTGCTCATCGACGCGCGCCAGCTGCTCGCACCAACGCAGTGGCCCTGGGCCAGCGGCGACGCCATTCGCGTGCAACTGCGCCACGGAGAACAAGCCATCACCCTCAGGGACGATCGCACGCCGTCGCCCCAGCCCTTGGGCCTGACGCGCGGCTTCACGCTGAACGAGCCGCTCGCCAGCGCCAGCCAAGCCTTTGACTTTCAGGCACGCCGCATGGCGGGCCCCACGCAATGGCCCTGGGGCTGGCTTGCGGTCTGGGCCGTGCTGTGTCTGGGGGCAACGGCCCTGATCGATCGCAACCAGCGCCTGCGCGCCGAACGCCTGCGCAGCGCCGAGCTCGAACGCCTGGCCCGCACGGCCCGCCTGGGCACCCTGGGTGAACTGGCGGCGGGGCTGGCGCACGAGCTCAACCAGCCGTTGACGGCCGCGCTCAGCGCCAGCCAGAGTGCGCTGCGCCTGCTGCGCGAAGAACCTCTGGACGAAGCCTCGCAGCACTCGGCGCAGCAGGCCCTCACGCTCGCCAGCAGTCAGGTGCGCCGCGCGGCCGATGTGGTGGCGCGGCTCAGGCGGCAATTGCAGCCGGGGGATGCGGCCCTCGTTGCACGGCCGGTGGACCTGGCACCCATTGCCCGGCGCCTGGGCACGCTGCTGGCGCCCGATCTCGCTGCCAGCGCCACGGCGCTGCACATCGAAGGCCAGGCCCCATCCGCCCTCGGGGATGCGACCGCCATCGAGCAGATCCTGCACAACCTCATCACCAACGCCCTGCGCGCGCTCGGCCGAAGCAGCACGGGCACGCGCCGCATCACCGTGCACCTTTCATCTGCGGGCAGCACGGTGTGCTGCGCCGTCTGCGACAACGGCCCGGGCGTGCCCGCGCAAGACCTGCCCCATCTGTTCGAGCCGTTCTTCACCACCCACGAAGGCGGCCTGGGCCTGGGGCTGCCGCTGTGCCAGACGCTGGCGCTCGCCCTGGGTGGGCAACTGCGCTACCGTGCGGCGCCTGGCGGCGGCAGCCAGTTCGAGCTCGAGCTGCCCGCGGCCCCAGCCCTCTCCACCACCTCATCGACCCCGCCATGAGCCCCATCTCACCCCTGATCCAGCTGGTGGACGACGACACCTCGGTGCGCGAAGCGCTGGCCATGCTGATCGCCACCGTGGGGCTGCGCGTGGCACCCTGGGCCGACCCGCAGGAATTTCTCGCCCGTTTCGATCGCGATGCCGTTGGCGCCATCGTGCTGGACATGCGCATGCCCGGCCTCTCGGGGCTGGCGGTGATCGAGGAGTTGCGCGCGCAAGGGGTGGATCAGCCCGTCATCATGCTCACCGGCCACGGCACGGTGGCGATGTGCCGCGCGGCGTTCAAGGCGGGCGCGGCCGAGTTCCTCGAAAAGCCGGTGGACGATGAACTGCTGCTGGCCGCCGTGCAGACCGCCGTGCGCGCCCATGTGGCGCTGCGTCGGCAGAAGGCCACCGGGCGCGAGGCACGCGAGCGCTTTGCCCTGCTGTCGGCACGCGAACGCGAGGTGCTGGGCCTCGTGATTGGCGGCTTGACCAACAAGGAGATCGCCCGCGCGCTGGAGCTCTCGCCACGCACGGTGGAAACGCACCGCGCCCACCTGCAGGAAAAGCTGCAGGTGCAGACGCTGGCGCAGCTGGTGCGCCAGTACGCCGCGCTGGTGGACGAAGGCCCTCCGTAAATCTACGGAGCTGCCGCGCGATCCGTGCGGATGGTGCGCAAAGGCGGGTTTTCGAACAATGACGGCACGGTCGGTCATCGGCCGCAACCCACCCACAGACTGTCATGAAAACCCTGTTTCGCCTGAGCCTTGCCACCGCCTGCGCCGCCCTCCTGGCCACCCCGGCCTTCGCCCAATCCAGCGCGCTGCGCACCGAGCGCACGTTGACGCTGGAGCTGGCCGGCCAGATCGCCGCCAAGACCGTGGCCACCTGCCAGGCCAACGGCTACGCGGTTGCCGCGGCCGTGGTCGACCGTGGCGGCAACCTGCGCGTGCTGCAGCGCGCCGACAACGCCGGCCCGCACACGATGGAATCGGCACGCGAGAAGGCCTACACCGCGGTCTCCGCCAAAAACAACACGCTGGCCATGATGGAAGGCGCACAAAAGAACCCCGGCGCCGCCAATCTGGTGCACATCCAGGGCTTTCTGCTGCTGGGCGGCGGCGTGCCGGTGCGTGCGGGCGATGAAGTGGTGGGCGCCATCGGCGTGGCCGGCGCCCCCGGTGGCCATCTGGACGAGCAATGCGCCGTGGCCGCGCTCGACGCCGTGAAGGACCAGCTCAAGTGATCACACGCCGCACGCTGCTGCGCCGCTCCACGCTCGCCCTGAGCCCACCCGCGTGCGCCCTGCCCTGGGCAGCGCTGGCCCAGGTGGCGCCGTCTGCCACCGAAAGCCAGGGCTACCGTGGCCTGCACGCCGCTGCCCAGCGTGGCGACGTGGAAGAGATCGAACGCCTGGCAGCCAACAAGGCACTGCTGGAGACGCGCGACGCGCACGGTCGCACGCCGCTGCATGTGGCCACTTTCGCGCGCCAGCGGGGCGCGGTGCGCGCACTGCTGCGCGCCGGTGCCGACCCTGGCGCGCTGGAGGACGGCCGCTACGACGCCGTCACCATCGCCGCGGTGGCCGACGACGAAACCACGCTGCGCGTGCTGCTGGAGGAGGGTGCCAGCGCCTCGCTCACCACCAGCCGCTGGGACGGCACGGCGCTGATCGCCGCCGCCCATCTGGGGCATGCAGGCGTGGTGCGCCAGCTGATTGCGGCCGGAGCACCGCTGGACCACGTGAACAACCTGCACTGGACGGCGTTGATGGAAGCCATCGTGCTGGGTGACGGGGGCGCGCGCCACCAGGCCTGCGTGCAGGCGCTGCTGCAGGCGGGCGCCAACGCAACGCTGACCGACCGCGACGGGCGCACGCCGCTGCAACTGGCCCAGGCGCGTGGCTACGATGCCATGGTGCGACTGCTGCGGGAGCACACCCCGGGAAAGCTCTGATTTGGAGAGCTGGTCGCGCCCGCACAGCAAGCGGTGGAGGCTCTTTTCATCTGAATTCTTGGCGGTACGTGGCCTGCTGGCCACATGCGCCGCACCGGCCGTCCGGCCCCGGCGGGGGTGACGCTTTCTATAATCAGCGTTTCCCACCCCAAGCAAGACATGACCAAGTTCGTCTTCGTCACCGGCGGTGTGGTGTCTTCCCTGGGCAAGGGAATCGCCTCTGCCTCTCTCGCCGCGATCCTGGAGTCGCGGGGCCTGAAGGTCACTCTCGTCAAGCTCGACCCCTACATCAACGTCGATCCGGGCACGATGAGCCCGTTTCAACATGGTGAGGTCTTCGTCACGGATGACGGCGCCGAAACCGATCTGGACCTGGGCCACTACGAGCGTTTCATCGAAACGCGCATGCACCAGTCCAACAATTTCACTACGGGCCGCATCTACCAGAGCGTGCTCGAAAAGGAGCGCCGCGGCGACTACCTGGGCAAGACGGTGCAGGTGATCCCGCACATCACGAACGAAATCCAGGAATTCATCAAGCGCGGCGCGGGCATCGATACGCCGCGCGCGGTCGACGTGGCGATCTGCGAGATCGGCGGCACCGTGGGCGACATCGAGTCGCTGCCCTTCCTGGAGGCCGCGCGCCAGTTCGCCCTGCGGCTGGGGCCGAACAACACCGCCTTCGTGCACCTGACCTACCTGCCGTGGATTGCGACCGCGGGCGAGCTCAAGACCAAGCCGACGCAGCACACGGTGCAGAAGCTGCGCGAGATCGGCATCCAGCCCGACGCGCTCTTGTGCCGCGCGCAGAAGGCCGTGCCCACGGAAGAGCGCGAGAAGATCTCGCTCTTCACCAACGTGCCCGAGTGGGGCGTGATCAGCATGTGGGACGTGGACACCATCTACAAGGTGCCGCGCATGCTGCACGAGCAGGGCCTGGACGGCCTGATCTGCGACAAGCTGCGCCTGAACACGCGCCCGGCGCAACTGCAGCGCTGGGACGACCTGGTGCACGAGACCGAGCACCCGCAAGGCGAGGTGCGTGTGGCCATGGTAGGCAAGTACGTCGAGCTCACCGACGCCTACAAATCGGTGAACGAGGCGCTCAAGCACGCGGGCATGCACAACCACGTGCGCGTGCAGATCACCCACCTCGATTCCGAGACCATCAGCGACGCGAACGCCGAGCAGCAGCTCGGAAGTTTCGACGCCATCCTCGTGCCCGGCGGCTTTGGCTCGCGCGGCATCGAGGGCAAGATTTCGACGGCGCGGTTCGCGCGCGAGCACAAGCTGCCCTACCTCGGCATCTGCCTCGGGATGCAGGTGGCGACCATCGAATACGCGCGCCACGTGGCAGGCATGGCCAGCGCCAATTCGACCGAGTTCGACGCGAAGACGCCCTACCCCGTCATCGCCCTGATCACCGAATGGAAGGATGCGGACGGCAGCATCAAGACGCGCGACGAGCATTCCGACCTGGGCGGCACCATGCGCCTGGGCGCGCAAAGCTCGGACGTGCAGCCGGGCACGCTCGCGCACCAGATCTACGGCGACGTCGTCACCGAGCGCCACCGCCACCGCTACGAGGCCAACGTGCAGTACCTCGACCAGCTGCGCCAGGCGGGCCTCGTGATTTCCGCGCTCACGCAGCGCGAGCACCTGACGGAAATCGTCGAGCTGCCGCAGAGCGTGCACCCCTGGTTCATCGGCGTGCAGTTCCACCCCGAATTCAAGTCGGCGCCGTGGAGCGGACACCCGCTGTTCAATTCCTTCATCGCCGCGGCCGTCGCGCGGCACCGGGGCTGAGCACCATGCGCCTGTGCGACTTCGACATCGGGCTCGACCGCCCCTTCTTCCTCATCGCCGGCCCCTGCGTGGTCGAGAGCGAGCAGCTGCAGATGGACGTGGCCGGCCAGCTCAAGGAGATCACCGCGAGCCTGGACGTGCCCTTCATCTTCAAGAGCAGCTTCGACAAGGCCAACCGCAGCTCGGGCACGAGCTTTCGCGGCCCCGGCATGGAAAAGGGGCTGGACATCCTCGCGAAGGTGAAGAAGGCCGTCGGCGTGCCCGTGCTCACCGACGTGCACACCGAGGCCGAGGTACCCACCGTCGCCGCCGTGGTGGACGTGCTGCAGACCCCCGCCTTCCTCTGCCGCCAGACCGATTTCATCCGCGCCGTGGCGCAGTCGGGCAGGCCGGTGAACATCAAGAAGGGCCAGTTCCTTGCACCGCATGACATGAAAAACGTCATCGACAAGGCACGCGCCGCCGCGCGCGAGAAGGGCTTGCCGGAAGACAACTTCATGGCCTGCGAACGCGGCGCGAGCTTTGGCTACAACAACCTCGTGAGCGACATGCGCTCGCTCGCGATCATGCGCGAGACGGGCGCTCCGGTGGTCTTTGACGCCACGCACAGCGTGCAGCTGCCCGGCGGCAACGGCACGAGCAGCGGCGGCGTGCGCGAGATGGTGCCGGTGCTGGCGCGCGCGGCCGTGGCCGTGGGGGTGGCGGGCCTGTTCATGGAAACCCACCCCGACCCGCTGCATGCCCTGTCGGACGGCCCCAACGCGGTGCCGCTCAAACACATGCGCGCGCTGCTCGAATCGCTGCGCGAGCTCGACGCCGCGGCCAAGCGCCGCCCCTTTCTTGAAAACGACTTTGGAGTCTGAACCATGCCCTGCGGCTACATCATCGCGTCGGTGGACATCACCAACCAGGCGGCGTACGACGTCTACAAGAAACTCAGCACCGAGGCGATCCGCGTGCACGGCGCCGAGGTGCTGGTGCGCGGCGGCAAGGTCGAGACGCTGGAAGGCGGCTGGAACCCGGGTCGCACCGTGATCCTCAAGTTCCCGAGCGTCGAGGCGGCCAAGACCTACTGGGATTCGCCCGAATACCGCGCCGCGCGCGCCGCGCGCGAAGGCGCCTGCGTGATGCGCATGGTCGTCGTCGAAGGCGCATGATACTTTTTCGATAGCTGCTGGCGCTTGCTGCACAAGCGCTGCAGCCATATTTCTTTGTTATTTTTGAGTCCCGCGACTCTGACACCCTCCCAAGGATCTCCATGAGTGCCATTGTTGACATCGTAGGCCGCGAAGTGCTGGACAGCCGCGGCAACCCCACCGTCGAATGCGACGTGCTGCTCGAATCGGGCGTGATGGGCCGCGCCGCGGTACCGAGCGGCGCCTCCACCGGCTCGCGCGAGGCCATCGAGCTGCGCGACGGCGACAAGAGCCGCTACGGCGGCAAGGGCGTGCTGCGCGCGGTCGAGCACATCAACACCGAAATCTCCGAGGCCGTGCTGGGGCTCGACGCCTCCGAACAGGCGTTCCTGGACAAGACGCTGATCGACCTGGACGGCACCGAAAACAAGAGCCGCCTGGGCGCCAACGCGCTGCTGGCCGTCTCCATGGCCGTGGCGCGCGCCGCGGCCGAGGAAGCCGGCCTGCCGCTGTACCGCTACTTCGGCGGCATGGGCGGCTGCCAGTTGCCGGTGCCGATGATGAACGTCATCAACGGCGGCGCGCACGCCAACAACGGCCTGGACGTGCAGGAGTTCATGATCATCCCCGTGGGCGCCGAATCGTTTCGCGAGGCGCTGCGCTGGGGCGCCGAGGTGTTCCACGCGCTCAAGAAGATCATCAACGACAAAGGCATGAGCACCGCCGTGGGCGACGAAGGCGGCTTTGCCCCGCGCGTGGAAAACCACGAGGCGGCGATCCAGCTCATCCTGCAGGCGATCGAGGCCGCGGGCTACACCGCGGGCGAGCAGATCGCGCTCGGACTGGACTGCGCCTCCAGCGAGTTCTACAAGGACGGCCAGTACGTGCTCGGCGGCGAAGGCGGGCTCAAGCTCACGGCCGAGCAGTGGTGCGACATGCTGCTCACCTGGGCCGACAAATACCCCATCATCAGCATCGAGGACGGCATGGCCGAGGGCGACTGGGACGGCTGGAAGCTGCTCACCCAGCGCATGGGCGAGAACGTGCAGCTCGTGGGCGACGACCTGTTCGTCACCAACACGAAAATCCTCAAGGAAGGCATCGACAAGGGCGTGGCCAACTCGATCCTCATCAAGATCAACCAGATCGGCACGCTCACCGAAACCTTCGCCGCCGTCGAGATGGCCAAGCGCGCGGGCTACACCGCCGTCATCAGCCATCGCTCGGGCGAGACCGAGGACAGCACCATCGCCGACATCGCCGTGGGCCTGAACGCGGGCCAGATCAAGACCGGCAGCCTGAGCCGCAGCGACCGCATCGCCAAGTACAACCAGTTGCTGCGCATCGAGGAAGACCTGGGCGACGTGGCGCGCTATCCCGGCCGCGCGGCGTTCTACAACCTGCGCTGACCCCCGCGCCCAGGCGAGCCCACCGTGGGCGCACGCACCGTAGCCCTGCTGCTGCTCCTGTTGCTGCTGCTCATCCACGTGCAGCTGTGGAGCGGGCGCGGCAGCCTCAGTGACGTGGCCGCGATGCGCACGCAGCTTGCCGAGCAGCAGGCCGCCAACGCCAAGGCGCGCCTGGCCAACGAGCACCTGGCCGCCGAAGTGCAGGATCTCAAGCAGGGCCTGGACATGGTCGAGGAAAAAGCCCGCAGCGAGCTGGGCATGGTCAAGCCGGGCGAAATCTACGTGCAGGTCGCGCCCGGCACGGCGCCTCAGGCCAAGGCAAAGCGCTGATCCTCGCGCTGGCGCACGCGGCCCTGCCGGGCAAGGCGCGCCAGGTGCAGCGCGGCCGTGCGCCGCTCGGCGCTCGCGACATACGGCCACGCCACACCAGCGGGATACAGCAGATGGCGGCCGGCAAGCTGTGCCAGCGTCTGCGGCCCCTCGGCCAGCCACGCAAGCAGGCGCTCGTCGCGCTCGGCGATCTTGCCCGCATACCGGTCAAGCAGCGCCAGGAACTCGGCGCGTTCGGTCACCACGCCCTTGTGGTGCGAAGTCACCCACACCCGCGCGTCGATCTCGCGCACGCGCGCCAGGCTGCACTCGAACGCATCGAGGTCCGAGGTCGCGTCGCCGTAGTACGGCCCGAAGCCGGTCAGGTCGATGTCGCCGATGAAGGCCACGCCCTCGCTCTCGACCACCAGCGCGCTGTGCCCCGCGGTATGCCCCGGCAGGTGGTGCGCGCGCACGCGCACGCCGCCGCCCAACTCCCAGACGGAGC
The DNA here is from genome assembly GCA_026954015.1 of Burkholderiales bacterium. Classification (GTDB taxonomy): domain Bacteria; phylum Pseudomonadota; class Gammaproteobacteria; order Burkholderiales; family Burkholderiaceae_C; genus Comamonas_C. Next base: position 38,495 of record JAIXLP010000095.1, on the reverse strand, counting down.
CATCGGCGTAGGCCGTGGCGTCGGGGCGCGGCGCGTAATCGAAGTCGCGCTCGATGACCACGCGCAGCGCGTCCAGCACGTCGGGCGGGTAGCCGTAGTGCGCGGCCAGGCCCTGCCAGGACTGTGCCGCCGCCAGATCGGCCGCGTGCACCTGCACCGCCACGCGCGGCAGATGCGCAAGCGCCACCATGTGGTCTTCGTGCACGTGGCCGAGCACGACGAGATCGGCGCGCTCCAGCTCGGCAAGGTGCTGCCGCGCGACCAGCGGCGTGTCGAAGGCAACGCAAACGTCCGCGCCGCGCACCAGCACCTGGTTGCCATCGGGGTACTTGCCCGAACGCGCGCCGGGCCAGATACGCACCGGCCCGAATTCGATCGCGTCGGTTACTTCCATATCCATAGCTGCTTGCGCTTGTCCATGGGGCGCCAGAGCCGAATTTCGTGCATGAATCCCGGCGAAATCATTGCACGCCGGACGGCGCCGGCGGCTGGCTCGACGCACTGGTGAACAGGTGCGCCGCATCCACCGCGTCAAAGCGGTACTGCTGTCCGCAATACTCGCACCCCACCTCGACGTTGCCGCGCTCGCGCAGGATGTCCTGCACCTCGTGCTGGCCAAGCGCGCGCAGCATGCCCGCGACGCGCTCGCGCGAGCAGGTGCAGGCAAACTGCGGGCCGTCCGCGCCGTGGCGCGGCGCAAAGACGAGCAGCTTTTCCTGCCAGAACAGGCGCTGCAGCACGGCGGACGGCTCCAGCGCCAGCAGTTCCTCGCGCGTGAGGCTCGCGGCCAGCGTGGCGATGCGCTGGTAATCCTCGTCGGCATCGCCCGCGCCCCCGGGATTGCCCGCGCCCTGCCGCGGCATGCGCTGCACCAGCAGACCGGCGGCCACCGCGCCGTCGGCCGCGAGCACCAGCGTGGTCTCCAATTGCTCCGAGCGGTGCATGTAGCCCTGCAGGGCCTGCGCCAGCGTGGGCTGCGCGCGCCCAGCGTCGTCCGTGAGCGCGACGATGCCCTGGTAGGGCTGGCGAGCGGGCCCGCGCGATTGCGGGTCGAGCGTGATCGCGCAGCGCCCCTTGCCATCGCGGTTCACCAGCTCGGCCAGTTGGGCGCCCTCGGGCACCTCGGCGCCGACCGACGCAGTGGCACGCACGCCCAGATCAGAGCGCACCTGCGCGACAGCCATGCGCACCGGGCCGTCGCCCGCAATCTGCAGGATCAGCGCGCCATCGAACTTCACGTGCGCATGCATGAGCACGCCCGCGGCCAGCATTTCGCCCAGCAGCGACGCCACGGGCGGCGCGTAGGCTCCGGTTTCGGTGTTGGCCGCGCGTCGGCGCAGCACCTCGGTCCAGGCATCGGTCAGGCGCACGATCGCGCCGCGCACCGGCAGGCCATCGAACAGGAAGCGCTGCAGTTGCGACACGTCAGCCGATTTTCCTGAGCCCCGCCTTGAAGCGGCGCGCGTTCTCGACGTAGTGCCTGGCGCTCCAGCGCAGGCCCTCGATCTGCTCGGGCGTGAGCTGGCGCACCGCGCGCGCGGGGCTGCCGATGATCATCGAGCCGTCGGGAAACTCCTTGCCCTCGGTCACGAGCGCGCCCGCGCCCACGAGGCAGTTCTTGCCGATCCGCGCGCCATTGAGCACGACCGCGCCGATGCCGATCAGCGATTCGTCGCCGATGGTGCAGCCGTGCAGCATCACCTGGTGGCCCACGGTGACGCGCTCGCCTATCGTGAGCGGCATGCCCAGGTCGGCGTGCAGCACGCTCGCGTCCTGCACGTTGCTGCCCGCGCCTATCGTGATGTGCTCGGTGTCGCCGCGCACCACGGCGGCGAACCACACGCTTGCATCCTCGCCCAGCGTCACTGCGCCCATCACCTCGGCGCTGTCCGCCACCCAGCTCGTGGCCGCCAGCCTCGGCGCCACGCCGTCCAGTTCATAAATTGCCATCGCGCGCCTTCCGCCGTGCCACTGAGAATTACCATTGTAGGGATGGACTTGCGCGAACGTGCCCTGCGGGTGCTCTGCCTCGGCGATGTAGATGAAAAACTGGCGGGAGCGCTTGCCCTGCAAGCGCAAGCAGCTACGCTGCCCATAGCAATAGCGGCGTCGATCACCCCGCCGCGCGCGCTCCCCGGCCTGCCGACGCGGCCCGCGCTGCTGCCGCCCACGCAAGTGCCGCGGCGCTCGCCAGCCAGCGCCGAAGGCCGCGCGGCATTGGTCCACGCAATCGCGCACATCGAATTCAACGCCGTCAACCTGGCGCTGGACGCCGTCTGGCGCTTTCCCGGCATGCCCGAGGCGTACTACCGCGACTGGACGCGGGTGGCCGCCGAAGAGGCCCACCACTTCGCGCTGCTGCGCACGCACCTGCGCACCTTCCTGGCGCACGACTACGGCGACTTTCCGGCGCACCAGGGCCTGTGGAGCATGTGCGAGCAGACGGGGGGCGACATCGTCGCGCGCATGGCGCTCGTGCCGCGCACGCTGGAGGCGCGCGGACTGGACGCGACGCCGCTGATCCAGCGCAAGCTGCGCGCCGTGGGCACGCCCGACGCGCTGGATGCGGTGGCCATCCTCGACCTGATCCTGCGCGAGGAAATCGGCCACGTCGCGATCGGCAACCACTGGTACCACTGGCTGTGCACCCAACGCAGCCTGGAGCCGCTGGCGCACTACCAGCGCCTGGCGAGGCACTACCGCGCTCCGCGCGCCAAGCCCCCGCTGAACGGCGCGGCACGGCGCGCCGCCGGGTTCACCGACGCCGAGCTGCACTGGCTTGCGGGCCATTGATTCCCTTCGCGAGGGCGGTGCGCGCCGCTTCCCTACAATGCACGGCAGATTGCCCGCAGCAGCGGCCCGGGCTTCATTTGCGCAACAGCGCACCCCGTCACGATAGCGACGCATGACCAGCACCCCACCTTCCTCCAGCGTTGCACCCGGTACATCGATGGCGGGTGCCATGATCGCACGCCAGGCGATCGTGAACGGAGGGCAGGCGGTCGTCGGCTATGAACTCTTCGATCGCTCGCACGCACGCAACGACCACACCGCCGCGAGCGACGTGCTCGCGGTCTTCAGCGTGCTGTCGCACGTCGGCACGGAAGAACTCATCGGCAAGTCGCTGCTCTTCGTCAACTGCACGCACGAAAGCCTCTCGGGTGGCCACCTCGAGCTCGTCAATCCCGACCGGATCGTGCTTGAGATTCCACCGCTGGACAACGACGCGCTCGCCGAAGTACCTGCCCGCGTGCCGCTGCTGGCCGCACTGCGCGAACGCGGCTTTCACCTCGCGTTCAACCAGACCGTGCTCGAATCGGCCTACGCGCCCTGGCTCGTGCTGGCCGACTTCATCAAGCTTGATCTGTCGGTACTGCCGCCCGACCAGGCCACCGTGCTCATCAACCATGCGCGGGGCCATACGGACGCCGAACTGGTCGCCGAAAAGATCGAGACCGCCCAGCAATACGACCTGGTTTCCTCGCTCGGTGTCGAGATGTTCCAGGGCTACTGGTTTGCACGACCCTCGCTGGTGCAGACCCGGCTGCTGAGCCCGACGCAGGCTTCGCTCATCGAGCTGCTCAATCTGGTGCGCGGGCAGGCCACCACGGCGGCCATCGAAGAGGTGCTCAAGAAAGACGCGGCGCTGGCGTTCAACCTCATGCGGCTCATCAACTCGGCCGGTCTGGGCCTGCCACGCGAGATCACTTCGTTTCGTGATGCGGTGATGCTGCTGGGCCTCAAGCGGCTCTTTCGCTGGGCGGCGATGCTGCTCACGGCCACGCGCAACGGCGACGCGCCGCCCGCCGTCGGCCACACCGCGGTGGTGCGCGGGCGCTTCATGGAACTGCTCGCGCTGGCATCGCCGTCGCGCGAACAGGCCGACGAAGCATTCCTTGCAGGCATGTTCTCGATGCTGGACCAGATGCTCGGCATCCCGCTGCCACAGGCGCTGGATCTGCTCGACCTGGCGCCCGAGCTCGTCGAGCAGATCCTGGAGCGCAATGGAGCGCTCGGCCACCTGCTGACGCTCGTGCAGACCTGCGAGACCAACGACGATCACGCTTTCGACGATGCGCTGGCGCGCGTGCCACTGTCCAGCAAGGACATCAACATGGCACACCTGCAGGCGCTCGCCTGGGCCGACCAGATCACCGCACCCTGAGACGCAACCTTCCACACACCGCTGCACGATGTCTGATCCCACCACCCTCCCGCCGCAGCCACCCGATGTGCAAACGGACACCTCCAACGAGGTAGTGATCGCGCGCCAGGCCATCCTCGACGCGAACCGCACCGTGTTCGGCTACGAACTCTTCGACCGTTCCACCTCCACGGGTGCGCACACCGCGGCCAGCGACGCAGCCATGCTCTTCAACGCCCTCTCGTACGCGGGCAGTGAATCGCTCGTCGGCCGCAACACCGTCTTCATCAACTGCACCCACGAAAGCCTCATGGGCGCGCACCTGGAGCTGGTGCATCCCGACAAGGTGGTGCTCGAGGCCAGCGCGCTCGCACCCGACGCCACGCCCGAGGCGATCGAATCCAAGGTCGCGGTGTTCCAGTCGCTCAAGGAGCGCGGATTTCGCCTCGCGTTCGACCAGAACGTGCTGCGGCGTGGCTATGCGAGCTGGCTGCCCATGGCCACCTTCATCAAGCTGGACATGCTGGCGTTCAAGCCCGAACTCGCGGCGCCGCTGGTACGGTTCGCCAACGCCAACACCCAGGCCACGCTCGTGGCCGAAAAGGTGGAAACCGCCGAGCAGTACCAGCTGATGGCGGACTTGGGCGTGAAGCTGTTCCAGGGCTACTGGTTCGCCAAGCCAGCCGTGGTCCACGCCAAGACGGTCCGCCCCTCGCAGGCCGTCATCCTGCAGCTCATCAATCTGGTACGCAAGCAGGCAACGACGGCAGAAATCGAGGAACTGCTCAAGAAAGACCCGACGCTCTCGTTCAATCTGCTGCGCTTCATCAACTCCTCGGGGTTCGGCCTGTCGGTGCAGATCACCTCGTTTCGCCACGCGGTGATGATCCTTGGACTCAAGAAGCTCTTCCGCTGGGCCGCGCTGCTGCTCACCACCTCGCGCAACGCCGAAACGCCGATCGCCGTCGGCCAGACCGCGGTGGTGCGAGGGCGCCTGATGGAGCTCCTGGCTGCAGAACTGCTGACGCCCGAGGAGAGCGACAACGCCTTCGTCGTCGGTGTGTTTTCGCTGCTGGACGTGATGCTTGGCGTGCCGCTGGACCGCGCGCTCGAAACCGTTTCGCTGCCCGAACCCGTGGTCGAGGCACTGCTGCACGGTACCGGCATCTATGCACCCTTTCTCGAGCTCACACGTGCCTGCGAAAGTGGAGACGAGGACGCCTTCGCACGCGCGGCGCTGGCACTGCACCTGTCCAACCACCAGGTCAACATGGCGCACCTGCAGGCGCTCGCCTGGGCCGATGAGCTGACCAGCGGCGCCGAATGACCCGTCACGCCGCCGGGTCACCCCGATAGCGTCGCACGCCTACCGTTCGCATCGCGTCAACCGCGCGGATGGTGCTGCGCATGCAACTGCTTGAGCCGCTCGCGCGCGACGTGCGTGTAGATCGTCGTCGTTGAAATGTCGGCATGGCCCAGCAGCAACTGCACCACACGCAGATCGGCGCCGTGGTTGAGCAAATGGGTGGCGAAGGCGTGGCGCAGCGTGTGCGGCGAAATCGGCGCGGTAATCCCCGCCGCCCGCGCATGCTTCTTGACCAGCACCCAGAACATCACCCGTGTCATGCCACGGCCGCGGTGCGTCACGAAGAGATCGGGCGTCTGTTGTCCGCCGAGGATCGCGCCGCGTGCGTCGGCAAGGTAGCGCCGCAGCCAGTCCCCCGCCACCTCACCCATGGGCACGAGCCGCTCCTTGCTGCCCTTGCCCAGCACGCGCACCACGCCCTCGGCAAGGCCCAGGTGCAGCACCTTCAGGGCCACCAGCTCGCTCACGCGCAGGCCGCTGGCGTACATGAGCTCGAGCATCGCGCGGTCGCGCAGGCCCAGCGGCTGCGCCACATCCGGCGCCGCCAGCAGCGCCTCCACCTGCGCCTGCGTGAGCACGCCGGGCCGGCGCGGCGGCTGGCGCGCGGCAAGCATGCGCAGCGTGGGGTCGGCCTGCACCATGCCCTGTTGCAGCGCCCAATGGAAGAACCGCCGAAACACCGTGAGCCTGCGGTTGGCCGTGGTGGCCCGTGTGTGCGCGTGCCGCTCTGCGAAGTAGGCATGCAGCCGTGCCTCGTCGGTCTGCAGCAGCCCCGCGCCCTGTGCCGCCTGCCAGCGCGCGAGCGCGGCGAGGTCGCGGCGGTAGGCCTGCAGCGTGTTCACGGCCAGGCCGTCCTGCAGCCACAGTGCGTCGGCAAAGCCGTCGATCAGGCGGGCTTCGGCCTCGCTCAGGGGTGACATGGGGGTATCGGACATTGCGCGCGAGTGAGGTTTTCAGGGAAATCCCTGCGCCGCCGGGTAGCGTGAACGCCTGCTCTTGCGCTATTCTGCTCGCTTACTCAATTGGACAAGGAGACACCTCCATGCGCTGGATCCGCACCCTCTGCTACGGCATCGGCCTGAGCACCGCACTCCTGGCGACGAACGCCATGGCCCAACAGCAAACCTTCGTCAACGTGCTCACCGGCGGGCAAAGCGGCGTGTACTACCCACTGGGCGTATCGCTCGCGCAAATTTTCGGCAAGGCGATACCGAACGTGCGCTCGACCGCGCAGGTCACCAAGGCTTCGGCCGAAAACCTCAACCTGCTGCAGGCCGGTCGCGGCGAAATCGCGTTCACGCTGGGCGACACGGTGGAAGACGCCTGGTCGGCCAACGCCGAGGCGGGCTTTCCCAACAAGCTGGACCGGCTGCGCGGCTTCTCGGCCACGTACAACAACGTCATCCAGATCGTCGCAAGCGAAGACTCGGGCATCAAGACGCTGGCGGATCTCAAGGGCAAGCGCCTGTCCGTCGGCGCCGCCAAGTCGGGCACCGAGCTGAATGCGCGCGCCATCCTCAAGGCGGGCGGCATCACCTACAAGGACCTCGCCAAGGTGGAATACCTGCCGTTCGGCGAATCGGTCGAACTCATGAAGAACCGCCAGCTCGACGCCACGCTGCAATCCGCCGGCCTGGGCGTCGCGTCGATCCGCGACCTCGCCAGCTCGGTCAAGATCGTGATCGTTCCGGTGCCCAAGGACGTGGTCGCCAAGGTCGGCAGCCCGGTGTACCTGCCCACCATCATCCCGGCGGGCACCTACACCGGCCAGACGAGCGACGTGGAAACCGCGGCCATACCCAACTTCCTGATCACGCACTCCAAGGTGCCCGACGAGGTGGCCTACCAGATGGTCAAGGCCATGTACGACAACCTCGACACGCTCTACGCCGCGCACAACGCGGCCAAGGCGATCAAGCTGGAGAATGCGCTGGCGGGCATGCCGGTGCCGCTGCACCCCGGCGTGGAGCGCTTCTACCGCGAAAAAGGCCTGATCAAGTAAGGCCGCCACGCGCACCAAACCCTGGGGAAACCGGCGCACGACGCCGGTTTGTCCATTCTGGCCCACACGCCTTCCGGAGACCTCCGTGACCACCCCCACCCACACCACGCCAGCGGCATCCGCCACCCCTGCCGAGCTGGAGCAGTTGATCGTGCCCACGCACGACAAGCTCGACTGGCGCCACGCCGTGTTCTGGGTGGCACTGCTGTTCTCCAGCTTCCAGGTCATCACCGCCGCGTTCAGCCCGCTCTCGAGCCAGGTGGTGCGCGCGATCCACGTCGGCTTCGTGCTGCTGATGATCTTCCTGATGTACCCAGGGTTCAGCAAGCGTGGCGCGGGCCACAAGCCGCTCGCGTGGCTGCTCGGGCTCGCGGGCTTTGCCACCGGCATCTACCAGTGGGTGTTCGAGGTCGATCTCACGCACCGCGCAGGGGATCTCACGCAGGCTGACTGGGTCGCGGGCATCGTGCTGCTGGTGCTGGTCTTCGAAGCCGCGCGGCGCATGATGGGCTGGGCGCTGCCCATCATCTGCGCGATCTTCCTCGCCTACGGCCTCTGGGGCGAATTCCTTCCCGCGGCACTGCAGCACCGCGGCTACGGCGCCGACCAGATCGTGAGCGCGCTCTCGTTCGGCACCGAGGGCATCTACGGCACGCCCACCTACGTGTCGTCGAGCTACATCTTTTTGTTCATCCTGTTCGGTTCGTTCCTGGAGCAGGCAGGAATGATCCAGCTCTTCACCGACTTCGCAATGGGCACCGTGGGCCACACCCGTGGCGGGCCCGCGAAGGTCGCGGTCATCAGCTCGGGCCTGATGGGCACGATCAACGGCTCGGGCGTCGCCAACGTGGTCACCACCGGGCAGTTCACGATTCCGCTGATGAAGCGCTTCGGCTATTCAAGTGCCTTCGCGGGTGGGGTGGAGGCCACGTCGAGCATGGGTGGCCAGATCATGCCGCCGGTGATGGGCGCGGTGGCCTTCATCATGGCCGAGACCCTCAACATCCCCTACGTCGAGGTCTGCATCGCCGCGACGATCCCCGCCCTCCTCTATTTCGCCACTGCATTCTGGGTGGTGCACCTGGAGGCCGGCCGCAAGAACCTGCTCGGCCTGGCCAAGGAAGACTGCCCCAACCCATGGACCGCGGTCAAGCGCCAGTGGTATCTGCTCATCCCGCTGATCGGCCTCGTGGTGCTGCTCTTTTCGGGCTACACGCCGCTGTTTTCGGGCACCGTCGGCCTGGGCCTCACGGCCATCCTGATCTTCGGCGCGGCCTGCATGCAGGGCGTGCGCGGCACGGGCCTGCGCGTGCTGTTCTGGGTGCTGCTCGGGCTCGCGACGGCGGGCTTCTACAAGTTCGGCGTCGGCACCTTCTTCGTGCTGATCGCGCTGCTCGTGGCGCTCACCTGGGTGCTGCGCACCGGGCAGGATGCGCGCAGGCTCGCGGTGCAGGCCATGGTGGACGGCGCGCACCACGCGCTCTCGGTAGCGATCGCCTGCGCGCTGGTCGGCGTGATCATCGGCGTCATCAACCTGACCGGCGTCGCCGCCGAGCTGGGCGGCTACGTGATCGCGCTCGGGCGCGACAACCTGCTGCTCGCGCTGGTGCTCACCATGCTGAGCTGCCTGGTGCTGGGCATGGGCATCCCGACCATCCCGAACTACATCATCACCAGCTCGCTGGCGGCGCCGATCCTGCTCAAGCTGGGCGTGCCGCTGATCGTCTCGCACATGTTCGTGTTCTATTTCGGCATCATGGCCGACCTCACGCCGCCGGTGGCGCTCGCCGCATTCGCAGCGGCGCCGATCGCCAACGAGTCTCCGATGAAAATCGGCGTCACCGCGGTGCGCATCGCCGTGGCCGGCTTCATCATGCCGTACATGGCCGTCTATTCGCCCGAGCTGATGCTGCAGGGCGGCACCTGGGTCGCAACCGCCTACGTGGTGGTCAAGGCGGTGATCGCGATCGGACTCTGGGGCGCCACCTCGATCGGCTACCTGTTCGCGCCGCTGCACTGGGCCGAGCGCGCGTGGGCATTCGCCGCCGCCTGCCTGCTCGTGGTCGCCGCGCCCTGGACTGATGAGATCGGCTTCATCGCCGCCGCGCTGTTCGTGCTGTGGCACCTCTGGCGCACGCGCCGGCCAGCCGCCGGCGCACTGGCCTGAACCGGCGTGCTCGGCATCTGCCTGCTGCTCGCGGCGACGGGCACCGCCGCCCCGGTCTTCGTGCCTGCGCCGCGGTTCACGCTCGCGTGGACGCACTCGATCGAGAAGCAGCGCTGGGAAGAGGACTACACCGTGCTCGCGCCTGCCACGCCAGGCGCCGCGCCGCGCCTGCAGGCGGGCGAAGCGCGCATCCGCGGATCGGCCGCGGGCATGGAACCGCCCGAGGGCGCGGCACTGCGCGACGGCTGGTACCACTACCAACCTACCCCCTGGCCCACGACACCGCTGCGCCTCACCCGCTCGGGTTACACCGCAGACTTTGACCTGTGCATCGACGGGCGTTGCGAACCCATGGCGCGCTACCTGCCTTCCGACGGCGACATCACGCTACTCGCGCCATGCGAGCATTGACCCGTGAACTACGCCGCGCTGCTGCTGCCCGACTTCTCGCTGATCCTGGCGGGCTACCTCATCTGTCGTTTCACGCCGCTCGATCGCGGCATCTGGCACCCGGTCGAGCGGCTGGTGTACTACTTCCTCTTTCCCATCCTGCTCTTCCTCTCGATCGTCAAGACCCCGATCAACATCGGCGAGGCGTCCAGCCTGATTGCGGCCGGCCTGCTGCTGAGCGCGGGGGGCATCGCCGCGTCATGGCTGCTGCCGCACCTGCCCCTGCTCGGCCACCGCATCGAGCCGCGCGACCACGCGGGCGCGGCGCAGATCGCGTTCCGCTTCAACTCCTACATCGCCCTCGCGCTCGCCGCACGGCTGGCGGGTGAAACCGGGCTGCAGATCGTCGCCATCCTCATCGGTGTCTGCGTGCCGCTCATCAACGTCGCTGCCGTCTGGCCCATGGCGCGGCACAACGACAGCCACATGCTGCGCGAGCTTGCGCGCAACCCGCTCATCATCGCCACCGTCACGGGTCTGGCGTTCAACCTCGCGGGCCTGACGCTGCCAGGCTGGCTCACGCCGTCGCTGCAGCGCGTGGGCTCCACCGCGGTGCCGCTCGGCCTGATGGCCGTGGGCGCGGGCATGCAATGGGGCTCGCTGCAGACGAGTCGCCTGCTTTCGGCGGGTGTGCTCGGCATCCGCCACCTGGTGATGCCGCTCTGGGCCTGGCTGCTCGCGCGTTTACTCGGCCTCGACCCCGCGCAAGCCACGATCCTCATCGCCTTCGCCGCGCTCCCCACCGCGTCGAGCTGCTACGTGCTCGCGGTCGAAATGGGCTACCGCGGGCCCTATGTCGCGGGTCTGATCACGCTGTCGCACATCGTCGCGCTCGCAAGCCTGCCGGTGGCGCTGGGGCTGTTGACCTGAGCGTGAAGTGTCTCTGGCACCCGACACGGACACCGAGAAGCCGAAAGATCCACGCGCTCAGTCAGACGGTGTCCAGGACCCCTCCTGGGCCAATGCCCACGCCACATGCTCGCGTACCAGCGCACTCGGGTGATCGAGCCGCGCGCGCAGCGCGGCGCGTATCGCGTCGGCTTCCTCGCCATGCGCCACGCGCAGCGCGTTGCCCAGCGCCACGGCCACGTTGCGCAGCCAGCGCTCGTGGTTGATGCGGCGGATGGGCCCGCCTTCGGTGTACTTGAGGAACGTGGCTTCGTCCCATGCGAACAGATCGACGAGCTGCTGCCCCGCGAGCGGCGTGCGCTCGTCAAAGTCCAGCAAGCTGCTTTTCTGCGCGTATTTGTTCCACGGGCAGATGGTCTGGCAGTCGTCGCAGCCGTAGACGTGGTTGCCGACCTGCGGGCGCAGCTCCTCGGGCATCGCTTCGTGGTTTTCTATCGTGAGGTAGGAGATGCAGCGGCGCGCATCGACCACGCCCGTCGCGACGATGGCCTGCGTGGGGCAGACGTCGATGCAGGCGGTGCAGGTGCCGCAGTGGTCCGTCACCGGTTCGGTCGGCGCCAGCGCGAAGTCCACGTAAATTTCACCGAGGAAGAACATCGAGCCCGCGTCGCGCGAGAGCACCAGCGAGTGCTTGCCGCGCCAGCCCTGGCCGCTGCGCCCCGCAAGTTCCTTTTCAAGCACCGGGGCGGAATCGGAAAACACGCGGTGGCCGAACGGCCCGATCGCTTCCTGGATGCGGTCGCAGAGCTTTTGCAGGCGCGCGCGCACCACCTTGTGGTAGTCCCGCCCCCGCGCGTAGAGCGAGACCACGCCCTCGCCGGGCCGCGAGAGCCGCGCGCGCTCAAGCTCGCGCCAGTCGTCGGGCGTGTCACGCGCAAGGTAGGGCATGCGCGCGGTGATGACGCTCACCGTGCCCGGAATCAGCTCGGCCGGCCGCGCGCGCCTCAGGCCGTGCCTTTCCATGTAGTGCAGATTGCCGTGGTAGCCCGCAGCCAGCCACGCGAGCAGTCGCGGCTCGGCCGACGAGAGATCGACACCCGCAACACCGATTTGGGAGAATCCCAACTCGCGCGCCCAAGCGCGGACCTGCGCGAGCAACAGCCTGCCGTCCACCATCGTCCGATTGTAGAAATGCCCACGGCACCCCCAGAGAGCCAGCCCCTCACGCTGCAGTGGCGAACCGAGAGCGACACCGCGCGCTTTGCCGCCCAACTCGCGGCGCTGCCCGCGCTTGCAAACGCCTTCGTTGCGCTGCGGGGCGACCTGGGCGCGGGCAAGACCACACTCGTGCGCCACCTGCTGCGTGCGCTGGGCGTGACCGGGCGCATCAAGAGCCCGACCTATGCGGTGGTCGAACCCTACACGACAGGTAAGCACAGCATCTGGCATTTCGACTTCTACCGCTTCAGCGATCCGCGCGAGTGGGAGGACGCGGGGTTTCGGGACATCTTCACAAGTCCGGGCCTGAAACTGGCAGAATGGCCACAGAATGCACAAAAGTGTTTGCCAGATGCAGACTTGGAGATTGATATTCAGGTAGAGGATGATGAAAATAGGCGCGTCACGATGCGTGCGGCCACTCCCAAGGGCCACACGCTACTGAGCGCGTTGGCCCTTGCATGCATGAACACCTGAAGCTCCAGCCCGTGCACCGCCGCACCTTGCTGCGTGTGGGATCGCTCACCCTGCTGCTGGGTGCGCAGCAGATCGCACGCGGCGCGAGCATCGTGGCGGTGCGCGTCTGGCCCGCGCAAGACTATTCGCGCGTCACGATCGAATCGGACCAGGCGCTCACGACCACGCAGACCTTCGTGCCCACGCCTCCGCGCCTGGCGGTCGACATCCACGGGCTGGACCTGAACCCGCAACTGCGCGAACTCGTGGGCAAGATCAGGCCCGACGACCCGAACATCGCAGCGATCCGCATCGGCCAGAACCAGCCGGGCATCGTGCGCATGGTGCTCGACCTCAAGCACGACGCGCGCCCGCAGGTGTTCTCGCTGCCGCCGGTGGCTGCGTACCGCAACCGTCTGGTGCTGGACCTCTACCCCGCCGAACCCCAGGATCCGCTTGCGACGCTGATCGCCGAACGATCCGCACCGCCTGCACCTGCAATCAGCGCGCCTGGCGAGCCCACTGACGACCCGCTGGGCGAGCTCATCGCGCGCCAGTCGGCGGACGGCCGCCGGGCATCCGCACCTGCCCCCGCGCCGACCGTCGCCCCCGCGCCACCGCCCGCAAGCGCGCGCGGCACCGACCGCATCATCATCGTCGCGCTCGACCCTGGTCACGGCGGCGAAGACCCGGGCGCATCCGGCCCGCGCGGCACGCGCGAGAAGGACGTGGTGCTGCAGGTCGCGCTGCTGCTGCGCGACCGCATCAACGCTTCCAGGGTGGGCGGCAACCCGATGCGCGCGTACCTCACGCGCGACGCGGATTTCTTCGTGCCGCTCGCGACCCGCGTGGCCAAGGCGCGGCGCGTGCAAGCCGACCTTTTCGTATCGATCCACGCTGACGCCTTCAGCTCGCCCGACGCGCGCGGCGCGAGCGTGTTCGCGCTCAGCCAGGGCGGCGCGTCAAGCTCGGCCGCGCGCTGGCTCGCGAACAAGGAAAACCAGGCCGACCTGATCGGCGGCGTGAACGTCGGCGTGCAGGACCAGCACGTGCAGCGCGCGATGCTCGACATGAGCACCACCGCGCAGATCAACGACAGCCTCAAGCTCGGCGGCGTGCTGCTCGGCGAGATCGGTTCGATGGCCAAGCTGCACAAGCCGCGTGTGGAACAGGCGGGTTTCGCAGTGCTCAAGGCGCCCGACATCCCCAGCGTGCTCGTGGAAACCGCCTTCATCAGCAACCCCGACGAAGAAGCGCGCTTGCGCTCCAGCAGCTACCAGCAGCAGCTTGCCGATGCACTGATGCGCGGCATCCAGCGCTACTTTGCCCGCAACCCGCCCCTCGCGCGCAGCCGCGCGGTGTGAGCGGCCCCAAGAAAACTTGCCATGGCGCTATCGCACGCACTCCCGTCCGAAGTCGTCAACCTCCAGCCGCTGGGCGCGCGCATCGCGACGACGCCCACGCACGCCATCATCAAGGCCAGCCAGCTCGAAGTCATCCGCGTGGTCTTGCCCGCGGGCGAGAGGCTGCGCCAGCACGACACGCCCGGCGAGCTCACGGTGCTGTGCATCGAGGGCGAGGTGGAATTCACGGTGGGCGACACGCCCCATCTGCTGCGCGCCGGTGACTGGCTGCACCTTGCGCCACGCGCACCGCACGCACTGCGCGCGCTGCAGGACGCTTCGCTGCTGCTCACGATCTGCCTGATCCCAGGCACGCGCTGACTCGTATCGCATTTTTTCGGCAAGCCCCCCGTCCGGCGGTAACCGGGCGGGGTCTCGTCCTATGCGTACACCCCGGTAGAGGTGTGTTGACAGCAACGAACTGTACGCGGGCGCTGGCGGCGGAATTTTCTGAAATTCGTCCGGGAGGAAAACGTTTCAGAAAATCATTCTGAAAATTCTGATTTTGTGAAATACTTTGCTCCATGGATCGTCTCGACAGGAAAATCCTTGCTGCGCTGCAGGCCAACTCGCGCGCCAGCCTGCAGGAGATCGGCGCCGCGGTCGGCCTGAGCCCCTCCCCCTGCTGGGGCCGCATCAGGAAGATGGAAGAAGCGGGGGTGATCACCGGCTATACCGTGCGCCTTGACCCCGCCGCGCTCGGCCTGTCGGAGACGGTGATCGTGATGGTCACGCTCGACAGCCACTCGGACAACACGCTGGAAAAATTCGGTGCGGTGCTCGCGGCGATCCCCGAGGTGGTTGAGGCACACCTTGTTTCGGGCGAATACGACTACCTGCTGCGCGTAGTAGTGAAGGACACGCGCGACTACGAGCGCCTGCTGCGCGAGAAGCTCTACAGGATCAAGGGCATACGCCACAGCCAGTCCAGCTTCGTGCTGCGCACGCTTAAATCGGCCGACCTGCCGCTCGGCGTCTGAACATCGCAAGGGTAAACCCGGGTTTTATACGGTGTGCCGTATGGCGACCATGGTGCGTCGGCTATGGCTCTGCACCCGGAAATGCCGCACTATCGGCCCCAGCACCCGGGCGGCAGCACACGTCCTGCCGGCCACGCCATCGAGGCCACCATGACAGCACACGCATCACCCTCCTCCATCCGCTTCTACTTCCGCGGCCAGACCGTGGACGTCAGCGGCGTGCAGACTACACGCACGCTGCTGGACTGGCTGCGCGAAAACCGCCGCCAGACCGGCACCAAGGAAGGCTGCAACGAAGGCGACTGCGGCGCCTGCACCGTGGTGCTCGGCGAACTCGATGCGCAGGGCGAGCTGCAACTGCGCTCGGTGAACGCCTGCATCCAGTTCCTGCCCACGCTCGACGGCAAGGCGCTGTTCACGGTGGAAGACCTCGCGGCGCTGGCGCCGCCCGGCAAGAACGGCACGCCCGCGCTCCACCCCGCGCAGCAGGCGATGGTGGAGTGCCACGGCTCGCAATGCGGCTTCTGCACGCCGGGCATCGTGATGACGCTGTGGGGCAGCTACGAGCAGCACCTGCACGACGGCACGCGTCCGACGCGCCAGCAGCTTGCCGACGATCTTTCGGGCAACCTGTGCCGCTGCACGGGCTACCGCCCGATCCTGGATGCCGGTCAACGCATGTTCGATCTGCCCGAGGCGCGCCTCGATCGCCACGCGGTGATCGAGGCACTGCAATCGCTTCAGCGCAGCCGGGCGCTGGACTACACCGCCGAATCGCTCATGCCCCAGGGCGCACGCACCGACCATTTCCACGCACCACGCACACTGGGCGAACTGGCCGAGCTGCGCATGGCGCAGCCCAAAGCGCGGCTGCTCGCGGGTTCGACCGACATCGGGCTGTGGGTGAACAAGCAGTTGCGCGACGTGGGCGACCTGATCTACGTGGGCAACGTCGCCGAAATGCAGCGCGTCGAGGAGCGCGACGGCGCCTTGTGGATCGGCGCGGGCGCGCCGCTGGAGGATGCGTGGCGCGCCCTGGTGCAGCGCGCGCCCAGCCTGATGGACGTGTGGCTGCGCTTCGCGTCGCTGCCGATCCGCCACGCGGGCACGATGGGCGGAAACGTGGCTAACGGCTCGCCCATCGGCGATTCGGCGCCCATCCTGATGGCGCTGGATGCGAGCGTCGAGTTGCGCCGTGGCAGCGCGGTGCGCACGCTGGCCCTGCCCGATCTGTACCTCGACTACATGAAGAACGCGCTGCAGGAAGGTGAATTCGTGCAGGCCATCACCGTGCCGCTCGCGGCGTTCGAGCGGCAGGTGCGCGGCTACAAGATCAGCAAGCGCTTTGACTGCGACATCTCGGCCATCAGCGCGGGCATGGCGATCGAACTCGCGGGCGACACGGTCAGGAGCGTGCGGCTGGCCTATGGCGGCATGGCGGGCATCGTCAAACGTGCGGCGCAGGCCGAGGCCGCGCTGCTGGGCCGGGCCTGGACGCAGGAAGCAGTGCATGCCGCGCAGCAGGCGCTGACACAAGACTACGCGCCGATGACCGATCTGCGCGCAAGCAGTGGCTACCGTCTGCAGGTGGCGCAAAACCTGCTGCAACGCCTGTGGCTCGAAACCCGGGCGGTCGCGCCGCTCGCGAGCCACGCGACCAATGTTTTCAGCGTGCTGCCCCACGCAGCCGCTGTCTGAAGGAGAACGCCATGAACACCCGTGTTGCCGAAGAGCTGTTGCGCGAAAGCGAGCCGTTTGCCGATTACCAGCACAACCTCAAGGCACGCTTCAACCCCGGCGCCGAGGCCGCCGCGCTGCACGCTGGCGCGCGCGTGGGCGTGAGCCGCCCGCACGAATCGGCAGCACTGCACGTGACGGGTGGCGCTACCTATTGCGACGACATCCCCGAGCTCGTGGGCACGCTGCACTGCGCGCTCGGGCTCTCGCCGGTGGCGGCGGGCAGGCTGCGCGAGAGCGACCTGGCCGCGGTGCGCGCCATGCCCGGCGTGGTGCGCGTGCTCACTTGCGCCGACATCCCCGGCGAGAACAACTGCGGCTCGGTGCTGCATGACGACCCGATTCTGTGCGACGGCGAAATCCGCTACCTCGGCCAGCCGGTGTTCGCCGTCGTGGCCGAGACGCGCGAGCAGGCGCGCCGCGCGGCGGCGCTGGCCAGGCAGGTGCTGAGGATCGACGCCGCCGAGCCGGTGCTCACGCCGCGCCAGGCACACGCCCGCAAGCAGTATGTGACCGAGCCCATGCACCTCACGCGCAGCGTCAGTGGCAGGGACGAAGCCGGCATACGCGCCGCGATCGCCGCCGCGCCGCACCGCCTCACGGCCAGCCTGGACGTGGGCGGGCAGGAGCAGTTCTATCTGGAGGGCCAGATCAGCTACGCGCTACCCAAGGAAGACGGCGGCATGCACATTCACTGCTCCACGCAGCACCCGAGCGAAATGCAGGCGCTGGTGGCGCACGCGCTGGGCATCCAGTCGCATGCGGTGCTGGTGGAGTGCCGGCGCATGGGTGGGGGCTTTGGCGGCAAGGAGTCGCAATCGGCGCAGTTCGCCTGCATCGCGGCGCTGGCGGCGCGCACGCTGAACCGCCCGGTGAAACTGCGCCTGGACCGCGACGACGACTTCCTCATCACCGGTCGGCGCCACGGCTTCTGGTACGAGTACGACGTGGGTTACGACGACGCGGGGCGCATCCTCGGCGTGACGCTGCAGATGGTCTCGCACGCCGGCCACTCGGCCGATCTTTCCGCCGCGGTGATGACACGCGCGGTGTGTCACTTCGACAACGCCTACTGGCTGCCCGAGGTAGCCATGCACGGTTACTGCGGCAAGACCAACACGCAGAGCAATACCGCGTTTCGCGGCTTCGGCGGGCCGCAGGGCGCGATCTGCATCGAATACATCCTCGACAGCATCGCTCGCGCGCTGGGCAAGGATGCGCTCGAAGTGCGCCGCGCCAATTTCTACGGCACGAGCGAACACAACGTGACGCCGTACCGCCAGACGGTGAGCGACAACATCATCCATGGGCTGGTCGATCAACTCGTGGCGAGCAGCGATTACGCCGAGCGGCGCCGCGAAGTGGCGCAATACAACCGCGCCAGCGCGGTGCTCAAGAAGGGTCTGGCGCTCACGCCGGTGAAATTCGGCATCAGCTTCAACGTCAAGCACCTGAACCAGGCGGGTGCGCTGGTGCACGTGTACCTGGACGGTTCCATCCTCGTGAACCACGGCGGCACCGAGATGGGCCAGGGCCTGAACACCAAGGTAGCGCAGGTGGTGGCGCACGAGCTGGGCGTGAACTTCGAGCGCGTGCGGCTGTGCGCGACCGACACGAGCAAGGTGGCCAACACCTCCGCGACGGCCGCGTCCACCGGCTCGGACCTCAACGGCAAGGCGGCACAGGACGCTGCACGCCAGATCCGCGAACGGCTGGCGGCCAACGTGGCGCAGCGCCACGGCGGCAAGGCCGAGGACGTGCACTTCGCCAACGACAAGGTCTGGCTGGGCGAACAGTCCTTCGATTTCAGCGCCGTCGTGGCCGATGCCTACCTGGACCGCGTGCAACTGTGGTCCGATGGTTTCTACGCCACGCCGGGTCTCTCGTGGGACGCCAGGACCATGCAGGGCCGCCCGTTCTACTACTACGCCTACGGCGCAGCGGTGAGCGAAGTGGTGGTCGATACCCTCACCGGCGAATGGAAGCTCCTGCGCGCCGACCTGCTGCACGACGTGGGCCAGTCGCTGAACCCGGCCGTGGACATCGGCCAGATCGAGGGCGGCTTCATCCAGGGCATGGGCTGGATGACGATGGAAGAGCTCGTGTGGCACCCCAAGAGCGGTCTCTTGATGACGCATGCGCCCAGCACCTACAAGATTCCGACGGCCAACGACTGCCCGCCGGTGTTCAACGTCAAGCTCTATGAAGGGCGCAACACCGAGGACGCGATCCACCGCAGCAAAGCCGTGGGCGAGCCGCCGCTGCTGCTGCCGTTTTCGGTGTTCTTCGCGATCCGCGACGCAATCTCGTCGGTCGGCGAACACCGCGTGGACCCGCCCCTCGCCGCACCGGCGACGAGCGAGGCCATCCTGCGCGCGATCACGGCCGTGCAGGCCGGCTGACCCACCCGCGCCGCACGACGCCGATGGAGCCGCTTGCGCAGCCCACCCCCGCCGGCGGCGCACCCGCCGCGATCGATCGCACCTTTTTCGATCGTGTCGACCTGCACCTGATCCGCGTGCTGCACACCGTGCTCACCGAACGCAGCGTCTCGCGCGCGGCGCTGCGCCTGGGGATGAACCAGCCCGCGGTCTCGGCCGCGCTCAAGCGCCTGCGCGAATTCGCTGCCGATCCGCTCTTGGTGCGCAACGGCGCCGAGATGGTGATCACCGACGTGGCGCTGCAGATGATCGAGCCGGCCGCCAGTGTGCTGCGCGCCGCCGAGGCGCTGTTTACCGAAGCGCGCGCGTTCGACCCACGCACGAGCACGCAGCGCTTCACCATCGCGGCGAGTGATTACCTCGACCCGCTGTTTCTGCCGCGTCTCGTGACCGACATCAAGCGCGACGCGCCGCTCGCGCACGTCGAAATCCACGCGCTCACCCGCGAGGCGGACTACCGCGCGCAGCTCGCGCAGGGCGAGGTCGATCTGGTCGTGGGCAACTGGCTGCAGCCGCCCGACGACCTGCACATCGCGCAACTCTTCAGCGACGAGGTGGTCTCGCTCGTGGGCCGGACGCACCCCGCGGCGACGAGCGGCTGGAACGCGCAAGAGTGGCTCGCCGCAGAACACGTCGCGCCCATGCCCACCTACCCCGGCGCGCGCGGCATCATCGACCAGGTGCTGAGCAGCCGAGGGCTGCGCCGCAACATCGTGGTGCGCAGCGCCTACTTCGGGCTCATCCCCGAGATGGTCGCCCACAGCCGCCTCGTGCTCACCACGGGCCGGCGCTACGCCGAACGCTTCGCCGCGGCGCTGCCGCTCGCTGTGCTGCCGTGCCCGGTGCCCATGCCGCCGATGCACTACTACCAGCTCTGGCACCCGCGCAGCCAGCACGCGGGCAGTGCGCGCTGGCTGCGCCAGCGCGTCAAGCAGGCGATCGCCGATCTGTAGCGATTTTTCTTTCCGATCCACAACCAAGAAAACCAGGAGACCCGCAATGCAATGGCTGGAAAAGCAGTTCAAGCTGGCCGAGCACGGCACGACCGCGCGCACGGAGGTGATCGCAGGCATCACCACCTTCCTCACGATGGCCTACATCATCTTCGTGAACCCCATCATCCTGGGCGACGCCGGCATGCCCAAGGATGCGGTGTTCGTCGTCACCTGCCTCGCGGCGGCGATCGGCACCTTCATCATGGCCTTCCTGGCCAATTACCCGATCGGCATGGCGCCGGGCATGGGGCTGAACGCCTTCTTCACCTACACCGTGGTGCTGCAGCTGCACTACTCATGGCAGGCCGCACTGGGGATGGTGTTCATCTCAGGCTGCCTGTTCATCTTCGTCACGGTGATCGGGTTACGCGGGCTCATCGTGACGGCGATACCCACATCGTTGCGCAGTTCGATCGCGGCGGGCATAGGGCTGTTCCTCGGCCTCATCGCGCTCAAGGCGGCGGGCTTGGTGACGGGCTCCGAGGCGACGCTGGTGACGCTCGGTGACGTGCACCAGCCCTCGGTGGTGCTCGCGGGGCTGGGCTTCATCCTCATCGTCGCGCTCGACCGCTTCAAGGTGCCCGGCGCGATCCTGATCGGCATCGTGGTCGTCACGGTGCTCTCGTTCTTCTTCACCGACAACAAGTTCGGCGGCGTGGTCTCCACCCCGCCGTCGATCGAGCCGACGCTGCTGGCGCTCGATCTCAAGGGCGCGCTCAGCCACGGTTTCCTGAACGTCGTGCTGGTGTTCTTCCTCGTCGAGCTGTTCGACGCCACGGGCACGCTGATGGGCGTGGCCAAGCGCGCTGGCCTGCTCGTGCCCGAGCGCATGAACCGCCTGAACCGTTCGCTGTTCGCCGACAGCCTGGCGATCTTCTTCGGCTCGCTGCTTGGCACCTCGAGCACCACCGCCTACGCCGAAAGCGCCGCGGGCGTGCAGGCGGGCGGGCGCACGGGCCTCACCGCGCTCACGATCTGCATCCTGTTCCTGCTGGCGCTGTTCTTCGCGCCGCTGGCGGGCGTGGTCCCCGCGTATGCGACCGCCCCCGCGCTGCTGTTCGTCTGCTGCATCATGGCGCGCGAACTCGCCGAGCTGGACTTCGACGACATCACCGAATCGGTGCCTGGCGTGATCACCGCGATCATGATGCCGCTCACCTATTCCATCGCCAACGGCCTCGCGTTCGGCTTCATCAGCTACGCCGGCATCAAGCTGCTGACCGGGCGCGTGCGCGAGGTGCACTGGCTGGTGTGGGTGATCGCGGTCGTCTTCCTCATCCGCTTCTGGTACATCACGGCCTGAGATGATGCAGGGGTATCGAGCGCAATTGCTGCGTTTTGGCGCCGACGGTACGGCGCTGTACGAAACCGACGGCCTGCTCGTCGTCGACCGGGGCGCCGACGGCGTCGCCCGGGTGGTCGACGCGGGCAGCTACGGCGCCGTGGCGGCGCGCCACCCGGATCTGGCGGTCACGCACTGGCCCGGCCGCATCATCGCGCCCGGCTTCGTGGACATGCACGTGCACTACCCGCAGACGGACATCATCGGCGCGCCCGCCGACGGCCTGCTGCCCTGGCTCGCGAACTACACCTTTCCGGCGGAATCGCGCTTCGCCGACCCGGCGCACGCCGCCGAGGTGGCGCGCTTCTTCCTTGACGAACTGGCGCGCCACGGCGTGACCACGGCGCTCGCATTCTCCACCTCGCACCCGTGCTCGGTGGACGCGCTGTTTACCGAGGCGCAACGGCGGCGCCTGCGCCTCATCACCGGCAAGGTGCTGCAGGACCGCCACAGCCCCGAGGGCGTGCGCGACGAGACCGAGCAGAGTCTGATCGACAGCGAAGCGCTGCTCACGCGCTGGCACGGCCAGGGGCGTCTGGGCTACGCGATCACGCCGCGCTTCGCACCTTCGTGCAGCGAGGCGCAGCTCACGGGCGCGGGCGAGCTGGCGCGGCGCTACCCGGACGTGTGGATCCAGTCGCACGTGGCCGAGAACCGCGACGAGGTGCGCTGGGTGCGCGAACTTTTTCCGAAGGCGCGCTCCTACCTGTCGGTGTACGACGACTTCCACCTGCTGCGCCCGCGCGCGGTGTACGCGCACTGCATCCATCTGGACGCGCAAGACCGCGCATTGATGCACGCCACGCGCACCGCCGCCGCGGTGAGCCCCACGAGCAACCTGTTCCTGGGTAGCGGCTTCTTCGACTACGGCGCGGCGCAGCAGGCGCAGATGCTGCACGGCCTGGCGAGCGACGTGGGCGGCGGCACGAGCTTCAGCCCGTTTCACACCATGCTCGCGGCCTACTACGTGGGGCGCGAAGGGCACACCAAGCCGGGGCTGAGCCTGACGCCAGGCGAGCTCTGGTGGAACCACACCGGCGGCGCCGCGCGGGCGCTGGGCCTGGAGGGCGTGATCGGCACGCTGGCCGTGGGCAGCGAGGCTGATTTCATCGTGCTCAACCCGGCCGCGACACCGCTGCTCGCGCGCAAGAGCGCACGCGCCAGCAACCTCGACGAACTGCTCTTCGGCCTGATCGTGCTGGGCGACGACCGCGCGATCGAGCGCACGGTGATCGCCTGAGAACCTGCAAAAAAATCCTCACCCGCGCCCGGCCCGCCCAAACGCGCCCGCTCTTCGTTGCAAATCCTCGCCGTAGCCCCACGCTACGGCTGCGGTTTGCACCTGGATCGGACGTGGCTTGACGACCCGTTCGGGCGCGACTCATTTATGCACAGGCTCTGAGCGCTACGCCACGCGCGCCTTGCGCCCGCTGTGCCACGCGCCGTAGATCGCGATCAGCCCCGGCACGAGGATCAGCGCCCAGATGATGATCTCCAGGTGCTCGCGCACCCAGGGCAGGTTGCCGAAGAAGTAGCCCGCCGTGGTGATGCCCAGCACCCACAGCAGCGCGCCGCCGACGTTGTAGGCGGTGAAGCGCGCACGGTTCATGCGCGCCACGCCGCCCACGAAGGGCGCGAAGGTGCGGACGAAGGGCATGAAGCGCGCCAGCACGATGGTGATGCCGCCGTAGCGCTCGTAAAACGCGTGCGCGCGGTCGAACGCCTTGCGGTTGAACCAGCGCGAGCCCTCCCACTGGAACACGCGCGGCCCCAGGTGGTGGCCGATCTGGAAGTTGCACTGGTCGCCCAGCACCGCCGCCGCCAGCAGCACCGCGCAGGCGGGCCCAAATTCGAGCAGCCCCGCGCCGCAGAGCGCGCCGGTGATGAAGAGCAGTGAATCGCCCGGCAGGAAGGGCATCACGACGACGCCGGTCTCGACGAAGACGATGAGGAACAGCAGCGCGTAGACCCAGGCGCCGTAGCTCGCGACGAACGCCTGCAGGTGCTGGTCCACGTGCAGGATGAAGTCGATCAGAAAGGCGGCGATTTCCATGGACGGGCGCGCGGGCGCCGGGGCGCAAAGCCGCCGATTATCGGCTCCTACAATCGTCGCGGTGAACGACAGCAGCACCACCCCCGCCCCCCGCCGCGCCATCCGCGAACTGCCCGATGAACTGGTAAGCCAGATCGCCGCGGGCGAGGTGGTCGAACGCCCCGCTTCCGTCGTGCGCGAGCTCGTGGACAACGCGCTCGACGCGGGTGCCACGCAGGTCACCGTGCGGCTGCTCGCGGGCGGCGTGCGCCTGATCGCGGTGGAGGACGATGGCCACGGCATTCCGCAAGGCGAGCTGGCGCTGGCGCTGCGCCGCCACGCGACGAGCAAGATCGCGAGCCTGGCGGACCTGGAGTCGGTGGCCACGATGGGCTTTCGCGGCGAGGCGCTGGCGGCGATCGCCTCGGTCTCGGAAACCAGCCTGCTCTCGCGCCCGACGGGGCAGGCGAGCGCCTGCCTGCTCGATGCGCGCAGCGGCGAGCTGCGCCCGGCGGCGCGAGCACCCGGCACGACCGTCGAGGTCAAGGAGCTGTTCTTCTCCACGCCCGCGCGGCGCAAGTTCCTCAAGAGCGACGCCACCGAGCTGGCCCACTGCATCGAAGCCGTGCGCCGCCACGCGCTCGCCCGCGCCGACGTGGGCTTTGCCGTCTGGCACGAGGGCAGGCTGGTGGCGCAGTGGCGCGCCTGCTGCGCGAGCGGCCAGATCGCCGGCGCCGACGCACTGAACCGGCGCATCGCCGACGTGCTCGGCGAGGATTTCATCGCGCAGTCGCTGCCGGTGCACCACCAGGCGGGGCCGCTCGTCATCACCGGCCGCGCGGGGCTGCCCACGGCGTCACGCTCGCGCGGCGATCAGCAGTACAGCTACGTGAATGGCCGCTACGTGCGCGACAAGGTGCTGCAGCATGCGGCGCGCGCGGCGTACGAGGACGTGCTGCACGGCCAGCGCCAGCCGGTGTACGCGCTCTACCTGCAGATCGCCCCCGAGCGCGTGGACGTGAACGTGCACCCGACCAAGATCGAGGTGCGCTTTCGCGACAGCCGCGAGGTGCACCAGGCAACGCTGCACGCGCTGCAGAACGTGCTGGCCGCGCCGCGCGCGCAGGCGCTGGCCGAGGCGCCCGCGCACGCCGAACCCTCCACAAATTACATACAAAACAGGTCTCCAGCGCCCGCCCATCAAGCGCAAGCAGCTCTCATTTTTGGAGAACGCGCCGAACACAAGGTCTCGGACCTGCAGGCGCTGTGGGGCGCGCCCTCCACGCCTGCACCGCCCACGGCGGCAGCAGTCCCGACGCAGCCCGCCACGTGGGCGCCAGCCCCCGTGGCTCCAGAGGCGCCAGCGGATGCCGCCGCCTGGCCGCTGGGCCGCGCGGTGGCGCAGATCCACGGTGTCTACATCCTCGCGGAGAACACCCACGGCCTCGTGATCGTGGACATGCATGCGGCGCACGAGCGCATCGTCTACGAACGGCTCAAGGCGCAGATCGACGCCGAGCAGCGCATCGCGAGCCAGCCGCTCCTCCTTCCGGCCACCTTCGCCGCGACGCCGGTGGAGGTGGCCACCGCCGAGACGCAGGCCGCGACGCTGGCGATGCTGGGGCTGGAAGTCACGCCGTTTTCGGCGCGCACGCTCGCGGTGCGCGCGGTGCCCACCACGCTCGCACAGGGTGACGCGGTGGAACTGGCGCGCAACGTGCTGGCCGAGCTGGCACAGCACGAGGCGAGCACCGTGGTGCAGCGCGCGCGCGACGAAATCCTCGGCACCATGGCCTGCCACGGCGCGGTGCGCGCCAACCGCCTGCTGACGCTCGCCGAGATGAATGCCCTTTTGCGCCAGATGGAAACCACCGAGCGCTCCGACCAGTGCAACCACGGCCGCCCCACCTGGCGCCAGCTATCAATGAAAGAGCTGGACGCGCTGTTTCTGCGCGGGCGCTGAGCCTTTCCGACCTCTACCGATGGCATGGCACCACGCCGTGCCCCGGCGTGGTGCGCGCCGCTGCACCGCCGTGTGCGGGCGCGGCACCAAATGCGTGCATGACAGTATGTTTTTTTGGCATAATGCTGCACCGCGACATTTTCAACGAAGGTTTTTTTCATGAGCGCCCATCTTTCCGTCGGCCAATTCCTTGAACGCGTTGCCCAGCGCAACCCCGGCCAGCCCGAGTTCCTGCAGGCGGTCACCGAAGTCATGGAGAGCCTCTGGCCCTTCCTCGAAGCGAACCCGCGCTACACCGAACAGGCGCTGCTCGACCGGCTCGTCGAGCCCGAGCGCGTGGTGATGTTTCGCGTGACCTGGACGGACGACAAGGGCCAGGTGCGCGTAAACCGCGGCTACCGCATCCAGCACAGCATGGCCATCGGCCCGTACAAGGGCGGCCTGCGGCTGCACCCGTCGGTGACGCTCTCCATCCTGAAATTCCTCGCGTTCGAGCAGACCTTCAAGAACGCGCTCACCACGCTGCCCATGGGCGGCGCCAAGGGCGGCTCGGACTTCGACCCCAAGGGCCGCAGCAACGGTGAGATCATGCGGTTCTGCCAGGCGTTCGCGAGCGAGCTGTTCCGCCACGTGGGCGCCGACACCGACGTGCCCGCGGGCGACATCGGCGTGGGCGGGCGCGAGGTGGGCTTCATCGCCGGCATGATCAAGAAGCTCACCAACCGCGCCGACTGCGTGCTCACCGGCAAGGGCATGAGCTTCGGCGGCTCGCTGCTGCGCCCCGAGGCGACGGGCTACGGTCTCGTGTACTTCGCCGAGGAGATGCTCAAGACGCGCGGCAAGAGCCTCGCGGGCATGCGCGTGTCGGTCTCGGGCTCGGGCAACGTCGCGCAGTACGCGATCGAAAAGGCGATGCAGCACGGCGCCAAGGTCGTCACCGCGTCCGACTCCAGCGGCACGGTGGTCGACGAAGACGGCTTCACGCCCGAAAAGCTCGCGGTGCTGCTGCAGGTGAAGAACGAGCAGTACGGCCGCATCAGCGACTACGCCGGGCGCGTCGGCGTCAAGTTCCACGCGGGCATCCGCCCCTGGGGCGTGCCGGTGGACGTGGCGCTGCCCAGCGCAGTGCAGAACGAACTCGATGAAAACGACGCGCGCACGCTCGTCAAGAACGGCGTGCAGTGCGTGGCCGAGGGTGCCAACATGCCCTCGACCATCGAAGCGGCCAAGGTCTTCGAGCAGGCCGGCGTGCTCTACGCGCCCGGCAAGGCGAGCAACGCCGGCGGTGTGGCCACCTCGGGGCTGGAGATGAGCCAGAACGCCCAGCGCCTCGTGTGGACGCGCGAGGAAGTGGACGCGCGCCTGCTGTACATCATGCAAAGCATCCACAGCTCGTGCCTGGAGCACGGCCGCCGCCCCGACGGCACGATGAGCTACATCACCGGCGCCAACGTCGCAGGCTTCGTCAAGGTGGCCGACGCGATGCTCTCGCAGGGCGTGATCTGATCGAGCGGGCCGGTCAGCACCACGTGCCACGGCGTGAAGACCCGCGACGTGGCACGCTGCTTGTGCCGCGGCCAGGATACGAGGTACATCAGTGGGGAACCGAAGCATCGCGGGAACACCGCGTGGTTTTTGCGATCGGTCCGCCGCGTTGCCCGTTGCGCGCCAGGTCACCACGCCAACAGGATGCCGCAGACCCTCTCGGTGACGGCTGCGGTGATCCGGAAACCACGATCAGGCAGACGCGTACAGGCGCGGCAAACGAATCGCAAAAGCCAGCGTGATCCGCGGGTTTGCTCTCGTGCGTCTCAGATGAAGAGGTTGAATGCCGTGAGTGGCCCGTCACAGTTGATGAGGTCCACCCGCTTCAGAGTCATCCTCAACGCACCATCAACCACCTTCAAATGGTGCCACGCCGTGCCCACCAGGTGATTGACCTCCTCCTCGTATTCCACCTGGTACTCGGAATAGTGGAAAGGCGTTCGCATCACGAACTCATTCGCCGCCGCATCCTTCTTGTCCACCCACGGCATCTGCAGCAGGTGCTGGCATCGCGTTTCGGATTGATGAGACGGTGTACGTGGATGGCCCAGGCGCCGAATGCGCAAGTCACGCAGCAACTTGTCCGCGTGCATGTGCGAGGTATGCGTGATGGCATCGGTCTGCTGCCAGGCCAATGGAATCCAGTAGATTCCATCGTCGGTGAACAGCGCATTCCAGTCGTTGAATTTGGCCTCGTCGAGCAGGCGCGCCTCCTGGACGATGAATCGGACGAGGTCCTGGTCGGTCACGGATTCGGGCGTCATGGGTACCCCCTCCTTACATCGTCATCGTCATGTACTTGACCCAGGCCCGGTACTGCTCACGGCAGTCCAGGTCACTGGTTCCGAGGACGGTCTGGTCCCTGCCCCTGGCCTCCTCTCCCGGTATGTAGTTGCGGTCCAGACTGATCCAGTCATTGCCCGTTGCCTGCAGGCCCTTCTGGATGTTGCGGTAATTGTGCGCATCCTCCTGGCCGACCATGGCAAACGGCCCGTTGATGAAGCGGTTGTACATGGTCGTGCGGTGCAACATCTCGTCGTCGGTACCCTTGAGACGAAACGCCCAGCTCTCCAGGATGGTCTTGTTGACCGCTATCGGGCGACACACGCGTATGGTCTGGATCGCACCCTTGATCGTCAGGTTGGGATAGTAGACCGTGTTGTGCCGCGCCATGGTGAGGATCTCTCGCGCGCGCTCGGCCCCGTATTTCGCCACCATGTCCGCTTCGTAGCCCGGAATGCTGGAATAGTCGCTGTGTATGCTGTAGTTCACGCCATCCACGCTGTGGCCATTGCCAAACACGCGCAATCCCGACTCCTCGAAAAATTTGTAGTCCGAGACAAACGGAACCAGTTCCTGCACGGGCATGGGTTTGGGCGTCCCCGGCGGCATCTCCTCCCACATGGCTTTGGCCGTGCCGGCGGAGGTCTCGTGCGTGATCATGGGGTGCGTCGTGTCGTTGAGATTCTCAACATACATCTTCCAGTTCGCCTCGTTGATGAAGCGCAACGGCTTTCCTGCCACCTCCAGCGCACCCTCGGGCGAGCGCTCGACCATGTTGTCTATGGAGGACAGTGACTCGCCAAAATAGTCCTCGAAGCTCTCGCCCACATCGTTGAGCTTCACGAAGATGAAGCCCCGGTAGTTCATGACATTCTTCACCACCGGCAACCCTTTGGCACTCTCCGTCTCGTAAAAGGATGTGCCCTCTATGCCGCTCTTGAGCGGAATGGACAGCAGCGACCCATCGGTCCTGAAAGTCCAGGCGTGATAGGGACAGCGAAAGAGCTGGCCCGTGTTGCCGCAACAGCTGGACACCACGCGCGCGCCCTTGTGGGCGCAACGGTTCTTGAGCACCCGGATACTGCTGTCCTTCTGTCGGATAACGATGAGCGGCTGCCCGGCAATATCCACCGTGATGTAATCCCCTGCCTTGGGCAACTGGCTGTCGTGGCCGGCATAGTTCCAGGTGTTGGCAAACAGATGCTCCTGCTCCAACGCAAAAATCTCGGGGTCGATGTACAGGTCGCGGTGTACCTGCGCGCTTCGAACCAGGGCACGTATTGCACCTGGATAGCCTCTGTACTTGCTCATCTCTATCGCTCCTTGACATTTCCCGGCCATGCCGGCGCTCAGCAACAGGGCCCCCGCCCCGCCACTACACCCAAGAATTCCACCCATCGGGTAATACTTCAGATTTAAAGAACCAAGGGTCAAGCCAGCGTATACCCTTGTGGCTTGCCCCTATTGATACAGGTCAATAAAGCTTGAAACGCTGCGATCGATCTGACCTTGCACCGGCGCCAACGTCTCGGGCGTCGTGAAGGTGATCGGCGCGACGTTCTCACAGGGCGCAATGCGATCGAACAGGCCCGGCCCGTTCGGCTGGCTCGCGTCGATGACTTTCGGCACTGGCGCGACCCGGTGCCGGCGCGCTAGCATGTGCCGACCCGAGCCACCGAAGAGCCGCCATGCTCCACACGCCACGTCCCTTGCACGCACCCTGGCGCAGGCATGCCGCCCTTGCAGGCTTGCTCCTCTGCGCATTGGCCGTCGCGCCGCTGCCGGCCGCCGCCCAGGCGCTGGGCCGCTACGTTGGCACCGTCAAGATCAGCTACGGGGAGGGCGGCACGGTGCAGCGCTGGGCCATGCAGGCCGTGGCCAAGGTCATGATTCCCGTGACACGCGGCGACAAGGACCGCAGCTTCGCCCAATACGAAGATCCGGACGAGAAGGCCTCCACGCTGCTCGTCACGCAGTACACCACCCACCGCAGAGCCGCTTCGCCCGATACCGGCGGCCGCATCTCCACCAACGACTGCACGCTGACCAAGCCGGTGGAGTTGCCGCTGGGCCTGTTCGGCGGCCTCGTGATCGACCACAAGAGCAAGCGCTACCACATGATGTTCGTTGCCGGCAGCTCGCAAACGCTCAAGCTCGATTGCGTGGACTCGGAATCCGGCAAGCACCGCGAAGACCAGGTCGTCGACTTCACCCTCGGCACGCACGAGGCGGGCGTCAACTTCCCGGGCCTGCCCTACACCGACGCGGCGCACCTCACGGCCAAACACACCATGGTGCTCGGCCCCGGCGGCACGTCCAAGCACGTCGATACGGTGCAGGAGTGGGATCTGCAACTGCAGCGCTGAACAGCTTTGTGCTCCTGCATCGATAGCTGACCGCGCTTTCCCATCAAGCGCTGGCGCCACATTTCTGCCAAAAACTCAAAGGCGGATCACCTGGCGCCACGCCACGCCGTCGATGTCCTCGTAGTTGCCCACCACGACCACGCGGTCCGTCGCCGCCACCGGCGCCAGCGCCTCGCGCAAGTAGCGGATCGAGGGCCAGTCGAGCGCTGCCTCGGGCTCGTCGATCAGCGTAAGCGGCGCGCCGCTGGCCAGTGCCGCAGCCAGCAGCACCTTGCGCTTGCCGCCGGTGGAAATGCGAAACATCTCCTTGTCGAGGTGCTCGGCCAGGCGCAGGCCGTCGGCGTGCGTCTGCCACGCGGTCTCGTCCCAGGAGGGATAACGCCCGGCCAATTGCCGCGCCCACTGCCGGGGCGACACCTCGGGCCAGGGCGCGCGCGGGTCGCGCCAGAAGCACAGCGCGGCGTCGGTGGCCAGCGCCGCCGGCAGCGGCTGCCCGCGCCAGTGCACCGCGCCGCGGTGTGGCGCCGCTGCGCCCGCGAGCACGGCCAGCAAGCGGGTCTTGATCTCGCCCTCGGCATCGAGCAGGAGCGACAGGCCCGGCGCAAACGCCGCGCTGAACGGCGCACCCGTGCCGCCTTCCAGCACGAGGTCGCGGGCCTGCAGCGCGGCAAGCGGGGTGGCATCAGGCATGGCGGCGGCTCCAGCGTCGGTACATGCCGTGTTTTTACACTGTGCGCATGCCCTCCACCCCCACGCCTGCCGCCCGGCCCGCGCCCCGCGCGCTGCGGGCGCTGCTGCCCTTTCTGACGCCCTACCGCTGGCCGATCGCGGGGGCGCTGCTGTTTTTGCTGCTGGCCGCGCTCGCCACGCTGGCGTTTCCGCTGGCGCTGCGCCAGCTCATCGACCAGGGCATGCCGGGCGGCGGACAGGCGGCGCAGCTGCGCGCGCACTTCGGGCTGCTGTTCGCGGTGGCGGTGGCGGTGGGCGTGTTCTCGGCGGCGCGCTATTACGCGATGAGCTGGCTGGGCGAGCGCGTGACCGCCGACCTGCGCAGCGCCGTCTATGCCCACGTGCTGCGGCAAAGCCCGGCGTTCTTCGAGACCACGCAGACCGGCGAGGTGCTCTCGCGGCTCACCTCGGACACGACGCTGGTGCAGACCGTGATCGGCTCGTCGTTCTCGCTGGGGCTGCGCAACGCGGTGCTGGGCCTGGGTGCGCTCGTGATGCTGGTGTGGACCAACCCCTACCTGATGTCGGTGGCGCTCGCCGCCGTGCTCGTCGTGGTGCTGCCCGCGATGTGGATCGGCCGCAGCGTGCGTCGCCTCTCGCGCGCGAGCCAGGACCGCGTGGCCGACACCAGCGCCATCGCCGCCGAGGTGCTGGGCGCCATTCCCGTGGTGCAGGGCTACACCGCCGAGCCACGCGAGGCCGCGCGCTTTGCCGCCGCGGCCGAGGACGCGTTTCGCACCGCCGTGCGCCGCAGCGGCGTACGCGCGCTGCTCGTGGCCTTCATCATCGTCGCCAACGCCGCGTTGCTGCTCTGGGGGCTGTACCGCGGCAGCCTCGCGGTGATCGCCGGGCAGATGAGCGCGGGCGCGCTGGGGCAGACCATCGTCTACGCGCTGTTCCTCGCCGGGGCCGTGGCGGTTCTGGGCGAGGTCTATGGCGATCTGCTGCGCGCCGCCGGTGCCACCGAGCGGCTGATGGAGCTGCTGGCCACGGAGCCAGAGATCCGCGCGCCCGGCGGCGCGGCGGCGCGGGTGCTCGATCGCACGCAGCCGCTCACGCTCGCGCTCGAACACGTCACCTTCCACTACCCCTCGCGCCCCGACCGCGCGGCGCTCGCGGACTTCACGCTGCGCCTGGCGCCCGGCGAGGTCGTCGCGCTGGTGGGCGCCAGCGGCGCGGGCAAATCCACGGTGTTCCAGTTGCTGCAGCGCTTCTACGACGTGGGCGGGGGCAGCATCCGGCTTGCCGGCACCGACATCCGCGCGCTCGACCCGCGTGCGCTGCGCGAATGCATCGCCACCGTGCCGCAGGAGGCCGTGATTTTTTCGAGCAGCGCGGCGGACAACATCCGCTACGCCCGCC
Source organism: Burkholderiales bacterium (assembly GCA_026954015.1). Classification (GTDB taxonomy): domain Bacteria; phylum Pseudomonadota; class Gammaproteobacteria; order Burkholderiales; family Burkholderiaceae_C; genus Comamonas_C. The sequence goes on along the minus strand of JAIXLP010000095.1, from coordinate 6,165 downwards.
CCGACGCCACGCAGGACGACGTGCTCGCCGCCGCCCACGCCGCGTTCGCGCACGACTTCATCGCGGCGCTGCCGCAGGGCTACGACACCTTCCTGGGCGAGCACGGCGTGCGCCTGTCGGGCGGGCAGCGCCAGCGTATCGCCATCGCCCGCGCGCTGCTCAAGGACGCGCCAGTGCTGCTGCTCGACGAGGCCACGAGCGCGCTGGACGCGCACAGCGAGCGCGTCGTGCAGCAGGCGCTGGACGCGGCGCTGCGCGGCCACGCGAGCGGGCGCATCACCCTCGTCATCGCGCACCGCCTGGCCACCGTGCAGCACGCCGACCGCATCGTCGTGCTCGAGCACGGGCGCATCGTCGAGGAAGGCACGCACGCGAGCCTTGTGGCCGCGGGCGGCGCCTACGCACGGCTCGCCGCACTGCAGTTCACCGCCTGACCAAGGACAACGCTGAACCAGTCCCTGCCGCGCAGCGCGTCCCTGGTTTGCGCGCGCTGCCGCGTGGTAAATCCTCGCCATGGCTACGGCCATGGCTGTGGTTTACCCTTGCAGGGCGGGGCCAACCTGAGGTTGGCCCCGTTCGCGCTGTCCAAACCCGCGCAGGCAGCTTTGGCGCCGCACCGCTCGCCCTTGCATCGCATCGCAAGCCAAGGCGGCTGCATCGCCCGTACTTATTCAACGCCGCCCAAGAGGCCTCACGCCCGCTCGTCGGTGCGCAGCCACCCCGCAACGCTCCAGCGCGTGGCGCGCGCGGGCAGCACCGCGTGCGGAATCAAGCCGCTCATGAAGACCGCCAGCCGCCCCGCGATGGGTGTGAAGCGCTGCACCTCCAGCTCGGGGTTGGTGAGGGCGTAGAGCGCCAGTTCACCGCCGTGGGCCGCGTCCCAGCCCTCGTTGAGGTAGAGCACGATGGAGACCTTGCGCACATTGCGCCCGCGGTGCTGGTCCAGGTGCTTGCGGTAGCCGCGCCCTTCGGGGTAACGCGCGAAGTGGAATTCCTGGCTGCGCAGGCCCAGACCGTAGCGGTCGTTGAGCACCGCGCGAAACCGCGCCATCCAGTCGAAGAAGGCGTGCCGCGCGATGTCCGAGCCAGGCTGCACCCAGCAGATCGCGTCGCCGCGCACCTCGGGCTGCCTGCCGCCGGCCGGATCGAGCCCGAACTCGCCGGGCTCGAACGCGCCCGCCTCCCACTGCTCGCGCGCCGCCGCCAGCAGTTCACCGCACCATGCCTGCGGGACGGCGCCGTCGGAAATCGACCAGCCGCGCTGGTTCAGCGCATGGATGATCTGGTCGTAGTCGTTCATGGAGCGCGGGTTGGATCGTGGACTGCGATTCTAGGAATCCCGCGCCCGCGCGCCCTACGCCGGCACCGCCTCCTCCCGCCCGGCCGTGCGTGGCGCGGCGGCAGGCGCGGGCAGGGGCTCAAAGCGCGCGGTGAAGAAGCGCAGGAAGGCCGGTTCGTAGACCATTTTCATGCCCCGGATCCCATGGCGGCGCGCATACAGGTCGCGGCACGCCTGGGCAACGACGTCCAGGTGCGCGTAGGTGTACACGCGGCGCGGGATCGCCAGGCGCACCAGCTCCAGCCTGGGGCGGTGGTGCTCGCCGGTGCGCTGGTCGCGCCCGGCCGAGACGATGCCGCGCTCCATGCTGCGCACGCCGCCTTCCAGGTAGAGCTGCGCGGCCAGCGTCTGCGCCGGGAATTCGTCCTGCGTGAGGTGTTCGAGAAAGCGGCGCGCGTCGAGGAACACCGCATGCCCGCCGACGGGGCGCACGATGGGGATGCCCGCCGCGTCGAGCTGCGCGGCCAGGTAGCGGCACTGGCCGACGCGGTGGTGGATGTAGTGGACGTCCACCGACTCCTCGATGCCGCGCGCCATGGCCTCCATGTCGCGGCCCGCCAGCCCACCGTAGCTCGGCATGCCCTCGAACAGCACGACCAGCTCGCTGGCGCGCTGGTAGAGCTCGTCGTCGTTCATGCACAGGAACCCGCCGATGTTGAC
>JAIXLP010000095.1:0-4156 GCA_026954015.1 Burkholderiales bacterium | reverse complement strand
AGGCAGTCCTTCTTGCCGCTCATGGTGCAGCCGTCGGCGTGGCTCATCATCTCCTTGAGGATGGCGCGGATGGTGTGGCCGCGGTAGGCGGCCTCGCGCTCCTTGATGAAGTAGGCGTTTTCCACGCAGCGCGTGGCGTCCAGCATCACCTGGATGCCCAGCGGCGCGCACAGCTCCTTCACGGCGCGCAGGTTGGCCATGCTCACCGGCTGGCCGCCTGCCAGGTTCACCGTCACGGCCACGCAGACGTAGGGGATGCGCTCGGCACCCACCTCGGCTATCAGCTTGCGCAACTTGTTCCGATCCACGTGGCCCTTGAACGGCGCCTCGATGCGTTCAGGGGTGGCCGATGCACGTGCAGCGCAGTTCCATGCCGTTTGGCGCGGAAATCCAGGCCCGGCCGCCGGGAGACGGCAAAGTGCCAGTATTTCAATCGAATCGGCCCCAAACCCTTGCTGGGAAAGTGCTGGCAGCTCTTCTTTCAGGAGAACATCACGCCACGCCGCGCCCGATACATCGCATTCTGCGATGCCTCCTGCGCAATTCAATACGAATGGCAGCCGAATTCATCGCCATACGCGACGACAATCGACACCGATGCAACGCTCCGAGCGCAGTTTTGCGCGCCTCGTCGACCTGACCTCGCTGCAGCTGTTCGTCGCCGTGTGCGAGCTCGGCGGCATCGGCCGCGCCGCGCGGCAGGAGTACATTGCCGCCTCGGCGGTGAGCAAGCGCCTGTCCGACCTGGAGGCCGCGGTCGGCACGCCGCTGCTGCAGCGGCGCAGCCGCGGCGCGGCGCCGACGCCCGCGGGCGAAAGCCTGCTGCACCACGCGCGCGCCGTGCTGTTCGGCCTGGAGCGCATGCAGGGCGAGCTCTCGGAGTACGCCGAGGGCGTGCGCGGGCATGTGCGCATGCACGCCAACCTCTCGGCCATCGTGCAGTTCCTGCCTGAGGACCTGGGCGCGTTTGCCCGCACGCACAGCCAGATCAAGATCGACCTGCAGGAGCACCTCTCCCCCGCCATCGTGCAGGCTGTGGCCGAGGGCGCGGCGGATCTGGGCATCTGCAATCTGCCCACCCATAACGAGACCAGCGGCCTGCAAAGCCGGCCGTACCGCAGCGACCGGCTGGTGGTGGTCACGCCACGCATGCATCCACTGGCCCAGCGCGCGACGGTGCGCTTTACCGAGGTGCTGGCCTTCGACATCGTCGGCCTGCACGCGGGCAGCTCCATCAGCCTGGCGATGCGCGCCGCCGCCGCACAGGCGGGGCGGCCGCTGCGCCAGCGCATCCAGGTGACGAGCATCGACGCCGTCTGCCGCATGATCGACAACGGGCTGGGCGTGGGCCTGCTGCCCGACCGCGCGTTTGCACTGATGCAAAGCCTGGGCACGCTGGCGGCTGTGCCGCTCGATGAACCCTGGGCGCGACGCGAGCTCAGTCTCGTCGCGCGCGACTTTGACACCCTGCCCGCGTCCGCGCGGCTGCTGGCCGAGCAGCTCACGTCGGCCGAGAAATCCTAGAATTTGAAACCCTGCCCCGCTCTGGCGAGGCGCACCCTGCAAGAGGAAGCGATGGGACGCACCCTGTACGACAAAGTCTTCGACGAGCACGTCGTTCACACCGAGGAGGACGGCACCGCCCTGCTCTACATCGACCGCCACCTGGTGCACGAGGTGACGAGCCCGCAGGCCTTCGAGGGCCTGCGCGAGGCGGGGCGCGACGTGTGGCGCAACACCTCCATCATCGCCACCGCCGACCACAACACGCCCACCACGGGCTGGGAGCGCGGCTACGACGGCATCGCCGACCCGATCAGCAAGCTGCAGATCGAGACCCTGGACGAGAACATCCACAAGAGCGGCGCCGCGGCCTTCTTCCCCTTCCTCTCCAGGCGCCAGGGCATCGTGCACGTGATCGGGCCGGAAAACGGCGCCACGCTGCCGGGCATGACGGTGGTCTGCGGCGACAGCCACACGAGCACGCACGGCGCCTTCGGCGCGCTGGCGCACGGCATAGGCACGAGCGAGGTGGAGCACGTGCTCGCCACGCAATGCCTGCTGGCCAAGAAAGCCAGGAACATGCTGGTGCGCGTGAACGGCCACGTGGCGCCCGGCATCACCGCCAAGGACATCGTGCTCGCCATCATCGGCAAGATCGGCACGGCGGGCGGCACCGGCTACACCATCGAGTTCGCGGGCGAGGCCATCCAGGCGCTCTCGATGGAAGGGCGCATGACCGTGTGCAACATGACGATCGAGGCGGGCGCGCGCGCCGGCATGATCGCCGTGGACCAGAAGACCATCGACTACTTCAAGGGCCGCCCGCTCGCGCCCAAGGGCGTCGAATGGGACATGGCGGTGCAGTACTGGAAGACCCTGCACTCCGATCCCGATGCCGTGTTCGACGCCGTCGTCGATCTGGCCGCCGCCGAGATCCAGCCGCAGGTCACCTGGGGTACCAACCCCGAGATGGTGACCGACATCGGCGCTCGCGTGCCCGACCCCGACAAGGAAAAAGACCCGGTGATCCGCCACGCAATGGAGCGCGCGCTCACCTACATGGGCCTGGCGCCCGGCAAGCCCATGCAGGACATCTACCTGGACAAGATCTTCATCGGCTCGTGCACCAACAGCCGCATCGAAGACCTGCGCGCCGCCGCGGCCGTGGTGAAGAAACTCAACCAGAAGGTCGCGAAGAACATCAAGCTCGCGATGGTCGTGCCCGGCTCCGGCCTCGTGAAGGAGCAGGCCGAGCGCGAGGGGCTGGACAAGATCTTCCTGGCCGCGGGCTTCGAATGGCGCGAGCCCGGCTGCTCCATGTGCCTGGCGATGAACGCCGACCGGCTGGAGCAGGGCGAGCGCTGCGCCTCCACCAGCAACCGCAACTTCGAAGGCCGCCAGGGCGCGGGCGGGCGCACCCACCTCGTGAGCCCGGCGATGGCGGCGGCGGCGGCCATCCACGGCCACTTCGTCGACATCCGCAAGTTCGCGTGAGGAGATCACAGATGCACAAGGCCACCCTGCTCCTCACGCTGGCGCTTGCCGCCCTCCTTGCCGGATGCAACACCGTCAAGGGCGTGGGGCAGGACATCCAGAAGGCCGGCAACGCCATCGAGCGCGCGGCCAAGTAACCGGACACACACCATGCAGAAATTCACCCTCCACAAGGGCCTGGTCGCGCCCATGGACCGCGAGAACGTCGACACCGACGCCATCATCCCCAAGCAGTTCCTCAAGTCGATCAAGCGCACGGGCTTTGGCCCCAACCTGTTCGACGAATGGCGCTACCTGGACCAGCCGGGCAAGCCCGGCATGCCCGAATCCAAGCGCAAGCCCAACCCCGACTTCGTGCTCAACCAGCCGCGCTACAAAGGCGCGAGCATCCTGCTGGCGCGCCAGAACTTCGGCTGCGGATCGAGCCGCGAGCACGCCCCCTGGGCGCTGCAGCAGTACGGCTTTCGCGCCATCATCGCGCCCAGCTACGCCGACATCTTCCACAACAACTGCTACAAGAACGGCCTGCTGCCCATCGTGCTGCCCGCCGCCGCGGTCGACAAGCTGTTCGACGCCGTCGCGGTCTTTCCGGGCTACGAGCTCACCGTCGATCTGCAGCGCCAGGTGGTCGTGCAGCCCCAGGGCGAAGAACTGCCCTTCGAGGTCGAGCCGTTTCGCAAATACTGCCTGCTCGGCGGCCTGGACGACATCGGCCTGACGCTGCGCCACAAGGACAAGATCCGGGCCTTCGAGGCCGAGCGCCTCGCGACCAAGCCCTGGCTCGCGCACGTGATGTCTTCCTGAAATTTCAAGCAAAAACCGGCTCCAGCGCTTGCCTGACAAGCGCCGGCAGCTATCGAATCAGAGAAATCCATGAACATTGCCATCCTGCCGGGCGACGGCATCGGCCCTGAAATCGTCGCCGAGGCCGTGAAGGTCCTCAAGGCCCTCGACCTGAAGTTCGAGATGCAGACCGCCCCCGTCGGCGGCGCTGCCTACGAGGCCGCCGGTCACCCGCTGCCCGAATCCACGCTCAATCTGGCCAAGGCGGCCGACGCCATCCTCTTCGGCGCCGTGGGCGACTGGAAGTACGACACGCTCGACCGCCCGCTGCGCCCCGAGCAGGCCATCCTCGGCCTGCGCAAGGCGCTCGGCCTGT
>JAIXLP010000053.1:8132-12449 GCA_026954015.1 Burkholderiales bacterium | reverse complement strand
AAGTGGGTGCCGCAGATGGCCGACAACCATGCGGTGATGAGCGGCATGCGGCGCGCGCCGGGCGTGCGCTATTCGGTGCTCACGCCCAACATGAAGGGTTTCGAGGCGGCGCTGCTCGACCAGCCTGACGAGGTCGTGGTCTTCGGCGCGGCGAGCGAGGCCTTCAGCCAGCGCAACATCAACTGCAGCATCGCCGAGAGCATCGAGCGCTTTGCGCCGGTCGCCGAGGCGGCGCGCGCGGCGGGCATCGCGGTGCGCGGCGCGATGAGCTGCACCGTGGGCTGTCCCTACGAGGGCGAGATCGCGCCCGAGCGCGTGGAGTACCTCGCGGGGCTGATGAAGGGCATAGGCGTCGAGCGCGTGGACGTGGCCGACACCATCGGCGTGGGCACGCCGCGCAAGGTGCAGCGCGCGATCGAGGCGGCGCTCAGGCACTACGACCTGGACCACGTCTCGGGGCATTTCCACGACACCTACGGGCAGGCGGTCTCCAACACGCTGGCGGCGCTGGAAGTGGGCGTGTGGAACTTCCAGTCGTCCGTGGCGGGCCTGGGCGGCTGCCCCTACGCCAAGGGCGCGACGGGCAACGTGGCGACCGAGGATGTGGTCTACCTGTTGAACGGCCTGGGCATAGAGACGGGCGTCGATCTGGACAAGCTCGTTGATGCGGGCGCGTACATCAGCAGCGTGCTGGGCAAGAAGCCGCAATCGCGCGTGGCGGTGGCCATCCTGAACAAGCGCGGCTGATCCGGTGCGCTCGCGACCGGTTACCACGGTTTTGCCGGGCGCTACGTTTCTTCACGCGGGCCTTACAGTGCGCGGCGATGCTGGGAGCACGCGGTGCCCGCTCACGGCGCGGTCCGCGTGGTTCCCACCATGCCCTGAAGGAGCTGCGATGAGACAGACCCGCTTGCCTCGTTCCAACCCACCTGGGGTGCGCCGCACGCCCGAAACCCGCGCCCTCCGTTGGGCGATTGCCGCGATGGCGGGCGCCTGCCTGGTCGCCTGCGGCGGTGGTGGTGACGGCGGTGGGGGGGACGATGGCGGCCCCCCGCAGGTGCCGACGCTCGCCCAGCGCCAGGCCGCGGCCACGAGCACGGCGCAAAGCAGCAGCAACGCCTGCGCGCCGATCCGCCCGTTTTATTGGGAGATCGGCGACCGCACGGGCACGCTGGCCTCCGGGTCGCTCACGTCCGCCGGCAGCGCCACGACCTACGCGCACGACACCGTGATGGCGATCGCGTCGGCATCCAAATGGCTCTACGGCGCCTACGTGGCCGAACTGCGCGGGGGCGCGCTGACCGACAGCGACGTTCAGTTCCTCACGTTCCGCAGCGGCTACACCAGCTTCAGCGCCTGCCTGCCGTCGCAGAGCGTGGACGAGTGCGTGGCCTTCCGTACCAACGGCGTTCACACGCCATCGCGTGACGGCCTGTTTTCCTACGGCGGCGGCCATATGGAAAAGCACGCCAGCCTGGTCGGCCTGGGCGCGCTGCGCAATGCCGGCCTGGCTGACGAAATCCGCGCCAGGCTGGGCAGCGACGTGGTGCTGGGCTACTCGCAGCCGCAACTGGCTGGCGGCGTCTACACCACGGCGGACGACTACGCGCGCTTCCTGCGCAAGCTCCTGGACGGCAGCCTGCAGATGGGCGCGCTGCTCGGCACGCACGCGGTCTGCACCAATCCCGCCACCTGCGCGCAGGCGCGCAACACGCCAGTGCCCGCGAGCGAGAGCTGGCACTACGCCCTGGGTCACTGGGTCGAGGATGACCCGGTGGTGGGCGATGGCGCGTTCAGCAGCGCCGGTGCGTTCGGCTTCTACCCGTGGATCGACGCGAGCCGGCAGTGGTACGGCATCGTCGCGCGCAAGCAGATGTCGTCCGATGATGAAGACCTGGACGACTCGCTGGGCGAAGGCTACCGCTCGGTGCAATGCGGGCGGCTGATCCGCAAGGCGTGGGTCACCGGCGTGCCCGGCTGAGCGCGGCGCGGGGCGCCTCGGTGGGGTATCGTGTCGACCCCACACTGAAGCCTACCCATGCCATGTCCGTTACCGCATCCCTGCCCCCGCATGCCTGCGTACAGCGCGTGACGGCGGCCCTGGCCGCCGCGGGCCACCCGCATGCGCCGCAGATGCTCGACAGCTCCGCACGCACCGCGCAGGAGGCGGCGGATGCGCTGGGCATCGTCGTCGGCCAGATTGCCAAGAGCATCATCTTCAAGCGCAAGAGCGACGGTGCGGCGGTGCTCGTCATCACCTCGGGCGACCGGCGCGTCGATGAGAAGAAGGTGAGCGCGCTCGTGGGCGCGATCGGCCGCGCCGACGCCGATTTCGTCAAGAGCGCGACGGGCTTCACCATCGGCGGCGTCGCGCCCGTGGGGCACACCAGCGCGCCGGTCACGCTGATCGACCGCGAGCTGCTGCGCTTCGACGAGATCTGGGCTGCGGCGGGGCACCCGCACGCGGTGTTTCGCCTGCGGCCGCAAGACCTTGCGCGCCTGACGGGCGCGCCGGTGGAAGACGTGGTGCAGGCGCCGGCCGCATGAATGCTCCGCCTTTGGTAGCTATTCGCGCTTTTCAGATAAGCGCCAAAGGCCAATTTGACTCTGAATCCGAGGTGCCCTCGCCCTGCGTCTCCGTGTGCCGCATGACGCCCGACCGCAGCCGCTGCGAAGGGTGCTTGCGCACGCTTCATGAGATTCGCGCCTGGCCGCGCGCGAGCGGCGCCGAGCGGCGTGCCATCTGGGCCGCCCTGCTGCGCCGCGCGGGCGTGGTACTGCCGAAGGAGCTGGAATGAAGGAAATCACGTTCTACCTGGATTTCGTCTCGCCGTATTCGTGGCTGGCTTTCGAGCAACTGCCCAAGGCGCTCGAAGGGCTGAGCGTGTGCGTGCGCTACCGCCCGGTGCTGCTCGGCGCGCTGCTGGCGCAGCACGGCAACCCGGGCCCGGCGGGCATCGCGCCCAAGCGGGCGTGGACGCTGCGGCACGTGCGCTGGCTGGGTCGGTCGCTGGGCTGCGGCCTGGACGTGCCGCCGCAGTTCCCCTTCAACAGCCTGCCGCTCTTGCGCCTGGCGCTGCGGCACAGCGAGGACGGCTGCATCAACCGCTACACCGCAGGCACCGTGCTGCGCCACGTGTGGCTGGGTGGGCACGACCCGCTCGATCCCGCGCGGCTGGAGGCGCTCACGCTGGCGCTGGCCGAGCAGTGGCAACCCGAAGGCGACGCCAGCGCGCACGCCAAGGCGCTGCTGCGCGCCAACACCGACGCGGCGGCGGCGCAGGGGGTGTTTGGCGTGCCGATGTTTGAGGTGCGGGGCCGGTTGTTCTGGGGGCTGGACGGCCTGACCCTGCTGCGTGCGTTCCTGGATGGCGACGCGTGGTTCGACGGCCCCGCGTGGGAGGATGCGGCGCAGGTGCCGTCGGGGCTGGCGTCGGGCGGATCGCCATAACCCTGCGCGGGGGTGGCCTGCACCAAGCCGCCTAGAATTTTGGCCCCACTTTGGTGAAGGCCGCCACATGAACGAGGGAAGCATCCGCATCCGCGGAGCCCGCCAGCACAACCTCAAGAACCTCGATCTGGACATCCAGACGGGCACGCTGACGGTGGTCACCGGCCCGAGCGGCTCGGGCAAGTCCAGCCTGGTGTTCGACACGCTGTACGCCGAGGGCCAGCGGCGCTACGTCGAGACCTTCAGCCCCTATGCGCGCCAGTTCCTCGACCGCATGGACAAGCCGGCGGTGGACAAGGTGGAGGGCGTGCCGCCCGCGATCGCCATCGACCAGACCAACCCGGTGCGTTCCAGCCGCTCCACCGTCGGCACGATGACGGAGCTCAATGACCACTTGAAGCTGTTGTTCGCGCGCGCCGGGCGGCTGTTCGATCGCGAGACCGCGCTGCCGGTGCGCCACGACAGCGCCGACAGCATCCACGCCGAACTGCTCGCGCGCTGCGCCGCCGGGGGCGATCCGCGCATCGTGCTCACCTTCGCCGCCGAGTTGCCCGCGGGCACCACGTCCGAGCAGATGCAGCAATGGCTTTCGGCCAGCGGCTTCACCCGGGTGCAGGCCGAGCGCGAGGTGGAGGGCCGCAAGCAGCTCGACGTGGTGGCCGACCGCTTTCGCATGAGCCGCGCCGAGCGCGCGCGCGTGGTCGAGGCGGTCGAGACGGCGCTCTTGCGCGGCGGCGGACGCATGGCGGTGTACGTGCTGCGTGAGGATGAAGGCGAGCCCGAGGTGTGGCGCTTTTCCACCGGCCTGCATTGCCCCGAGAGCGACATCCGCTACGGCGAGCCGGTCTCGTCGATGTTCTCGTTCA
>JAIXLP010000053.1:0-8122 GCA_026954015.1 Burkholderiales bacterium | reverse complement strand
TGCCCCGAGAGCGACATCCGCTACGGCGAGCCGGTCTCGTCGATGTTCTCGTTCAACTCGCCGGCGGGCGCGTGCGAGACCTGCCGCGGCTTCGGCCGGGTGATCGGCGTGGATTGGGGGCTGGTGATTCCGGATGAGAAAAAGACGCTGCGCGCCGGTGCCATCAAGGCGATCCAGACGCCCGCGTGGAAGGAAATCCAGGACGACCTCCTGCGCTACGGCGAGGCCGCCGGCATTCCGCGCGACACGCCATGGAGCAAGCTCACCGAGGCCCAGCAGCGCTGGGTGATCGAGGGCACGCCCGACTACCGCGAAGGCAACTGGAACCGCCAGTGGTACGGCATCCGCCGCTTCTTCGCCTACCTGGAGACCAAGGCGTACAAGATGCACATCCGCGTGCTGCTCTCCAAGTACCGCAGCTACACGCCCTGCCCGGTGTGCGCGGGGGCGCGGCTCAAGACCGAGAGCCTGCTCTGGCGCATCGGCAGCCAGGCGGATGCGGATGCGGTGCTGGCGCCGGAGCAGCGCTTCATGCCGCAGGGCGTGGCGTGGAGCCGCGCGCAGCTCGAAGCGCTGCCGGGGCTGTGCCTGCACGACCTGATGCTGCTGCCGCTCGATCGGCTGCGGCGGTTCTTCGAGCGGATGAAGGGCGATGCGGTGGAGCCGGGTGCCGGCGAAGCGCAGGCGCTGGCCATGCTGCACGACGAGATCGCCACGCGCCTCAAGTACCTGTGCGACGTCGGCATCGGCTACCTCACGCTGGATCGGCAAAGCCGCACGCTCAGCGGCGGCGAGGTGCAGCGCATCAACCTCACGACGGCGCTCGGCACCTCGCTGGTGAACACGCTGTTCGTGCTGGACGAGCCCAGCATCGGCCTGCACCCGCGCGACATGGAGCGCATCACGCAGGCCATGCGCCGCCTGGTCGATGCGGGCAACACGCTGGTCGTCGTCGAGCACGATCCGGCAGTGATGCTCGCGGCCGACCGCGTGATCGACATGGGGCCGGGGCCGGGCGAACGCGGCGGGCGCATCGTCTTCGATGGCCCCGTCGACGCACTGCGCGGCGCGGACACGCTCACCGGCCAGTACCTGGGCGGGCGCAAGTCGATTGCCATGGGCTTCAAGCGCGCGGTGGCGCAGGCCACGCCGCGCCTCATCCTCGAAGGCGCGCGCGAGCACAACCTGAAAAACATCACGGTCGAATTCCCGCTGCAGCGGCTGGTGACGGTGACGGGCGTTTCCGGCTCGGGCAAGTCCACGCTGATCCAGGACATCCTCGCGCCCGCGCTGATGCGCCACTTCGGCAAGACCACCGAGGCGCCCGGCGCGCACGACCGGCTGCTGGGCGCCGATCATCTGAGCGATGCGGTCTTCGTCGACCAGTCGCCCATAGGCAAGACGGCGCGCTCCAACCCCGCGAGCTACGTGGGCGCGTGGGACAGCATCCGCCAGATCTTCGCCGCCGCGCCGCTCGCCAGCGAGCGCGGCTACGGCGCCGCCAAGTTCAGCTTCAACAGCGGCGACGGGCGCTGCCCGACCTGCGGCGGCTCGGGTTTCGAGCATGTGGAGATGCAGTTCCTCTCCGACGTGTACCTGCGCTGCCCCGACTGCAACGGCCAGCGCTACCGCCCCGAGGTGCTGGAGGTGCGCGTCGAGCGCGGCGGGCGGCTGCTCAATGTGGCCGACGTGCTCGAACTCACGGTGAACGAGGCGGCGCTGCTCTTTGCCAGGGATGCCGACGTGGTGCGCGCGCTCGCGCCCATCGTGGACGTGGGGCTGGAATACGTGAAGCTCGGCCAGCCCGTGCCCACGCTCTCGGGCGGCGAGGCGCAGCGCCTGAAGCTCGCGGGCTTTCTCGCCGAGGCGGCGCGCGGGCGGGCCAAGTCGCACCAGCCGCTGGCGCGCCGGGGTCAGCTCTTTCTGTTCGACGAGCCGACCACGGGCCTGCACTTCGACGACATCGCCAAGCTCATGCGCGCGCTGAGGAAGCTCCTGGAGGCCGGGCATTCGCTCATCGTGATCGAGCACAACCTGGACGTGATCCGCGCGAGCGACTGGGTGATCGACCTCGGCCCCGAAGGCGGCGAGGGCGGCGGGCAGCTCGTCGCCGAGGGCCCGCCCGAGGACCTGCGCCAGCACCCCGACTCCCACACCGGCGAGGCGCTGCGGGCTTATGAGCAGGCGCTGGGCGTCGGCGGCCACAGGGTGCAGGAGCGTGGCGCTTTGCTCTACAAGGAGGAGCTGCCAGCGCTTGATGGGCAAGCGTTGGAGGCAAAAAACGCCATACAAATCATCAACGCCCGCGAGCACAACCTGCAGCACCTCTCGGTCAACATCCCGCGCGGCAAGTTCAACGTCATCACCGGCGTCTCGGGCTCGGGCAAGTCCACGCTGGCCTTCGACATCCTGTTCAACGAAGGCCAGCGCCGCTATCTCGAATCGCTCAACGCCTACGCGCGCTCCATCGTGCAGCCGGCGGGGCGGCCCGAGGTGGACGCCGTCTACGGCATCCCGCCCACGGTGGCGATCGAGCAGCGCCTCTCGCGCGGCGGGCGCAAGAGCACCGTGGGCACGACGACGGAGATCTGGCACTTTTTGCGCCTGCTCTACGTCAAGCTCGGCGTGCAGCACTGCATCCACGACGGCGCCGCCGTGCAGCCGCAGAGCATGGAGAGCATCGCGGCGCACATCCTGCGCGCGTACCGGGGGCAGCACGTCGGGCTGCTCGCGCCGCTCGTCGTCAACCGCAAGGGCGTCTACACCGAACTCGCGGACTGGGCGCGCCCGCGCGGCTACACGCATCTGCGCGTGGATGGCGAATTCCTGCCGACCACGGGCTTTCCGCGCATCGACCGCTTCAAGGAGCACAGCATCGAGCTGCCGGTGTTCAGCCTTCACGTCTCGCCTGCCGACGAAGCGCTGCTGCGCGAGCAGCTGGCAAAGGCGCTGGCGCTGGGCAAGGGCGTGGTGCAGGTAATGGGCGAGATGGATGGCCTGGAAGGCGCGATGCTTGCGGGCACCTCGACCGCGCGGATCGGCCGCATGCAGGTGTTCTCCACCCAGCGCGCCTGCCCGGTCTGCGCCACCTCGTATGCCGAGCCCGATCCGCGCCTGTTTTCCTACAACAGCAAGCACGGCTGGTGCCCCGACTGCATGGGCACGGGCGTGCAGCTCACGCGCGCGCAGCGCAAGGTGATCGACGAATCCCTGCACGCGGACCGCGAGCTGGGGCGCGAAAAGACCTTCGGCGAGCCCGAGCTGGAAGACCTCGAAGACATTCCCTGCCCCACCTGCCACGGCACGCGCCTCAACCCCGTGGCGCGCGCCGTGCTGTTCGACGGCAGGCCCATCACCGACGTGGCGCAGCTCTCGGTGGCCGACGTGCGCGCCTGGGTGCAGGGCCTGCAGCTCAGTGGCCGCGAGGCCGACATCGCGCGCGACCTGCTGCCCGAGATCGAGAGCCGCCTGGCCTTCCTGGAGGAGGTGGGGTTGTCGTATCTGACGCTTGACCGCGGCGCGCCCAGCCTCTCGGGCGGCGAGGCGCAGCGCATCCGCCTGGCGGCGCAGCTCGGCAGCAACCTGCAGGGCGTGTGCTACGTGCTGGACGAACCCACCATCGGCCTGCACGCGCGCGACAACCAGATCCTGCTGGGCGCGCTGCACAAGCTCTCCAGCAAGGGCAACACGCTCGTCGTCGTCGAGCACGACGAGGACACCATCCGCCGCGCCGACCACGTGATCGACATCGGCCCCAGCGCCGGCAAGCGCGGCGGCCGCCTGATCGCCGAAGGCAGCGTGGCCGACGTGGAGGCCGCGCCCGATTCGCAGACGGGGCGCTACCTGCTGCACGCCATGCGCCACCCGCTGCAGGCGCGCCGGGCCGTGGGCCGCCATGCCGAAAAATCCGAACGAAATACGGCCCAAACGCTGGTGCAACAAGCGCCGGCAGCTATGCCTGAAGGAGCATCCGGCGCGCAAGCCTGGCTTACGATTCACGGCGCGCAGCTGCACAACCTGCGGCACGTCACCGCCCGCGTGCCGCTGGCGCGGCTCGTCGCCATCACCGGTGTTTCGGGCTCGGGCAAATCCACGCTCGCGCGCGACGTGCTGCTCACCAACGTCGCCGCCTGGGTCGGCCAGCGCCAGACCCGCGCGGGGCGCGATGCGATGGACGCGGGCAAGGCGCCGCCGCTTGTCGGCTGCACGGGTCTCTCGGGCTTCGAGGCCATCGACCGCGTGCTCGAAGTGGACCAGACGCCCATCGGCAAGACGCCGCGCTCCTGCCCCGCCACCTACATCGGCTTCTGGGATCTGATCCGCAAGCTCTTCGCCGAGACGCTGGAGGCCAAGGCGCGCGGCTACGCCGCCGGGCGCTTTTCCTTCAACACTGGCGCGGGCCGCTGCCCGGCCTGCGAAGGGCAGGGCATGCGCACCATCGAGATGAGCTTCCTGCCCGACGTGAAGCTGCCCTGCGAGGTCTGCCACGGCGCGCGCTTCAACCCCGAGACGCTGGCCGTCACCTGGCGCGGCAAGAGCATCGGCGAGGTGCTGCGCATGGAGGTGGACGAGGCCGTGGAATTCTTCGCCAGCATGCCGGCCATTGCGCATCCGCTCAAGCTCTTGCAGGACGTGGGCCTGGGGTATCTGACGCTCGGCCAGCCCAGCCCCACGCTCTCGGGCGGCGAGGCGCAGCGCATCAAGCTCGTCACCGAACTCACCAAGGTGCGCGACGACGTCACCCGCCGCGGCCAGAAAACCCCGCACACGCTCTATGTGCTGGACGAGCCCACGGTGGGCCTGCACATGGCCGACGTGCACAAGCTGATTGCCGTGCTGCACCGCCTCGTCGACGGCGGCCACACGGTGCTCGTGATCGAGCACGACCTGGACGTGATCGCCGAGGCCGACTGGGTCATCGACCTCGGCCCCGAAGGCGGCGCCGGCGGCGGGCGCATCGTCGCGGCAGGCACGCCCGAAGACCTGGTGCGCTTGGCCACGCACACGGGGCTGGCGCTGGCGCCGGTGCTGGCGCGGGGGTAGGCATGCGCCGCGGCCCCGCCGAGGGTTTACCCGGGGTTGCGGCCCGTCGCCGGTGGGCAGCAGGTGGTTTGAGGAGTTATATAAATAACCTCTAGTCCATTGGTGCTATTGACCGAAAAATGTGTGCTCCCGTACCTTCCGTGTCGTCTATCAACGAGGAGACATCGCTATGAGACGAACGTTACGACTGCTGGGCATTGCCGCAGGTATTGCCCTGGCCAGCCAGATGGCGTTGGCCGACTCCATTTCGCCAGAGACCTTTTCCGCGACGTTGGACATCGGTGAATCCGTCACCATCACCAAGACGGTCGTCATTTCCAAGGGGGCACCCACGTCGGCGCTGGTGGACGTGAAATTCGTCGCCGATACCACGGGCTCTATGTCGGGCATCATCAACTCGGCAAAGAGTAACGCCACTTCCATCATGGGGAGCTTGGCTACCTATGGCGACACCCAGTTCGGTGCCAGTGAGTACAAGGATCGAACGGATTCGTACACCACCAAGGTCAACCAGGTGCTGACCTCCAATACGGCTGCCGTACAGGCCGGGATCAACCAGTGGGGTGCCTTGGGGGGCGGTGATACACCCGAGGCCAACCTGATTGCGCTCAAGCAGCAGGCCGAAGCCACTGACTGGCGTGACGGTTCGAACCGGTTCATCGTCCAGTTCGGCGATGCTCCCGGACACGAAGGCGGCGCCTACCCGACGCAGGCGGAAACGATCGCCGCGCTGAAGGACAACAACGTCAAGGTGCTGGTCGTCGGTACCGGTAACGGCGTTAACAACGGCATGAACAGCTCCTGCGGCGGCAGTGACTGCGCTGCCGGCGCAGCCACGGCCATCGCGACCGCGACCGGCGGCTCCTTCAGTACGATATCCAGCGACGGCACAGGCATCGCGAAGCTGATCGAGGATGCGATCAAGGCCGCTTTCGATACCTACACCAACGTTGCGCTCGGCCTGGTCGGCGCGGCGCCCAGCGGCGTCGGCGTGAGCTTCGACCCGGTGTCCTACACGGGCTCCTGGGATCGTTCGGAAGACCGCACCTTCACGTTCAACATGACGCTGACGGGCCTGGCGGCCGGCACCTACGACTTCGGCGTGGGCGCGTTCGTGGACGGCGGACGGGTGGCGCTGGAGAGCGATCACATCACGGTCGTCGGCCCGGTGTCCGAAGTGCCGCTGCCGGGGGCCCTGCCCCTGCTGCTGGGCGCTTTCGGCCTGCAGGGCGCCCTGCGCCGTCGCCGCCGCAATCGCGCCTGATCGACGCCAGCCTGCTAGGGCACAATGGGGCGGCACATCGTGCCGCCCCATTTTGTTGATGGGCTGCGCAATTTTGTATTCGACCTGAAAGCCGACCATGCGAGCCTTCCCGCTGCGAGCCGTCCTGCTGTCCTTGTCGCTGTTGTTGACCGTCGCCGAATCGAGCGCCTTGACGGTGGACTTGTCCCAGGGCGTGATGGGTGCGGGGGCAATGGCCGCCCAGCGCGGTCCACTGGATGAGGCGGTGGAGCTTATCCAGCAGGGGAAGGCCGCGGACGCTGAAAAACTGGCCCGCCGCGTGATCCAGGAGTCGCCGCAGTCGGCCGCTGCGCACGAGGTGCTGGGCATCGCGCTGGCGCTGCAGAACAAGGTGCCCCAGGCCGTCGAAGCCCTGCAGCGTTCGGTCAAGTTCAACCCCCGGCAGTACACCGCGTGGACGAAGCTCGGCGACATCGCGAAGGCGATGGGCGAGGAAGACAAAGCCATCTCGTTCTACCGGAAGGCGGTCGAGATCGCCCCCGACGATCGATTTGCCAACCAGCGCGTCGGCCTGTATCTGGCCAGCCACGGTGCCGTGAAGCCTGCGATTGCGCATCTGGAAAAGGGCGTGGCGGGGCCCGCGCAGTCCGTCCCGGGTTTGCGCCTGGACCTGGCGCGCCTGTACCTGCGCGACGGACGGCCCGAACGCGCGCTGGAATTGCTCAAGCCGTGGGATGACGCCAACAGCAGCGGAAAGGCCGTTCCGGCGCAGGCGCTCGTGGTGCTGGGCGATGCCTGGCTGGCGTCCGGTGAGCCGGCGAAGGCGGTGGCGCGCTACCGCACTGTGCTGGCCCGGCCGGAGCATGCGAAGGACGTGCCGGCGTTGCTCGGCCTTGGCCGTGCCCAGCGCGCCCAGCAGCAGTGGGACGATTCCATTGCGACCCTGGCCCAGGCAGGCAGGCTTGCGCCCAAGGACCCCGCACCCGTACTGGAACTGGCCGTCAGCGAAGCGGCCTCGGGTGCCGGCGAGGCCGCGCAGCAGCGCCTCGGCCAGCTGGTGGATGCCAAGCGCAAGCCCAGCGCCGACACGCTGGCCGCCGCCGCCAGGCTGTACGCCGGCATGGGCGCATACGACAAGGCGCGCGATACGTATGCACGGGCCATCGCCGGGCAGCCGAAAAACCCCTTGCTGCGCGCCGACATGGCCATGGTGCTGCTGCGCCAGGGCGACACGAAAGCGGCGCTGGAGCAGTCGCGCAAGCGGCTGGAATTGACCCCCGACGACGCTGATGCCGCCTTCATGGTCGGCATGCTGGAAGAAGGTTCGGGCGACAAGCGCGCCGCGGCTGCGTACTACGAGCGCGGGCTCAAGGCCTCCCCCGCGCACTGGGCCAGCTTGAACAATCTGGCGCTGCTGCGTCTGGGGGAAGGCAAGAAGGAAGAGGCGCTTTCGCTGGCGCGCCGTGCCAGCGAGTCGGCGCCCGAGAACCCGACGGTCCTGGACACCCTGGCCCGCGTCCATGAAGCCAGTGGCAACGCCAACAGTGCGGCGCGCGCGCGCCTCAAGCTGGGCGAACTGTACTTGAGCGAAAACCGGGCTGAAGATGCCAAGAAAGTGCTGCAAAGCGCGGCGCGGGAGGCCACCGATTCAGCGCTGCGGGCGCAGATCGAGGCCAGGCTCAAAGCGCTCTGACCCGGCGCGCTGCGCACGGTGGCGCCGGCTTGCGCCGGCGCCTCAGGCCCTGCGCGTGCGCGCCGCCTCGGCGTGCACGGCCATCTGGTCGATCGCCAGCGACGAATGCGCGTACGAGCCGCCCGCGCGCATCTCGGCGGCCA
>JAIXLP010000038.1 GCA_026954015.1 Burkholderiales bacterium | reverse complement strand
AGCAGCAGCACGTCCGTGCGGACGGGACGGTCACGTTCCTTCCGCACCGGCTCAACCGCCATCCCGTTGTCGTGCGCGGCCTCACCGCCGACGAACTGTGGATCTGCTGCGGCCTGTCCGGCGCCGCCGGCCTGCTGGTCGGTGCGCCGCTGTCCTGGGTGTTCCGCACGATCGCCATCGCGCCGACGTTCGTCGTCCTGGGCGTGGCCCTGGGCGTCTTCATCGGCGGCGGCATCCTGCGCCGGCTCAAGCGCGGGCGTCCCGATACCTGGCTGTACCGGCAACTGCAATGGCGCATCACCACGCGCCATCCGCTGATGGCGGGATGGGTAGGCGGCCACGTGCTGATCTGGCGCTCCGGCTTCTGGTCCACCCGAAGGTCTGTTGCAAGGGGGGCACGATGAGCCGCTTCAAGAACGAGATCACCCACCTGCAGGCGCACATCAAGACGCTTCGCCTGGGTGCTGGCGCGCTGGTCATCGTCGCCCTGGTCATGGGCGGCGGCTGGTGGAGCGCGCCGCGCGACCTGACCATCCACGTCCCGCCCGACCTGCGCTCCGGCAGTACCCGCAAGTGGTGGGAAGTGCCGCCCGAATCGGTCTATGCGTTCACGTTCTACGTGTTCCAGACCCTCAACCGCTGGCCGACGAATGGCGAAGAAGACTACCCGCGCAACCTCCACACGCTCTCGCCGTACCTCACCCCGTCCTGCCAGGCCTTCCTGCGCGCGGACTACGACTACCGCCGCAGCACGGGCGAGCTGCGCCAGCGCGTGCGCGGCATCTACGAAATCCCCGGCCGCGGCTACGGCGACGACCCCACGGCGCGCGTGCGCGTGGTCTCCGACCGCGACTGGGTGGTGACGCTCGACATCACCGCCGACGAGTACTACGGCGCCGAGCAGGTCAAGCGCGCGCTCGTGCGCTATCCGGTGAAGGTCACGCGGGTGGACGTCGATCCCGCCCGCAACCCGTTCGGCCTGGCGCTGGACTGCTACGACGGCGCGCCCCAGCGCATCAGCGCACCGGAGCCGACGCGCCCGGCGCCTGGCGGCCTGTCTCCGCAAGCGCCCCAAGGAGGAAACACCCCATGAAGCATCCTGTACTCGTGCTGCTGGGGCTGCTGGCCGTGGCCGCGGCACCCGTCTCCCATGCTGTGGAGATTCTGCGCTGGGAACGCATGCCGCTCGCGGTGCCGCTGAAGGTGGGCCAGGAGCGCATCGTGTTCATCGACCGGAACGTCCGCGTGGGCGTACCCGCAGGCGTGGGCGAACGCCTGCGCGTGCAGAGCGCGGGTGGCGCGGTGTACCTGCGCGCCAGCGAGCCGATCGAGCCCACCCGGCTGCAACTGCAGGACGCCGACACGGGCGCGCTGATCCTGCTCGACATTGCGGCCGAACCGCCCAAGGACGGCGAAGCCGAGCTGGAGCCGGTGCGCATCGTCGAGGGCAGCAGCACCCTTGCGCGCTACGGCGATCTAGCAGGCGGTGCCGATGAGGCCCCGGCGCGCGCCCTGGACCAGGCAGTCGCTCGGGCAGCGCGGCGCGAGACGCCGGTTTCGGTCGTCCTGACGCGCTTCGCCGCGCAGAACCTCTACGCGCCGCTGCGCACCGTCGAGCCGCTGCCGGGCGTCATGCGGGTGAACCTGCGCCGCGACCTCGACCTCGGCACGCTGATGCCGACGCTGCCGGTGCGCGCGGTCGCGCTCGCTTCGTGGCGTCTGGAAGACCAGTGGGTCACCGCCGTGCGTCTGACCAACAGCAGCAGCGGCTGGGTCACGCTCGACCCGCGCGTGCTGCAAGGCGATTTCCTCACCGCCACCTTCCAGCACGAAGCGCTCGGTCCGCGCGGGACGCCCGAGGACACGACCGTCCTGTACCTGGTGACGCGCGGGCACAGCCTCGCGCAATCGCTGCTGCCGGCGATCCACCGCTTCGACCCGGCTGAGCACCTGCCACAGCCGGAAGCGGAAGCCGACGACGGCAAGGAGGCCCGCCATGCGCAGTAACGGCTTGCTCAAGTGGCTGATGA
>JAIXLP010000014.1 GCA_026954015.1 Burkholderiales bacterium | reverse complement strand
TGTACCGCGATCCCACGGTGGCCGAAGTCACCTCGCGCTGCGACTGGCGCATCGCTGACCTGATCGCTGCCGAGCATCCGGTATCGCTGTACCTCGTGGTGCCGCCTTCGGACATTTCGCGGACGAAGCCGCTCATCCGTCTGATCCTCAACCAGATCGGCCGGCGCCTCACCGAATCGCTCGACGGCTCCGATGGCATCAAACGCCGCCACAAGCTGCTGCTGATGCTCGACGAGTTTCCAGCGCTCGGGCGGCTCGACTTCTTCGAGACGGCGCTCGCTTTCATGGCGGGCTACGACCTGCGGGCCTTCCTGATCGCTCAGAGTCTGAACCAGATAGACAAGGCTTACGGCCCGAACCACTCCATCCTCGACAACTGCCATGTGCGCGTGACGTTCGCCACGAACGACGAGCGCACCGCCAAACGGATCTCCGAGACGCTGGGCACGGCCACCGAGCTGCGCGCCCAGCGCAACTACGCGGGCCACCGGCTCGCGCCGTGGCTGGGCCACCTGATGGTGTCGCGCCAGGAAACCGCGCGCCCGCTGCTGACGCCGGGCGAAGTCATGCAGCTTCCGCCTGACGAGGCCGTGGTGATGGTGTCCAGCGTGGCGCCGATCAAGGCGAAGAAGCTGCGCTACTACGCGGACGCCAATTTCAAGCGCCGCGTGCTGCCGCCGCCTGTGCTTGCAGGCGGTCAGTACGCCGACGCGCCGCCGCTACGCCCGGACGACTGGAGCGGGCTGGCGATCCCCGCCGTGCCCGCCGCACCGGCCACGGCATCCGCCGATGGCCTGGGTTCCACGGATGAAGGCGGCCCGCGCCGTCAGCCTGAACTCTCCGAAACCGTCGCCTACGACCCCGAGCTGGCCGCGCCCGCAGCCGACCTCGGGCTGCTCGATGACGACGACCTGCCGCTTCCCCTTCCTCGCCAGCTTGATCCGGCCATGCAGCGCACGGCCCGGCTGGCTTCCCTCGACCCCAACGACGGAATCGAGCTATGAGCCACTACCGCCTCAACCTGTTCATCCAGCCGGAGCACGCCAAGCGGCTGGACGAGCTGGCCGCCAAGAAAGGCGTGTCCAAGTCGTCCATCGTCGCGGCGGCGCTCGCATCGTGGCTGTCGCCCGATGCCGCCGACCAGCGCGAGGCGGCCATCGCCAAGCGGCTGGATCGCCTGTCGCGCCAGGCCGAGCGCATGGAGCGCGACCAGAACATCGCCATCGAAACGCTGGCGCTGTTCATCCGCTACTACCTGACCGTGAGCACGCCGGTTCCCGAGGCGCACCAAGACGCGGCGCGTGCCCAGGGCAAGGCGCGGTTCGAGCAGTTCGTGGAGCAGTTGGGCCGCCACCTGCTGCGTGGGCGCAGCCTGGTGCGCGATGTGGTGGAGGAACTGCACCCCGACCCGATGAGGATGGATGACGCGGCGGCAGTTGCCGAAGCGCAGGAGCGTGCGTCATGAGCGCCCGAATTCCCATTGAAGGGCAGTCCATGAGTGCCATGTCGCTCGACCGCCGCATCCAGATGTTGCGCACGGCGATGGGGCCGCTGATCGCCGCCGCGCTCGAAGACCCGGACGTGGTGGAGGTGATGCTGAATCCCGATCGCACCCTTTGGGTGGATCGGCTTTCCAGTGGACGCGCGCCGATGGGCGTGGAACTGCCCGAGGCGGACGGCGAGCGAATCATCCGCCTGGTCGCGGCCCACATTGGCGCAGAAGTCCATCGCGGCCAGCCGCTGCTGTCCGCCGAGTTGCCCGAAACGGGCGAACGCTTCGAGGGCATCTTGCCGCCGGCAGCGCCGGGGCCGGCCTTCGCGCTGCGCAAGCGCGCCATCGGGGTGATTCCGCTGGAGCGGTACGTCATCGACGGGATGATGACCAGCGCGCAAGCGGGCTTTCTCGTTCGCGCCGTGCGCGAGCGGCAGAACGTGCTGATCGCCGGCGCCACCAGCAGCGGCAAGACCACGCTCGCCAATGCTTTGCTCGCCGAAATCGCCGCCACCGGCGACCGCGTGCTGGTGCTCGAAGACACGG
>JAIXLP010000019.1:10605-12926 GCA_026954015.1 Burkholderiales bacterium | reverse complement strand
GCGCCATCGTCAAGTACGCCAACGGCATCGTGGACTTCATCAGCGAGCACTGCATAGGCTGCGGCTACTGCGTCAAGGGCTGCCCGTTCGACATCCCGCGCATCAGCGAGAAGGACAACAAGGCCTACAAGTGCTCGCTGTGTTCCGACCGCGTGAGCGAGGGCATCGAGCCGGCCTGCGTCAAGACCTGCCCGACGGGCGCCATCACCTTCGGCACCAAGGAGGACATGGTCGAGCACGGCCAGCAGCGCGCCATCGAGCTCAAGGAGCGCGGCTACCAGAACGCCGGCCTGTACAACCCGGCCGGGGTGGGCGGCACGCACGTCATGTATGTGCTCAAGCACGCCGACCGGCCGGAGCTCACGGGCCTGCCCAAGGACCCGCACATCAGCCCGATGGTCAACTTCTGGAAGGGCGTATCCAAGCCCGTGGGGTTGGCGATCATGGCCGGTGCGGCATTCGCGGGGTGGTTCCACTACATCCGCAAGGGGCCGCTGGAAACGCCTGAGGATGCGTCCGCCGACAGCACACAAGGAGAGCAGTCATGAAAACCCCAGCCTTGCAACGCTACAACGCGGGGCAGCGCTCCAACCACTGGGCCGTCGTCACCTGCTTCGTGCTGGCGGCGGTCTCGGGGCTGGCGCTGTTCCATCCGGCGCTGTTCTGGCTCACCGCGCTGGTGGGCGGGCCGCAGTGGGCGCGCATCCTGCACCCCTACCTCGGCATCGCGATGTTCCTGCTGTTCCTTGGCATGTTCTTCATGTTCGTGGGCGCCAACATCTGGCGCAAGGAAGACTCCGAATGGCTGGGGCAGGCGGGCAAGCTGATCTCCGAGGGCAACGGGGCCAAGATGCCCGCCGCGGGCCGCTACAACGCGGGTCAGAAGTTCGTCTTCTGGGTGTTCACGCTGTGCCTGATCGTGCTGCTGGTGACGGGCCTGATGTTCTGGCAGGCCTGGTTCGCCGCAAGCGTCGCGATCCCGCTGCAGCGCGTCGCGGTGGTGCTGCATGCCCTGGCGGCGTTCATCCTCGTGCTTGCGGTCATCGTGCACGCCTACGCGGCCATCTGGGTCAAGGGCACCATCGGCGCAATGGTGCGCGGCACCGTGAGCGCCGCGTGGGCCAAGCACCACCACCCGCTGTGGTACCGTGATCAGGTGCAGGCCTCCAAGAAGTGATGCGCCGTCGCTGAACCCGGGGCCGCCCGCGGGCGCGCAAGCGCCGAGGCGGCCCCATTTTTTCGTCCAGACCTTACGCACCGAGACCCATTGAACTCCCCCGAATACCAGCCCTTCCAGCACACGCCCGACGAGATCGCGATGCGCTCGTCGATCGACGTGCCGCTGCTGCTGCTGCCCAAGCGCGGCAGCCTGTTCGCCGACCGCGCGCTGCGTCTGCGCCAGCTCGCCGCGGGCCACGCCATGCGCGACTACCTGCTGCTGATGGCGCTGGTCTGCGAGGCGCAGCAGGCGCGGCTGGCGCAGTTTCCCCAGGTGCCGATCCCGACGCAGGCGCAGGTGGACGCCGCAAGCGCGAGCGGCGAGCCCCTGCTGGCCACCGAGCGCTGGCCGCGTGACCCCGCATGGCGCGCCGAGCTGCGCACGCTCCTGCGCCAGGTGCTCGACAAGCTGCCCGCCGACAGCCCCGCGCGCGCGGGCGTGCAGCGCGTGATCGACCTGCCTGACGACACGCTGGAGCACCAGGCCGACCGGCTGCTCGCGAGCATCACGCTCGGGCTCGACCTGGCGGCCGCGCCGCTGATCGCCGCGGGCCTGCAGCTCTACTGGGTGCACCTCGTCACCGCCACCAGCCAGCTTGGCCCGACGGTGTTCCGCCCGGCGCAGAACAGCAACCGCTGCCCCTGCTGCGGCAGCACCCCCACTGCAAGCATCACGCGCGTGGGCGGCAAGCAGGAGGGGCAGCGCTACCTGTGCTGCAGCCTGTGCGCCACGCAGTGGCTGATGGAGCGCGTGCAATGCACGCAATGCTTCTCGACCAAGAGCGTGCGCTACCGCGGCCTGCAGGCGGCCGACGTGCAGGGTGAACTCGAAAAAGCCCCCGCGATCGAGGCCGAAACCTGCGACGAGTGCAAGCACTACCTCAAGACCATGCACATGGCGCGCGAAATCCACGCCGAGCCGGTGGCCGACGACCTGGCCTCGCTCACGCTCGATCTGCTGGTTTCCGACGAGGGCTACATCCGCAGCGGCACCAACATGCTGCTGCTCTTCGGCGACCCCGACGCCGAACCCGGGCCGACGTGATGGCAGCGCCTGAAGAATCCGTGGTTCACGGTTCGTCGGCCCCGCCAGCGCCCACCAC
>JAIXLP010000019.1:8641-10300 GCA_026954015.1 Burkholderiales bacterium | reverse complement strand
CCCACCTGCAGGCCATGATGGCCGCGCCCAACAACCTCGAATTCGACCTCGCGACCGGCCGTCGGGGCGACCGCGACAGCCTCGTCGATGGGTTGCTGTGCGAGCTCACCGGCGCCGAGGCGGCCACGGTGGTGAACAACAACGCCGCAGCCGTCCTGTTGCTGCTCGCCGCGCTGGCGGGCGGGCGCGAGGTCATCGTCTCACGTGGCGAGCTCGTGGAGATCGGCGGCGCATTCCGCATGCCCGACGTGATGCAGAGCGCGGGCGCGCGCCTCGTCGAGGTGGGCACCACCAACCGCACGCACCCGCGCGACTACGAAGGCGCGATCGGCGAGCACACCGCGCTCCTGATGAAGGTGCACACGAGCAACTACCGCGTGCAAGGCTTTACCAGCACCGTGGCCGAGGCGCAGCTTGCGCCCATCGCCCGCGCGCACGGCCTGCCGCTGGCAACCGACCTGGGCAGCGGCGCGCTCATCGACATGGCGGCTCTCGGTCTGCCCGCCGAACCCACGCCGCGCCAGATGCTCGCCGACGGGTGCGACCTCGTCACCTTCAGCGGCGACAAGCTGCTCGGCGGCCCGCAGGCGGGGCTCATCGTGGGCCGCAAGGCGCTGATCGAGCGCATCAAGCGCCACCCGATGAAGCGCGCGCTGCGCATGAGCAAGCTGCCGCTGGCGGCGCTCGAAGCCACGCTGCGCCTGTACCTGCGCCCCGAGCGCCTCGTGCGCGACCTGCCCACGCTGCGCCTGCTCACCCGCCCGCTGGCCGAGATCGAAGCCACTGCGCAGGTCGTACTGCCCGCGCTGCGCGACGCGCTCGCGCCCGGCTACCGTGTGGAGGTCGTGGCACTGCAGGGGCAGATCGGCTCGGGGTCGCTGCCGGTCGAGCGCCTGCCGTCCAGCGGCCTGGCGATAGCGCCGATTGAAAAAAAGGCCGCGGGCCGCGCGCTCGACGCGCTGTGCGAGGCGCTGCGCGCACTGCCCGTGCCGGTGATCGGCCGCATCCACGAAGACCGGCTGCTGCTCGACCTGCGCTGCCTGGAGCAGCCCGCGGATTTTTTAAGCCAAATCAGCCTCTTGCGATTGCCAGGCAAGCGCGGGCAGCTATCAAACGAATAGTCCATGATCGTCGGCACCGCAGGCCATATCGACCACGGCAAGAGCACGCTCGTGCGCGCGCTCACCGGTGTCGATACCGACCGCCTGCCCGAGGAGAAGCAGCGCGGCATCAGCATCGAGCTGGGCTATGCCTTCCTCGACGCGCCCGGTGGCGAGCGCATCGGCTTCATCGACGTGCCCGGCCACGAGCGCCTGGTGCACACCATGGTCGCGGGCGCGAGCGGCATCGACTACGCGCTGCTGCTCGTGGCCGCCGACGACGGCCCCATGCCGCAGACGCGCGAGCACCTGGCCGTGCTCTCGCTGCTGGGCATCGCGCGCGGCGCGGTCGTCATCACCAAGACGGACCGCGCACCCGCCGGCGGGGTGGCGGCGCTGCGCGAGGAAATCACCACGCTGCTCACGGGCACCAGCCTGGCGGGAGCGCCCATCGTCGCCGTCTCGGCGCAGACCGGCGCGGGCATCGCCGAGCTGCGCGCGCTGCTGTTCGCCGCCGCCAGCGCGCAGGCGCACGCCACCACGCACGACGACACGCCCC
>JAIXLP010000019.1:0-6968 GCA_026954015.1 Burkholderiales bacterium | reverse complement strand
CCCAGCTCCACCGCCTCGCGCAGGTTGTCGGCGATGGTCTTGTCCACGCGCGGGCTGGCGCGCAGACCGGCGGCCACGCGCGGAACCAGCAGGTGCACGCTGGCGGCGGTGAAGTACAGCTCGACGGGTACATCCATCGCGGCGGCGGCGGCGGCGTGGAAGAACGGCGTCGCCAGGCGCTCGGGGTGGCTCGCGTCGGCCGACCAGAGCATGATCGCGACGCCGGCCGCGTCGTGCGCGGTGTAACTCATGGCGCTGCGGGAGGCGCAAGCTCCACGCCGTTTTCGCGCGCATGCTGGGCCATCGCGGCTTCAACCGCGTCGCCGTGCACGAGCTGCGGCAGGTCGGCCGCAAAGTCGGTCAGCCGCAGGCGGGCGATCCAGCCTGCGCCGTAGGGGTCCTTGTCCACCAGACGCGGGCGTTCTTCAAGCCGCGGATTGATCTCGACGACCGTACCCGCGACGGCGGTCTTCACCGCCACGATGGATTTGGAGAGCTCCACCACCGCCACGGTGCTGCCCTGCGCCAGCTCGGTGCCCACGCGCTTGGGGCGGCACATGTAGATTTCGCCCGAAAGCGCGATGCCCAGCTCGGTGATGCCCACGGTGGCGGTTGCCCCGTCCGCATCAAGCCGCGCCCATACCTGGTGCTCGATCAGGTAATACAGCTCAGGCGGATGGTTCAGGCGCAGCAGCGGCGTGGTCATGCCGCGATGGTAAAGGCAACGCTATTTCTTGCCGTGCGGGCTCACGTAGTCGCCGGCCTTGGAGTGGAACGCGATCGCCATGCGGTTCCAGCTGTTGATGGAGATCACCGCGAGGGTCAGATCGACGATGGCTTTCTCGTCGAAATGCCGGCGCGCGTCGTTGTATACCGTGTCCGACACGCCACCTTCGGCGATGCGCGTCACTGCTTCGGTCCAGGCGAGCGCCGCGCGTTCGCGGTCGGTGTACAGGTGCGGCGCCTCGCGCCAGGCCGAAAGCACAAACAGCCGCGTGGTGCTCTCGCCCGCTGCAACGGCGTCCTTGCTGTGCATGTCCAGGCAGTACGCGCAGCCGTTGATCTGCGAAGCGCGCATCTTCACAAGCTCAAGCAGCGATTCCTCGAGCCCGCATTTGTGTACCTGCATCTCGGTGTTGAGCAGGGCCTTGAAAGCCTCGTGCGAGGCGTCCTTGTATTCCAAGCGTTGCATTTTTGAACTCCTGCGCGGTGACTCCGCGCGATATGGGAAGCGTGCGCGCAGTGTAGGGCGGTGCGCGGTGGGGCGCATTGCGCCTCAGCGAACCTGTATTGCCCGTGTTGGCTTGTGACGCGCTGCGACCGCCGCCCGTGGCTGCATACAGCGCGCAATCCGTCGCCCTGGTCCACGCGTTCCACCGGTCTTCCGCGCGCGGCGTGCCCGAGCACACGCCCAGGCTGATGGCGCAGCGGATGGTTGCCCCGTCGTGCATGCACGGCGTGCGCACGACGTCATCGCACAGCGCCCGCGCGAATCCGACCGCGCCCGGAGGCGCCACGGCGCTGCGCGGGTGGCCGGGAACACCACGGCGCCAGCGGCGGCAACGCAAGCTGCAGCGCCATCCCGAGCCAGGGCATGCGCCGACCGTGAGACTGCGCGATCGCCCCCAGCGTGAGCGCGAACACGCCCGAGAGCAGTACATCGGCGAACATAACGCGTCCGGGATGCTTCCGCGCAACGCATGCAACGCGTAGCCCCTGCCTGCATCAGCAGCGCCACCGCCCACAGACCCAAGCCCTCGCGTTGCCGGGTGCGCGCCGTGCGTCGGGGCGAGCGTCAGTCCCGCTCGAAATGGAACAACGCGGTACTGGCCAGCAGATTGGGCCAGCGGCGCACCTCGCGGCCATCTTCCAGGCCGAACGCGTCAAGGATGCGCAGCTTGTTGCGCCGCGCGAGCACCTCGAAGTCCGCATAGGTGCCCACCCGGATGTTGGGCGTGTCGTACCACTCATAGGGCAGGCGCGCGGTCACCGGCATGCGCCCGCGCAGGATCGCAAGGCGGTTGGGCCAGTGGGCGAAATTGGGAAAGGCGACGATGCCGCTCCTGCCCACGCGCGCGGTTTCCTGCAGCATGACCTCGGCGTTCCTCAGGTGTTGCAGCGTGTCGATCTGCAGCACCACGTCGAAGCTGTTGTCGGCGAACATCGCCAGGCCCTCGTCCAGGTTGAGCTGGATGACGTTCACGCCGCGGCGCACGCAGGCGAGCACGTTGGCGTCGGCAATCTCGATGCCGTAGCCGGTGCACCCGCGCGTGCGCGTGAGCAGGTCGAGCAGCGCCCCGTCGCCGCACCCCAGATCCAGCACGCGGCTGCCCTGCGGCACAAGCCGCGCGATGGTCTGCATGGTGTCGTGGTCGCTCATGCCAACGCCTCCGCAATGCCATCAAAATAAGAGCGCACCACGCTCATGTAGCGGGCGTCATCGAGCAAAAACGCATCATGTCCGTGGGGTGCGTCGATTTCCGCGTAGCTTACGTCGCGGCGGTTCTCGAGCAACGCATGCACCGTCTCGCGCGAGCGCCGCGGCGCAAAGCGCCAGTCGGTCGTGAAGCTCACGAGCAGGAATTTGGCGCGCGCCGCCGCCAGCGCCTCGGTGAGGTTGCCTCCGTGCGCGCGCGCCGGGTCGAAATAGTCGAGCGCGCGCGTGATCAAGAGATAGGTGTTGGCGTCGAAGTACTCGCTGAACTTGTCGCCCTGGTGGCGCAGATAGCCCTCGATCTGGAACTCGATCTCCTGCGTGCTGTAGCGGTAATCCTCGCGCGCGACGCCTGCCACCGCGGCGCGCAGCTCGCGGCCGAACTTGGCGTTCATCACGTCGTCCGAAAGGTAGGTGATGTGGCCGATCATGCGCGCGATGCGCAGGCCGCGCCTGGGCACCACGCCGTGCTCGTAATAGTCACCGCCGTGAAACTCGGGGTCGGTCACGATCGCGCGGCGCGCCACCTCGTTGAACGCGATGTTCTCCGCCGTGAGATTGGGCGCGCTCGCCACGACGACGGCATGGCGCACGCGATCGGGGTACTGCAGCGTCCACGACAGCGCCTGCATGCCGCCCAGGCTCCCGCCCATCACGGCGGCAAGCTGCGTGATGCCCAGGCGCTCGAGCAGCAGCGCCTGGGCGTTCACCCAGTCCTCGACCGTGCAGACCGGGAACGACGCGCCGTACGGTTTGCCGGTCTCCGGGTTCACGTCCCTCGGGCCGGTCGAGCCAAAACACGAGCCGGGGTTGTTGATGCCGATCACGAAGAAGCGGTTGGTGTCCACGCTCTTGCCGGGGCCGATCATGTTGTCCCACCAGCCCTGGCTCTTGGGCTGGCCTTCGTAGCTGCCCGCGACGTGGTGCGAAGCGTTGAGCGCGTGGCACACGAGCACGGCATTGCTCTTGTCGGCATTGAGCGTGCCGTAGGTCTCATAGGTGAGGTCGTACGCGCGCAGCACCGCGCCCGAGGCAAGCGCCAGCGCCTCGGCGAAGTGCATGGTTTGCGGCTTGGCTATCAGTGGCATGAAAAAACCCGGCATCGCCAAAGAACGAGGCCGGGGTTGCACGCTGATCGGTCGCGTCTTTAGCGGTATTTCTTAAGCGCCCGCAAGCGGTGCAAATCGGCGCGTCCGTGCGGGCGATTATGCCAAACGTGGCTGGCAGTGCACCCTGAGGGATCACGCATCCCAAGCGAGGGTAACGCCGTGCTCTTGCGCCAGACGATCCATCGCCTCGGGGGTGTCCACATCGGTGGTGTAGCGCACGTGCGGCGCGCGCAATGCCTGCACCTGCTCGGGATGGTTGCGACGCCAGTCGCGCACCGGCTCGCCACCTTCGACTGCGGCACGTACCGTCTCGCCCAGCGCCAGCGGGTGTCCCGGCGCGTTGCCATGCACCGGAACGACAAGCTCCATGCCCTCGGCGCGCCAGCGCCACGCGTTCAGCACCGCCTCGATGTCGCCGAGCTCCAGCAACGGCTGGTCGCCGAGGACGACGAGCACGGCGTCGAGCGCGGATGGCAGCACCGCCAGCGCACAACGCAAGGAGGAAGCCGGGCCGACATCGGGAGCGGGGTTGGTGACGATGCGCGTCGCGGCGCCAAACGCGGACTGTTCCAGCACCGGTCTGAGCTGCTCCGCATGGTGGCCCAGCACGACGACGATGGGAGCGACCTTGGCGAGCGCGAGCAGCCGAACCTGGCGCAGCAGCAGCGGCTCACCGTCGCGCAGCAACAGGGCCTTGGGGCGAAAGCCCATGCGCCGCCCCGCGCCGGCGGCCAGAACGACGCCACCGACACGCGGCGGCACGTCAGTGCGCCACGAAGCAGACGTTGGCCGCATCGTTGGGCGTGATCTCCTGCATGTCCTTCACGTGCGCGACATCCAGGTCGCGCGGCAGCGGCACGCCGTTCTTCGCGGCCAGGATCTCGGCCATGACGCTCACCGCGATTTCGGGCGGCGTCTTGCTGCCGATGTAGATGCCGATCGGCCCGCGCAGGTCGTGCAGGCTCTCCTCGGTCTGGTCGAGGTGCTCGATCATGCGCTGGCGGCGAAGCTGGCTGTTGCGGCGGCTGCCGATCGCGCCGATGTAGAACGCCGGGGTGTCGAGCGCCTGCAGCAGCGCGAGGTCGTCGAGCTTGGGGTCGTGCGTGAGCGCGATGACGCAGGTGCGGCCGTCGGGCTTCATTTCAGCGACGGTATCGTCCGGCATCGAGGCCACGAGCCGCGCGCCCGGCACGCTCCAGCTGCCGCTGAATTCCTCGCGCGGGTCGCAGACCGTCACCGAAAACCCGCAGAACAGCGCCATCGTCGCGAGGTATTCGCTCATCTGCCCCGCGCCGATGATGATCATGCGGTAGCCGGGGCCGAAGGTGTTCACGAGCTCGTGCGCGTTGACGATCAGGTCCGCGGGGTGGTCGCTCGGCTCGAGCGTCACGAAGCCATCGGCGAGGCGCACGCGCCGGTGCATCAGCCGGCCCGCATCGAGCGCCGCGAGCAGTTCGCCGATGCGGTCCGCATCGGGGTTGAATTCCAGCATCACCTCCAGGGTGCCGCCGCACGGCAGGCCGAAACGGTGCGCCTCGTCGGCCGTGACGCCGTACTTCACGAACTGGGGCGGGCCTTCCCGGGGTAGCGCGTCGGCGGCGCCGGGCTTGGTGTAGCGGTCGATCAGGTCGTACTCGATGCAGCCGCCCGAGACCGAACCCATGACGGCGCCGTCTTCGCGCAGCGCCATGATGCAGCCCACGGGTCTCGGAGACGACCCCCACGTGTGCACCACGGTCGCGAGCACGGCCCCCTGCCCCTTGACACGCCAGTCGCGCAACGCGCGCAGCACGGTGACGTCGAGGTTTTCCATGGTGCCCTTCCTTTCTTGTGCCTGCCGATCAGCGCATCGCGTACACCCCGGCCACCACGAGGATCACGATCAGCACCCAGACCCACGCGGGGACGCCACCCTTTGCAGCTGGCGCCGGTACTGCTGCCGCTGGCGCGGGGGCGCCTGCGGCATCACCGGACGCGGCAGCCGCAGCGGGATGGCGGCGCTGCATCTCATCGTCGAAGCGCTTGAAGAAGCTCTCGGCCATGGACTTGGCGACGCCATCGATCAGCCGCTGTCCGACCTGCGCGATCTTCCCGCCGACGGTGGCGTTCACGGTATACCCCAATTCGCAGCCGCTGTCCTTGGGCGTGAGCGTCACCCTGGATTCACCCTTGCCGAAGCCGGCCGGCCCGCCGCTGCCCTCGAAGGTGATGGTGTAGCTTTGCGGAGGAACGATGTCGGCGAGCTGGATGTTGCCCTTGAACTTGGCGCTGACCGGGCCGATCTTGATGGCCATCGTGATCGCGTAGGCGTTCTCTCCAGCCGCTTCGATGCTGTCGCAGCCGGGAATGCAGGCCTTGAGCACCTGCGGGTCGTTCAAAGCGTCCCAGGCCTGTTGTTGCGTGACAGCCAATGGCCGTGTGCCTTGCATTTCCATGGTGTGGTCCTCGGTAGTGAATTCAACGCTTGAGCAGGTTCGCGATGGCGCTCGCCAGCTCTTGCAGACGGGTGACGTTGTGCACCGCGACCATGCCGTCGGCAGCCTGGTGCAGCACGGAGGCGCCGCGCGCGCTCGGCTGGTAGCCGTCGAAACGCAGCAAGGGATTGAGCCAGAGGATCTTGCGCGTGTGGCGCTTGAGCCAGGCCAGTTCCTTTTCGAGGTCGGCAGGCTCCCCGGTGTCGAGACCGTCGGTCACGATGAGCACCAGCGTGCGGCGACCGACGAGGCGGCGCCAGTGGTGCTCCCGCAAGGACGCGAGCGACAGGCCGAGTTTCGTGCCGCCGGCGAAGTCCTGGATCGCCTGGCCGGCCTGCAGCAGCATGTCGTCGGTATCGGCAAGGCGAAACGACGGGTTCAGATCGGTCAGGTGGGTGCCGAACGCGAACACGTCGCGCCGCACCGCGAGGCCCCGCCCCCCGACCTGCGTGCGCGCGGTCGCGCAGTGCAGGAAGGCCAGCAGCAGGCGCGCATAGCGCTCCATCGAGCCGGAGACGTCCACCAGCACCAGCAGCGGCAGCGGCTGGTGCCGGCGCTGCAGGCGGTGCAGCACCACCACGTCGCCGCCGCACTGCGCGGCGCTGCCGAGCGTGCGCTGCCAGTGGATGCGCGCGCCCCGGCTGCCGGAACGGGTGCGTCGGGCAGCCACCACGGGCAGCGGCAACGGGATGTCGCGCACGAGGCGTTCGACGAGACAGTATTCGCTGGCGGTCAGCTGGTTGAAGTCCGCCGTCTTGATGCGCGCGACGTCGCTTGCGGTCATGGCCGCGTCGAGATCGATCGTCTGCTCACCCTGCGGCCTGGTCTGCGCCTTGGGTGGGGACAGCGCCTCGGAAACCCGGGGGCGGCGCTTGGGGCCCTTGGCGCGGCCTTCAGCCCGGGGCAGCATCTGCGCGAGCAGCTTGTTGGCGAGCTTGGGGTCGCGAAAAA
>JAIXLP010000071.1 GCA_026954015.1 Burkholderiales bacterium | reverse complement strand
GCATCATCCCCTCGACGCTCTTCGTTGGTTTTTTTGCCCGCCCACACTGCGGGCTTTTTTATGCCGCTTGCGCATGCAACTATCTAGCGCCTTTTGCCCTGCGGCGCTGCCTAGGCTGGGTGTTTTCCTCATGCAGAAGAAAACCCCATGACCTCGTCCCCCGATCACGCGAGTGCTTCACCCGACACCGTTAATGCCGACGACCCGGACCTTGCCGCCCAAGTACAAACGCAGGCGATTCGCGAGCAACTGATACGGCGGATCAACGCCTACACGCACCCCAGTCGCCTGATCAATCGAATTGCGCTTGCCGACGCGCGTTGCGTCGCCGCGACACGCGCACTGGCGCGGCTGATAGGCCGTTCGCCGAAAGTCTTGACGGTCATCCGCGCCGAGCTGCGCAAAGCGTTCGAAATGGACCCGGACCACCTCTTGTTCAGCGAGCCCAAGCCGCCCGCCGCGCCGCGCAAAGTCGAGAGCCTGACCGAGCGGGCGCTGGCGTTGCTGGTCCTGCCGACGGTGGTGATCAACGTCAATCAATTCACCGCCCTGAGTGTCAAAGACGCGCCGGAACGGCGCTTGCCGTATACGCCGCTGGAAGCCCTGCGCCGCGTCGTCGCGCTGCAGCTGTTCGAGCGGCTCGCCCATGCGGTGAGCGCCTACTGGGACTGCCTGGCGCAGGGCACCTGGCTCACACGCCGGGAACGCTGGGTCGAGTTGCACACGGAGCTGTTTGCGGACCGGGCCTTTTTGGCGTGGCAACTGGACGAGCTATCGCGTGCGGGATTCGCCATGGTTCAGGCCCTGATCGATGCGCCCAGCGCCGAGGCGCGCCGACGTGCGGGCGGGGCTTGGGCTACGCTGCGCGTCGGCCAGTTGCTGTGGCCGGGGGCATCGGCGGTCGCGATCCCAGGGGCACTGCATCTGTATCGCGAGGGCGACCCCAGCGATGCGCCGCACGTGGTTTACCTGCCGGGTGGGGGCCGCAACTTCTACGAGTACCCGTCCTTCGCCGCCCTGCAGGACGGCCTGCTGGCGCTGGACCGGTCGCGGTTCCACGCGCTCTGGCAGTGCCTGCCGTTAAGTCGGCGCGATAACGTGTACCGCCCCGCTGCCTTGTCTGCGACGAGCGCCTTTATGCGCGGCCTGCCGCTGATGGCCGATGCGCTGGCGCTGGGTGCCGAGGCCTTGCTGAGTGGGCAATGGAGCAACGAGTTGGCGTGTGCGGCGAAGATGAATGACGGCTACGTGTTTTCCGAAGGGCGGCCTCGACTGCCGGATGCCGCACCGTTTCTGGCCGCGGTCGAAGGGGCGAGGCAGCAATGGGTCGGCGGCGCTCGGCTTGGCGTGATCGGCGCGCAATTACTCAAGTGGGACCGGCAACGCCGAGGCGCAGAAATCATCTTCGCCAGCACGGCCTCCGGCCTGGCCCTGCACACGGCGCAGCGTCAGGTCGCACGCTACGAAGATGCGCTGCTCGCGCTGTTGGTCCCGGCTGATCCCAGCGCGGATACCCTGGCGTACCGGGTCATTGCGTCGCTGATGAGCCAAATTGACGTGCATATCCAAGCGTTGAATACGTTGATGCAAGATGCCGGGCAACGGCTGCTGGAGTTGGCTTTTTGGGCTGAGCGTCCGGGGGGAGCGGGTACGCCCAGGCGCGTGTCGTTGTTTATGCAGGCCCAAACCGCAGCCCTGCGTTGCGAGGTGGAGTTGCAACACCGCCTCAAGCTGATCAGTACGGCGCATCGCGACCTGATGATCGAGGTGGTCGACCAACCCTTGGCCAGCCGTCGCCCGGGCAGTCTTGCCCAAGTGCTGTCGATCGCGGTGGGCTGCGCGCCGGACGCTTTCTACCCGCTCCATAACGTGTGGGTGGTGACCACGGCTGCGGCGCTAGAGCGCTCGTCGCGCCAACTGCCGGTGGTGCTTTACGCTTTCGGCGTGGAGGGTGGGATCAAGGCGTTTGCCGGGCTGGACGCGTTGACCCGCAGCCTCAAGGCAAGCCTGAGCCGCGCGCTGCTGATGGTCGATCTGGACGCGCAGTTGAAGATCCCGCCC
>JAIXLP010000001.1 GCA_026954015.1 Burkholderiales bacterium | reverse complement strand
GGTTGTCCTGCATGGTCTTGATGACGTGCGCCATCGTGTCCAGCCCCACCACGTCGGCGGTGCGGAAGGTCCCGCTGCTCGCGCGCCCGAGCTTCTTGCCCGTGAGGTCATCGACCACGTCAAACGTCAGGCCGTACTTCTCGACCTCCTGCATCGTCGAAAGTATCCCGGCGATGCCGATGCGGTTGGCGATGAAGTTGGGCGTGTCGTGCGCGCGCACCACGCCCTTGCCCAGGCCGCTGGTGACGAAGGCTTCGAGCTGGTCGAGCACGTGCGGCTCGGTCGTCGGCGTGTTGATGAGCTCCACCAGCGGCATGTAGCGCGGCGGGTTGAAGAAGTGGATGCCGCAAAAGCGCGGGCGCAGTTGCTCGGGCAGCGCCTCGGAAAGCTTGGTGATCGACAGGCCCGAGGTGTTGGACGCCAGCAGCGCATGCGCCGCCACGTGCGGCGCGATCTTGTGGTACAGGTCCTGCTTCCAGTCCATGCGCTCGGCGATCGCCTCGATCACCAGATCGCATTCACCCAGCAACCCCATGTGCTCCTCGTAGTTCGCCGGCTGGATCAGGTCCGCATCCGCCGCCACGCCGATGGGCGAGGGCTTGAGCTTCTTGAGGTTGGCAATCGCCTTGAGCGCGATCGCGCTCTTGGGGCCTTCTTTCGCGGGCAGGTCGAACAGAATGACCGGCACCTTCACATTGACGAGGTGGGCGGCGATCTGCGCGCCCATCACGCCCGCGCCGAGCACGGCGACTTGCTTCACATTGAATCGACTCATGGTTTGCCTTGCGTAGGGGTTACTGCACGCGCTTCCACACCTGCGTGCGGAAGAACGGCCCGATGTAGCCGCGTACCTGCAGCTCCTTGCCGCCTTCGATCGGGGTGAAGGTGGCGCGGTATTCCTTGCCGTTTTCGGGGTCGAGGATCTTGCCCCCCTCCCAGACATCGCCGCTCTCGGCCTGCTTGCCGCCGCGGATGATCTCCAGCCCCACGATGGGCTGGTCCTTGCGTTCGTCCTGGCACTCGGTGCAGGTGGTCTTGGCGCCGGGGCGCAGCGTCTTTTCGATGCGCCCGCTGAGCGCGCCCGCGTTGTCGGTGATGCGGATTTCCGCCTTGGCCTCGCCGCTCTTGTCGTCGATGCTGTTCCAGGTGCCAACCGGGGTCATCTGCGCCCAGGCCGGGAACGAAAATGCTATTGCGGCGATAGCTGCCAGCGCTTGTCTCATCTGCGTTTCCTCGTTTATTGCTTGATTTTTCACGAGATGCGCATCACGCCAGCACCGCGTCGGTATCCATCAGCGGCTTGCTGCCCGCACGCGCGGTACGCATCAGCGCATGGATCTCGGGGAACAGCTTGGCGAAGTAAAAGCGCGCCGTCTGCAGCTTGGCCGTGTAGAACGGGTCTTTGCTGCCCTCGGCGATCTCGCGCAGCGCCACCTGCGCCATGCGCGCAAACAGGTAGCCGAACACCAGGTGCCCCGCCACGCGCAGGTAGTCCACGGCGGCTGCGCCCACCTCGTCGGGGTTCTGAAAGCCCTTGAAGCCGATCTCGGTGGTGAACTTGGTCATCTGCTCGCCCAGGATGGCGATCGGGTTGATGAACTCGGCCATGGCCTCGTTCACGCCCTCTTCCTGCACCAGCTGGCCCACCAGCTTGCCGAACTTCTTGAGCGCCGCGCCCTGGTCGCCCAGCACCTTGCGCCCCAGCAGGTCGAGCGACTGCACGGTGTTCGTGCCTTCGTAGATCATGTTGATGCGGGCGTCGCGCACGAACTGCTCCATGCCCCATTCCTTGATGTAGCCGTGGCCGCCGAAGACCTGCATGCAGGCGTTGGTCGCGGCAAAGCCGTTGTCGGTCACGAAGGCCTTGACGATGGGCGTGAGCAGCGCCACCAGCTGGTCGCTGTCCTTGCGCACCTTCTCGTCGGGGTGGTGGTGCGCCTTGTCCACCAGCACCGAGCAGAACACCTGCAGCGCGCGCGCGCCGTCGGCCCAGGCCCGCGCCGTGAGCAGCATCTTGCGCACGTCGGGATGAAAGATGATGGGATCGGCCTCCTTGTCCTTGGCCTTCTTGCCCGAGAGGCTGCGCATCTGGATGCGGTCCTTGGC
>JAIXLP010000068.1 GCA_026954015.1 Burkholderiales bacterium | reverse complement strand
CCGAAGACCACGAGGAACGCCGCCGCAAGGCACAGGCCGAGGCCGAGGCGATCCGCGCGATGATGGCCGCGCCCAAGAAGGTGCTCGTCGCCAAGAAGCCCGAGGACGCGCGCCACGGCAAGGATGCCGCGGCCAAGACCGATGCCGCCAAGAAGGGCACGCTGCACAAGACGACGGGGACCGCGGCGCCATCCGCCAGCAAGGAAGTCAAGTCTTCCAAGCTCTCGTCGAGCTGGGCTGGCGACGCGGACAAGAAGAAGGGCATCAAGACCCGGGGCGACAGCTCGGGTGGCGTCGGTGCCAACCGCTGGCGCGCGGGGGGTGGCCACCGCGGCGGGCGCCGCGGCAGCACGCGCGACGATCAGCACCAGGCGGCGCCCGCGCCGGCGGAATTCCGCGCGCTGGACGTGCACGTGCCCGAGACCATCACCGTGGCCGAGCTGGCGCACAAGATGGCCGTGAAGGCTTCCGAGGTCATCAAGGTACTCATGAAGATGGGCCAGATGGTCACGATCAACCAGCCGCTGGACCAGGACACCGCGATGATCATCGTGGAGGAAATGGGCCATACCGCCATCGTCGCGGCGCTGGACGATCCCGAGGCCTTCACCGCCGAGGAAGTCTCCAGCCACGAGGCCGATGCGCTGCCGCGCGCTCCGGTCGTCACCGTGATGGGCCACGTGGACCACGGCAAGACGTCGCTGCTGGACTACATCCGCCGCACCAAGGTGGCGACGGGCGAGGCGGGCGGCATCACGCAGCACATCGGCGCCTACCATGTGAAGACGCCGCGCGGCATCGTCACCTTCCTCGACACCCCGGGCCACGAGGCCTTCACCGCCATGCGCGCCCGCGGCGCGCAGGCGACCGACATCGTGATTCTGGTCGTCGCAGCCGACGACGGCGTCATGCCGCAGACCAGGGAAGCCATCAAGCACGCGCGCGCTGCCCAGGTGCCCATCGTCGTGGCCATCACCAAGGCCGACAAGCCCGAGGCCAATCCGGACCGCGTCAAGCAGGAACTGGTGGCCGAGGAGGTCGTGCCCGAGGAGTACGGCGGCGACGCACCGTTCATCGCGGTATCGAGCAAGACCGGCCAGGGCATCGACGATCTGCTGGAGAACGTGCTGCTGCAGGCCGAAGTGCTGGAACTGAAGGCGCCGGTCGATGCAATGGCCAAGGGCCTCGTGATCGAGGCGCAGCTGGACAAGGGCCGCGGCCCGGTGGCCACGGTGCTCGTGCAGTCCGGCACGCTCAAGGTGGGCGACGTGGTGCTCGCGGGCCAGACCTTTGGCCGTGTGCGCGCGATGAGCGACGAGGCGGGACGCTCGACCAAGGAGGCCGGCCCGTCGATTCCGGCGGAAATCCAGGGCCTTTCGGAGGTGCCGCAGGCGGGCGACGAATTCATGGTGCTCGGCGACGAGCGCCGTGCGCGTGAAATTGCCACCTACCGCGCAGGCAAGTTCCGCAATACCAAGCTCGCCAAGCAGCAGGCCGCCAAGCTGGAAAGCGTCTTCGCCGACATGCAGGCGGGCGAGGTGCAGCACCTGCCCATCATCGTCAAGGCCGACGTGCAGGGCTCGCAGGAAGCGCTGTCGCAGTCGCTGCTCAAGCTCTCGACCGACGAGATCAAGGTGCAGCTCGTGTACGCGGGCGTGGGCGGCATCAGCGAGTCCGACGTGAACCTGGCGATCGCATCCAAGGCCGTCGTGATCGGCTTCAACGTGCGCGCCGACGCCAATGCGCGCAAGACGGCCGAGATGAACGGCGTCAATCTGCGCTACTACAACATCATCTACGACGCGGTCGATGAGCTGAAGGCGGCCATGTCCGGCATGCTCGCGCCCGAGCGGCGCGAAGAGGCGCTGGGCACGGCCGAGATCCGCACGGTGTTCGTCGCGACCAAGATCGGCACGATCGCCGGCTCGTACGTCACCTCGGGCCAGGTCACGCGCGGCTGCAAGTTCCGCCTGCTGCGCGAGCACGTGGTGGTCTACACCGGCGAGGTCGAATCGGTACGGCGCCTGAAGGACGACGTGAAGGAAGTCAAGGAAGGCTTCGAGTGCGGCATCAAGCTGCGCAACTACACCGACATCAAGGAAGGCGACGA
>JAIXLP010000061.1 GCA_026954015.1 Burkholderiales bacterium | reverse complement strand
AGCAGCTCGGCCACGCCGCGCGTGACCTGGGCGCTGATGCGCGAGGGGTCCAGGCTCTCGGGCGCGGTCCAGATGCGCGCGAGGCGCTCGCGCAGCTCGGGCCGGGCGAGGTCGGCCAGGCGGATGCGGTGGCTGCGCGGGTCGGGAAAGGGCGTGTAGGTGGCGCCGCTCTTGCTGAATTCGGCATACACCTCGATGACGTTGCCCACGTCCACCACGAGCAGGAAGGGCGGCCTGCCCTCGGCGGCGGGCAGCGCGCGGGCGTAGCCCTCGGCCTGGCTGCGGGCGCGCAGCAGGCCGTCGTCAAAGCGCCGGCTTGCGGTGGCGGCGTGCAGCTTTTTCGCTTCGAGCACGAAGTGGCCGCGCCGGTAGCAGTCGATGCGCCCGCTGCTGGTGGAGCCGTCGCCATGCACGAAGGTGACGGGCCGCTCGAACATGTAGGCCTGATCGGGCGTGGGGTGGGGCTTTTCCACGCCCAGCAGCTCGCACAGCTCGATCACGAAGCTCTGCGCGGTGGCAAGTTCGCTGGCGGTGACGCCCTGCCAGCGGGTGATGAAGGCGGCGGCGGTGTCGGTCATGCGGTCATGGGGTTTCAAGCAGCGCGGCAAGCCGCGGGTCGTGGGCCCGCAGGGCGCGCAGGCCCTGCATGGCGCGTTTCTTCCAGCCGGGGCCGCTGGCGATGGCGGCGGCCCAGGCGTCCTGCAGGGGCTCGGGCGCGGTGTCGCTGAAATATTCGATCAGCGCGGC
This sequence comes from Burkholderiales bacterium, assembly GCA_026954015.1. GTDB lineage: Bacteria > Pseudomonadota > Gammaproteobacteria > Burkholderiales > Burkholderiaceae_C > Comamonas_C. The sequence goes on along the minus strand of JAIXLP010000061.1, from coordinate 1,387 downwards.
GGCCTGGGCCAGGTCCTTGGCGGCCTTGGCGCGAAAGGCGCCGTCGCGCTCGCCGATCACCAGCAGCTTGTGCACCGCGTAACGCTCGGGCGCGGGCAGGCTCACCACGACGGCGCGGCCACTGGCATCGAACAGCGTGGCCTGCTGCACGCCTTCGAGCGAAAACTCCATGAAGCGCAGCGGCTGCAAGGCGACGTCCAGGTGCTCGACGACGATGGGGTCGTCGTTGTCGGCGATGCGGGGCGTGAGAAAGTCGATCTGGAATTCCGGCTCGCTGCGGTGCCGACAGGACGCACCGGCGCTGCCGCGGTACTGCACCAGCGGCAGAAAGCCTTCTTCCATGGTGGTGAGCGCGGCGTGCGGCTGCGCGCGCAGCGTGGCGGGCAGCGCGATGGAGATGTTGCGCCCGGCGTGGGCAAGGTCCACGTCACTGGTCTGCTCGCCGCCCACCCAGCGCACGCCAAGCTGGTTGGCGTAGGCCAGAAAGGCGTGCGTGCCCACGAGCACGCCCCCGGCGCGGAAAAACCCGTATTCATTGAGCCGCAGGATCACGCCGAGGTGCTTGCGCTGCACCGGCAGGCAGCCGAGCACGGTGGCCGAGCGGGCCAGCGCCCGCAGGCGCTCGCGCGATTCGGGGGCGGCGCCGCGCGCCTTGTGCACGAGCTGGCGGATGGCCTCGGTATCGGGCCCGACATAGAGCTGGCGCACGCGCTGGTCGATGTCGCGGAAGCTGAAATACCACTGCAGGCTGCCCTTGACCGTCTTGGTGCCGAAGCTGCCGTTCAAGTGCGACACGTCGCGGTCGAACTCGACGCCCAGCGCCGCGCCATGCAGTTGCGCGTAGGCCGTGGAAGTGGCGACGGGCTGGTTCAGGTAATGCCGGGGCATGCCGGGTTATACAACATCTATTTAAATTGTTGTATAGCCGAGACGGCGACGCTCAACAGCTTTTGTCTCCAGCCTCGTGTCTGGCAAGCGCCTGAAGCACGGCGCGGCGCTCTTTCATGATGGCGCGGCCATGCTCCAATTCGGCGGCAAGCTCCGGGTCATGCGGGGTGAGGTGCAGGCCATCGGCCTCGATGGTGGCAAAGAGCTCGTCGCCTGCCTGCAGTTGCAGGCGCTGCAGCGCTTCGGGCGGGAGCACGACGCCGAGGTCGTCGTCGATCTGAACGAGCGGGAGGGCGTGCATCACTGATGTCCGTCTGTCTTGAGCCGCCGTACTGCAAGCCAATCCGCCAGTCTTGTCAACCACGCGCGCCTCACTTCGGCCACAGCCCCCACAGCCTCAGCCCCTGCTTGAGCCGCCCCGCAAGCTCGCCCGCCTCGGGGCCGGAACCGGCGAAGTAGTCGGCGCGCACGGCGCCGGTGATGGCGCTGCCGGTGTCCT
>JAIXLP010000047.1 GCA_026954015.1 Burkholderiales bacterium | reverse complement strand
GCGCTACTACACCGTGCCGACGGTGGCGGGCGCGCGCGCGTCGGTCGCGTGGTCGCTGGTGTTCATCGCGCTCCTGTACCTGAGCATTCCGGCGCTCGCGGCGCTGGTCAAGTTCGAGGTCATGACGCACCTCGTGGGCAGCCGCTTCGACGAGTTGCCGACCTGGATCGCGCAGTGGGCGCGCGTCGATGCCTCGCTGCTGTCGGTGCAGGACATGAACGGCGACGGCATCGTGCAGTTCGGCGAGGTGCGCCTGGGCGCCGATCTGCTCGTGCTCGCAACCCCCGAGATCGGTGGACTGCCTTACGTGATTTCGGGGCTGGTCGCGGCCGGGGGGCTCGCGGCAGCGTTGTCCACCGCCGACGGCCTGCTGCTCACGATCAGCAATGCGCTGGTGCGCGATCTGTATTTCCAGTCCACCCGGCGCAAGGCCTCGCCCGAGCAGCGCGTGATCCTGACCAAGTTCACGCTGCTCACGGTGGCGCTGACCGCGGCGTTCGTCGCGGCGCTCAAGCCGTCGGAGATCCTGCCACTGGTGGCGGCGTCGTTCTCGATCGCGGCGGCGACCTTCGTGCCCGCGATGCTGCTGGGCATCTACTGGAAGCGCACCACGCGCCAGGGGGCGGTCGTCGGCATGGTGGTGGGGCTGGGGGTGACGGTGTATTACCTCGTGATCCACAACCCGGTCGCGCGCTACTGGCTGCCACAGGTCTTGGTGGCGCCGGGCCTCTGGTGGGGGATAGATCCGATTTCCGCCGGGGTGTTCGGCGCGCCGCTCGGGCTTGCGGCAGCGTGGCTCGTGAGCCTCTTCACGCGCCAGGCGGGGAATGGACAGGCGGCGGCGATCTAATCGATCGCCAGCAGTTCGACGTCGAAGAGCAGCGTGGCGTTGGGTGGGATCACACCGCCTGCACCGCGCTCGCCGTAGCCGAGCGCGGCCGGAATCAGGAGCGTGCGCTGGCCGCCGACCTGCATGCCTTGCACGCCTTCGTCCCAGCCGCGGATCACCATGCCCGCGCCCAGCGGGAACTCAAACGGCTGGCCGCGGTCGCGGCTGGAGTCGAAGCGCGCGCCTTTCTCACCCGCTTCGTGCAACCAGCCCGTGTAGTGCACGCGCACCGATTGGCCCGTGCGGGCGGCGGCGCCTTCACCGAGGCGGGTGTCTTCGTACTGCAGGCCGGAGGCGGTAGTCGTCAGTGCCACGGGGTTCCTCGTTTCGGATTACTTCTTGGCGCGCGCGGCGACCCAGCGCGTGGAGAAGGCCTGCACGTCCGACAGGCGCTTGAGCAAGTCCTGGCCAGATGTGGTGACGATGTAGCCGTCGCTGCCGTGGTCCACGAAACCCGCCTCGCGCAGCTCCTTGATGCGGGTGTTGAGCGTGTTGGGCGTGATGCCGCCCACGCTGTCCTGCAGCAGCCGGAAAGTCTGCGGATGACCGTCGCGCAATGCCCAGAGCACGCGCAGCGCATAGCGGCGTTCCAGCCTTTCCAGGAGCTGATTGACGGCGGCGTTTTCTTTGGAACCCATGAATGTGTCTCCTGCTGCTGAGCGGTGTTCAGGTGCTGGCGCGCGGGCAAAAGCACCTAAAAAGGATAGCGCTATGGTAACGTGGAAACGCGCGTGTCGCCAGTTTTGTGATGTGTCTGGCGTGCGGGTTTTCCCATAAACGCGGTAGGCGCCCGCCGGAAGTCGTTGTTTTCATGCATTTCCGGCCTCAGGCCATGTCCCGATTGCGCGAGCAGCTATCAAAGCTGAAGGACGACCGCTACTACCAGCCGCCGGGCGCCTGTATTCCTGCCGAGGCCCGGCTCGCGGCGGGTGAAATGCTGCCGCGAGGCAATCACTTGCCGTGTTCCTGCGATGCCGCGCTCTCGCCCGCACGGGCCTGCAGCATGCGCACCAGCACCTCGAGGGTGTGGTTCACGGGGGTGGGGACCCCCAGTGCACGACCGCGCTGCGCCACATAGCCGTTCAGGTGGTCGATTTCGGTGGGCTTGCCGCGTGCGACATCTTGCGCGGTCGAGGAAAGCTGCCCCGGCATGCTGGTGACGATGGCGCGCAGCGCGGTGTGAATGTCGCCGGCGATCTCGACGTCATCGGCGTGGGCGACCGCCAGGCACTCCTCGACGACGTTGTTCACCACGTCGTTCGCGCCGGGTTGCGCCATGAGCCAGCCATAGGGCCGTTGCAGCAGGGCAGACAGGGCGTTGTAGGCGCAGTTGATGATGAGCTTGGCCCAGAGTGCGCCGCGCACGTTGTCCGATATCTGCGTGGGGATCCCGGCGGCCTGCAGCTGCGCCGCCAGCCGCACGCTCAGCGGCGCAGGGGCGATCACGAGGTCACCCCGCCCGTAGTGGCGCACGTGGCCGGGGCCCGCCATCGCGGTGGCCACGTAGACCACCGCGGCGGCCACGTCGCAGGCGTTGCCCAGCACCGCGCGCGCCCGTGCGTCGTTGTCTACGCCGTTCTGCAGCGTGAGCACGAGGGTGTGGGGGGCAACGAAGGGCAGCAGTTGCCGGGCGGCTTCCTCAGTGTCGCCCGACTTCACGCACAGCAGCACCACGTCGGCGCCGTTCGCGGCGGCGGGTTGCGTGCTCGCGTGCATGGGAATGCAGGTGTCGGCGGTGGTGGTTTGCAGGCGCAGGCCGCGCTGCGTGATTGCCTGGACGTGCGCCGCGCGGCCGATCAGGGTCACCCGGTGACCGGCGCGTGACAGCAGCGCACCGAAGTAGCAGCCGACCGCGCCCGCGCCGAAGATGGCGAAAGACAGGGGATCGGACGGAGGGGCGGAATCGGCCATGGGTTCAGACTTTCAGGAAGGGCGGTGGACGTGGCCCGCGGACGGTGCTGCACGATCGTAGCGCGCGCCGGATGGGCTGTCCGGCAGTTAATTTCATATTGCAAAATCATGCGATGCATTTTGAAAATCTGCCATGTTGCAGCGCGGCATTTTTTCTTGATACGAGAGATCGGAATTCACATGGTAAAAATGAGTGCACAACCTGTTGAATTGAAAGGACAAATAATATGTCTTGTATAAGACACAAGACAAAATTTGAGTCTTATATAAGACTTAGAATGCAGCCACGGTGTCGCGCACCGCACCATCATTTTTCAACCTTCGGAGAAGACCATGCCGCAATCGCTGAATGCCCAGCTCAGCCGTGAACAACAGATCACCGCCCTCGAAAAGGACTGGGCGCAGAACCCCCGCTGGAAGGACGTCAAGCGCGGCTACAAGGCGGCCGACGTCGTGCGCCTGCGCGGCAGCCTGCAGCCCGAGTACACGCTGGCGCTGCACGGGGCGGAAAAGCTCTGGGAAAAGCTGCACGGCGGCTCCAAGAAGGGCTACGTGAACGCGTTCGGCGCCATCACCGCCGGCCAGGCCATGCAGCAGGCCAAGGCCGGCCTGGAGGCGGTGTACCTCTCGGGCTGGCAGGTGGCGGCCGACGGCAACACCAGCGAGACCATGTACCCCGACCAGTCGCTGTACGCGTACGACTCGGTGCCGACCATGGTGCGCCGCATCAACAACACCTTCAAGCGTGCCGACGAGATCCAGTGGGGCCGCGGCACCAACCCCGGCGACAAGGAGTTCATCGACTACTTCCTGCCCATCGTGGCGGATGCGGAAGCCGGCTTCGGCGGCGTGCTCAACGCCTTTGAGCTGATGAAGAACATGATCATCGCCGGCGCCTCGGGCGTGCACTTCGAGGATCAGCTCGCGGCCGTCAAGAAGTGCGGCCACATGGGCGGCAAGGTGCTGGTGCCTACGCAGGAAGCGATCGAGAAGCTGATCGCCGCGCGTTTCGCTGCCGACACCATGGGCGTGCCCACGCTGATCCTCGCGCGCACCGATGCCGAGGCGGCCAACCTGCTCACGAGCGACCATGACGCCAACGACAAGCCGTTCCTCACCGGCGAGCGCACGCAGGAGGGCTTCTACCGCGTGAAGAACGGCCTGGAGCAGGCCATCAGCCGCGGCGTGGCCTACGCGCCGTACGCCGACCTCGTGTGGTGCGAGACCGGCGTGCCGGACATCGGCTTCGCTCGTGAATTCGCGCAGGCGGTGCTGGCCTCGTCGCCCAACAAGCTGCTCGCGTACAACTGCTCGCCGTCGTTCAACTGGAAGAAGAACCTGAGCGACAAGCAGATCGCCACGTTCCAGGACGACCTGTCGGCGCTGGGCTACAAGTTCCAGTTCATCACGCTCGCGGGCATCCACAGCAACTGGTACAACACCTTCAAGCTCGCGCACGCCTACGCGCAGGGCGAGGGCATGAAGCACTACGTCGAGATGGTGCAGGAGCCCGAGTTCGCCGCGCGCCAGCAGGGCTACACCTTCGTGAGCCACCAGCAGGAAGTGGGCGCGGGCTATTTCGACGACGTGACCACCGTGATCCAGGGCGGCACCTCGTCGGTCAAGGCGCTCACGGGCTCGACCGAAGAAGCGCAGTTCCACTGAGATGCGACCGAACGGGGCGTGATCCGCGCCTCGCGTGTCCGGGGCCACCTTGCGAGGTGGCCTTTTTCGTGGACGCACGATCTTCGATAATGCGCGTTTGCCGATCGCGGTTCCCCTTGCGGTCGGCGTCCGCGCGGGGCGTGATGCTGGCGCGGCAGCGCGTGCATCGAAAGATGTAGCGCTCCGCGCTGGCTGAACATCCCTTAGAGGCATTTATGTTTGAAAACAACGGATCAACCCAGGAACAGGAGCCGGTGCTGCACAAGCGCCGCAAGGGCATCTATATCCTGCCCAATCTGTTCACGCTGGCGGCGCTGTTCAGCGGGTTTTACGCGATCGTGATGGCGATCAACGGGCGATTCGAGCTTTCGGCGATGGGAGTGTTCTCGGCCATGGTCTTCGACAGCCTCGATGGCCGCGTCGCGCGCATGACCAACACGCAAAGCGCCTTTGGCGAGCAGATGGATTCGCTCGCGGACATGGTCTCGTTCGGCGCGGCACCCGCGCTCATCGTCTACGTCTGGGCGCTCAAGGGGCTGGGGCGCTGGGGCTGGATCGCGGCCTTCGTGTATTGCGCCTGCGCCGCGCTGCGCCTGGCACGCTTCAACGTCAATACCGGCGTGGTGAACAAGCGCTATTTCCAGGGCCTGCCGTCACCGGCCGCCGCGGCGCTCGTCATGGGCTTCATCTGGCTCATGACCGACAACGGCGTGGAGCGCGGCCTGGGCGGACACCTGAACTGGCCGCAGGCGTCGTGGATCGCGTTTGCGCTGACGCTTTACGCGGGCCTCACCATGGTGACGAACGTGCCGTTCTACAGTTTCAAGGATGTGCAGGCGCGCCAGAGCGTGCCCTTCGTCGTGGTGGTGCTGATCGCGCTCGGCATCGCGGTGATCAACATCGATCCGCCGAGCGTGCTGTTCCTGGTCTTCGCCTGCTACGGCTTGTCGGGCTATGTGCTCTACGGCTGGCGCAAGGCCAAGGGGCAGCCGGTGAGCGTGATCAGCACCTCGACCGACGAGCCCGACGAGCGCGGGCTGCACGATTGATACGGGTTCGCCCGCGGCCGTATCGCCTCGTTATCGGGCCGAATGCAAGTCTGTATGAGCGAGGTCGTCGCACGCGGGTAGCGTCAGCCCGTTGCTTGTGGTGACCGCGCGGGCGGCGCGCACGGCGCGCAGCGTGGCGCGGGCCACGGCCTCGGCGGCCATCACGGCCAGCACGGTCATGCCGGGCGACGCGCCCGCGCGGCCCGTGGCGAGTGCAAACAGCGTATCGCCGTCGCTCATGGTGTGCACCGGGCTGATCGTGCGCGCCAGGCCGTCGTGCGCGGAAACGGCCAGGCGCCGCGCCTGTGCCTTGGTGAGTGGTGCGTCGGTGGCGATGACGCCCACCGTGGTGTTGCTGCCAGCCAGCATGGGGTGCAGCGCTTCGCCGTGCAGCACCGCGGCGGGGGCGTCACGCAGCGCATCGCCTTGCGCGGTACGCGCGCCAGCGATCGGGTGGCCGGTGCACGGATCGATCACGTCGCCCACCGCGTTGCACGCGATGAGCGCGCCGACCGTGATGCCGCCCACCTGCACGGCTGCGGTGCCGATGCCGCTTTTCATCGAAAATTCGGGACCGAAGAGCTTGCCCACCGTGGCACCTGCACCCGCGCCGACGTTGCCTTCCGCGGGGCGTGCGCCCGACGCGGCCTCGCACGCGGCGTAGCCGGCGGCGGCATCGGGCCGGATGCGGCCGTCGCCCAGGTGCAGGTCGAAGAGCACCGCGGCGGGCACGAGCGGCACGAGGCCCACGCCGACGTTCAGGCCTATGCCGTGCTCTTCCAGCCAGCGCATCGTGCCGCTGGCGGCGTCGAGCCCCCAGGCGCTGCCGCCTGCGAGCATGACCGCATGTACTTTTTCAATGAGGTGCGTGGGTTCGAGCAGATCCGTCTCGCGCGTGCCGGGCGCTGCGCCGCGCACGTCCACCCCGGCAACTGCGCCGTCGCGCGCAATGACGACGCTGCAGCCTGTGGGGCGGCGGGTGTCGGTGTAGTGCCCGACTTCGATGCCGGGCACGTCGGTGATGCTGCTCGTGTCTGGTGGGGCCATGCCGGGCGCGCCTTCCATGAAAAAAGCCTGCCGACCCTTGCGAGTCGGCAGGCCTGGCCCTGATTTTGGGCAACGCTGAACAAGTCCCTCGCGCGCGTCGCATCCCTGCCTGGGGCGGTCTGCGGCGTTGCAAATGCTCGCCATGGCCACCGCCATGTCTGCGCTTTGCGCCTTGCATCCCATCCCCATGCAGGGCGCGCCGCATCGCGGGGACTTATTCAGCGCCGCCTTTGTCAGGGATCAGTTGTTGTGCGTCAGTTGCTCCAGGATCTGCGGGTTTTCCAGCGTGCTGGTGTCCTGCGTGATCGCTTCGCCCTTGGCCAGGGCGCGCAGCAGGCGGCGCATGATCTTGCCCGAGCGGGTCTTGGGCAGGTTTTCACCGAAGCGGATGTCCTTGGGCTTGGCGATCGGGCCGATTTCCTTGGACACCCAGTCGCGCAGTTCCTTGGCGATGGCCTTGGCCTCGTCACCCGTGGGCAGCGGGCGCTTGAGCACGACGAAGGCGCAGATGGCTTCGCCCGTGAGCTCGTCCGGGCGCGCCACGACGGCGGCTTCGGCCACGAGGTCGGTCTTGGCGACGAGGGCGGATTCGACTTCCATCGTGCCCAGGCGGTGGCCCGAGACGTTGAGCACGTCGTCGATGCGGCCCGTGACGCGGAAGTAGCCACGATCGGCCGATCGCACCGCGCCGTCGCCGGCCAGGTAGTAGCCTCTCATTTCCGGCGGGAAGTAGGTCTTCTTGAAGCGCTCGGGGTCGCCCCAGACGGTGCGGATCATGCTGGGCCAGGGCTTCTTGTAGGCGAGCATGCCGCCCTTGCCGTTGGGCATTTCCTCGCCGGTTTCATCGACGATCACCGGGTAGATGCCCGGCAGCGGCAGCGTGCACGAACCGGGCACGAGCGGCGTCGCGCCCGGCAGCGGGTTGATCATGTGGGCACCGGTTTCGGTCTGCCAGTAGGTATCGACGATGGGGCAGCGCTCGCCGCCCACGTGCTTGTAGTACCAGACCCAGGCCTCGGGGTTGATCGGCTCGCCGACACTGCCGATCACGCGCAGGCTGGAGAGGTCGTAGTGCTTCGGGTGTGTCTTGTCGTCGGTCTCGGCGGCCTTGATGAGCGCGCGGATGGCCGTCGGGGCGGTGTAGAAGATGCTGCACTTGTGGCGCTCGATCATCTGCCAGAAGCGGCCCGCGTGCGGGTAGGTGGGGATGCTCTCGAAGACGATTTCGGTCGCGCCCGCGGCGAGCGGCCCGTAGGTGACGTAGGAGTGGCCCGTAACCCAGCCGATGTCGGCCGTGCACCAGAAGACGTCCTCGGGCTTGAGGTCAAAGGTCCAGTACATGGACATGAGCGATTGCAGCAGGTAGCCGCCGCTGGAATGCTGCACGCCCTTGGGCTTGCCGGTCGAGCCCGAGGTGTAGAGGATGTACAGCGGGTGTTCGGCGCCCACCGGCACGGGCGCGCATTCGCTGCTCTGGCCCTTGAGGATCTCGGCGAAGGTGTGGTCGCGCCCGGCGGTCATGGCGCAGGCGGTCTTGGTGCGTTCGTAGACGAACACATTCTTGACCGACTCGCAGCCGCCCAGGGCGATGGCATCGTCCACGATGGCCTTCAGCGGCATTTCCTTGCCACCGCGCATCTGGAAGTTGGCGGTGATCACGGCCACGGCGCCGACGTCGACGATGCGGTCCTGCAGCGCCTTGGCCGAGAAGCCGCCGAAGACCACGCTGTGGATGATCCCGAGGCGCGCGCAGGCCTGCATGGCCACCACGCCTTCCACCGTCATCGGCATGTACAGCACGACGCGGTCACCCTTCTTGATGCCGTGGGCCTTGAGCGCATTGGCGAACTGGCTCACGCGCGCGAGCAGTTCCTTGTACGTGACCTTGCTGACGGTGCCGTCGTCGGCCTCGAAGATGATGGCCACCTTGTTCTCGACCGGCGTGCCCATGTGCTTGTCGAGGCAATTGGCGCTGACGTTGAGCTCGCCGTCGTCGAACCACTGATAGAAGGGCGCTTTGCTGGAGTTGAGCACGCGGGTGAAGGGCTTGGTCCAGACGATGTTCTTGCGTGCCAGGTTGCCCCAGAAGCCCTCGAAATCCTTGTCGGCCTCGGCGCACATGGCCTCGTAGGCGGCCATGCCCGAGACGTTGGCCTGCCTGACCAGGCTCTCCGAGGGGGGGAAGACGCGATTTTCGACCAGTATGGAATCGATCGCGGACGAAGAAGTAGCCATGAATTTGTCTCCTGTCAAAAAACAACCGAACTGCTCGACTCTCAGCCGCCCTACTTACAGGGCACTGACTGGCTCATAGCTTAGCTCAATCGTTACGGCTCCGGCGCGCTTCGGTGCCGTACGGACTGAATGCGAAAACCGCGCCCCGCCAAAGCGCGAGCGCGGTTTTCGTGTCTCTGAAAGGCGTACCGCGTTGGCACTGCCCCTGCTCAGCGCAGCCTGGGCGGCGCCGTCAGGTAGGCTGCCAGGTTGGCGATCTGCGTGTCGTTGAGCCCCTTGGCCATGGGTGCCATGATCGGATTTGCACGCGTGCCATCGCGGTACGCCTTGAGCTGTTCGACCAGGTAGGGCTCCTTCTGGCCGCCGAGGTTGGGGTAGACCGGTGCCACCGAGATGCCGGCCGGCCCGTGGCAGGCGACGCAGGTAGTCTCGTAGAGCGCCTTGCCAGCGGCAGGGTCGGCGGCGTGCGCAAAGGAAGCCGCGTAAAAGACGGTCAGCAGGACGGCCGCGCCGGTGAGAACGTTGTGCTTGTTCATCGATGCTCTCCAAATAAGGTCTCGGGTACGGGGGTGCGGTTCAGGGGGCCGCTTTGCGCAGGTCGCGGCGGTAGAGCAGCGCCCACAGCGCGAGGATCGGTACCGTGCAGCCCACCCAGAACGACACCCAGAACGTGAGGTAGGGCAGCGTGGCGAGCGGGAACAGCGAGAGGATCGCCAGCGCAATCGCCAGCGCGATGTTGGTCCAGCTGAACCAGGGGTGCGGGTCGCCGCGCCGGGCCACGACGGCGAGCACCAGGAACACCGCGGCGAAGCCCATGAGCGGGAAGTAGCGCTGCTCCACCCAGGTGGGGTGCAGCACCACCGAATACACCAGCACCAGGCCGGCGATGGTGTTGATCAGATTGGCAAACATGGGTCAGGCCTCCTCGCCTTCGTGTAGTTGTTCGAGATACCGCAGGGTGATTGGCGGTATGACGGCATACGCCAGCGCACTCACCACGATCAGCAGCTTCCAGCCGGCGGTCAATGGTGAGTACAGGCTGATCGCCAGCGCCAGGCCGAGCGCCACGACGTAGCAGGCGATGCCGATGTGCAGCAGGTCGGGCCGCTCGCGCGCCTTGCCCAGGCAGTACAGCGCGCTCCATGCTCCGCCGCAGAGCACCAGCAGACCCATCAGGATCGTGGTCTGTATCAGCGCCACCGGGGTCATGCGGGCTCCGGCCGTGCGTGGCTGGGCACGAGCTCCTGCGCCTGCTCCTGCGGCACCGGCTTCTTGAGCAGGTCGAGCACCAGCATGAAGTAGCCGAGCGCGAACATGAAGCCGAAGCCCGTGCGTGCGTACACGCCGCTGGTGAACCAGGGGTTCTCCGAGGCGATGGTGTAGGCCATCAGTGTGGAGCCGCCGGCTGCGCGCTCGAAGAAGGCCTGTGCCATGCCCGCGAGCAGCAGGCCCATGACCATGCCGATCATGCCGATGTTGAGGAAGCCGTAGGCCCATTTCCAGCGGGTGCCGCCGATGGTCTCGATGCCCGAGACGCGCTGCTTGGCCACGTACAGCACCGCGATGATGCCGCACACGTAGGCGCCGTAGAAGGCGAAGTGGCCGTGCGAGGCGGTCCACTGCGTGCCGTGCGAGAACATGTTGATCTGCGGCAGCGTCATCATGAAGCCCCAGACGCCCGCGCCGATGAAGTTCAGGAACGCCTCGGTCGTGATCCAGAAGTACGCCGGGCGGTTCGCGGTCTTGAGCCGGTGCATGCCCGCGTCATAGATGGCGTGCACCACCATGCCCAGCAGCGGCAGCGGTTCGAGGGCCGAGAAGAAGCCGCCGATCGAGAGCCAGTAGTCGGGCGTGCCGATCCAGAAGTAGTGGTGCCCCAGGCCCAGGATGCCCGCGCCCAGCACCAGCATCACCTCAATGTAGAGCCAAGCCTCGACAATCTTGCGTGAAGTGCCCATCACGTCCATCAGCACCCAGGCCATGATGCAGCCGATCAGCACTTCCCACGTGCTTTCCACCCACATGTGCACCAGCCACCACCACCAGTACAGGTCGCGTGAGAGGTTGGTGTCGGCGGGGAAGGCGTCCAGGTACACCACCACGAGCGGGACCAAGTCCAGGCACAGCACCCAGAGAATGCCGGTCATCTTGTGTTTGGCCTTCACGCAGGTGGCGATCACGTTGTAGGAAAACACTAGCATGATCGCGACGATGCCGATCGCCGCCCAGCGTGGTGCCTCTACGTACTTGCGGCCTTGGTTGATGAACCACAGCGAGAACTCGTTGGCGCTGCCGTACTGCACGAAGATGAAGACCACCGCGACGACCGCGACGGCGGCGCAGAAGATCCAGAACATGAGGTTGGCCAGGCCGATGCCCTCGACCTCGTGCTCCAGCTCCTTGGGCAGGTACCAGTAGATTGCGCCGATCAGGCCCATGAGCAGCCAGATGACCAGCGTGTCGATGTGCATCGTCTTGGACATGCTGAAGTCAAAGACGTTGTAGAGCATCCCCGGGAACAGGTAGTACAGGGAGGTCAGCAGGCCGAACACGATCATCACGCCGAACAGCGTGACGGCGGCAATGAGGTATTTGAGTCCGAGTTTCTGTGAGCGGTACATGGTGGCGTTTCCCTCTTGTCGTTACGGTGCCATGCGACCGAAGCCGAACGGGAAGCCGTTGGTGTCGATCGATGAGATCCACTTGAGATAGGCCACGGTGGCGCGTGCCTCTTCCTCGGTGATCTTCAGGTTGGGCATGCGCCGTTGCCACGAGGGGTATTTGTCCGGGTGCATCAGGAACTCGACCATGGCTTCCTCCTTGGTCGCCTTGCCGGTGGCTGGCATCCAGATCTGGGTCCACGCCGGGTCGAGCCAGGACTTCGTGAGGTCGGGGCCGTAGTAGGCGCCGTTGCCGAAGATGGTGTGGCAGTTCATGCAGTTGCGGCTCTGGATCACCAGCTTGCCCTTGTGCATGATCTGCTCGGCTTCCTGCTCCGTCACCTTCTTGCCGAACAGCGGCTCTTCGGCGCCGATCACCGGCACATCGGCGCTGCGCGACCACTCGTACTCGTAGCCGATGGCGTGGTTGATCACGTCGTACTTCGGTACGTTGATGCCGCCGGCTTCGATGTAGCGCATGCTGTCGACCGACAGAAAGGCCAGCACGATCAACATCACGAGCGTGGTGCTGACGGCGCCGGCGCGCCAGAACAGTGGATCCTGAAAGTTCATGTAGCCCTCTTGCATGGGTAAACGCCGGCATTCTCGGAGCGCGATTGGCGGATGTCCACAAAGAACCTGAATCCGCAGATGTCTTGTGTCCATTCCTTTGATCTGGCGCAAACATTCATCGCGCCGGGCGCCTCGCAGGGGCGCGGCGACGCCGCGCGCCGCTATCAAGACCGTAACGCCGCCCGGCCGCCGTGGGGCGTGCTCGCTCCCTACAATGCGGGCTTGTTCCAGCCCGACCACTGAGGTTTCCGTGCAGGTTTCGCCATCGATCTTCAAGGCCTACGACATCCGCGGCGTGGTGCCTTCGACACTCACCGAAGAGGTGGCGCGCGGCGTCGGGCGCGCGTTCGGCAGCGCCGCGCTCGCGCAGGGGCAGCGGGTGGTCGCGGTCGGACGGGACGGGCGGCTGTCGGGCCCATCGCTCGTGGCCGCGCTGATCGAAGGGCTCGTGGACGTGGGCATCGAGGTGATCGACATCGGCATGTGCACCACGCCCATGCTGTACTACGCGGCGAGCACGCTGTGCGAGAGCGGCATCCAGGTGACCGGCAGCCACAACCCGGTGGACCACAACGGTTTCAAGATGGTGCTCGCGGGGCGCGCGATCTACGGTGACGAAATCCAGGCGCTGCGCCACACCATCGAGGCCGCGAGCTGGCGGGCCGCGCCCGGCGGGCGCGTGCGCCGCGCCGACGTGCTCGCGGACTACACCGCGCGCATCGTCGGCGACGTGCGGCTCGCGCGGCCGATGAAGATCGTCGTCGATTGCGGCAACGGGGTGGCGGGCGCGTCGGCGCCGGCGATCTTGCGCGCCATCGGCTGCGAGGTGCGCGAGCTGTACACCGAGGTGGACGGGCACTTTCCGAACCACCATCCGGACCCGAGCAAGCCCGAGAACCTGCGCGACCTGATCGCCGCGCTGGCGGCGGGCGACGCCGAGCTGGGGCTGGCGTTCGACGGCGACGGCGACCGCCTGGGCATCGTCACGCGCTCGGGCGAGAACATCTACCCCGACCGCCAGCTCATGCTGTTCGCGCGGGACGTGCTCGCGCGCGTGCCCGGCGGCACCGTGGTGTACGACGTGAAGTGCACGCAGCGCCTGGCGCCGGAGATCGCGGCCGCGGGCGGCACGCCGCTCATGTACAAGACCGGCCACTCGCTCGTGAAGGCGAAGATGCGCGAGGTGGGCGCGCCGCTGGGCGGCGAGATGAGCGGGCACATCTTCTTCAAGGAGCGCTGGTACGGCTTCGACGACGGCACCTACGCGGGGTGCCGCCTGCTGGAAATCCTGAGCCGCGGCGCCGACCCCAGCCGCGTGCTGCACGAGCTGCCCACGAGCTGCAGCACGCCCGAGCTCAACGTGGCCTGCGCAGAGGGCGAGCCGCACCGCCTGGCCGCGCAACTGCAGCAACTGGCGCCGCAGGTGTTCGCGGCGCCGGCGGTGATCAGCACCATCGACGGGCTGCGCGTGGACTGGCCCGATGGCTTTGGGCTGATCCGTGCGAGCAACACCACGCCGGTGCTGGTGCTGCGCTTCGAGGGGCAGAGCGATGCGG
>JAIXLP010000067.1 GCA_026954015.1 Burkholderiales bacterium | reverse complement strand
AACACAACCAGCAAGGACTCGCTGCGATCAGCGAAGCCTTGCATTGTATATCAAATTCAGGGGCGGTTCGGACAACGCAAGGAAAAATTGTCAGGCGGCCCGCAGCGCCTGCTCCAGCGCGTCCTGGTAGAGAGCGGCAACGTCGCAGCCCGTCTGCTCGGTGATTTCCTGAAAGCACGTGGGGCTGGTAACGTTGATCTCGGTCACGTGCGTGCCGATGATGTCCAGGCCGATGAGCAGCAGGCCACGCGGCGCCAGCGCCCGGCCCATGGTCTGGGCGGTATGGCGGTCCGCCTCGGTGAGAGGGCGCGCGACGCCCTTGGCGCCGGCGGCGAGGTTGCCGCGTATGTCGCTGCCCTGGGGCACGCGGGCGAGACAATAGGGCACGGGCTCGCCGCCGATCACGAGCACACGCTTGTCGCCTTCGACGATCTCGGGCAGGTAGCGCTGGATCATGACGGTTTCGGCGCCGCCCTTGTTCAGCGTCTCGATGATGGAGCCGAGGTTCAGGCCGTCGGGGCCGACGCGGAAGATGCCCATGCCGCCCATGCCGTCCAGGGGCTTGAGGATGATGTCGCGGTGCTCGGCATGAAAGCGGCGGATGTCTTCGCCCGAGCGGGTGACGAGCGTGGGCGCGGTGAACTGCGGCCACTCCATGATGGCGAGTTTTTCGGGGTGGTCACGCAGGGCCCGCGGCTTGTTGAAGACGCGGGCGCCCTCGCGTTCGGCCTGCTCCAGCAAATGGGTGGCGTAGATGTATTCGGCGTCAAACGGCGGATCCTTGCGCATGAGCACGGCATCGAACGTCTTGAGCGCGACCGTGGGCGAGCCGGTCTGCGCGAACCAGTCGGGCTCGCGGCCCGTGAGTTCGATCTCGCGCACATGGGCCTCGACCACGCCGCCCGAGCGCCAGTGCAAGTCGCGCGGCTCGCAGGCGGCAATGCGGTGGCCGCGGCGCTGCGCCTCGCGCATCATGGCGAAGGTGGTGTCCTTGTAGGTCTTGAAGTGTTCGAGCGGGTCGGCGACGTAGAGGAAATGCATGGGGTGACTCTAAGGGCGTGCGGCCGCACGCGGTCTGCCGTACTGTTGCACAAAGAGCGCGGCACTGCCCGCGACCACACCCCAGAACGCCGACCCCACCCCGGCGATCACCACGCCGCTGAGCGTGACGAGGAAGGTGATGAGCGCGGCCTCGCGGTGGCGGTCATCCCGCAGCGACGAGGCCAGCCCGCCGCCGATGGCACCCAGCAGCGCCAGGCCGGCGATGGCCACGACCAGCTCCTCGGGAAAGGCGAGCAGCAGGCCGGTGACCACCGCACCAAAGATGCCGACCACGATGTAGAGCACGCCGCAGGCGGCCGAGGCGATGTAGCGGCGCCGGGGGTCAGGGTGCGCCTCCGGGCCCATGCAGATGGCGGCGGTGATGGCGCTGAAGTTGAACGCGAAGCCGCCGAAGGGCGCGAGCACGGCGGTGGCCACGCCCGAGAGCGTGATGAGCCTGGAGACTGGCATGTGCGGGTAGCCGGTGGCGCGCATCACGGCCACGCCGGGCAGGTTCTGCGAGGCCATGGTGACGATGAAGAGCGGCAGCGCCAGGCTCATCGTGGCCTGCCAGGTGAACTCAGGCGCAGTGAAGACCGGACGGGCCAGCTCGAACTCGACGACCGACCAGCGCATCTGCCCCGCGAAGGCCGCCCAGGCCACGCCCACGAGCAGCGTGGCGACCACCGCGTAGCGCGGCAGGAGACGGCGCGCGAGCAGGTAGGCGACGAGCATCGCGAGCACCAGCGGCAACGCCGTCTGCAGCGCGCTGAACGCCTGCATGCCAAAGCGCGCGAGCACCCCAGCAAGCAGCGCCGAGGCGATTTCGTCGGGGATGCGGTTCATCACGCGCTCGAACCAGCCGGTGACGCCCACGAGCGTGATGAGAGCCGCGCTGACGAGAAACGCGCCTATCGCCTCGGGCATCGTGAAGCCGCCCGTGACACCTGCCGCCGCGAGCACCGCCGCGCCCGGCGTGGACCACGCGATCATCACCGGCTGGCGCAGCCACAGCGAGGGCACGAGCGTGCACAGGCCCATGCCCCAGCCCAGCGCCCACATCCACGAGGTGATCTGCGCCGGGGTGGCGCCAAAGGCCTGCGCGGCCTGGAACACCAGCGCCACCGAGCTGGTGAACGCGACCAGCACGGCGACGAACCCCGCCACGAGCGCGCAGAGGCTCGCATCTTGGACCCAACGCATGGCGGGCGATTGTGGCACTTGCCGCACGCTCAGATTTCCACCTTCGAGCCCAGCTCGACCACCGCGTTGTTCGGCAGGTTCAGGTACTCGGCCGCGGCCGTGGCGCTCTGGTGCATGTAGGCAAAAAGCTTCTCGCGCCAGGGAGCAAGCCCGGTGCCCACGCTGGGCGCCACGATGTGGCGGGAAAGAAAGTAGCTCGTCGTCATCGGATCGAGGTCGATGCCGCGCCCGGCCAGCAAGCCGAGCGCCTTGGGCAGATCGGGATCATTCTTGAAACCGTAGTGCAGCCCCACCTGCCAGCAATCGTGCCCCAGCGCCTCGACCTGCAGGCGCTTGTCCATGCCTATCCAGGGTACCTCGTGCTGGTGCACGCTCACGAACAGGTTCTGCTCGTGCAGCACCTTGTTGTGCTTGAGGTTGTGCAACAGCGCATTGGGCACGATGCCTGCCTCCGCGCTCAGGAACACGGCGGTTCCGGGCACGCGCAGGGGCGGATGGGCGAACAGCGATTCCAGGAAATCCCGCAGGTCGAGCGCGGTGTCCTGCAGCGCATGGTGCAGCAGCTCGCGGCCATCGCGCCAGGTCACCATCAGGATGAAGACCGCGCCCGCGATCGCAAGCGGAAACCACCCGCCATGGATCAGCTTGAGCAGGTTGGAGCTCCAGAACAGCAAGTCCACGGTGAGAAACACGCCCGTGGCCGCCAGCGAGAGGAGCAGCGACACGTTCCACGCATAGCGCACCACGAAATAGGTGAGCACCGTCGTGATCAGCATGTCCGTCGTCACCGCCACGCCATAGGCCGCCGCCAGATTGTTGGAGGAGCGAAACATCGCCACCGCAAACACGATGAGCGCGAACAGCCCCCAGTTCACGAGCGGCATGTAGATCTGCCCGAGGGCGCGCACGCTCGTGTGGTAGAGCTTGAGGTGGGGCAGGAAGCCGAGCTGGATGACCTGCTTGGTGACGCTGTACGCCCCCGAGATCAGGGCCTGGGATGCGATCACCGCCGCGGCGGTTGCCAGCGCCACCAGCGGCAGCGCGGCCCAGTCCGGCGCCATGTGAAAGAACGGATTTTCCACCGCCGCCGTGCCCCGGGCGAGCAGCAGCGCGCCCTGTCCGAAGTAGTTGAGCACCAGGGCCGGCATGGCCACCCCAAACCATGCGAGGCGTATCGGCCGCTTGCCGAAATGCCCCATGTCGGCGTACAGCGCCTCGCACCCCGTGACGCACAGCACCACCGCCCCCAGGATGACGAAGGTCACCCCCGGACTGCGCATCACGAACCCCGCCGCGTGCTGCGGCAGCAGCGCCCGCAGAATCTGCGGGTGTGCGGCGATCTGGCGCACCCCGAGCAGCGCGATGACGACGAACCAGAGCACCATCACCAGGCCGAAGTAACGGCCTATTCCGGCGGTGCCCCGCTTCTGCACCGCAAAGAGCGCCAGCAGCACGACCAGCGTGAGCGGCACCACGGCCCCCGTCAACTGCGGCGAGACGACCGTCAGCCCCTCGATGGCGCCCAGCGTCGTGATGGCCGGGGTGATCACGCCGTCGCCGTAGAAGAGGCAGGTGCCGAAAATGCCCACGAGCAGCATGCCGCGGCGCAGCAGGGGCCGGTCGGCCACCGCGCTCGACGCCAGCGTGAGCATCGCGACCAGCCCCCCTTCGCCGTGGTTGTCGGCGCGCAGCACCAGCGCGACGTACTTGACGGAAACGACGATGGTGAGCGTCCAGAAGATCAGCGAGAGCACGCCGTACACGTTGTCGGGCGTGTACGGCACGTGGCCCGCACCGAACACTTCCTTGACGGTGTAGAGCACGCTGGTGCCGATGTCGCCGAACACCACGCCAAGGGCGCCCACCACCAGCGTGGGGAGCGAAGTACGCAATTCGGACATGCGGCTGAAGACGCTGGACGCGGGGGCGCCATTGTGCGCGCGCGGCTTGCGTCTGGGCGTCAGGCCAGCTCCTGCAGCTCCGGGTCGGTGGCCTCAAGCTCGTAGCTCGCGGCGAGCATCGCCAGGCGCGCAACGACGCCGTACATGTAGAAACGGTTGGGGGCGCTCGCGCCAGGGCGCACGCCGGGCTGGGGCAGGTGCGTGCTGTGCTCGAACGCGAGCGGCACGTAGCGTGCGTCGTGCGAGCACGCGACGACCGCGGTCGCGTCGGTGGCGGCATGCACGCGGTACACCCCGCCGACGACGTAGCGGTCCATGGTGTAGACCACCGGCTCGGCCACGGCCTCGTGCATGCGCTCCTGCGTGAGCACGCCTTCCTGCACCAGCCAGTGGCCGCTGCGGGGCAGCCGCGCGTCCTCGGCCAGCGCTTCAAGCTCGCGCACATCGCGCAGCAACGCCACGCCCGCGCTGTCGGCTGCGTCGTCGGCCTTGATGACGACGAAGGGCTTTTCGCCGATGCCGTATTCCTTGTACTTGCGCCGCACCTTGGTCAGCACGAGATCGACAGCCGCGCGCAGCGCGTCGAGCGACTTCTTGCCGCTGCCTGCCTCGGCGTTCGCGCTGATCGGGTGGATCAGCCAGTGGTCTATGCCCAGCATCTTGCCGAAGCGCTTGCCCACGTCTTCGTAGCTCTGGAAGTGGCGGCTGCGCCGGCGCACCGTCCAGCCCGCCTGCAGCGGCGGCAGCAGGTATTGCTCATACAGCTCTTCGAGGATGCCCGGAGCGCCCGCGGTCAGCTCGTTGTTCAGCAGGATGGTGCAGGGGTCGAAGTGCTTGAGGCCCACGCGCCGGCGCAGCCGCAGCGCGGGCTCGACCTCGACGCTCTCGCCGCCGGGCAGCGTGTAGCTGATGCTTTTCTTGAGCTCGGGGTCGATCGAGCCCACGCGCACGTTCAGGCCCGCGAGGTTGAAGATGTGCTGCAACTGCGCCACGTCGGCGAGGTCCGACGGGCCGCGCAGGTGGTTCTCGGGAATGATCAGCAGATTGCGCGCCTCGGGGCAGATCTTTTCGATCGCCGCCATCGCCGCCTGCACCGCCAGCGGCAGCATCTCGGGCGTGAGGTTGTGCCAGCCGTGGGGAAACAGGCTGGTGTCGACCGGCGCGAGCTTGAAACCCGCGTTGCGCAGCGCGACCGAGGTGTAGAACGGCGGCGTGTGCTCCATCCATTCCAGGCGAAACCAGCGCTCGATCGCGGGCATCGCATCGAGCATGCGCTGCTCCAGCTCGTTGATCGGGCCGGTCAGGGCAGTGATGAGGTGGGGGACCATGCGGGTGTCTCGTCTCGCCAGTAGGGAATCAGCCGTGCATTCTAGGGAACCGGCGCGGGCCGATGCGGCTTACCGTCGCCAGAACGCGGGCGACAGCAGTGCGATGAAGCTCAGGATCTCCAGGCGCCCGAGCAGCATGCCCAGCGTGCACACCCAGATCTGGAAATCGGTGAGCTGGCCGTAGCCGACACCCACGCCGAGTGCGCCAGGGCCGGTGCCGGTGCAGTTCACGCTCGAGACCACCATGGAGAACGCGGTGAGCGGCTCGACATCGGCGAGCAGCAGCGCCATGCACAGCACGAAGACCGTGGCGCCGTACACCAGCATGAACGCGAGCACCGAGAAGATCATGCGGTTGTCGACCACGCTGCCCCCCAGCACCACGGGCTGCGCGGCATGCGGGTGCACGAGCCGCGTGAGCTCGCGCCGCGCCTGCTTGACGAGGATGAGCATGCGCACCATCTTGATGCCGCCGCCCGTCGAGCCCGCGCTGGTGGCCACGCCCGAGAGCAGCAGCAGGAACACCGGCACGAACACCGGCCAGTGCGGGTAGTCCACGCTCGCAAAACCCGTGGTGGTGGCGACCGAGACGGTGTGAAACATCCCGTAGCGCAGCGCCTGCAGCGGCGCGTACACGCCCTTGGCCCAGAGGATGAACGAGACCAGCAGGCCGGCGCCGAGCAGCACGCCCACGGTGGCGCGCGCCTCGGGGTCGCGCCACAGCCCGCGCCATTTGCGCCGGCGCAGCGCCACGAAGTAGAGCGTGAAATTGCAGCTCGCCAGCACCATGAAGACGGCGGCAATGGCTTCGAGCAGTGGCGAGTGAAACCACGCAAAGCCCGCGTCGTGCGAGGACAGGCCGCCCAGGCTCATCGTGGCGAAGGTGTGCATGAGCGCGTCCATCGGCCGCATGCCGCCGGCCCAGAACGCCAGCGCGCAGGCGCTGGAGATCGCCACGTACACGCCCCACATGCCGTTGGCCGTCTCGGTGATGCGCGGGGTGAGCTTGGCGTCCTTGATCGGCCCGGCGGCCTCGGCGCGAAAGAGCTGGCTGCCGCCCACGCCGAGCATGGGCAGCACCGCCATCGCCATGATGAGGATGCCCATGCCGCCGATCCACTGCAGGAAGGTGCGCCAGACGTTGAGCGAGAGCGGGAGCAGGTCCACGCCGCGGATCACCGTCGCGCCCGTGGTGGTGAGCGCGGAGACGGCTTCGAAATACACATGCGTGAACGTGAGCATGTGGCCGACGAAGGTGAGCGCGAGCCACAGCGGCAGCGCCGCCGCCAGCGGCAGCATCACCCACGAGAGCGTGGCGAGGATCACGCCGTGACGCGGCAGCAGGTCGCGGCTCTGGCGGCGCAACCACCACCACAGCCCGCCGCCCACGGCCGCGATCGTGAGGCCCGAGAACGCGTAGATGCGCCACAGCCCGTCGTTCCACGCTATCGAGATCGCCAGCGGCAGCAGCAGCCCGGCCGAGAAGATGCACAGCAGCATGCCGAGCACGCGCGCGACGATGGCGAGATCTCGCATGGCGGGTCAGAAGAACGTGGCGCGCACGCGAAACAGTTCTTCGACCTCCTTGACCAGGCGCTTGCGCGGCAGGAAGAACACCACGTGGTCGTTGCTCTCGAGCACGGTGTGGCTGCGCGGGATGATGATTTCCGGCTCGGCAGGCCTGTCGGGCCGCGCAGCCGCGCCGTCAGCGGGGGGCGGCGCCTCGGGGTCGGGCAGGTTGCGCACGATGAGGCCGATGTGTACCTCGGGCGGCAGCGGCAGATCCTGCACGCGCCGGCCCACGACGCGCGAATTCTTGCGGTCGCCGCGCACCACCACCTCCAGCGCCTCGGCGACGCCCCGGCGCAGGCTGTGCACCGCCTGCACGTCGCCGCGGCGCACGTAGGTCAGCAGCTCGCCCAGGATGGTCTGCGCGGGCGAGAGCGCGATGTCGATCTGCGTGCCGTGCATCAGGTCGGCGTAGCTGTGGCGGTTGATGAGCGCGAGCACGCGGCGCGCGCCCATGCGCTTGCCCAGCAGGCTCGCCATGATGTTGTCCTCGTCGTCGTCCGAAAGCGAGAGGAACAGGTCGGTTTCTTCCACGCCCTCCTCGGCGAGCAGGTCTTCGTCCGATGCCTCGCCGTGCAGGATCAGCACGCCCTCGGGTACGCGCGCGGCAAGCTGCTCGCAGCGCTCGGCGTCTTCCTCGATGATCTTGATGTGAAAGCGCCCGGTCTGGCGCGCAAGCTCCTGCGCCAGGCGCTCGCCCACGCTGGACGCGCCCGCCACCATGATGCGCCGCACGGGGCGCGCGGGCTGGCCCTCGCGCCGGTGCAGCGCGGCGAGCACCTGCGCGATGCGCGCGCGGCCCGCGAGCACGAAGACCTCGTCGCCCGGCTCGATGTAGGTCTCGCCGTCGCAGGGCACGAAGCGGTCGGGCCCTTCGGTGAAGCGCCGGTAGATGGCGACGATGCGCATCGCCACCTCGGGCATCTGCTCGCGCAGCTTGCCGATCTTCACGCCCACGGCCGGCGCGCCCAGGCGCGCGCGCGCCGACACGAGGCAGGCGCGCCCGCCCGCGAACTCGCGCACCTGCAGCGCCTCGGGGTATTCGACGAGCAGGGTGATGTAGCGCGTGAGCGAATCCTCGGGGCACAGGATGTGATCGACCGCGAAGCCTTCCTTGGACAGCAGTTCGCTGCCGTCCTCGAAGCCGCGCGCACGCACCCGGGCGATGCGCGTGGGGATGGCGAACTGCATCCACGCGAGCTTGCAGCACACGAGGTTGGTCTCGTCCTGCGGCGCGCAGGCGATGAGCAGGTCGGTGTCCTTCGCGCCCGCCTCGGCCAGCACCGCCGGGTCGGTGCCGCTGCCAACCACGCCGCGCAGGTCGAAGCGCTGCTGCAGCTCGCGCAGGCCTTCGGCGTCGTGGTCGATCACGGTGATGTCGTTCTTTTCCGACACCAGGCTCTCGGCCACGCCGGTGCCCACGCGCCCGGCTCCAACGATGATGATCTTCATGGCCGCATCGCGCGCGGGCCGTTCAGCCGCGCACCTCGCCTTCGCCCAGCACCACCCACTTGAGCGAGGTCAGCCCCTCGATGCCCACGGGGCCGCGCGCGTGGAACTTGTCGGTGCTGATGCCGATCTCCGCGCCCAGCCCGTACTCGAAACCGTCGGCAAAGCGCGTGCTGGCGTTGACCATCACGCTCGCGGAATCGACCTCGCGCAGGAAGCGCTGCGCATGCACGTGGTCGGTGGTGAGGATGGCGTCGGTGTGGTGGCTGCCGTAGCGGTTGATGTGCGCGATGGCTTCCTCAAGCCCCGCTACCACCTTCACGCTGATGATGGGCGCCAGGTATTCCTCGGACCAGTCCGCCTCCTGCGCGGGGCGCAGAAAATCTTCCCGTTTGATAGCTGCCTGCGCTTTCCCAGCAAGCGTTTGAGGCCAATTTCGTTCAAGAATTTCGAGCGCCTCGGCGTCGCAGCGCATCTGCACGCCCTTGGCCGCGAACACCGCGCCGATGCGCGGCAGAAACGCGGCCGCCACGCCGCGCGCCACCAGCAGGCTCTCGGTGGCGTTGCACGGGCTGAATTTCTGCGTCTTGGCGTTGTCCACCACCTTCACGGCCAGGTCCAGGTCGCACGGGTCGTCCACGTAGCTGTGGCAGTTGCCGTCCAGGTGCTTGATGACAGGCACGCGCGCCTCGCGGCTGATGCGCTCGATCAGCCCCTTGCCGCCGCGCGGGATCACCAGGTCGACGCATTGCGGCATGGCGATGAGCTGGCCCACGGCCGCGCGGTCCGTCGTCGTGACGAGCTGCACGCCATGCTCGGGCAGCCCCGCCTCGGCCAGCGCCTGCGTGACCAGCGCGGCCAGTGCCCGGTTGGAGTCGATCGCCTCGGAGCCGCCGCGCAGGATGGCCGCGTTGCCGCTCTTGATGGACAGGCCCGCCGCCTCGATGGTCACGTTCGGGCGGCTCTCGTAGATCATGCAGAACACGCCGATGGGCACGCGCATCTGCCCCACGCGGATGCCGCTCTCCTGCTGCTTCATGCCCATGACCTCGCCGATGATGTCGGGCATCGCCGCGAGCTGCTCGCAGCCGAGCGCGCAGGTCTCGATCACCTGGGGCGTGAGGCGCAGGCGGTCCACCATGGGCGCGGCCAGGCCCGCGGCCACGGCGCGCTCCAGGTCGCGCGCATTGGCCTCGGCCAGCGGCTGCAGGCTCTCGCGCAGCCGCCGCGCCAGGGCGCGCAGCGCCTTGCTTTTGATAGCTGCCGACGCTTGCGCCATCAGCGCTGAGGCCATTTTTGCCTGCAGGCCCAGGGTCTGCGTGTATTCGGCGATGTCGAGCGCGTTCATGGGGCGGATTCTGACGTACTTGGCCGCCTGCGGCCATCACGCGCCGCCCGTGGTCTCTACGGTTTTGCATTCAGGCGCAGAACAAGGCGAACCAGCGCCGTCATGCGTTTGAAGGCAAGGCCGTATCAGGTCGCCAGCCCGAAGTGCTGGCGCAGCCCGGCCAGCAGCGCCTCCTCGCCCAGCTCCTTGCGCAGGCGCATGGTCTCCAGTGCATCCGCGCCCACCACGTAGCGCACCTGCGCGCTGCCGTCGGTGGCGGCGCCGTAGAGCGCCTGCCCCAGCGCCTGCGGCGAGGACGCGGCCCCGCCGCTGGCGCGGTTGGCCACGAACGCCGCCTGCACCTTCGCGATGGAGGCGGCATACGGCCCACCGTCGCCCTTGAAGGTGCGCGCCATCGAGCGGCCCGAGAAATCGGTATGGACCGAGCCCGGCGCGAACACCTTCACGCGGATGCCCAGCGGCGCGAGCTCGTGGCTCAGCGACTCGGAAAACCCCACCACCGCGTACTTGGACGCGGCGTAGATCGAATACAGCGGCATCGCCACCAGCCCCGTGAGCGAGGCGATGTTGATGATCACGCCGCTGCCCTGCGCGCGCATGCCGGGCAGCACCGCGCGCGTGACCGCGAACACCCCCTCCACGTTGGTCGCGAACTGGCGCCGGATCGCCTCGGGCGTGGCCGTCTCGAACGGGCCGAACAGGCCGTAGCCCGCGTTGTTGATGAGCACGTCGATGCGGCCGAAGCGCGCCTGTGCCTGCGCCACCGCCTGCTCGACGCACGGCGCGTCCGTCACGTCCAGCGCGAAGGCCTCCACGCAACCCGCGCCCTGCTCGAACTGCGCCCCGGCCGGGTTGCGCAGCGTGGCCGCGACGTTCCAGCCCCGGTCCGCGAATGCCCGCACCGCCGCCGCGCCTATGCCCGAAGAACAACCCGTGATCAATACCGTCGATGCCATGGCGTCACCTGCCTGCAAAGCGCCCACGGTACGCCGGCGCCGGACGGCACGTTGCAATGAACCGTTACGAAGCCACGCTAGCCGCCCGCGCCAAAGTGCCCGAGCACCCGGTAACACGGCGGCTGCGCCGCAAGGTCGGACCAGACGAGCCGCAGCGCCTGCACGCGCCAGCGGATGGGCTCGCGCAGCCGCGGCGGCGGCGCCAGCCGTTCAGCCTGGCGCAGCGCGGTCAGATGGGGCTTGCAAGGGCGCGCATCCGGCGTCAGCCCGGCCTCGCGCGCAATGGCGTCGGTCCGGGCGTGCAACTGCGCCAGCGCGTCGCACGGATCGGCGCGCAGCACCGCGATGGTGCCGTGCGGCGCGTGCCAGAGCTCGGCGCGCGCCAGCGTGAGCTCGAACGGCGCAAAGCGCAGCGCCGCCAGCGCCTGGCGCCACGCGGCCTCGCGCGCCGCGTCCACCGCGTCGAAGAACTGCAGCGTGACGTGCAGGCGCCCGGGCCGCGGGCGCTCGCGCGCGGGACGGCCCTGCCACTGCGCACGCGCGGCCACGATGGCGGCGCACGCCGCATCGTCGGGAAACAGCGCGGTGAAGAGCCGCCGCGCGGCGGGCGCGGAAGGTGGGGCGGATGCAGCCTGCATGCGAGGGAGCTTACGCCGCGCCCGTACGTTCAGATACAAATTGGTGCGCTGCGCCCAACCCCTTGCGACGCCGGGCTGCGTTTCAGTGCGCTCCATCCCACCACCACGGAGTTGCCCATGCCACCGTTCCTGCCCCTGCTCGCCAGCGCCGCGATCGCCGCCTCGGCGCTGTTCACCCTGCCCGCGCACGCCGTCGGGCGCCTGATCGACGTGACGGTCACCGACCGCGACAGCGGCGCGCGGCTGCCGCTGGTGCGCCACGACGGGCAGTGGTGGCTGGCGGGCACGCCGGGCGCGCGCTACGCGGTCGAGCTGCGCAACGCCAGCGGCGCGCGCGTGCTCGGCGTGGTGAGCATCGACGGCGTGAACGTCATCACCGGCGAGACGGCGGGCTGGCAGCAGTCGGGCTACGTGCTCGACGGCTGGCGCAGCGCGCAGATCACCGGCTGGCGCAAGAGCGATACCGAGGTCGCCGCGTTTCACTTCGCCGCGCTGCGCGACGCCTACGCCACGCGCACGGGCCGCGCGCAGCACGTGGGCGTGATCGGCGTCGCGGCCTTCCGCGAAGCCATCCCCACGCCGCCGCCTCCGGCCATCGCGCCCGCGCCGCAGAACGATGCCGCCGACACCACCAGAGAGAATGCCGCGCCCGAGGCCGAGGCGAAACAGTCAGCCCAGGCGCCCACCGCGCGCCGCGCCGAGCGGGCGCCATCGGCCGCCGCGCGCCTGGGCACGGGCCACGGCGCACGCGAACGCTCCGAGGTGACGCACACGCAGTTCGAGCGGCGCGCCGACACGCCCGACGAAGTCATCACCATCCGCTACGACAGCCACGCCAACCTCATCGCCATGGGCATCCTCCCCGGCCCCCGCGCGGCCCGGCCCCCGCAGGCCTTCCCGGCCAGCCCCGAGCAACTGGGCTACGTGCCCGACCCGCCCGCGCGCCGCTGGTAGCCGCCGATAATTTGATGCATGCCCGCCCCGGCCGAGCCTGCCGACGAAGACCTCATGCACGCCTACGCGGCGGGCGACGCCCGCGCCTTCGAGCAGCTCTACGACCGGCACGCCACGCGGCTGTGGCGCTACATCACGCGCAGCGTGGGTGAGCCCGCGACGAGCGAAGAGCTGGCGCAGGACGTGTGGCTGCGCGTGGCGCGCGACGCCCCCGGCTACACCCCGCGCGCCGCCGCTGCGGGCCGCCCCCCGGCGCGCTTCACCACCTGGCTGTTCACCATCGCGCACCACCGCATCATCGACCACCTGCGCACCACGCGGCCCGCGCTCAGCCTGAGCGCGCCGCTGGGCGATGAGCTGACCGTGGCCGACACGCTGGCCGCCCCCTCGGGTTTCGGCCCGCTGCAGCGCGTGCAAACGCGCGAGCAGGCCGCGCAATTGCTCGCCGCGCTGGACGCGCTGCCCGCCGACCAGCGCCACGCCTTCCTGCTGCAGGCCGAAGGCGACCTGAGCGTGGCCGAGATCGCCGCGGCCACGGGCGTGGGCCTGCAAACCGCCAAGAGCCGGCTGCGTTACGCCCGCGCCGCGCTGCGCCGCACGCTGGAGCAGATCGCATGACCGAGCCGCTGCCGCCCCCCGAAGACGCGCTGCGCCAGCGCTACCGCGAAGCCGCCGCGCTGGAGGGCCGCGAGAGCCCGCCTGCCCTGCGCACCGCCGTGCTGGCGCAGGCCAGCGCACTTGCGCGCGAGCGCGCCGCCCGGCCCGTCGCGCCCGGCCCGGCAGACGCCACGGAAACTACGCTATCGATAGCTGCCGGCGCTCACCCAGCAAGCGCTGGGGCCGGATTTGATCTGAAAAACACCGCCCCCCGGCGCGCCGCCAACGACGCGCACTGGCTGCGCTCGGCCCTCGCCAGCCTCGCGGTGCTCGCGCTGGCGACGCTGCTCGTGCTGCAGTTCGACCGCGGCACGCCCGAGGAACGCGAGCTGGCGCTGGGCCAAGGCCGCCCGCCCGCGCCCGCCGCGCAGGTCGAGCCGCCCCCCGCGCAAACGCCTGCTGCTGCGAGCGCCGAGCGCCCCGCCACGGCGCCCACCCCGGCCACCGCCGCCCGCGCGCCCACCTCGCCCGCACCTGCCCAGGCGCCGTCCGCGCCCCGCGCCGCGCAGGCCGATACACAGGCCGATACACAGGCCGAAACGCAGGCCGACAAGCGGGCCGGCGCAAAGGCAAACACCCAGGCCGCCGCACCCGCCGCCGCGCGCCGTGAGCGTCCCCGCGCCGCACCCGCACCGGCCCGACCCGACCCGACTGCGCCCCCCCCTGCAGCACTCGCCCCACCCCCCCCGGCCGCGCCCCAGGCGCTGAAGCAAGCCGTGGCGCCGCC
>JAIXLP010000007.1:770-2192 GCA_026954015.1 Burkholderiales bacterium | reverse complement strand
GCGCGTGTGGCGCTTCGGCGGGCGAGGCGGTGGTGGGCGCGGGCTGCGGCATCCCGCGATTTTATTTAACTAGACAACTATTGTCTTTTCAAACGATGGGGCGGTCGCGCGTCCTCGCCCATTGCCCAAAAAAAAGCCGCACCGGACGCCGACGGCCCGATGCGGCGTGCTGCCGCATCACGGCAGCGCGGCGCTCACATGCTCAAAGCGACTTGAGGTACTCGACGAGGTCCGCCTGCTCGCGCTCCGTGAGGTGCAGGGGCCGGTTCGGGTTGTCGTTGTACATGGTCACCACATCGGCCAGCGTGGCGGCCGAGCCGTCGTGGAAATACGGCGCGTGCTGCCACACGCCCTTGAGCGGCGAGGTGCGCCACTGCTGCGTGGCCGACAGCGTGATGTAGACCTTGTCCGCGGCCACCGAGGCGTCGGCCGGGTGCAGCTTGCCTTCGGTGGCGTCGGTGAACAGCGCGCCGCTGTGGCAGCTCGCGCAGTTGGCCTTGCCGGCGAAGAGCGCCTGACCGCGCGCGGCGGCAGCGCTGTCGTACGAACCCGCGGGCGCGGCTGGCGCGTCGATCGAGTACTGGTACTCCTGCAGTGCGGGCAGGTGCGCGGTCACCATGTCCACGCCGTCCGCGCCGATGTTGTTCACGCCGGTGCCGCCGCCCTTGCCCTGCGGCAGGCGTGGGTCGAGGAAGGTGCCGTGCCCGCCCATCTGCGTGACGCTCACGTAGCGGTTCCAGTAGGCCACGGGGCCGACGGGCTCGTGCTGCACGTCGCCGTCGCCGGTGAAGATCGCGTTCTTGAGCCCGAAGAGTCCGTACGCGGGCGGGATGACCGCCGGGTAGCTCACGCCGGGGTCGGTGATGCCGCCGCCCACGATGTAGCGCGGGTCGTACTTGCCGGGGCCCCAGCTGTTGAGCTCGCCGCGCACCGTCGTGGCGGCGTCCGCGCCCAGGCTGTCGAGGAAGGGCGACAGCGCGATGATCGCGCCGGGGTTGAGCTGGCGGTTGGGCCAGCCATCGAGGCGCTTGCCGATGCCGTCCGGCAGGCCCAGCGCCTTCGACGCCGAGTTATCCACGGTGGAGTGGCACAGCGCGCAGGTGATGCCCACGCGCGTGAGCGTCTTGCTGCCGTCATCGGCCGTGGCGACGGTGCCTTGCACGCCCACGACCGCGCCCAGCTCGATCAGCGTGAGCGTGGTCTGCGTGCTCGTGAGATCGACGGCGCCAGCCTTGATCGCATCGACCACCGCGGCGGGCAACGCATCGGAGTCCACCTTGAGCCCCACGCCGAGCGCGGTCACGGGATCGACCGCCGCCTGGATCACCTCGTTCATCCTGAGCGTGTCGGTCCACTGCGTTTCGTCGCCGAAGGTTTCGTAGCGGAACACGCTCTGCCCCTGCTGGGCCAGCGCCTGGTCGA
>JAIXLP010000007.1:0-760 GCA_026954015.1 Burkholderiales bacterium | reverse complement strand
CCGAAGGTTTCGTAGCGGAACACGCTCTGCCCCTGCTGGGCCAGCGCCTGGTCGACGCGCGGGCCTTCGTTACCCCCACCCCCGCCGCAGGCGGCGAGCGTGAGGGCGGTGGCCAGTGCGCCGACCACCGCTACGGTCGGCGAATGAGGCGCGGTGGTTGGGCGCCGGAATGGACGAGGGTGCATCGTCATGATCGCTTGCTCCTTGGAAGCATTCACCGGCGCAGGATGGCGCCCTGGTGTGGCGGCGCGTGTGGCTGGCTTGCGCAGTGCGGCCGCCCACCTTGGATGCTCGGGTGGCGCGTTACGTTTCAGGACGCGTGGATCAGTGCGGCACGTCGCTGCTGCGAGGCCCCCTCCGGTGTGCCTGCGGTGCATGCAGCAAACCCCGGCGCAGCGTCGCTGACCGGGGTTGCCGAGGGTGGGGGCGTATGGCGATGGCTACGCGCGCAGCAGGCGCGCGGCGTCCAGCGAGAAGTAGGTCAGGATGCCGTCTGCGCCGGCGCGCTTGAAGGCGAGCAGCGCCTCCAGCATCACCGCGTCGTGGTCGAGCCAGCCGTTGGCCGCGGCGGCCTTGAGCATCGCGTACTCGCCGCTCACCTGGTAGGCGAAGGTCGGCATGCGGAACTCGTCCTTCACGCGGCGCAGCACGTCGAGGTAGGGCATCCCGGGCTTGACCATCACCATGTCGGCGCCTTCGGCGATATCGAGCGCCACCTCGCGCAGCGCCTCGTCGCTGTTGCCGGGGTCCATCTGGTAGA
>JAIXLP010000078.1 GCA_026954015.1 Burkholderiales bacterium | reverse complement strand
GCGTGCGCGGCGACAGCCGCAGGTACTCGGCGGCTTCATCGTTGGTGAGGTAGCGCTGCGGCTGCGCGGCAGCGGTTGAGACAGTAGCGGCAGGCCGCAAGGGAGCTGGTCGCATGGGATGAACCTCCATCAAGCCCGGCCACACCACGCAGCCGGATGGAGGCACTTTCAAGAAAGCGAGGCTTCTTGCTAAGGGACGAATTGCAGGGACTGCAAAACGTCCCCCCTACTGCAACGGCAGTGGCGGAAGCTGTGCCAGGCGGCGATAGCCGCCGCGCATCAGCGCATCGCCACGGCGCACCAGCCGGCGCACGCGGGCGCGCAAGGCACCGTCCTTGTGCCAGTCGGCCGCGACGGCCTCCGCGCCGAACAGCCCTTCGGCCACTTCGCGCAAGGACGCGCCCGCCAGGGCCGCGTCAAGCGCCTGCAAGGTGTGCAGCTCCAGCAGTGCGGCAGGCGTGGGCCGGGAACGGGCCGCCGCCGCAGGCGCGGCAACCGTGGCGGCGGCCAGGGCGTCGAGTTCAGCCGCGAGCGTGCGATAGCGCGCGCAGGGCGTGCCGCAGGCACGAGTGGCGTAGAGGTAGGCCACGCCGTCTTCCATGCCCGGCGCGAGCGCGAGCCGCAAGCAGCAGCCGGGCCAACGCGACACCAGCACCAGGCGCTTGCCGTCGTGGATCAGTTGCTTGCAGCCGGGAACGCGCCAGAACTCGAAGGTGCAAGCATCGGGCGGCGGGTCTGCGTCGGGGTAGAGCTGCACCACGGCATCGTGGTCAGGGAACCAGGCCGGATGCGCGTCGCGTGCATCCAGGGCCGGGTCTTCTAGTAGGCGCAGGCTCCAAGCCTGCGCCGCATCCGGTCGGCGGCGACGGCGCAGCCAGTCGCGGCGGTAGTCGGGATTCCTGCGCAGGTATTCCCAGGCCAGCGCGGGGCCATCCAGATGCAGGACGTAGAGATAGGCGGCTGTCGGATACCAGTGGTCGGCGCTGCGATCAGTCATGGCGAAAGCTCCCTGTGTTTGGGATGCGTCGCCACGATTTCCGCGAGGCGGGAGCTATCGAAATGCCATCAGGTCATCATCAAAAGCGGTTAAGCTGTAACTGTCGGTGTCAAGACCGTTTGGCTCCGGCGTGTTGGGGAAATCGTCTGAATGCGACGGCTGCGCCACCCGGAAATGGTGCGCGGCACCGGATACCGTGCCGCAGCCCGTGCCAAAGATCAGGACTGTTTGCATCAGACTGGCATCGCTCTGGCGCATCAATGCCGATTCAGACATTCCCGGTCTTGACCAAGACTGAAATAGTCACAGTGCGCCCCGGCTGGCCGGGCCGCGCTGATGTTCATCAGTCCGTGATCGCGTCGTTCTCCTGCGCCAGCCGGACGTACTCCGACAGCGGGCGCACCGCCTGGAAATACCGATCCCGCCGCACCGGCAGCTTGCGCGGCCCGACGATGCCGGCCAGGTCGGACAGCTTGACCGTCCCCAGCGAGGGCATGCCGATGCCGAGGTCGATCAGGCCATAGGCCGTATCGCCATCGGCGGGGTCGAGCGACACCAGCAGCCAGGTCACATGCGCGTCGGGGGTGAACAGGCGCACCACCGGCAGCGGGTCGAGGCGCTGGCCAGCGGCGAGCGCCGCGCCGTGGGCCAGCAGCCGGGCGCGTTCATCAGCGGTGACAAGCGGCAAGGTCATGGGCAGAACTCCCACGGAACCGTGCATGCGTGTGGAAACACGGATGCACAAACCATCGCATCCGTAGAAGAACGGAAGCGCAGAAGCGCAATTGCAGGAAGCCGGAAAGACACGGATGCGATTCCCCGGTTCTGTG
This sequence comes from Burkholderiales bacterium, assembly GCA_026954015.1. Classification (GTDB taxonomy): domain Bacteria; phylum Pseudomonadota; class Gammaproteobacteria; order Burkholderiales; family Burkholderiaceae_C; genus Comamonas_C. Next base: position 365 of record JAIXLP010000078.1, on the reverse strand, counting down.
GAAATCCGTAAATGCGGATTTCCGTAAAAGCACGGAACAGCGATTTTTCGTCACTGAGTTAAAGATAACGTGGTTTTAATTGTGCTGCGATTTGACGCTTCTGTCCATGCAGAAGCGATCCGTCCAACCCGGCCGCCCGGCCGGTGCCACCACCTTCGATGCCGAACTGGCGCAAGCCTTCGGCGCGGCGGTGCGCGGGCTACGGACGGAGCGCGGCATCGCGCAGGAATCGCTGGCGCACCTGGCCGGCATCGAGCGTTCGCACATGGGCAAGGTCGAGCGCGGCGAACACATGCCCACGCTGGCGCTTATCTTCAAGATCGCCGGCGCGCTCGAATGCAGCACGGCGGTGCTGATGAGCGAGG
>JAIXLP010000088.1 GCA_026954015.1 Burkholderiales bacterium | reverse complement strand
AGAGATCGGCATCCCCCTTGGGATCGATGACGATGACGACCTCATGCTCGCCGGCAGCATTCCTGCGGCGGATGTCCTGCGTGACGAACAACTCGGCGAGGCGTGTCTTGCCCACGCGCGTCGTGCCCAGGACCAGGGAATGGCCGACGCGCTCGCCGAGTGGCAGGCCGACGTCCACCTCGTCGGGTTCGATGCCGTGCAGGCGTGGCAGACCTCCGACCGGTGGCAGAGGCCGCACCGGGTTGAAAGGCACGTCCCAACTCGTGAGCCCGGACAGGCGAGACAGCGGGAATGGCGCGAACTCCAATCGCTGCTCCAGGCGCCGCGCCAGCCGGTAGGCCGGCGTCGGCTCGACATAGAGGCGGAACTCCGGCCGGTAGGTCTGCATCAGCCTATGGGTGTGCTTCTGCTCCCACAGGAACCCGCGTCCCACAAACAGGCGTTGTTGGCTGACCGGTACGTCCTTGCTCGTCATGACGTAGCGAGGCAGGCGGCGGATATTGCTCCGGTAGCGCAGGATGACGCGGGCATCGCGATAGCGGATCGCGCCGTAGGCACCGAACGCCAGTGCGCTGCCGATGCCCATGGCAGGGCTCAGCGCGAGCGACCACGGGGCCACCAAGCACAGAAACGCGGCGCCTGCACACGCCGCGACGGTGTATAGCTCCACCGCTGGGCGTAGCAGAACCTCGACCGGCTGTTTCCCCGACATGGCTTCATTGCTCGATGCCGGTGGCCGTGACCAGCACCGGGTAGTGCCGCAGGCCCAGACGCTCGGCCAAGTCGTCGCCGGACACGGGCGCGAGGGGCACGCCGGGCACCAGGGCGCGCAGCCGCGCCAGGCTCTGCACGGTTTCGACGTTGACCACCAGACCAACTGCGCCGCGCTCGCGCAGCGCTGCCGCCTGGTGGCGCAACCAGGCCTGGGACGCCTCGTCGTCGCCGACGACCACGAAGGGCCGCAGACCCGGGGCCTCAATCACCCGTCGCGCGACGGTGCCGGGCGTGAGCTTGGCGCTGCGCACCGGCAGCATCGCGGCCTCGTCCGCCGGCGTGGCGGGAACCTGGGGCGTCGGGATGGGCGGCCGGGCCGGCGCGTTGACTCGCGGCTGGAGGTTCAGGGCTTCGTAGTACGGCAGCGCCGACGCGCCGCCGCGGTCTTCGACCACGATCAGCGGCTCGCCGGCAAGCGAGGCCAGCGGCAGGCCCGCCAGCAGTACGAGCAGGCCCCGCAAGGCCAGATGGGATGTCGTCATGGGGATGTCTCCTGGCGTGCGGCGAGAACCGCGGCGGTTGGGCGTGCGCCCTGCACCCGGGCGAGGTGGCGCGACACGCTGCGCCGGTAGCGGGCGGCAGGCTCGCCGCCCGCAGGACGGTGGTAGCGGCCGATCGCCAGCAACCAGTCCTCGCCGGGGGTGTGCTGCTCGCGCAGGATCTCGGCAGCGATGGCGAGGTTGCGGTACGGGTCCAGCAGGTCGCACGCGCTGGCGTAGCGCTGCTGGTGGTAGCCGAGGTTGATCTGGCCCAGGCCCGCGTCGATGCGCGTGTGCGGCGTGGAGCGCATCACCTGCTGCAAGCCCGCGCAGGCATCGGCGCGGGTCGCATAGCGGCGCGACTGGCCGGCGACATTGAGCGACCACGGCCACGGGACGATGCGCCCGTTGCGGCGGATGCCGCTCTCCTGCAAGGCCACGGCGTAGAGCACCGTCGAGGGGATGCCTGCGCGCTGCGCGGCGAGCTGGTAGGCCGGTGGCGGCACTTCCTGGGCGCTGGCGGCGCAGGCGCAGAGGCCGGCAGCGAGTGTCAGTGCGCGCAATAGCTGGCACATGTGCGCCGTCAGGGCCGGCGCTGCCATTGGCCGTTCACCTCGCGCACGGCTGCGGGCAAATCGCCGGGCAGGCCCAGCGACAGCCAGCGGCCGCCGTCGTGGTTGAGTGTGATGCTGCCGCTGCGCACACGCGCCGGGTCGATCTGAGCGCGCTTGGCCCAATCGCGGATGCGCCCGTCGTCCTGACGGCTGCCGACCATGTACAGGTCGAACTCGGCGCCCGAGGATTGCAGGCGCTGCACGAGCTGGCCGCAGGCGGCGCAGCCGTCCTTGACGAACACCGCCGTGCGACCACTGCCGCGCCCGGCGGCGCCCGGCTTGTCATCGGGCAGGTTCACGCGCTGCATGCCGGGGTTCAGGCGCTGCCAGGCCTCGTCGT
>JAIXLP010000065.1 GCA_026954015.1 Burkholderiales bacterium | reverse complement strand
TGCGCATCTCCGGCGCATCGGCCACCGAGGCGCAGTCGTCCCTGCTGCAGTTCGGGCAGGCGCTGGCCTCGGGCGTACTTCGCGGCGAGGAATTCAACTCCGTCGTCGAGAACAGCCCGCGTCTTGCCAAGGCGCTCGCCGATGGCCTGAACGTGCCCATCGGACGGCTGAGGAAGCTCGCCGAGGAAGGGCGCTTGACCGCCGACGTGGTGGTCAACGCGCTGATGAGCCAGAAGGACAAGCTGGCCGCCGAGTACGCGCAACTTCCGATGACCGTCAGCCAGGCCTTCACGCGCCTGTCGAACGCCTTCGGCCAATGGATCAGCAAACTCGACGAATCGACCGGCTTCACCAAGAAACTCGCCGAGGCGCTGACGTGGCTGTCGGAGAACCTGGACACGGTGATGAAGTGGCTGGGGCGCATCGCCGAGGTCGGCCTCGCGGTGCTGGTCTACCGCCTGATCCCGGCGCTGATCATCGCGTGGCAGACGGCGGGCGCTGCGGCAGTGACGGCGGCCAGCACCACGGCGGCGGCGTGGGCGACGGCGAACCTGTCGCTCTCCAATGCCATCGCCACGGTCGGCAAGCTGCGCGTGGCCTTCGCCGTCCTCGGCGCGGCCATCATCGGCTGGGAGATCGGCACGTGGCTGTCGGAGAAATTCGAGATCGTCCGCAAGGCGGGCATCTTCATGGTCGAGGTGCTGATGAAGGGCATCGAGCACCTGCGCTTCCAGTGGGAGGTGTTCGCCGCCATCTTCACGTCCGACACCATCGCGGAAGCCACGAAACGCCACGAACAGCGGCTCGCGGAGATGAATCGCATCTTCGCCGAGATGTACGCGGACGCCACCGAAGGCGCGAGCGCCGCCAAGGGAGCGATGAATACCGCTGCGACCGCTGCAGAGGAGATCGCCAAGCGGCTCGAAGCCGTGCGCCAGGGCACGCAGGAAGCGGTCGGACGCGGCATCGAAGCGGTGCACGCCGCGCTGGAAAAGCTCAAGTCCCGGCTCGGCGAGGTCGAACAGGCGGTGGGCAAGGCCCAAGGCGTAGTCAACGATGCCACCGCCAAGATGGCCGAGGCCTACAAGGGGCTGACCTCCATCGTCGAGGCCAGCCTCGCGCAGCAGGTGCAGGCGGTGAAGAACCGCTACGAGCAGGAGAAGGCGGAACTGGAGCGCACCCAGCAGTCCGAAACCGCCAAGATCACCAAATCCACGCAGTTGCTCACCGAGGCGCTGACACAGCAGGCGACCCTGCGCCGTCAGGCCACGACCGAGACGCTCGGTCTGATCGATCAGGAAACGCAGGCGCGCAAGGACGCCGCCGCCCGGCAAGGCCAGACCGAGGAAGAGCGCCGTGCCAACGTGCAGCGTGTCGAGAACGACATCCTGGCCACCAAGCGCCAGACGCTGACCCAGGCGCTCTCTGAGTACCGCCAGCACATCGACGCCCTCAACGCCGAGGCCAACCGGCATCTGGCGGAAGTGCAGCGCATCGAGGAAGCCAAGCGCCAGTTGTCGATGTCCACGGAGGAGCGCATCCGCGACATCCGCCGCCAGGGCATGACGGAGTACGAGGCCACCGAGGATCGCAAGCGCCAGATCGCCGAGATGCAGGAGCAGGCGCGCCAGGCGCTGGCCAACGGTGAATTGGAGCTTGCCCGCCAGCTCGCGCAGAAGGCGATGGACATGGCCGCGCAGGTGGCCACCAGCCAGACCAACGAGGCCAAGCGCGGCGAGGAAGCGCGCAAGCAGTCCGAGCAGGCGGTGTCGCAGGTCACGCAGCTCGAAGCGCAGTCGCGCGAGGCCTACCGCAGGCAGGAGTACCAACAGGCCACCGATTTGATGCGGCAGGCCGATCAGCTGCGCGCCGAACTGGCGCAGAAGGCCAAGGACGCCGATGCGCAGGCCGCGCAAGGCAAACAGGGCGTGCGTGACGCCATCGACCGCATCCGCCAGTCCGAGGAAATCCTCAACCAGACGCTGGACGCCGAAGCGAAGGCGCATCAGACGGCGGCACGCTCGGCGATCACCGCACGCGATGAGATTCAGCGCACGCTGAACGAGACCACGCGCCAGATCGACGACATCACGGCCAAACTCAAGGACGGTCTGAAGGTCACGCTCGACGCCGACACCACGCGCTTCGACCAGGCCATCGCCGATCTTGACAAGGCACTGGCCGAGAAGGAATACCTGCTGCAGATCCAGGCCGACCTGCAGGAAGCGGAGAAGCAGCTCAAGGAAT
>JAIXLP010000032.1 GCA_026954015.1 Burkholderiales bacterium | reverse complement strand
GCCGCATGAACGACGCGGTGCGCTACCTCCTGCCGGCGATCCCGACCGTGCTCTATGGCGGGCTCGGCCGCCACCAAGTCGAACGCCTGTCGGTCACGCGCAAGGCCTGCATGCTCGCGTGGGAGCGCTACGCCAAGGGCCGCACGCTGGTGCAGGACTTCGACGACTTCTTTCAGGAGGTGCTGTCGCAGTTCGACACGCAGGCCGACGAGTTCGCCCCCCAGCGCGTGCAGGACGAGTTGATCGGCCAGATGTCCGAGCTGCTCGGCATCGACTACGACGTGCTGGCGCTCGACCTCACCGAATCCGAAAGCCGCCATCGCGCCCTGATCAGCGACCCGACCCCACCATCGGCACCGCCCGCGCTGCCTGAGCCCGGCACCGTGGCACGCCCGCCCGCCGCGCCGGCCCCATCGGCCCCGACGCCGGCGACCACACCTGGGTCGCGCGAGCGCGAGGGCGGCTCGGGGACGGACGGCTCGCCCGCAGGAAGCCCCGTGGCTGCTCCTGGTGATCTGCTGCAGGGGCACATCGTTTCGCCTGCACCGACGACGGAGCGGCTGCAATCCATTCAGCGGATGGTCGCCGACGAGCTGGGGGATGCGCTGCCCGATTTTTCGGCCAACGTCTTGCAGTCCATTCCCGTCCAGGCGGGCGGTCTCTACCCGATTTCCGACGTCTGGCACATCGACGCGGGCCTGGACACGCCCGATCGCCTGCGCATCCACATCGCGCAGTTCGCACGCGAGATCGCGGGCGAGGCAGGCCTCGATCAGTGCATCGAGGACCGCGCGGACGGTATTGGCTTCGCATGCCATGCCAGCGCGCAGCCCCCATCACCGCAGGGCCGCGCCGTGCTGGCATTGCTGGCGAGCCTGGCAGGCCAGAGCTTCACCGATGCCGATCTGGACGGCGGGCAGCTTGCCGCCGAACTGCCGGCGCTGCTGCACGGCCAAGGCGATGCGACCCGCCGCTTGAGCGACACCGCGCTGGTCAAGCTGTTCCGATTGCTGCGCCTGGCCCGGCGCCTGCTGGACCTGGAATCCGGTGCCGCAGGCCCTGGGGCATGAAGGAAGGAGACCCGCATGTCCGCCCCGCACCCGCTCAATCAGGCCGTCATCGCCCAGGCGCTCTACGACCTGCGCAACGGCCAACTGCGCCGCTGCAAGGCGATGGGCTTCAGCGAGGCCGAGCTGGATGCGCTCAAGCATCCCGCCATGGTGAGCGTGCTGGCCAACGCCAATGTCTCGTGGTGTTCCGTGTCCGTGAACCGCGAGGTGCTCCGGCGTCTGCTCTCGCAGGCGCAGGACGTGGAGAAGGAAATCGCGACCGTCGATCGCATGTTGCGCCTGGGGGCCAGCACGGAGATGGTCAGCCGCTTCTATGGCCTGACCCATCAGGAAGTCGCCCTGCGCCGTGAGGTGCTGGGCCTGCCCAAGCGCAAGGGTCGTCACCCTGTCCTGGACGAGAAGCAGGACGTCGAACTGTGGCGGCGCTGGAAAGCCATCACCAGCAGCAGGAATGTGGACCTGGAGGACGAGACCTCGATTCTCGACGCGGCCATGGACCTCGCCGAAGGCATGGATTTGCCGTTGTCGGTGGTCTGGGCCGCGATCAAGTCGTGGGTCGATCAGGGACTGGGTTGAGCCATGGCCGTGGACGATACCGCGCCACGCCATGGCCCCGTCGCACTCGCTGACCTGTTCGATGCGGCGCTGAAGAACTTTGCGCCCAAGCCCAACCCCAACCCGCCAACACCCGCTCCCGAGCGCATACCCGTGCCGTCACCTGCGACACCGGCCGCGACCGGCGATGCGTTCCTCTTCAGCGGCAATCGGCACGAGACCGTACCGCGGCGGCTGTTCCTCGACCGCCGCCTGACGCCGCTGGAGCGCAACGCCTGGCAGGTGTTCCGGCTGATGCTCAACGACGACGGCGTGACCGCATTCCCCACCTATGAGCAGTTGCGGCCCTGGCTGGCCTCGATGCCCTGCGCCGGCCAGGCCTCGCATGAAACCGTGGCGCGAGCCCTGACGCTGCTGCGACTGACCCGGTGGCTGAGCCTGGTGCGGCGACGGCGCGACGCCAGGACCGGCCGCATCCTCGGCAATCTGTACGTGCTGCACGACGAACCCCTGACGCCGTTCGAGGCCATGCAGCTCGACCCGGACTACCTGCAACTGGTCAGCCACGCGCTCGGCCACTCGGCCAAAACCGTTCAGATCGTGGGCCTGCACACCCTCAAGGAAATCGGCGAAGACCCGATGCTGGCCG
>JAIXLP010000025.1 GCA_026954015.1 Burkholderiales bacterium | reverse complement strand
GCGCTCACGCCGCTGCCGCATTGGTGCACCACGCTCGCCGGGTCGTGGCCGCGCAGCAGGGCGGTGAATTCGCCGCGCAGTTGCGCCGCGCTCTTGAAGCGGCCATCGGGGCCAAGGTTGTCCGTCCACGGGCGGTTGAGTGCGCCGGGAATGTGACCGGCCACCGGGTCCAGCGGCTCGACCTCGCCGCGGTAGCGCTCGGCGGCGCGGGCGTCGAGCACGGTCTGGTGGGCGCTGGCGAGTTGTGCGAGCACCTCGTCCGCGGTGCGCAGCGCCACGAGCGGTGCGCGCAGCGTGAAGCGCCCCGGCGCGCGCGGCGCCTCGATGCCGTCGGCCAGCGGCCCGCCCGCGGCCTGCCACGCGGCAAAGCCGCCGTCGAGCACCGCCACCGCGCCGTGGCCCAGCCACTGCAGCATCCACCACAGCCGCACCGCCGTCATGCCGCCGCTGCGGTCGTAGGCGACTGCCTGCATGCCGTCGGCGAGGCCTGCGCTCGCAAGCCACGCGGCGAAGCGCTCGCGCGTGGGCAGCGGGTGGCGCCCGCCCGAGACGCCCGGTCCCCCAGCAGCGCTCAGGTCGCGGTCCAGGTGCGCGTAGACGGCGCCGGGGATGTGCGCCGCGTGATAGCGGGCGATGCCCCACTCGGTATCGGTCAGGTCGAAGCTGCAGTCAAAGACCATCAGGGGCGCGCCGCTGGCGATCAGGGTGCGCAGGTCGGCGGCGGAAATCAGGGGCGATGCGGGCATGTCAATGGGGCACGTTCAGGGCGGGGCTGCGGGCGCGCAGCACGGTGGCGGCGATGGCGCTCGCGATGATGATGGCCATGCCCGCCCAGGCGACGAGCGGCAGGTATTCGCCGAAGACCAGCATGCTGTACAGGCTTGCGAAGATGAGGCCGGAGTATTGCAGGTTGGCCACGACGAGCGTGCCGCGCGTGCTCGACGCGCGCGTGAACGCCATCGTCATGCACAACTGCCCGCCCGCCGCCAGGAGCCCCAGCGGCAGCAGCCACAGCGCGGGCCAGCCCGGAAACGGCGACACGCCCGTAAGCGGCATGGCCCCCGCGCCCGCGACGGTGCAGCCGAGCGCGAAATAGAACACGGTGCGCGTCTCGGGCTCGCCCAGGCGCGCGAGCGCCACCACCTGCATGTAGGCGAGCGCCGCGCCCATGCCGCCGAGCAGCCCGACGACGGCGGCCAGCCCCTGGTTGTCGCCCAGTTGCGGGCGCAGCATGAGCACCACGCCGGCGAAGCCCAGCAGCACGCAGGCGACGAGCGACATGGGCACCGGCGGACGGTGCTGCCCGGCGGTGGGCCGCCACGCGAGCATCGCGCCGCCGACGACGAAGGCGGCGATCCAGACGCTGCTCATGTAGCCGAAGGTCATTGCCGTGGGCAGCGGCAGGTAGATGATGGCGTAGAACGATGCGCCCAGCGAGAGCACGCCGATGAAGCTGCGCCAGGCGTGCATGCCGGGGTAGCGCGTGGCCAGGCCCACGCCCTGGCGGCGCGCCAGCCACCACAGCAGTGCCATGCTGATGAGGCCGCGCCAGCAGACCATCTCCACCGCCGTGAAGTAGGGCGCGGCGAGCTTGACGCACACGCCCATGCTGGCGAAGAAGAAGGCCGCCAGAACCATCCAGAGCGCTTGCATGGTTTTTGGCGAAAAGTGGCTCTGGCGCTTGTGTGGCAAGCGCAGGCAGCTATCTATTCGAGAGTCTTGAGCGCGTCGCCCATGCGGGCGCGGTACCACTCGTGGAAGTGCCGCATGCCGTCTTCCATCGGGCTCTGGTAGGGGCCGGTTTCGTTCACGCCGCGCGCCATCAGCGCACGCCGGCCCTGGTCCTCGCGCTCGCCGATCTCGTCGTCCTCGATGGCGGTCTCCATGTAGGCGGCCTGCTGCGCCTCGATGAACTCGCGCTCGAAGGCTGCAATCTCCTCGGGGTAGTAGAACTCGACGAGGTTCAGCGTCTTCTGCGGCCCCATCGGGTGCAGCGTCGAGACGGTGAGCACGTGCGGGTACCACTCCACCATGATGTGCGGGTAGTAGGTGAGCCAGATCGCGCCGCGCTCGGGCATCTGGCCTTCGCGGTAGCGCAGCAGCACCTCGTGCCAGAGGCGGTAGGCGTCGGTGCCGGGCTTGCCGAAGGTGGGCGCCACGCCCACGGTCTGCACCGAGTATTCGCGCCCGAATTGCCAGCTCAGGTCGTCGCAGGTGACGAAGTTGCCCAGCCCCGGGTGGAAGGGACCGACGTGGTAGTCCTCCAGATAGACCTCGATGAAGGTCTTCCAGTTGTAGTGGCA
>JAIXLP010000063.1 GCA_026954015.1 Burkholderiales bacterium | reverse complement strand
GGCGTGCCCAGGCCCGGCGACGACGTGGGCGGCGCATACCTCTTCGAGCAGAAATCCCTCATCCTCGGCGAGGCGCGCGGCTACGCCGACGTGTACTGGCGCGACCACTTCGCGTGGGAGAACAAAGCCCCCGGCAAGAACCTGGACGCCGCGCTGCGCCAGCTCCTGCAATACAGCCTGGCGCTCGCCAACCCGCCGCTGCTCGTCGTCTGCGACCGGCTCACGATCCGCATCCACACGCAGTTCAACGGCCACCCGAGCGAGACGCACACCGTGCGCATCGTCGAGCTCGACCAGCCCGAAAAACAGGCGCTGCTGCGCCGCGTGTGGCTGCAGCCCGAGAGCTTTCGCCCGCGCCAGAGCACGCGCGACATCACCGAGGCCGCCGCGCAAAGCTTCGCTACCTTGGCCAAGCAGCTCGCCGCGCGCGGCGCGCCGGGCGAGCAGGTGGCGCACTTCCTCACGCAATGCGTGTTCTGCCTGTTTGCCGAAGATGTGGGCCTGCTGCCCGAACGCATGTTCGAGCGCCTCGTGGACAACCGCCACCTCACCAGCGAACGCCTGACCGACGGCCTGCGCCAGCTCTTCGCCACCATGCAGACCGGTGGCCTGTACGGGCCCGACGACATTCCCTGGTTCAACGGCGGCCTGTTCGCGCACATCGACCTGCCGCGCCTGCAGATCACCGACGTGACCGAACTGCGCAACGCCGCGCGCCTGAACTGGAGCGCCATCGACGTCAGCATCTTCGGCACGCTGTTCGAGCGGGGCCTGGACCCCGCCAAGCGCAGCCAGCTTGGCGCGCACTACACCGACCCGGCGACGATAGAGCGCCTCATCGAGCCCGTCATCACCCGCCCGCTGCTCCGCGAATGGGAGCAGGTGGCGCAGGAACTGCAAGCGCTGGCGGCCAAAATCAAGCGCCACGGCGACGCCGCGTACAAAAAGGCGCACGCGCGCTTCATCCAGTGGCTGGAGCGCCTGCGCGCGTTTCGCATCCTCGACCCCGCGTGTGGCAGCGGCAACTTCCTCTTCCTCGGCCTGAAGGCGCTCAAGGACATCGAGCTGCACGGCATCACCGAAGCCGCCGGCCTGGGGCTGGACCGCGAGCAAGACCTCGTCACCGGCGTGCACAACCTGCTGGGCATCGAGCTCAACCGCTACGCGGCGGAGCTCGCCCGCATCTCCATCTGGATCGGCGAAATCCAGTGGCGCATCGCCCACGGCTACCCGCCCAAGACCGATCCCGTGCTGCAGCCGCTGGAGAGCATCGAATGCCGCGACGCGCTGCTCGCGTGGCAGGGCGAGGGCGATGCGCGGCAGGCGGTGGAAGCCGCGTGGCCCAGGGCGGATGTGGTGGTGGGCAATCCGCCGTTTTTGGGTGGAAGCAAAAAGCGGCGTGAGCTGGGCGACCGCTATTTCGACGCGCTCGAAGCGGTTTTTGCCGGGCGCGTGCCCGCCGGTGCCGACCTCGTGTGTTATTGGTTTGAAAAAAGCCGCTTAGCGCTTGCCAATCAAGCACTAGGAGCTACTGGATTGGTAGCAACCAACTCCATACGTGGTGGCGCCAACCGCAAGGTACTGGACGCCATCGTCAAGGAAACAAGCATTTTCAACGCCTGGAGCGACGAGCCGTGGGTGAACGAGGGAGCGGCGGTACGGGTTTCGCTCGTGTGCTTTGGTACAGGCGGAGACCAGGTCCGCCTGGACGGCCAAGCCGTGCAAGCGATCCTGTCGGATCTGACAGGCCATATTCACGGCAGCGAAGCGATCGACCTTTCGACAGCCAAGAGGCAGCCGGGTAGCGACGCCACGGCATTCGAGGGATTACGCAAGGATGGGCCTTTGGATGTGTCCGGCCACCAAGCCCGCCAGTGGCTGGCACTGCCCAACCCGCACGGGCGCAGTAACGCCGACGTGCTCTACCCACTCATCAACGGGATCGACGTCACGCGACGCCCGCGCGACGTTTGGGTGATCGACACAGGCGAATCGATGTCTGAACAAGACGCTGCGCTGTACGAAGCGCCTTTCGGCCACATCGTTCTGCACGTCAAGCCCGTGCGCCAGAAAAATAACGACCGCATCCGGCGCACGTTCTGGTGGCGCTTTGGCCGCAATGGTGAGCAACTGCGCGCAGCCATCAAGCCAATTACCCGCTACATCAACACGCCGCGCGTCGCCAAGCACCGCCTGTTCGTATGGCAGAAGGCACCGTCCATCCCGGACACCGCCACCGTCGCCATCGCCCGCGCCGACGACACCACCTTCGGCATCCTGCACAGCCGCTTCCACGAACTCTGGTCGCTGCGCATGGGCACCTGGC
>JAIXLP010000003.1 GCA_026954015.1 Burkholderiales bacterium | reverse complement strand
CGGTTTGCAGGAAGCGCACCGGCATGCCGGTCGAGCCCGAGCTTTGTCCCTCGACAACGGCGCCATGGCCGGGCGGCACCGCGCTGCTTCTCAGAGACGCGAAGTTGTCCTGCAGTGCCTTGCGCGACAGCAGGGGCAAGGCTTCGAACGTCGCCCAGTCGAGATGGTCCACATCGATGTCGCACAACGGCTCGGCGTAATGCGGGACGGTGCTGCGGGCGTGCCGCAACAGGTGCCTGAGCTGGTCGAGCTGGCGCTCGCGCAGGCGCTCCTCCGGCAGCCATTGCGAGCGCTCCAGCTGAAACAGCAGCGCGGCGAGGTGCGCGCCCGGATCGCTCGGAACGCCCGGCCAGCCGATGCCGGCGACGACGCCGCGCACCACCGGCTCCGCCGCAACCGCTTGTCGGCGCGGATCGCTCATGCATCCGCCCCGGCATCGCGCGGCACCGTGAAACTCTCCGGCGGCAGTCCGAGCAAATGACGCTGCCACATCGTCTCGAAGGCGCGGTCCAGCTCGTGCACCCGCCGCGCGGTATCGAAGAGTGTGCAGCTGGCGCGATTTCCTGCAAGCTTCGCGCGCAGGGCGGCCAGATCCTCCGGCCGCGACGCCAGCCGCAAGGCCGTGGCTTCGTAGCCGGCCTGATTCGGCGCCACCAGTTCCGGCAGGCCGCACGCGCGGACGATGCTGGCGCCGATGTGCGCGGCCATGGTGTCGCCGGCGCAGGTCAGCACCGGCAGGCCGGCCCAGAGGGCGTCCGTCGCCGTGGTGTGGGCGTTGCAATAAAAGGTGTCGAGGAACAGGTCGGCGCAGGCGTGTCGCGCCAGGTGCTCGGGGCGCGGCAGGCGTGGCGCGAACACCAGGCGCTCCGGCGCCACGCCGCGCACGGCCGCCTCGCGGCTCAGGTTGCGCCGAACCGCTTGACCACCGTCGAGCAGCCACAGCACGCTGCCAGGCACCTGCAGGAGCAGCCGCATCCAGACGCCGAATACGTCCGGCTCGATCTTGTAGCTGGCGTTGAAGCTGCAGAAGACCAGGCCGTTCTCCGGCAGGCCGCAGGCCTTCCTCGCAGGCCGGCTGCCGGCAATCTCTTCCCGGTCGTTGTAAATCCAGAACGTGTCCGGCAGGAACACCAGCTTCTCGCTCCAGAAAGGCCTTTCTTCCGGCGGGGTGGTGAAGGCATCGCTGATGCGGTAATCGATCAGCGCGGCATCCATCGTGGCCGGCAGGCCGAGATAGGAAACGCGCAGCGGGGCCGGGCGCCGCGCCAGCACGCCGGGACGCGAGAAATCGAAGTGGCCGGCCAGATCGACCAGGATGTCGATGCCGTCGCGCGCGATCAGCGCGGCTATATCCCCATCGCCCAAGTCGGAGGCTTCCCTGAACACGTCGCAGGATTCGACGATTTTCTGCCGCAGCGGGCCTTCGCTGAAGTGCAGGGAATAGGCGAACACTTCAAAGCGCGCGCGGTCGCGCAGGGCCAGCTGGCGCCATTGAAGTTGCGCCGATGGGTGCTCGCGGAAATTGGGCGAGAGGAAACCGAGGCGAATTTTCCGATAGCCCGCAGGATTCGCAGGCGCAGGAGTATGAGAGCCGCCGGCCTGGGCCTCGATTCCCATGGCCAGTCCCCGCGCCAGCTCCTGCTGCTCACGCGCCGTCAGCGGCAGGGACAGCGCGGTGTGGTACAGCCCCATCTCCTCCAGCGGCGCCGGCGCGCGCCGCAGATCGGCCGCCAGCTGGCGCATGTCGTCGACGAGGCGGGCGCGCTCGGCCCAGTCGCATTGCTTTTGCCGCTCCAGCAGGCGCGCCAGGCGGATCTGGCGCGGATCCAAAGTCAGTCGCTGCGGCACGGCGACGCCGGCGGCGGACGCCGCCGCCGCGCGGTAATTTCCGGCGGCGGCGGCATCGCTGCGTTGCGCCTGCGCAAAAGCTGCACGCGCCTCTTCGTCGCGCCCCAGCATGGCCAGCGCGAGGCCGCGCAGCATGAGGGTTTCCGCTTTCTCCGGCGCCAGGCGCAGGGCGCGATCGGCTGCGGCCAGCGCGTCGGCATAGCGGTCCAGCCGCAGCAGCACGTCGGCGAGGTTGTAGTGCGCCGCCGCGCTGCCGACATGGCTGCGCGCCAGCGCCTGGCAATCGCGCAGGGCCTCCTCCAGCCGGCCGAGGCGGGCGAGCAGGGCGCCGCGGTTCAGCCGCGCGCGGAAGTCGCCCGGCGCGCGCCGCAGCGCCTCGTCGTAGCGCGCCAGCGCCGCTTGCGGTTCGCCGAGTTCTTCAAGGATGAAGCCGGCGTCGACCAGAAAGTCAGTCTCCGCGGGACGGCGCCGAACCAGTTCCTC
>JAIXLP010000002.1 GCA_026954015.1 Burkholderiales bacterium | reverse complement strand
ACCTGACCGTCAGCACGCCGGTTCCCGAGGCGCACCAAGACGCGGCCCGCGCCCAAGGCAAGGCGCGCTTCGAGCAGTTCACCGAGCAGCTTGGCCGCCACCTGATGCGCGGACGCAGCCTGGTGCGCGACGTGGTGGAGGAACTGCATTCCGACCCGATGCGAATGGAGGACGCGGCGGTAGCCGCTCAAGCACGGGAGCGTGCGTCATGAGCGCCGTGCCGCAGTTACCACCCGAGCCGCGTTCGTCCGCAGCGATCTCGCTCGACCGGCGCATCCAGATGCTGCGCACGGCAATGGGGCCATTGATCGCCACCGCGCTCGAAGACCCCGACGTGGTGGAAATCATGCTCAACCCCGATCGCACCCTTTGGGTGGATCGCCTGTCGTCGGGCCGCGCGCCTATGGGCGTGGAGATGTCCGAGGCCGATGGCGAGCGAATTATCCGCCTGGTCGCGGCCCACGTCGGCACGGAAGTCCACCGCGGCCAGCCACTCTTGTCGGCGGAACTGCCCGAAACCGGCGAACGATTCGAGGGCATCTTGCCGCCCGCAGCGCCAGGGCCGGCTTTCGCGCTGCGCAAGCGCGCCATCGGCGTGATCCCGCTGGAGCGCTACGTCGTGGACGGAATGATGACCGCTGCCCAGGCGGGCTTTCTGGTGCGCGCCGTGCGTGAGCGCCAGAACGTCTTGATCGCCGGGGCCACCAGCAGCGGCAAGACCACGCTTGCCAATGCGCTGCTGGCCGAGATCGCCGCCACGGGCGACCGCGTGCTGGTGCTCGAAGACACGGTGGAGCTGCAATGCGCGGCGCGCGACCACGTGCCGCTGCGCACGCGCGCGGGCGTGGTGTCCATGACCGAGCTGGTGCGCTCGTCCATGCGCCTGCGGCCTGATCGCGTCGTCGTCGGCGAGGTGCGCGGCCCAGAGGCGCTGGATCTCATCAAGGTCTGGGGCACCGGCCACCCCGGCGGTATCGCCACCATCCATGCCGGCTCCGCGCTGGGCGCGCTGCTGCGCATGGAGCAACTGATTCTCGAAGTGGCGGTGAATCCTCCTCGTGCGCTGATCGCCGAGGCGGTCGACGTGGTGATCCACATCGCTGGACGCGGACGTAAGCGCCGCATCGAGAGCATCGCCCGCGTCGTCGGCTTCGACGGCGTGGGCTACCAACTGGCGGACGCGCTGGAAACGCCGTTTCCCGAGCTGCCGCCGATCCCCGATGCCGCACCCGCTGCGGCGACTTCCTCGTCCCCTGACCAACTTGGAGAACTGCCATGACGCAGATGATCGTTCCTGCTTTCCGTTTTTCTGCAAATCCGGCTTTGCGTCTTGCGCGGCTGCGCTGCCTGGCCCGCCCTGCGGGGCAAGGGCTGCTGCTGGCCGCGCTGCTGCTGTTCCTGGCCGGAACCGCGCAGGCCGCCGGTTCCTCGATGCCGTGGGAAGGCCCGCTGCAATCCATCCTCGAATCCATCCAGGGGCCGGTGGCGCGCATCGTCGCCGTCATCATCATCATTGCCACGGGCCTTGCGCTCGCCTTCGGCGACACGTCGGGCGGCTTTCGCAAGCTGATCCAGATCGTGTTCGGCCTGTCCATCGCGTTCGCGGCTTCGAGCTTCTTCCTGTCGTTCTTCAGCTTCTCCGGCGGGGCCGTCGTATGAGTGCCCCCGACACCTTCGCGGACGGCTTCGAGGTACCGCTGCATCGCTCGCTGACCGAGCCGATTCTGCTGGGCGGTGCGCCGCGAACCGTGGCGATCGCCAACGGCACGCTGGCCGCCGCTGTCGGCCTGGGCCTGCAACTGTGGATTCCCGGCGTGGTGTTCTGGATCGTCGGCCATTCTTTGGCGGTGTGGGGTGCGCGCGTTGATCCGCAGTTCATGCAGGTCTTCGCCCGGCACATCAAGCACCGCCCGCTGCTGGACGTGTGAGGGGAGGACGCCGCGATGCTGAACCTCGCCGAATACTGCCAGCGCCCGGCCTTGCTTGCCGACTGGCTGCCCTGGGCCGGGCTGGTCGCGCCGGGCGTCGTCTTGAACAAGGACGGCAGTTTCCAGCGCACGGCCCGGTTTCGCGGACCTGACCTCGACAGCGCGACGCAGGGCGAGCTGATTGCCACGTCGGCGCGCTTGAGCAACGCGCTGCGCCGGCTCGGCTCGGGCTGGGCGCTGTTCATCGAAGCCGAGCGCCGCGTCTCCGCCAACTACCCGCACTCGGAGTTCCCCGAGCCGCTTTCGTGGTTGGTCGATGAGGAACGCCGGGCCACCTTCGAGGAATCGGGCAACCACTTCGAGAGCGGCTATCACCTGACGCTGGTGTATCTGCCGCCCGAGGAATCGCGCGCCCGTGCCGCCAAGATGCTCTACGAGAACACGC
>JAIXLP010000060.1 GCA_026954015.1 Burkholderiales bacterium | reverse complement strand
AGAACCTCGTCACGGCGCGCCTGCCGGTGCTCGGCGCCGAGCAGGAGTGGCTGGCGATCCGGCGCCTGACCGAGCTCGGCGTCGATACCATGAGGGTTGTCGCCTTCGGCCGCCGCGGCAGCAATCCGGCGAGGCTGGAGTCGTTCATCGTCACCGAGGAACTGGCGCCAACGGTGAGCCTCGAGGACTACTGCCGCGACTGGCCGACGAATCCGCCGGCGCCGGCCCTGAAGCGTGCACTCATCGCCCGCGTCGCCGAGATGGCGGCCAGGATGCACCGGGGCGGCGTGAATCACCGCGACTGCTACATCTGCCATTTCCTGCTGCACACCGACCCGGCGCCGACGCCGCAGCGCCTGCGCCTGTCGCTGATCGACCTGCACCGCGCCCAGGTGCGGCCCGTGCCGGCGCCGCGCCGCTGGCGCGACAAGGACCTGGCGGCCCTGCATTTCTCGAGCCTGGCGATCGGCCTCGGCGCGCGCGACCGGCTGCGCTTCCTGCGCGCCTACTTCGGGCACCCGCTGCGCAAGGTCCTGGCCGAGGAATCCGGCCTTCTGCGCCACCTGCAACAGGAAGGGCGGCGCCTCGCCGAACGCTACCGCCGCAAGTTCGCCGCGGAGGATGCGCCGTGAGCGACTGGCGCGTATTGCCCGGCGCGGACGCGGCGGCCGCCGCGCGCTTTGCCAGCCTCGATGCGGTCTTCGCCCTGGAGGGCGAGATCATCGCCATGGACTCGATCACGCGCACCGTGCGCATCGAGGCCGGCGGGCGCCGCTACTATGTCAAGCGCTACCACGGCCTCGGCAAGAAGCCGCTGCGGCGCTGGCTCGGCACGCCGCGCGTGCAGCTCGAATGGGAAAACCTCGAACGCTTCGCCGACTGGGGCATCCCCACCGCCCGTCTGGTCGCCCACGGCCTCGAGCGCCAAGGCGGCCTGTTCGCGCGCGGCGCGCTGATCACCGAGGAAATCCCGGGCGCCACCGACCTCGCCCGGCTCGCCCGCACGCAGTCTCCGGCAACAAAAAGTCAGTCCTGGTGGCACGGCGTTTCGGCGCAGGTGGCCGACATCGCCCGCCGCATGCACGGCCGCCGCTTCGCGCATGGCGACCTGAAATGGCGCAACCTGCTGGTGGATGCGGCCGGCAAGGTCTATCTCATCGACTGCCCGAGCGGTGGCTTCTGGTGGCCGCCCTTCCTCGAGTTCCGCATCGTCAAGGATCTCGCCTGCCTCGACAAGGTGGCGAAGCGCCACCTCTCGCGCACGCAGCGCCTGCGCTTCTACCTCGACTACGCGCAGAAGAAAAAGCTCGACGGCGGCGACAAGCGGCGCATCCGGCAGATCGTCGATTTCTTTTCCGGCCGCGACGAGGCGCTCGAATCCGCGGCATCCCTGCGCGCCGTCGGCCGCCGCGTGCTGGCGCCGAGCGCGATCGGGCTCGATGACGGCAGCGAGCTGCTTGTGGAGCGATGGCTGCGCATCCTGCCCGGCAAGCGCCTGACCGGCGCCGGTCGCTGGAACGGACAGGCGGTTCTGGCCAAGCTGTTCATCGCCAGCCGCGGCAGCGAACGCCACTGGCTGCGCGAATCCCGCGGCATCGACGCTCTGGAGGCGCACGGCCTGCCAACCCCGCGGCGCCTGGCCAGCGGCCGGCTGCAGGGCGCGGGCCATTTCCTGCTCAGCGACTACCTCGAAGGCGCCCGCAATCCGGATGCCGCGGCAATCGGGGATCTCGCGCCGGTGTTCGAGACGCTCGGCCGGATGCATGCGCGCGGCATCCTGCAGGAGGACGTCCACCTCGGCAACTTCGTGCTGCAGTCCGGGAAGCTGCATGTCGTCGACGGCGACGCCATCCGGCCGGCCGCATCGGACCAGGCGTGCCTGGACAATCTTGCCTTGCTCTTCGCCCAACTGCCGCCGGCCGATAGCGCGGCGATGCGGCCCGCCCTGCTCGCCGCCTATCGTGCCGGCAACCCGAATCTGCCCATCGACTCGGCACGGCTCGATGCCGCCGTCCGCCAATGCCGCGCGGCGCGCCTCGCCGACTATCTCGACAAGTGCCTGCGCGATTGCAGCCTGTTCAAGGTTGCCCGGCGGGTCGACCGCTTCTTCTCCCTGGTGCGCAGCGAAGCCGATTTCCTCGCGCCCATCATCGCCGATCCGGATGCCTGGATCGGGCAAGGCGTTCCCCTCAAGCGCGGCCGCAGCGCGACCTTGGCGCGGGTCGAACTGGCCGGGCGCGCGCTCGTCATCAAGCGCAACAACATCAAGCATGCCGGGCACGCCCTTTCCCGCGCCTGGCGGCCGAGCCGCGCCTGGCATGCCTGGATCGAGGCGCACCGCCTGCGCTTTCTCGGCATCGCCACGCCGCGGCCGCTGGCGCTGATCGAGCGCCGCCTGGGGCCCTTGCGCGGGCGCGCCTGGCTCGTCAGCGAATACTGCGCGGGCCCGAGTCTTCTCGATGCGCTCGCCCCGTATGCGAACGGCGGCGCGCCGGCCGAGGCGATCGAAGCCGTGCGGCGCCTGTTCGCGCAGCTGGCCGAGGCGCGCATCAGCCACGGCGACCTGAAGGCCAACAACCTGATCCTCGATGGAAACACACTCAGCGTGGTCGATCTCGACGCCATGCGGCAGCACGACAGCGAGGCCGCCTGGCGCCGGGCCTGGTCGCGCGACCGCGCCCGCTTCCTGCGCAACTGGCCGGCAGGCAGCGCCCTGCGGCGCGAACTGGAAGCGGCGTTGCCGCCGGACTGACTTTTATCCGGGCGATTCTTCCGCCGGCTCGCGGAACTGCAGGGCGTGCAGCCGGGCGTAGTGCCCGTTGGCGGCAAGCAGGTCGGCATGCGTTCCGCGCTCGACGATGCGCCCCTGCTCCATCACCAAAATCGTGTCGGCGCGCTCGATGGTGGACAGGCGGTGGGCGATGACCAGCGTGGTGCGGCCGCGCATGGCGGTATCGAGCGCCGCCTGGATGTGGCGCTCGGACTCGGTGTCGAGCGCCGAGGTGGCCTCGTCGAGGATGAGGATCGGCGCGTCCTTCAGCAAGGCCCGCGCGATGGCCAGGCGCTGGCGCTGGCCACCGGAGAACAGCACGCCGTTCTCGCCGACCAGGGTGTCGAAGCCCTGCGGCAATCTGTCGATGAACTCGCGCGCGAAGGCGGCCTCGGCGGCGCGCTCGATGTCGGCGCGCGGCGCCCCGGCGAGGTCGCCATAGGCGATGTTGCCGGCCACCGTGTCGTTGAACAGGGTCACCTGCTGGGTGACGACGGCGACATGGCGGCGCAGGTTGCGCAGGACGTAGTCCTCGACATCCACCCCGTCGATGAGTATCTGGCCTTCCTGGTGATGGTAGAAGCGCGGGATCAGGTTGGCCAGCGTCGACTTGCCACTGCCGGAACGGCCGACCAGCGCCACCATCTGTCCCGGCTCGATCGTGAAGTTCAGCCCGTCGAGCACGCGCCGCTCCGCCCCGGGATAGGCGAAGGACAGCCCGCGCACCTCGATGCGGCCGCTGACGCGCTCGCGCGCCACCGTGCCGGTGTCGGTCTCCGCCGGCTCGTCGAGCTGCTCGAAGATGCTCTCGGCCGCCGCCACGCCCTTCTGGATGGTGGAGCTGACTTCCGACAACTGGCGGATCGGCTTGGGCAGGAGCCCGGCGGCGGTGATGTAGGCGACCAGTTCGCCGGGCGAGGCATCGCCGCGCAGCCAGAGCACGAGAAAGAACAGCACGCCCATGGCGATGTAGATGAGCAGCTGCAGCACCGGGGTATACACCGCGGAGGTGCGCACCATGCGCAGTTGCCGGCCCATGTTGTTGCTGCTGGCGTCGCGGAAGCGGCTGCGCTCGTAGTCCTCGCCGCCGAAGCTGCGCACGACGCGGTGGCCCTGGATGGCCTCGGAGGCGACGTGGGTGACGTCGCCCATCGCCAGCTGGATTTTCTTCGCCTGCTTGCGGAACTTGCGGCTGGCGCGCGTCACCAGCACGGCAATCACCGGCAGCAACGCCGCCATCACCAGCGTCAGCTTCCAGTTCATCCACAGCAGGTAGGCGAAGAGGAAGATCACCGTCAGCCCCTCGCGGATCACCACCTTGATGGCGTCGGTGGCGGCGCCCGTCACCATCGTGACGTTGAAGGTGATGCGCGAGATCAGGTGCCCCGAGTTGTGCATGTCGAAGTAGCGGTCGGGCAGCGTCAGCAGGCTGTCGAAGAGCGCCACGCGCAGGTCGTGCACCACCCCGGTCGCCACCCGGGCCAGGAAATAGTTGCCGAGAAACGAGCCGAGCCCCTGCCAGGCGGCGATGAGCACGATCAGGAGCGGCACGGCGTGCATCATCTGCAGGCGGCCGAGCAGCGGCACGCCCGCCAGCGTCGCCGCCGTCGGATCGGCGAGGCCGTCGACGAAATACTTCAGCACCGAAGCGAGCATCGGCTGCGAGGAGGCGAAGATGACGTAGCCGAGAATGCTCACGGCGAACCAGCCGACGTAGGGCCGGACGTAGGCGAGCAGGCGAAGGTAGAGGCTCAGGCTGGATGAGATGCCTGCCCGTGCGCTCGATATGGGCAACACCATCTCAGGGACTACTTCCTGAAAATTGAGAAGAAACCGCGGCGCTTGCGAGAAGGCGGTGTGCCTGCGCGTTGAGCCACTCCACGGTCGCGAAGAACCGGAATCGGACTATGGCCAGCCCCTGCGCCGGCATGTGCCTTCTGAAGCACCGCGAAGGTGTCTTTCCAGCGCCCCTGGTTCCAGTCGGTGAATATTTCCACTTCCCGCAGCCCGGCATGACGCGCCAGCGCCCTCATTCCATCAGGATAGATGCGCCAGCAATCGACGGGATAGCGATGTTCTGGGCCGCTCGCCGGGGCGATCAGGCAGGCCAGCCCGCCTGGGCGCAGAATTCGGGCAATTTCAGACAGCGTAAGCCAGGGAAACTCGATGTGCTCGAGCGTCTGACCAGAGACAAGCACGTCGACCGACGCGTCGGCAAGTTCCTTCCAGTGATAGGGATCCTCGGCAACCAGATCGACATTGATGCCCTCAACGAGGTCGAGGCCACGATAGCGCCATGCCGGATTCTCGAACAACGGCCGATAGGTATCCGAACCGTCCACCGAATGCGCTCCCAGATCGATGATTTCCAGCGCGGCATTGCCTGCCTCGGTGAGATAGGTACGGACAAACTCCTGCATTTTCCTGTGCGATGACTCGTGCATTTTCCGCTCTCGTCGACAATAAGTGCTTCGCGGACACGCTACAATGGGCGTCGCTGTCGTCATCGACTGCCGTCATCGCCCGCGCCATGCCAGCCACTTTACGGAACCTGACCCATAACGAATATCTCTTGCTGCGCGCCGATGCCACCGTCGTGGAGCAGGACCGTTTCGGCGAAAAGGTATTGCTGCTGGCCGATGGCAGCTACCTCAAGCTGTTTCGTCGCAAGCGCCTGCTCTCCACCGCCGCCTGGTACCCTTACGCACTGCGCTTCGCCGACAATGCGATTGCCTTGGCGCAGCGGGGAATTCCATGTCCCGAAGTTCGCGAAGTGTATCGCATTCCGAGCGTCGCGCGGGATGCGGTCTGGTACCATCCCCTGCAAGGCCAGACCCTGCGCCAGCTCCTTGATGCCGGCAAGGCCCCATCCGGCTTGCATGAACGGCTCGGCACCTTCGTCGCTGGCCTGCATCTTTCCGGCATCTACTTCCGCTCGCTCCATCTGGGCAATATCGTCCTGACACCGCAGGGGATGCTCGGCTTGATCGATATTGCGGATTTGCGAATCGGCAAGCGTTCCCTCACTGCACATCGACGCAGGCGCAATCTGCAGCATCTCGTGCGAGACGAGCTGGACCGGCGCTGGCTGCAAAGCGATGGCGCGAGTTTCGACAGTGCCTATCAGCGCGCCCTGGAAAACTCATCCGGATGAGGCCCAGCAGTCCGGATTTCCGGAAAGACATCAACGGCCTGCGGGCCATCGCGGTGATGGCCGTGATGCTGTTCCATTTTCGCGTCACCGGCTTTAGTGGCGGCTTCGTCGGCGTCGATGTCTTTTTCGTCATCTCCGGCTATCTGATGACGCGCCTCATCCTCGGCCCGCTCTCCCTGGGCCGCTTCTCGGTGCTCGATTTCTATCTGGCACGGGCCCGTCGCATTTTCCCGGCCCTGGCCGCCTTGTGTTCGCTGCTGCTCGCCTACGGCTGGTTCAGCCTCTCCCCGATGGATTACCAGCAGCTGGCCAAGCATGCCGGTGCCAGCCTGTTGTTCATCTCGAACCACACTTACTGGAAAGAGTCCGGCTACTTCGATGCCGATGCGCACGAGAAGTGGCTGCTGCACACCTGGTCGCTTTCCGTCGAGTGGCAGTTCTATCTCCTCTATCCCCTGCTCGTCGTCGCCGTTCACCGCCTCCTTCGGCGGCCGTCGGGCGTGACCGGCGCGCTGTGGGCGGTCTTCCTCGCCTCGCTCGCCTGGTCGGCCTGGCTGGCCTTCGCCAATCCGTCGAAGGCCTTCTTCCTGCTGCCGACGCGCGCCTGGGAGATGCTCGCCGGCGGGCTGATCTACGTGCACCAGGACGCCTGCAACGGCCTGGCGCGCAAGCTGCGCTGGCGGGAACCGGCCGGACTCGCCGCCATCCTTGCGGCCAGCCTGTGGCTGACGCCGGACACGCCCTGGCCGGGTCTCGCCGCGCTGCTGCCGGTCGTCGGCGCGGCGCTGCTCCTCCTCGACAGCGGCGGCAGGACACGCCTGCTCGGCGGCGCCCGCGTGCAGGCCGTCGGCCGCTGGTCCTACTCGATCTACCTGTGGCACTGGCCCATCGTCGTCTGGCTGCACCAAAGTCAGTCGCGCCAGCACGGCGCCTGGATCGCCGCCGGCATGGCGGCCTCGGTCCTGCTCGGCTGGCTGTCCTTTCGCCTGGTCGAAAACCCGGCGCGCCGCTTCCTCAACCGTTATCGACTGGCCCCGGCGCTGGCGCTCGGCGCGACCATGGTGCTGGCCCCCTTTGCCGTGGCCGCCATCTTCCACTATCAGAGCGAGCGCGTGACGGCGCTGCGCTTCCAGAATCATCCGCGCCTGGCCGAGGCGAACGCGGTCGCCGCGGTCGAAGCCCGCTATTCGAAGGAGCACTATTATGTGACGCTGTACCGGGTGGACAGGCATTGCCTGCTGGAAATCACCATGGGTCCGGAAAGCTTCGCGCAAGCATGCGGCGGCGACCGGCCGCGCATCGCGCTGTGGGGCGACTCTCATGCCGCGCATCTGTGGCCGGGCCTGGACCGGATCAATGCCGCCGGCAGCGTCGCGCAATGGACGGCTTCCGGTTGTGCGCCGCTGCTCGGCGTGGCGTCCCGCATAACCCCGCATTGCCGGGCGATCAATGACTGGACGCTGGCCACGCTGCGGGCGCAACGCCCCGACACGGTCATCCTCGCCGCAGCCTGGTTCAGGATTGAGGATGCCCAGATACGCCGGGGCCTGGAAGCGACACTCTCCGCATTGCATGCCGATCCCGGCTGGAATCCGCTCGTCATCGTCGTCGGCAGCGTGCCGATCTGGCACAAGACCCTGCCCCGCCTCTTGGCGAGCGACCTCCTGGGCGGCGACGGGCGGGCGCGCTCACGCAATGGCCTCGATCAGGCGGCATGGCGCAAGGACCGGTTGATCGGCGAACTGGCGGGCGGGCAGTCCGTCTTTTTGTCGCCCTTGGCGGTTTTCTGCGACGAGCAGGGCTGCCTGCGCTATTTCGGCAGCGGCAGCGCGATCGTTCCGTCCGCCTACGATTACGGCCATCTCACCGAGGAGGGCTCCATGCTCATCGCACACGATCTGGTGCGGACGATTCGCGGCCAACAGCGCATCACAACGCACTCGAACTAGGCAAGAGGCTCCTTTCACGGGAAAATGCGCAAGATGCCCCACCCCCTGCTACGAAAACTGCTGACTGGTGCGCGACGAAAGCGGCGCTCAAGCGATCCGGGGCATTTCTATTCCCCGATTCCGGATCCGGAGGAGATTCGCCGCGACGAGGCCAGGATATTCGGCGCGCCGCCCCGGCAACTGCCCGGCATCGATATGCTCGAAGCCGAGCAGATGCAGTTGCTGGAGAGTTTCGCGGGCTACTACGAAAGCATGCCCTTCCGGGCGGAAAAGACAGCAGGGCTGCGCTATCATTTCGATAACCCCGCCTACTCCTATTCGGACGCGATCCTGCTCCATTGCATGATCCGTCATGTCAGGCCAAGGCGCTTCATCGAGGTGGGCTCGGGCTATTCGTCCTGCGTCACGCTCGATACCAGCGAGCTGTTCTTCGGCGCGGAGATCGAGACCACCTTCATCGAGCCCTACCCCGCGCTGCTCGAGTCGCTGCTCAAGGAGGGCGATCGCGCCAGGATCAGGATCGTCCCCTCCCGGCTGCAGGACGTTCCTCTTGCGACATTCGAGGCACTCGAGAGCAACGACATCCTCTTCATCGATTCCACCCATGTCGGCAAAACCGGCAGCGACGTGAATCATCTTTTCTTCGAAATCCTGCCGCGGCTCGCCTCCGGGGTCCATGTCCACGTGCACGACATCTTCTATCCCTTCGAGTACCCGAAGGAGTGGGTCTACAAGGGAAGGGCATGGAACGAGGCCTATATGACGAGGGCCTTCCTGCAGTACAACGCCGCCTTCCGGATTGTCCTCATGAACACCTTCATGCAGCGCTTTCATGCGGATTTTTTCCGGGAGAAGATGCCGCTATGCCTCCGGAATCCTGGCGGCAGCCTGTGGCTGCGCAGGGAGTAGCGCTCAGGCCGCCTTGCGCCGCAGCAGCCCAGCCAGAACGGCTTTCAGGTTTTTTCTGAACTGCCTGAGGGCGAATGCCTGCCGGGCATCCTGCCGGACCGCCTCGCGCCAATGGCGGCCGGCGCGGCGATACGCGCCTTGCCGCAGGGCAATCCTGAAGAGGGACAGGTAGCGACGCGCCGCATAGGCGCCGCGAATCCTCTCGCAGGAAGCCGGCAGGCCGCGAAAGATTTCGTCAATCAGCAGTGCCATGCGTCCATCGGAATCCCTCGCGAGATGGCGCAGGCTGTCGGCATGCTTGTGAATGCGCACCAGCGGCTGCGCTATCGTTCCGAACTCGCCCTGAGCGAAGAGGTGCGCGAAGACCGGGATATCCTCGCCGCCGCGAAGCGATTCCGGATAAGGGCGCCGGGCGATCAGCTCGCGCCGGACTATCGTGGAACCATGGCCCATGCCGATTTTCTTGCGCAGCAGATAGTCGGCAAGCCGCTCGCAGAGGTCGGGCGCCAGTGCAGCGGGCGGCGGATGGTATTTCTCGCGACCGTCCGCGCGTCGCGTGACACGGCCGCCCAGGAACACGCTGGCGCGGGGTTGCGCTTGCACCGCCGCGCAAACCGCATCGAGGGCGCCCGGCAGCAGTTCGTCGTCGGCGTCCAGGAACAGCAGATAGTCGCCGCGGCTCAGGCGCAGCCCGGCATTGCGCGCCGCCGCAGCGCCGGCATTGTCCTGGCGCAGATGGCGAAATCCAGGCCGATGCAGCGCCTCCGCTTCCGCCAGCAACTGCGGGGTGGCATCGGTGGAGCCGTCATCGACCACCAACAGTTCGCAATCCGGCCGCAGTTGCGCCATCACCGAGTCGACCGCCCTGCGCAATAGATGTGCGTAGTTGTACGCGGGAATGACGACGCTGAGCCGCACGGATTCGCCGGCGTCGGCAGCCATGCTGTTCATCTTGCCGATGGGGCTGGCGGCAAGTCCATGCGCCGGGCGATGATGACCGCGTCGCCTGCCGCATTCTCGAACCGGCGCACCTCCTGCAGCCGGTTCTGCTTCAGCCAGGCGTCGGGGTTCTCCTTCCTTCCGGCTTCCATGGCCACCCAAGCGCACCGGCCCTCGCCAATCATTCTGTCAAGATCGGAGCCTTCGAACACGATGCCGCCGACACGCCAGCCCGCATAGTAGGCAAGACGGGAATTGGTCAGGCAAGCCTGGCCCTCCGCAACATTCGCGCCGAGCCAGCGGCCGGCCTCGACGATGTGCGTCTTGCGCGGAGAGAAGGAAATCACGTTGGCTGCCAGGGTCAGCACGGCCAGCGCCAGCATCGGCCCTTTCCAGCGCGGATGACGCCGCATCAACAGAAACAGGCCGGCCGCCGCCAGCGGCATCGCGAGGAGACTGAGCAGGCTGACGTAGCGGGCGCTGAGGAAGAACTGGTGCGTGACGAAGGCCGCCAGCACCAGCAGGTAGGCGAGGAAGGCCCAGGCCAGCGGCTGCCAGCGCGCCAGCACGGCGCGCAGCGGCTGGACGGCGAACAGGTAGGCCAGGGGAACGAGGAAAACGCCCGTCATCTTGAGGAATTTCACCGGAATGATCGACAGCAGGCCGAAGAACAGGATGTAGCCTGCCTCCTCGCGCGAATACTTGAACGGGAAAACCGTATCCGACATCCTGCCGGCCGCTTCCTTGAGGACGTGCAGCTTGTGCAGGGGATTGGCGGCATCCAGGTAATAGGACACCCGGGAGGGCATGGGCACCGCGCCGCTGCCGAGCAGCATCCCCGCCAGGAGGCCGCCCGCCAGCGGCAGGCCGCCGATCACGAGCACGCGCCGCAGCCGCTGTCCGGCCGGCGCCGCCAGCCCCGCCCAAAGCATCAGCGCCGGATAGAAGGCCACCGCTTCCAGGCGAAACAGGGCGGCGACGCCGAGCGCCAGCTGGCAGGCGATGGCCTCGCGCCAGCGGCCGTGCGCCTGCCATTTCATCGCCAGCCAGAAAGCGAGCATGCTGAAGCACCAGAAACCGTGTTCGCGAATCAGGTCGTCGCGGTAGCCGTTGTAGCCCGGCATCGCCAGCGCCACCAGCGCGGCGACCCAGGCGGCCTCGGGCATGCGCTGCCGAACCATGGCCACCGCCAGGGCGCAGGCGCCCGCCAGCAGGAAGGCGTTGAGCAGATTGCCGGCCGTTGCCAGATCCAGCCCGGTCAGGGCTGACAGGCCCGCCATCAGGAGGGAGAAGAACTGCCAGTCGATGCCCGGATGCGGCGCCCACAGACCCAAATCGAGGAATGCCCGCGCCGTCTCGACGTAAAGGATGCCATCGCGTCCGATGAGATCGCCGCGCGCGTGCGCCGCCAGCGACAGCAGCAGGCTGCCGACGTAGGTGGCCACGACCGGACCGGATCGCTGCCCCCATGCTGCCAGCCGCGCCATCATCGGATCGGACTCCGGGCTGCTTGTGCCTCGGCGGCAGCGTTGGCGTAGACGATGACCGCCGCCTTGCCCGTGGCGTCCGGCTGCCAGCGGAACTTCTCGTTCAGCGCCGGGCCAGCCGGTCCGAACAGGCGCGGAAAATCCTCCGGCGCTTCCACCGCCAGCAGCGCCGGCTCGGATCCGGCCGCCAGCCGCAATGCCTCATCCTCGCCGATCCAGGGGCGGAAGGTGCCCAGGCCCAGTTGCAGGGTCACCGGCGTGTCCAGGTGATGAAGGCGCCGGACGTCGAGTCCGCTTGCCGCCAGCGCCCGCGCGGCGCCCTCCGCCGCGACGGTGTAGCGCACTTCCTCGCTTTCGCGCATCGCCGCGCCGTGATAAATCCACCCGTTCCCGGCAAGGACGATCAAAGTCAGTCCCGCCAGCACGGCGCCGGTGAGGGGGCGGCCCATGCGTTCGGCCAGCCGCGCCATCTCGCGGCCGGCGAGCAACGCCGCCGCCGGCCACAGCGGCAGCAGCAGGTCGCCGCGATAGTGCGAACCGAGGGAGAAAACGGCGATGCCGCCGGCGATCCAGCAGAACAGGAAGCGCTCGAAGCGCCGCTCGGCAGCATCGACGGCGGGTTGGCGCACGACGCGCCAGAGTCCGTACGCGGCGAACAGGCTGAAGGGCAGGAAACGCAGGATGAAGTAGAGGCTCGGCTTGGGCAGGTTGCGCCCCGGAAAGCCGCCCTTGCCCACGCCCGTGGCCTGGCCGATCAGTTCCTCGAAGAACATCTTGTCGATCAGGGGCTGGCCGGCCGACAGGATGGCCGGCAGCAGCCAGCCCAGGGTCAGCAGCAGGAACAGCAGAATGCCGGTCCACTGCGCCCCGGCGAGCGGGGGCGTGGCCGGATCGCTGCGCCGCTCCCAGAACCAGGCCGCGAGGCCCATGGCGACGAGCACCAGACCGAGCGGTCCCTTGATTAGGGTGGCCATGGCGGCCCAGAACCAGAACGGCGTCCAGCCGCCGCCGCGCGCCCAGGCGCGGTGGGCGGCGAAGGCGCCCGCGGCGACGGCCAGCGCGAACAGCGCATCGGTGCGCACCAGGGCGACGTGCTTTGACATCATCGGCGCCAGCACCACGGCCAGCCCCGCCAGCCCGCCCGCCAGCAGGCTATGGCGCCGCCGCCCGATCTCGAAGACCAGCAGCGCCATCGCCAGCACCGCGAGCGCGGAAGGCAGCGCAAGGGTGAACCGGTCGATGCCGCCGATTTCGGCGAAGGCGGCGGCGATCCAGGTGTGCAAGGGCGGTTTCGACATGATGCGGCCGCGGATGTCCTGCTGCACCAGCCAATGGCCTTGCCAGACGACGTCCATGACGTAGCCGACGTTGCGGTCCTGCGCATCGGCCTCGAGATTGGAGGGGCCGCTCAGGCGCAGTGCCAGCAGCGCCAGCACCAGCGCCGCCAGCAGAACCCGCCAGCAGAGCGGCTTGTTCCAGGCGTCGCGCATCAAGACTCCTTCGGCCCCGCGCCGCGGTTGCGCCAGCGCCAGAGCAGGAAGGCGCCGAGCAGCAGCGCGGCGCCGGCGGCGACCAGCTTGCCGACGCCGTCCATCGCTTTTTCGTCGACCACGCCGCTGCCGATCAGCACGGCGATGACGCCCTGCGGCAGGTAGCCGATGAAGGACCCGATCAGGAACACCCGCGCGCTGACCTGGGAGAGGGCCAGGCCGCTGTTGATCATGACGCTGGAGAGCGGCAGCTGGCGGATCAGCACCACCGCCTTCACCGAGGAACGCACGCGGAAGGCCTTGCCGACGAGGCGATGGTTGCCGAAGCGCTCCTTCAGCCAGCCGCGGCCGCCGCTGCGCACGGCGCAGAAGGTGATGTAGGAACCGGCCAGCGCGCCGAGTTGCGCCAGGACCAGCCCCTGCCAGAAGCCGAAGGCGAGGCCGCCGAGGACGTAGAACATCAGCCGCGGCAGGCCCAGCGCCACCAGCACCGTGACGAGCGCGGCATAGCTCGCCTCGGCCCACAGATCGTCGCCCGCCAGGTAGGCGCGCAGATGCTGGATGTCGCGCACGACGGCGCCGACCGGCGTGAAGTAGAGCAGCGCGAAGGCCACCACCGCGGCGGCGAGCAGGACCAGCAGCCGGCGCAGCTCCTTCGAGAAGCCGGGCGCCACCGCGGCGAGTTCGATGTCGTCCTCGGCGCCTTCCGGGAGATCTTCCCCGGGCCCGCTCATTTTTCCCGCCCTTGCTCCGCCACTGTCTCGACGCCATCGACCCGCTCGGCCGGCACCGCCCGGGCGGCGAACCAGCGCACGCCGAAGCAGTCGCGGATACCGCGCCAGAGCCGGTTGTGCACGCCGTACTTGGACACGCCGCGCAGGCGCGGCCGGTGGTTCACCGGGGTTTCGGCGACGCTGAAGCCCTTGCTGCGCAGCAGCGTCGGCATGAAACGGTGCAGGCCGTTGAACACCGGCAACTCGCGCACGCAGCCCGCGCGCACCACGCGCACGCCACAGCCGCTGTCCGAGACGCGATCGCCGGTGGCCCAGTTGCGGAAGCCGTTGCCGACGCGGGAAGAGAGCTTGCGCAGGAAGTTGTCCCGGCGCTTGGCGCGCACACCGGTGACGCAATCGACGCCGAGCCGGCGCGCCTCCTCCAGCATGCGCGGCAGGTCGGCCGGATCGTTCTGGCCATCGCCGTCCAGCGTGCCGATCCATTCGCCGCGGGCGGCGCGGAAACCGGTCGCCACGG
The DNA here is from genome assembly GCA_026954015.1 of Burkholderiales bacterium. Classification (GTDB taxonomy): domain Bacteria; phylum Pseudomonadota; class Gammaproteobacteria; order Burkholderiales; family Burkholderiaceae_C; genus Comamonas_C. The sequence goes on along the minus strand of JAIXLP010000060.1, from coordinate 1,969 downwards.
CGGCGCTCTGGCCGAAATTGCGGCGGTGGCGCAGGCTGCGCACGACGGCACCGGTCTCCAAAGTCAGTCGCCGCAGCACGGCGGGCGTGTCGTCGCTGCTGGCGTCGTCGACGAAAATCACCTCGTAGGGCTCCGTCCGGCCCTCGAAGGCGGCCCGGATCTCGCGCACCATCGGCTCGATGTTCTCCGCCTCGTTATAGACGGGGATGACGATGGAAAAAAACGGGGGTGTCTGCATGGGCTGCCGCGTAAAAGTGCGAATGATACAGGAAGACCCTCAGGCCGCCAGGCGCTCGAGGATGAGGCCGAAACGCCGGTAATCCTCCGCGCCGGGCGTCACGAAGGCGCTCTTCAGGTAGGCGGCGGCGAGGGGTGCGAGAAGCCAGGGCCGGCGTCTTCGCGTCCGGCGCCAGAAGCGCTTGAGATATTTCCGGAAATGGCGCCGGACGTCGTCCCCGGCCGGCAAGTCCCCGTGCTCGTCGAGAAATTTGGCGTAGGTGAGAAAATGCGCGCCGAGCATCTTCACGCGGCGGCGCGTGGCATTGCCGGGATGCTTGCGGTAGCCGGCCAGCACCTCGGGCACGCGGCCGAAGGCGTGGCGAACCGACAGTCGCAGCCAGAAATCCATGTCCTCCAGCGCCAGGCCGGAATCGAAGCCGCCGATTGCGAGGAAAGCGTCGCGGCGAATGGCTAGGGTGGGGTTGAAAATGTAATGCTCGCCCATGAACAGCCAGCGCCAGGACTCGCGTTCGACGCCGGCGGCGGGGCGCGGCTTCCTGGATTGGCGCGCATGCAACCGCCCCTCGCTGTCGATGATCTCGGCATCGGCGTGCACCAGCGCCAGATCCGGGCAGTTCCATTGCACAATGGCCTGCTGGATACGCTCGACCTTGTTCGGATAGAGCACGTCGTCCGATCCGAGCAGATGCACCCATTCGCCGCGGCAGGCCGCGATGCAGGCGTTGGAGGTCGCGCTGACGCCGCGGTTCTCCTGGCGCTCGAGGACGATGCGGCGAAAGCGCTCGCGGCGCGGCTCGATAAAGCGACGCGCCACTTCGTAGGTGCCGTCTTGCGAGCCGTCGTCGATCAGCACCAGTTCCAGTTCCGGGTAGGTCTGCGCGCACACCGATTCCAGGCAAGCCTCGATGTAGGCGGCATGGTTGTAGGCCGGAATGGCGACGCTGACGATCGGCGCGCTCACGATGGCACAGCCAGCACGAAATGCTGCACGGCGACGAATGGCTCGAGCAGGCGCGTCGGCATGAAGCGGCGCCGGTAACGCTTGCGCATGTTGCTGCCCCGGGCGCGCACCGCCCAGCCGCACTCCTTCAAGGTTTCCTCGAGGCTGCCGCGCGTGAAGAAATGCAGATGGGTGCGATCCATGATGCCGGCATCCTCGTAGCGGAACTCGCCGCGCAACAGCAGGGGCAAAGACACCCGGTAATGGCGCACGTTGGGAACGGAGACAAGCAGACGGACGCCGGCAGCGGCCTCGTTCCGCAGCCGGCGCAGCGCCGCCCATGGATCGACCAGATGCTCCAGCACATCGGCCATCACGATCAGGTCATAGTCCTGCCAAGAGACTTTTCCGGCGACCGATTCGAGCGAGCCCTGCCAGACCCGCCGCAAGCGGGTCCCGGCGAGGCGCGCCGCCGCCTCATGCAGCTCGATGCCGTCGCAGGTGCCGGCAAGGCCCGCGCGCAGCAACTGCATGCCCAGCACGCCGGAGGCACAGCCGATGTCCAGCACCCTGCCGAAGCTGCCGTGCGGTCCAAGAAATCTCAAAAGCTCGGGTCGCTCGGTGGCGTAATACGCTTCGATCTCCGCGTCGCTCACCGGGAATCCTCCTTGCTGACCAGCACGTCCTCCATGACCAGATAACGCAGGTCGGAGCCGAAGAACATGTCGAGGGCGTCGGTCGGCGAGCAGATCATCGGCTCGCCGCGCCGGTTGAGCGAGGTGTTGAGCA
>JAIXLP010000066.1 GCA_026954015.1 Burkholderiales bacterium | reverse complement strand
TGGCCGACGACAATTATCTTGACGGGTCAGCGACAACTATCTTGAGCGGTTGGCGCACGCGCCGCGGGGTGCGCCAGGCGGTCGGGTTCTAGAGTGGTTTGCCTCTGCAAAGGAGGCAGCCACGGTGCCCGGCAAACGCATAACCGACCAACAAGTGAAACAGTACAAGGAACACCGCCGCAGGTATAGCCAAGAGACCGCGGCAGCCAAGACAGGGATCAGCACCAGCAGCGCCCGACGCATCGAGCACGGCACGACGCTGCCCTCGCAAAGCGAAGGGCGCCTCTGGCGCACCCGCGCCGATCCATTTGTCGCCGTGTGGGATGCGGAAGTAGTGCCGATGCTCGAGGGCGCACCCGCTCTCATGGCCATCACCATTCTTGAGGAGCTGCAGCGCCGCCACGCCGGCGAATACCCCGCCTCGCTGCTGCGCACGCTGCAGCGGCGGGTGCGCCAGTGGCGCGCGCTCGCGGGCGGCGAGCGCGAAGTCTTCTTCGCCCAGGAGCGCCCGCCGGGCCGCCTGGCGCTATCGGACTTCACCGTCTGCGATGAGCTGAAGGTAACGCTCGGCGGTGTGGAGCTGCCGCACCGCCTCTACCAGTTCGCCTTCGCCCACAGCGGCTGGCGCCATGCGCGCCTGGTGCTGGGCGGAGAGAGCTTTGCAGCGCTCAGCGCCGGGCTGCAGGAAGCGCTGTGGATGGCCGGCGGCGTACCCGAAGAGCACCGCACCGACAGCCTCTCGGCGGCGTTCAACAACCTGGCCGAACATGAAGAGCTCACGGCCCGCTACAGCGCGCTGTGCGAGCACTACGGGATGCGCGCGAGCCGCAACAACCCCGGCGTGAGCCACGAGAACGGCGCCATCGAAGCGCGCCAGCAGAGTCTGAAGCGCGCCCTTGCGCAGGCGCTGCTGCTGCGCGGCTCACGCGACTTCGCCGACATCGGCGCCTACGAGCGTTTCGTGGCCGAAGCGGTGCGCCGGCTCAACGCCCGTGCGGCGCGCGCCTGGGCGGTGGAGCGCCAGTGCCTGCGGCCGCTGCCCCAGCGGCGCACGCTGGACTTCGAAGAGACAGACGCGCGGGTGAGCAAGTTCGGCGTCTTTACGGCCCGCGGCGTGCTCTACAGCGTCCCCTCGCGCCTCATCGGTCAGCGCCTGAAGGTGCGCCTGTACCCGGCGCAGGTGCAGGCATGGCTGGGCGGCGTGAAGGTGTTCGAGTGCGAGCGTCTGTACGCCAGCAGCACAAACCGTCACCCCAGGAGAATCGACTGGCGTCACATGCTGCCCACGCTCAGGCGCAAACCGGGGGCACTGGCACGTTGGGCGCTGCGCGATGCGATGTTCCCGCGCAGCGAATATGCGCGCTGCTGGCGTGAGATGGCCGATCGCTTGCCCGAGCGTCAGGCTTGCCGCCTGATGGTGGACTTGCTCGATCTGGCCGAACGCGCAGGCGTCACCGCCGAGTTGGCGGTGCAGTTGCAGGCGGCCCTGGATGCGGGAGAGTTGCCCGACATTGCAGCGCTGCGTGAGCGCTTCCTGCCGCCACGTGCATTGCAGATGCTGCAGGTGTCCGTCGTGCTGCCCGAGGCGGCGGTTTACGACCGACTGCTGGGGGTGGCCGCATGAACGGCATGAACCTCACCGCGGACGCCGCGCGGCTGCCGCTGATGCTCACTGAGCTGCGCCTGCCTGCGATCAAGCGGCTGTGGCAGCGCTTTGCCGAGCAGTCCAACCGCGAAGGCTGGACGGCCGAGCGCTACCTGGCCACGCTGCTGGAGCAGGAGATGCACGAGCGAGAGGCCAGGCGTCTGGCCCGTGCCCGGGCCGCCAGTCGCCTGCCCGCGGGCAAGACGCTCGACGCGTTCGACTTCACCGCTGTGCCCATGCTCTCCAAGGCGCATATCCGGGCACTCGCAGAAAGCGATGAATGGATCGAGCAGGGTGAGAACTTGCTCGCCTTCGGGCCGCCGGGCGTGGGCAAGACGCACCTCGTGGCCGCCATCGGCCACGCGCTCATTGATCGTGGCCGCCGGGTGCTCTTTGCCCGCACGGGGGATCTCGTACAGCGGCTGCAAGCGGCGCGGCGCGAGCTGAAGCTGCCCGCGGAGCTCGCCCGCCTTGAGCGGTTCGACCTGGTCATCCTCGATGACTTGAGCTACGTGCGTCGCGACCAGGCCGAGAGCAGCGTGCTCTTCGAGCTCATTGCCGAGCGCTACGAGCGCAAAAGCTTGGCGGTCACCGCCAACGCGCCGTTCTCCGCCTGGGAGGAGGTGTTCCCAGACAAGGCGATGACGGTGGCCGCCGTCGATCGCCTGGTGCATCACGCGACCATTCTGGAGATGAACGTGGAGAGCTGGCGGCGCCGCGCTGCTGTGCCAGCTCGCCGGCACAGCAGCGAAGAGGAGAGTCAATGATCAACCCCGACCGCACCGCTCAGAATAATTGACGCTCGCCGGTCAAGATAGTTGACGCCGGGCA
>JAIXLP010000057.1 GCA_026954015.1 Burkholderiales bacterium | reverse complement strand
AGCAGCGACGAAGTGGCACTGATGCACGAGGGCGGCACGCTCATTGGCTTCGTCTGGCCGGCGCAGCACCCTGAGCTCATGCAGCAGCTCGCCGCGAAGAAAACCACGGTGCTCGCCATCGACTGCCTGCCGCGCGTGCTCAGTCGCGCGCAGAAGATGGACGCGCTCACCTCCACCGCGGGCGTCTCGGGCTACCGCGCCGTGATCGAGGCGGCCAACGCCTTCGGGCGCTTCTTCAACGGCCAGATCACCGCCGCGGGCAAGGTGCCGCCGGCCAAGGTGTTCATCGCGGGTGCAGGCGTGGCGGGGCTCGCCGCCATCGGCACGGCGGCCAACCTGGGCGCCATCGTGCGCGCCAACGATACGCGCGCCGAGGTGGCCGACCAGGTCAAGTCGCTGGGCGGCGAGTTCGTCAAGGTGGACTACGAGGAAGAAGGCTCGGGCGGCGGCGGCTACGCCAAGGTGATGAGCGAGGGCTTTCAGGCCGCGCAGCGCCAGATGTACGCGCAGGAGGCGAAGAACGCCGACATCATCATCACCACGGCGCTGATCCCGGGCAAGCCCGCGCCCAAGCTCATCACCGCCGAGATGGTGCAGAGCATGAAGCCCGGCAGCGTCATCGTGGACATGGCGGGCGAGCAGGGCGGCAACTGCGAGCTCACCGTGCCGGGCCAGGCCGTGGTGCGCCACGGCGTGACCATCATCGGCTACACGGACCTCGCCTCGCGCCTGGCGCGCCAGTCGTCCACGCTGTACGCCACCAACCTGCTGCGCCTGCTCGAAGAACTGTGCAAGGCCAAGGACGGCGTGGCGGTCATCAACATGGAAGACGACGCCATCCGGGGTCTGACCGTCATCAAGGACGGCGAGATCACCTGGCCTGCGCCGCCCTTGACGCTGCCCCCCAAGGCCGCGCCCAAGGCCGTGGCCGCGCCGGTGGCGGAAAAGAAATCCACGCACGGGCCGGGCGCGCCGATGTCGGGCAAGGCGCTTACCATCGTCTTCGCCGTGCTCGCGGTGCTGTTCTGGGCCATCGGTGCGTATGCGCCCACGGCCTTCCTGGGGCACTTCACGGTCTTCGTGCTGGCCTGCTTCATCGGCTACATGGTGGTGTGGAACGTCACGCCCGCGCTGCACACGCCGTTGATGAGCGTGACCAACGCGATCTCCAGCATCATCGCCATCGGCGCGCTGATCCAGATCGCTCCGCCGGGCGCGGGCACTGGCGGACGGCCCGATACGCTCATCCTCGCGCTCGCGTTCGTGGCGCTGGTGCTCACGGGCATCAACATGTTCGGCGGCTTCGCCGTCACGCGCCGCATGCTGGCGATGTTCCGCAAGTAGGCCCCGCCGTCACCACCCGAATACGAGGAAGAGAACCACCATGTCCGCAAGTCTCGTGACGACGGCCTACCTGGGCGCCGCGATCCTGTTCATTCTGAGCCTGGGAGGGCTCTCCAACCCCGAAACCTCACGCCGCGGCAACCTGCTGGGCATGATAGGCATGACGATCGCCGTGCTGGCCACGGTGTTCGGCCCGCGCGTGCATGTCTCGGGCATAGGCTGGATCGTGCTGGCGCTGGTGATCGGCGGCGGCATCGGCCTGTGGGCCGCGCGCATCGTCAAGATGACGCAGATGCCCGAGCTCATCGCGCTCATGCACAGCCTCGTGGGCCTGGCGGCCTGCGTGGTCGGCTTCGCGAGCTATGTGGATACGTCGATCCAGTTCGCCGGGGCGGAGAAGACCATCCACGAGGTGGAGATCTACCTGGGCATCCTGATCGGCGCGTATACCTTCTCGGGCTCGATCATCGCGTTCGGCAAGCTCTCGGGCAAGATCGGCGGCAAGCCCGTGCTGCTGCCCGCGCGCCACTGGCTCAACCTGGCCGCGCTGCTGGTCATGATCTGGCTGGGCGGGCGCTTTCTGGCTGCGCCCGACGTGCAGGACGGCATGGCGCCGCTGCTCGCCATGACGGTGATTGCGCTGGTGCTGGGCGTGCACATGATCATGGCCATCGGCGGCGCGGACATGCCGGTGGTGATCTCCATGCTCAACAGCTACTCGGGCTGGGCGGCGGCGGCCACGGGCTTCATGCTCAGCAACGACCTGCTGATCGTCACGGGCGCGCTCGTCGGCTCCTCGGGCGCCATCCTCTCCTACATCATGTGCAACGCGATGAACCGCAACTTCGTGAGCGTGATCGCGGGCGGTTTCGGTTCGGGCGGCGGCGCACCGGCCAAGAAGGGTGACGCGGCCGAGCCGCAGGGCGAGGTCACGCCCATCAGCGCGACCGAGACGGCCGAGCTGCTGCGCGAGGCCAAGGAAGTGGTCATCGTGCCGGGCTACGGCATGGCGGTGGCGCAGGCCCAGCACACGGTGTACGAAATCACGCAGGCGCTGCGCGAGAGGGGCGTGAATGTGCGCTTCGCCATCCACCCTGTCGCGGGCCGCATGCCCGGCCACATGAACGTGCTGCTGGCCGAGGCCAAGGTGCC
>JAIXLP010000055.1 GCA_026954015.1 Burkholderiales bacterium | reverse complement strand
TCGGCTTGACCGTGGCAATCGGCGCCGTCCTGCTCGTGATCGGCATCTGGCTGCTGACCGAAGCCACCGGCATCCTGTAAGCGAGGACAGACCATGTCCGAGCAGCAGCATGCCCGTGCGGACGGAACGGTGACGTTCCTTCCGCATCGCTTGAATCGCCACCCGGTGGTCGTGCGCGGTCTCACCGCCGACGAGCTGTGGATCTGCTGCGGCTTGTCGGGTGGCGTCGGCCTGCTGGTCGGCGCGCCGTTGTCATGGTTGTTCCGCACGATCGCGATCGCGCCCACGTTCATCGTCCTGGGTGTGGCCCTCGGCGTATTCGTGGGCGGCGGCATCCTGCGCCGCCTCAAACGCGGCCGGCCCGATACATGGCTGTATCGCCAGCTTCAGTGGCGCATCGCCACGCGCCATCCGCTGATGGCCGGCTGGGTGGGCGGCCATGTGCTGATCTCGCGTTCGGGCTTCTGGACCACACACAGGAGCACCCGATGAGCCGTTTCAAGAACGAGATCGCCCATCTGCAGGCGCACATCAAGACGCTGCGCCTTGGCGCGGGTGCGCTGGTCATCGTCGCCCTGGTCATGGGCGGCGGATGGTGGAGCGCCCCGCGCGACCTGACCATCCATGTGCCACCCGACCTGCGCTCCGGCAGCACGCGCAAGTGGTGGGAAGTGCCGCCCGAGTCGGTCTATGCCTTCACGTTCTACGTGTTCCAGGCGCTCAACCGCTGGCCCACGAACGGCGAGGAAGACTACCCGCGCAATCTGTACGCGCTGTCGGCATACCTCACTCCATCCTGCCAGGCTTTCCTCAAGGCCGATTTCGACTATCGCCGCAGCACGGGTGAGCTGCGCCAGCGTGTGCGCGGCATCTATGAAATCCCCGGCCGCGGCTACGGCGACAACCCCACGGCGCGCGTGCGCATCGTCTCCGACCGTGACTGGGTGGTGACGCTGGACATCAGCGCCGACGAGTACTACGGCGCCGAGCAGGTCAAGCGCGCCCTGGTGCGCTACCCCGTCAAGGTCACCAAGGTGGACATCGACCCCGCGCGCAATCCGTTCGGTCTGGCGCTCGATTGCTACGACGGGATGCCCCAGCGCCTCAGCGCGCCGGAGCCCGCGCGTCCCGCGCAGGGCGGCCTGTCTCCGCAAGCGCCTCAAGGAGAAACCCCATGAAGCACCTTGTAATCGCTCTGCTGGGGCTGCTGGCCGTGGTCGCGGCACCCGTTGCCCAGGCGCTGGAGATTCTGCGCTGGGAGCGCATGCCGCTCGCGGTGCCGCTGAAGGTGGGCCAGGAGCGCATCGTGTTCATCGACCGGAACGTCCGTGTCGGCGTGCCCGCTGGCGTCGGCGATCGCCTGCGCGTACAGAGCGCGGGTGGCGCGGTGTACCTCCGTGCCAGCGAGCCGATCGAGCCCACGCGGCTGCAATTGCAGGACGCCGACACGGGCGCGTTGATCCTGCTCGACATCGCGGCAGAGATGCCCAAGGACGGCGAAGGCGAGCTGGAGCCCGTGCGCATCGTCGACGGCAGCAGCACCCCGTCGCGCTATGGCGATCAGCCCGGCGCTGCCGACCAGGTGGCGGCGCGCGCCCAGAACCAGGCAGGCACACGTGCAAACCGGCGCGAAACCCCGGTGCCGGTCGTCCTGACGCGCTTCGCTGCGCAGAACCTCTACGCGCCACTGCGCACCGTGGAGCCCCTGCCGGGCGTCATGCGGATCAACCTGCGCCGCGACCTGGACCTCGGCACGCTGATGCCGACGCTGCCCGTGCGCGCGGTTGCGCTCGCGTCATGGCGTCTGGAAGACCAGTGGGTCACTGCCGTGCGCCTGACCAACACCAGCGCGGGTTGGGTCACGCTCGACCCCCGCGTGCTGCAAGGCGACTTCCTTACCGCCACCTTCCAGCACGAAGCGCTTGGCCCCCGCGGGACACCCGAGGACACGACAGTCCTGTACCTGGTGACGCGCGGGCGCGGCCTTGCGCAGTCGCTGCTGCCGGCGATCCACCGCTTCGACCCGGCGGTGCATCTGCCGCAGCCGAAAGCTGAAGCCGACGACGGCAAGGAGGCGCGCCATGCGCAGTAACGGACTCCTGAAATGGCTAATGATCCCCGTGGCCTTGCTGGTGCTGTTCGTCGCCATCCGCCTGTTCTCCGGTGGAAGCACGTCGGCACCGCCTGCGGCGGATGCCGGCTCCCAGCTCACGCCCGAGGAAATGAAGGCGCTGGGCATCGAAGGCGATACCCCCCGCGATACCGTCGCCACGCTCGTCGCTCAGGTGAAGCAACTGCGCACCGAGCTTCAGGGCGCGCTCTCGGATAACAAGTCGCAGCGCGAAGAGAACCAGCGCCTGCGCCAGCGCGAGAACTCCATCGACCAGCGCATCAATTCGGCACTGGAGTCCGAGCGCTCCAACCTGCGCCGCGATCAGCAGCAGGCAGCCAGCGAGCGCCAGCAGACCGAGGGACTTCTTGCCGATCTTCAGCGCCGCCTGGAAAGCATCGGCGGGCGCGGCGGCGGCCATGCCGATCTGCCCGTGGGCCTGGGGCTGC
>JAIXLP010000049.1 GCA_026954015.1 Burkholderiales bacterium | reverse complement strand
AGTCGCTGAAGGTGAGGAAGGTGCCGCCGTAGGGGATGAAGCCGCCGTGCAGCGCAATGCCGTTCATCACCGCCGCCATGCCGAACTCGCGCACGCCGTAGTTGATGTGCCGCCCCGTTGCACCGGCCTCGTCGCGCACCACGGCGCCCGCGGCGTCAAAGCGCAGCTGCGGCGTGCTCCTGGTGTTCGTGAGGTTGGAGCCCGTCAGATCCGCGCTGCCGCCGAGCAGCTCGGGCATCCGCGCGGTGAAGGCTTCGAGCGTGATCTGGCTCGCCTTGCGGCTGGCCACGGTCTCGGCCTTGGTGTGCGCCTCGACCACGGCGTCCACGGCGGTCTGCGCGAAGTGCCTGGGCAGCTCGCCCGCCATGCGGCGCGTGAACTCGGCGGCCAGTTCGGGGTAAGCGGCGGCGTAGGCGGCAAAGCGCTCGTCCCACGCGGCCTGGCGCCTGGCGCCCGCAGCGCGTGCGTCCCAATCGGCGTAGACCGCGTCGGGAATCTCGAACGGGCCGCAATTCCAGCCCAGCTTCTCGCGCGTGAGCGCGATCTCTTCGGCGCCCAGCGGCTCGCCGTGCGCCTTGGCGGTGTCCGCGCGGTTGGGGCTGCCGTGGCCGATGTGCGTCCTGCAGATGATGAGCGTGGGGCGCTCGGTCTCCTCGCGCGCCTGCGCGATCGCGGCGGAGACGGTGTCGGGGTCATGCCCGTCGATGGGGCCGATCACGTTCCACTGGTAGGCGTTGAAGCGCTGCGCCACGTCGTCCACGTACCAGGGGCTGACCTTGCCGTCGATGCTGATGCCGTTGTCGTCGTACAGCGCGATCAGCTTGTTCAATTTCCACGCACCCGCGAGCGCGCAGGCCTCGTGGCTGATGCCTTCCATCAGGCAGCCGTCGCCCAGGAACACATAGGTGTGGTGATCGACGAGGGTGTGCCCCTCGCGGTTGAACTCGGCCGCCAGCAGCTTTTCAGCCAGCGCCATGCCCACGGCATTGGCCGTGCCCTGGCCCAGCGGCCCGGTGGTGGTTTCCACGCCCGGCGTCACGCCCACTTCGGGGTGGCCGGCGGTCTTGCTGTGCAGCTGGCGGAAGTTCTTGAGCTCCTCCATCGGCAGGTCGTAGCCCGTGAGGTGCAACAGCGCGTACAGCAGCATCGAGCCGTGGCCGTTGGAGAGCACGAAGCGGTCGCGGTTGGCCCAGTGCGGGTCGGCGGGGTTGTGCGACAGGTGCCGCCCCCAGAGCGCGACGGCCATGTCGGCCATGCCCATGGGCGCGCCCGGGTGGCCCGAGTTGGCAAGTTGAACGGCATCCATTGCGAGCGCGCGAATCGCGTTCGCCATCAGAGAGGCATTGGCCATGCGGGAAACGCGCCACGCTGCGCGCGAGGGATGGAGATGGGCGGCTATTTTACCGGGGCGCCCGCTTCGGGCCCGGCCGATGCCCGCAGACCCAGACGAAGCACGGGCGCCACTGCGCGTTGATGTGGCTGCCGCGCGGCCCCGCGCTGTCGCCGCTCAGGGCCTGCGGGCAGCTGCCGGGCGGCGCCCGCAAGCCACCCGGGCGCGTGAAGTGAAGCCAACGGCGCCCGCGTGAAGGATCGCAGGCCGCCCGTTCAATATTTCAAATGTCATCGTTTCATGACAAACGAAAACGCAGCTTGCTTCAGATGAAATCAATTTCCGGCATCCGCGGTCGTAATATACACACAGGAGCTCACGAAAAACTCCTGAATTTTTTAACTCACTGAATTGGAGGTTGATATGTTCCACGGATGCATCGGAATGATTGGTTCGATATTCTGCAACGGCCTTTAGAGCGAAAACCTGTCAAATCATTTGACACCTTGAGTCCATTTGTTTACCCAGGAGATGATCATGTTTGGTGGATGCTTTCATATTGGCGGATTCGAAATTTGCGGCGGCTTCTGAAACGAGCCACAGCGCAAGCAAAATTCCCGATCCTTGTTGACTGTTGATTCATTTTGGAGACTATCATGTTTGGTGGATGCATTTATATCGGCGGATTCGAAATTTGCGGCGGCATCTGAAACAGGCCACAGAGCAAACAAAATCCTGATCCTTGCCAACTGCTGATTTATTTTGGAGACCATCATGTTTGACCCCTTCCTTTCCTCCACGGACCTGCCGTCAGGCGCTCGGTCCAGCCGTTTGGAAAAAATCCTCTGGTTGAGCCGGATGGCACCCGCGCTTGAGGTGACGCCGTCACGGCGCAGCCGAGCGGCTGTCAAGATGGAGCGGCGCGCTTTGCCGGTGGCATACGGTGGCAACGGTTATGCGCTCTGACATCGTTGCCATGCACGGGGCCGCTCACCGGCTCCGGTGGGGTCTGGCGTGGTTGTGCAGCAGGTAAGCCCGCATTCACGCCACCCATTTCAAGAACCTGCTGGCGCAACCTTCCCCACACCGGTGCAAACGGCGCTGTGGCGAAGCCTGTTCGATGGGGGCTCCCGGACAAACGGCCCCTCAACCGCGCCACAAGCCCTGTTCGCAGCGCGCCCGGCCCAGGGCGGCGAGGGTTTGCAGCAGCGTGGGCAGGCCCTTCTTCCAGGGGCCGCGGCCC
>JAIXLP010000034.1 GCA_026954015.1 Burkholderiales bacterium | reverse complement strand
ATTTCTGCTCGAAGAGGTATGCGCCGCCCACGTCGTCGCCGGGCCTGGGCACGCCGAGCAGCTCGCACAGGTCGAGGAAGTGGCTTTGCGCGCCCTGCTCCTCGTTGAGCTGCGCGCAGGTGCCGCCGGGGCCCCATTTGGCGATGAATTGGTGGGCGGTGATCAAGCGTTCCCCTGTTTTGATAGCTGGCGGCGCTTGATGGTAAAGCGGTTTCGCCGATTTTGGCGAATATCCGCGCGGCGGGGGGCTCAGGCCGGACGGTTCAGGCGGCGGCGGGCGCGGCGTCCCAGGTGGCGCGCAGTTGCCGCGTGGCCGCGGCCACGTCGCTCTGGCCGCAGATGGCGCTCACCACCGACACGCCGGCTGCGCCGCTGGCGCGCACCTCGGCCACGCGCGCGCCGTGGATGCCGCCTATGGCCACGCATGGCCAGGGGCTGGCGTGCGCGATCTGCGCGAGCAGCGCCACGCCGCCGGCGGCGGCCGCGTCGGGCTTGGTCTGCTGCGCCCAGACGGGGCCCACGCCGAGGTAGTCGATCGTGCCCGCGGGCAGGCGCCGCGCGGCGTCCAGGTGCGCCAGCGTCTGCACCGACAGGCCGAGCCAGCGCCGCGCCCCGAGGATGTGGCGCGCGCGCACGGGGCTCAGGTCGCGCTGGCCGATGTGCGCGCCGTCGGCGCCGATGGCATCGACGAGGTAGACGCGGTCGTTGACGATGAGCGGCACGCCGGTGCCCGCGAGCACCTGCCGGATCGCGCGGCCGAGCGCGACGAATTCGGCGTCGCTGCCGTGCGGCTGGCGCAGTTGCACCAGCGTGGCGCCCGCGGCAACGGCCTGCGCCACGGTGCGCACGACGGCTTCGGGGCCGCCGCACAGCGGTGTGTCGGTGATGAGGTACAGCCGCAGATCCAGCGGCTGGCGCTGCCTGGAAGCGGCCTGCGGCGCGCCAGTCGTGGCCGCCGCGCCGCCGCCAGCGCGCCCCGTGGCCGGGAGCAGGGTGTGGTGGAGCACCGGGCTACGCCAGCCGGATGCCCTGGGCGAGCGCTTCGGGCGTGAGGGTGTAGAGCCGGTCGATGAGCGCGACGGCGAAGCTGCCGGGGCCCTGGCAGGCACGCGCGGCGTCGTCGGCGGCCACGGTGAGCAGCGCGGTGGCACTGCTGGCGGCCAGCAGCGCGTCTTGCGTCACCCCGGCAAACGCCGCCATGAGCGCGCCGAGCGAGCAGCCCGCGCCCGTCACGCGCGTGAGGTGTGGGTGGCCGTTGGCGATGCGCACCGCGCGCGCGCCGTCGGTGAGGTAGTCCACCTCGCCGCTCACGGCCACGACGCAGCCGTGCTGGCGCGCGAGCTGGCGGGCGGCATCGACGGCCTGGTCGGCGCCCGCGGTGGATTCGACGCCCTTGCCGCCTTGCCCGCCCATGAGCGCGAGGATTTCCGAGCCGTTGCCGCGCACGATGCGCGGGTGGTGCTTGGCCAGCAGTTCGAGCGCGATCGAGGTGCGCCACGGCACAGCGCCCGCGGCCACCGGGTCGAGCACCCAGGGCACGCCCGCGCGCTCGGCGCCGCGCACCGCCGCGCGCATGGCCTGCGCCGTTTCCTGGTAGGGCGTGCCGAGGTTGATGAGCACGCCCGCGCTGATGGCGGCAAAGCCCTCGGCTTCCTGCGCGTTGTCCACCATCGCGGGCGCGCAGCCGCTGGCCAGCAGCACGTTGGCCGTGAAGTTGGCGACGACGATGTTGGTGAGGCATTGCACCAGCGGGGCGTGCTGGCGCAGCGTGGCGAGCGGCTGGGCGATGTGCTGCGGCTCGAACGGACGAGAAGACGGTGTATCGGTCATGAGGACGTTCCTACGCCAGGATGATCTGGATCAGGTTCGACGGGTGTGCTCTCAGCACGGAAGGCGTTCCGTGCACCCCGCGTCACGGGGCGGATTCTAGTCCACTGAAACACTGAAATTGGATCGGCGCTGGGCGCCCGATAGGGGCACGCCGCGGCGCTGCAAATGCTCGCCAAGGCTGGGGCCCTGTCTGCGCGTGGCGCCCTGCATCCCATCCACAGGCAGGGCGCGCCGCATCGCGGGGCTGATTCAGTATGGCCCTAGGGCAGCGCCTGCGCCAGCGCGGCGTGGCCCGCGCGACGGGCGTGGTCGGCGGCGCTCAGGCCCGCGGCGTCGGTGCGCGTGGCGTCGGCGTGCGCGGCCAGCAGCAGGCGCACGAGGGCGTCGTCGCCGCGTGCCGCGGCGAGCATGAGCGCGGTGCGGCCCTCGGTGTCGGTGGCGTCGATGGCGGCGCCCTGCGCCAGTGCCGCGCGCACGGCGGCGAGGTCGCCACGCGCGGCGGCGGTGAGCAGGCGCGCGTCGGGCGGCGGGGCGCGGCGGGCGGGGGGCGCGGTTTGGGCGGCTTCGGTTTCTGCAGCGTTGGCGGCGTCGGCGGCGATGGCTGGCGCGGCGGCGGTTGCGCGGGCTGCCTGGGTCGCGGCGGGGTGCGGCGGCGGCGCCACGGCTTGCTTCAGCGCCTGGGGCGCGGCCGGGGGGGGTGGGGCGGGCGCTGCAGGGGTGGGCGCAGTCTGGGTGGGCAGGGC
>JAIXLP010000046.1 GCA_026954015.1 Burkholderiales bacterium | reverse complement strand
ACGAGGACCACGAGAACAATCTCGCCAAGTTCAAGAACGCCGACGTGATCGGCCACCCCGGTACTCTGGTCTTCAGCGAGTTCGCCTCATCGTCCGGCTACATCTGCGAAGGCGCGGGCACGGCATTCATGCCATATCTGCTCAGCACCTTGGATACGCTGGCCTGGCGCTACAACGTGCCCGAGATGGCCTACCCGGAAGCGCTGATTCCGGGCCGGCGCGAGGTTGGCGCACGCACCACGATGAACCTTTGGGGCAACGTGTACCCCCGCGGCGGCTTCCTGCACCAGACCGACGACTTTAAGGCCGGCGCAGTGGTGGCCCAGCGTGCGGGCGATGTGGTCACTCGCCGGGGGCAGATCCACGTCTATCAGCCGTTGCTTGCCAACTCCCGCGACGGCTACTGGCCGGCCGGCGCGCTGATGGAGGGCGATGCCTCCACCGGCAAGTGGCAGGAACTCACGCCCGTCCTGTCCTCGTCCTGCACGGTCTTCCCGCGCAGCGGCTTCCTTACCCAGGCGCAGCAAGGCGACTACGCATGGGCGCTGTGGCGGCCGTATGCCTGCTGCGAACGCCGGGGCCAGGTGTTCCTGGGCAGCGTCGATTTCCTCTGAGGTGGTGCCATGAAGTTCCGTCCTGCACTCAATCCGTTCTCCCGCCGGGCACGTCGCACGGAGATCGTCCTGGCGCTGGCCGGCGCACTCGCGCTGGGCAGCGGCGTGGCCTGGGGTCAACTGGGCTACCAGACCAGCGGCAGTGTCATCGGCGATGACGTCATGTACTCGATCGGTGGCGGCAACGCCGTGTCGATGGGCCGTGCGGCCGGCATGCGCTCTCTCGGTGTCGGCGTGGGTTGGAACAGCAACTTGATCTGCGGCGACATGAGCATCCAGACCACGTTGAAGAACCAACTTAACGGCATCACCAACGGCTTCCAGCAAATCATGTCGTCGGTGATCCAGAGTGCCACCAGTGCGGTGGCATCGTTGCCCGCGCTGATCATCCAGCGGGCCGATCCCGGTCTGTACAACCTGCTCACCAATGGCGTGCTGCAGGCGCGGCTGGATTTCGACCGCAGCAAGCTGACGTGCCGTGCCATGGCCGAGAAGATGGCCGAAACGGCGGGCGGCCAGCTCGGCTGGAGCCAGATGGCCGAAGGGCTGGCGCTGCGCGATGCCGTGTCGAGCACGGATGCGGTCTCGGCCATCGAGCAAGCCGAGACGCGACGCGGCAATGACGGCGTGCCGTGGGTCGGGGGCAGCAACGCGGGCGGCTCCGGCCAGCCCGCGATCAAGGTCGTCGGCGATGTCACCCGCGCCGGCTACAACCTGGTCAACGGCCGCGGCGTGACCGACACCTCGTCCATCGCGCCGGCCAGTTGCGGCAGCCTCTCGTGCCAGACCTGGGCCTCGCCGCAGGCCGCCGTCGAGTGGGCTACGCGCGTGCTCGGCGAGAAGGAGCAGCGCACGTGCGATGCCTGCACCAAGACCGAGACGACGCCAGGCGTCGGGCTCACGCCGCTGATCCAGGAAGAGTACGACGCCAAGCTGCAGGCGCTCCAGGACCTGGTGACCAAGGCCAAGAACACGACGCCCGAGAACCTGCGCGAGGCCGGCAGTGCGTCGCTGCCCATCACGCGCGGCGTGATCGAGGCGCTGCGCGACGAGCCCGACCAGCACCTGCTGTCGCAGCGCCTGGCGTCCGAGGTCGCGCTGGCGTCCGTGCTGGAGAAAGCGCTGCTGCTGCAGCGCACGCTGCTCACGGGCAAGAAGGAGCCCAACGTCGCGGCCAACGAGCTTGCCGTTGAGGCGGTGAACCACGAGAGCGACACGCTCGACCGTGAGATTCGCAACCTCAAGACCGAACTGGAGCTGCGGCGCGAGCTGGCGAACAACTCGCCCATGGCGATCATCCAGCGCCACGGCGCGCGCGCGGCCGGCTCGCGCGGCATCTACGAGGGCGATCCTGTGCCGGACCGTCTCGACCAGCTCCAGAAGGGCAATCCGGGGAGTCGGCCATGAGCCCGGCGCGCATGGCCTGGCGGCCGCTGCGCTGGTTGTTCAGCCGGCGCGCGGCGAAGACGCTGCTGTGGCTGGTGCTGATCGTTGCCGCCGCCGTGGGGGCGAACGTCGCGGGCATCTACCTGGTCGGCAGCGTTGCAGGCTGGGAACGGTGGCTGGCGGCCTCCGCAGGGTATTTCTTCATCTGGCGGCTGTGCGTGTACGCGGCAACGGCCTATGGATGGTTCTGGATGCGCCGCCGGGTGCTGGCCCGCGAAGACCAAAGCGGGACAGATGGGCAGGCGCGGCGCCGGCTGATCCGCACCGAGGTCGCCGGCGTTGTCGCCATCGTCGCGCTGGAAGCCAGCCTGTTGATGCAGGCCGCTTGAGGGGAGATCGGGGCCATGACGCTTTTTACGACGGACTACCTGGAGTACTACCTCACCCTCGTGTCCTGGATCGTCAACAACGGCATCTGGGCCGTGCTGGTGTCCAGCGGGGTGTTCGCGCTGCCTTTCGTCGCCATCGTCGTGCAGGAGTGGCTGAAGGCCCGTGCGGAAGGCGCCGACGAAGGCAACAAGGG
>JAIXLP010000083.1:73424-97489 GCA_026954015.1 Burkholderiales bacterium | reverse complement strand
CGGTGCCCCACCTCGAGGACATCCTGCGCGTGTCCGACGGCATCATGGTCGCGCGTGGCGATCTGGCGGTAGAGGTCGGCAATGCCGCCGTGCCTGCGCTGCAAAAGAAGATGATCCGCATGGCGCGCGAGATGGACCGCGTGGTGATCACCGCCACGCAGATGATGGAAAGCATGATCACCAACCCGGTGCCCACGCGCGCCGAGGTGAGCGACGTGGCCAATGCGGTGCTCGACGGCACCGACGCCGTGATGCTCAGCGCCGAAACCGCCGCCGGCAAATACCCGCTGGAGACCGTTGAGCAGGTGGCGCGCATCTGCGCCGCCGCCGAGGCCGCCGAGGAGGTGGAGCGCGACTCGGACTTCGGCGGCAAGACACTGGGCCGCGTCGATCAGTCCATCGCCATGGGAGCGCTCTTCACCGCGCACCACCTGGGCGCCAAGGCCATCGTGGCGATGACCGACAGCGGCTCGACCGCGCTGTGGATGAGCCGCCGGCGCATCCACATCCCGATCTATGCGCTCACGCCCCGGATCGCGACGCAGCGCCGGATGGCGATCTACCGCAACGTGCGCCCGCTCCTGATGGACACCAGCGCCGACCGCGACACCGCGCTCGCGCAGGCGGAGACCCAGCTCAAGGAACGCAACATCGTGCGCGGCGGCGACCTGTACGCGATCACCTGCGGCGAGCCCATGGGCCAGCCCGGCGGCACCAACATGCTCAAGATCTGCCGCGTGCGGTAAGCACGGCGCGGCCAGCGCGCAGCCACAGCAGCCCGGACGACACCCGCCGCACCAGCGCGACCACCCCGGCGGGCGTCCGTGACGCGGCATTCAGCGCCAGAAACATCGAACTGGGCATCACGCCTTCGCACCGCCCCGCAAGGCCCGCACGGTCTGCACGGCCCCTGTTCGTGCACGCCGCGGTCGGCGCCGAAGATGAACACCACCTGAGGCCGGGCCGGCCGGCGCATCGCGCGCTCGGGGCCGCCGCCGACTGCCCACTAGAATCGAAGCCCAAGTACGACCTGTTTTTTCAACTCTGAACGGACCCGCCCATGCCACTCGTCTCGATGCGCGAACTGCTGGACCATGCCGCCGACCACGGCTACGGCATCCCCGCCTTCAACGTCAACAACCTGGAGCAGGTGCAGGCCGTGATGGCCGCGGCCGACGAGGTCGGCGCGCCCGTCATCCTGCAGGCCAGCGCCGGCGCGCGCAAATACGCCGGTGAGCCCTTCATCAAGCACCTGATCACCGCTGCCTGCGAGGCCTATCCGCACATTCCGATGGTGATGCACCAGGACCACGGCACCACGCCCAAGGTCTGCGAGGGCGCGATCGCGCTGGGCTTCGGCTCGGTGATGATGGACGGCTCGCTCAAGGAAGACGGCAAGACGCCCTCGACGTTCGACTACAACGTGCGCGTCACACAGGAGGTCGTGGCGATGGCGCACAAGGTGGGCGTGACGGTCGAGGGCGAACTCGGCTGCCTGGGCTCGCTGGAAACCGGCGAAGCCGGCGAGGAAGACGGCATCGGCGCAGCCGGCAAGCTCAGCCACAGCCAGCTGCTGACGGACCCCGAGGAAGCCGCGCAGTTCGTCAAGGCCACGCAGCTCGACGCGCTCGCGATCGCGATCGGCACCAGCCACGGCGCCTACAAGTTCACGCGCCCGCCCACCGGCGACGTACTCTCGATCCAGCGCGTCAAGGAAATCCACGCGCGCCTGCCCAACACGCACCTCGTGATGCACGGATCATCGAGCGTGCCGCAGGAGCTGCTCGCCATCATCAACCAGTACGGCGGCAAGATGAAGCAGACCTGGGGCGTGCCAGTCAAGGAAATCCAGGAAGCGATCAAGCACGGCGTGCGCAAGATCAACATCGACACCGACATCCGCATGGCCATGACGGGCGCGGTGCGCAAGTTCCACGTCGAAAACCCCGACAAGTTCGACATGCGCGAATGGATGAAGCCCGCGCGCGAAGCCGCCAAGGCGGTCTGCAAGGCGCGCTACCTGGAGTTCGGCTGCGAGGGCCAGGGCAGCAAGATCAAGGCCCACACGCTCGCCGAAATGGCCACGCGCTACGCGCAGGGCCAGCTCGCGCAGGTCGTGCACTGAGGAGCTGAGGCGGGCCTGCCCGGCCCGCCGCTGACAGCCGCCGCGCTCAGGCGGGCGCCTGCCAGTCGCCCACCTGGATCATCGCGGGGTCGCTCGCGTGCTCGGTGAGCATCTTGCGCACCCGGTCCTGCCACAGCGCGCCAAAGCGCGCCAGATCCTCGTCGCTCGCGCGGCCGCTGACTGCCCTGGGCATGACTTCACGCATCTCGTCGGTCCACGGCACCACGGAGGCGTTGAGCTGCACCTGCACCGCGCGCCCGGTATCCATGCGCCGCAGGCCAAACGTGCCCTGCACCGGCTGATCGAAGTGCAGCAGATCCGCGCGCGAGAACTGCCCGCCGATGCCGTGAAAGCCCGTCTCGGCAGCCGCGCCCGTCAGGAGCTGCACGACGGTGGCAACCACCCCCGTGGCGCCGCTGTCGCGCGAGTCGCCCATGAACACCTCGACCTCTCCACGCACCGGCAGTTCGTCGCCGTACAGCGCCTTCAGGCCGCTGAGCGTCATCAGGTAGGTGCCCGCCACGGTCGGGCAGGAATGGCCCGCCAGCCGCACCGCATCGGCGTAGCGGTACGTCATCGTGCCGTGCGTCGCCGCGCCCAGGAACTGGGCCAGCTTGTCACGCACGGTCAGCGTCGGCGCGTCGGCAAAAAAATCGGGGAATTCCTGGTCACGAGGTTCGGCATACACGGCGCACTCCTGTCATTGCGGGCGCATCATCGGCGCCGCATGGGTCCGATTATTCAGAAAGCCGTTGTCCCTGACCCAATCAAGGTCGAGGGGGCAGGTCAGCCAGGCATGCCCAGCACCCCGGCGCAACCCTCGCGCCCGTCGGCGCGCGGGCGCAGGAAGACCGGCAGCATGTGCAGGCTCTGCAACGCGAACGCAGCGCACCACAGCACCGCCGCAAGCGCCATCGCCGGACCCGCTGCCGTGAAATACGCCAGTGCCCGCAGCAGCGCGGCCAGCGCGAGCAGCAGCACGCCCCAGAGCACCCACGGTCTCCCATCCTTGTCCAGGCCCGCATGGGTATAGCCCGCAATGCACACGACGGCGTAGATGTTCAGCCCCAGCACACCGGTCGTGAGCAGGTGCAGCCCCGCGTGGTCGCTGAAAGCCCCCGTGAGCTGCGCCACGCCCATCAGCGCGTAGCCCGCCGCCATGAACCAGTACACGCCGTACAGCAGCAGCGGAAAGCGGCGCAGCAGTGGCCGCCCGATGTGCCAGTCGTTGAGCAGGTTGAGCACCGCCGCCGCCGCCGCCAGCGCGAGCCACGCACCGACCCTGCCCCCCGGCTGCACGAACTCGACGATCGTGTACAGACCGATCGCCCACACCGCCAGATTGCGCCGCGGCGGCCGCGCGAGATAGGGCGCGCGGTCCACCCCGTCGGCCAGCACGCACGTATCCACGCTCGCGTTCACGATGCTCATCGAAATGCGGCTCATCGCGATCACGATGAGCACCATCAACACGCCCACCAGCGCAAGCAGCCAGCGGTCGGCCGCGACCCCGCGCAGCGCATCCACGTAAAACCCCGCGAGCACGCCCGCGACGATCAGGAGGGCCCAGAGAAACGACACGTGGCGCCGATCCGGGTCGCGCCACAGGCGCGGCGCCAGCAGCCAGGCGAGCCCTGCCAGCAGACCAATGTGCGCGCACGCCGCCACGACCAGCCCAAGGGTCGGCCACCAGCCGCTGCACCAGAACCCCACCCGGCCGACCAGCCACAACGCGGCCAGCGCGCGCACCGGGCGCGCACCGAACGACGACGTGTTGGTGAACTCGGGCACCGAGGTCAGCACGAACCCGGCAACCGCTGCCAGCCCGAAGCCCGCCAACAGTTCATGCGCGTGCCAGACGAACGGCCCGCCCGGCACGGCAGGCAGCGGCCAGCCGAGAAACAAAAAGGCCGCCCAGACCAGCATCACCGCCCAGGCATCGACGATCGCAAGCGCGAAAAACGGCCGGAATGCGCACAGCCACAGCGGATGCGCAAGGCGCCACACCGGCTCACGCAGGGCCGTCACAGCAGCACCTCGCAGCGCTCGCTCTCCATGTGTTGCGTCACCACCGGACTGCCCGTGGAGAGCAGGCCGTCCGCCACCGCTGGCGCAGCAGCGTCACCCGCACGCGCCGCCCGCTGCGCGGGCAATTCGAATGCCGCGCGCACCACCGGCTGCGCCAGCAGCAGCGCCGTCTGGCGGTGGATCCAGTCGTCCGTGCGCTCGGCGGCCGGGACGGACAGATCGAGTTTCCAGCAGATCCGCGCGGGGCTGCCCGCGAGCACGAGGATGCTGCCTGCCAGCGCCACCGCTTCCATCAGGTCGTGCGTGATGAGCAGCACCGCCAGTGCGCGGCGCTGCTGCTCCGCCAGCAGCAGGCGGTGCATCTGGTCGCGCAGACCGATGTCGAGCGCAGAAAACGGCTCGTCGAGCAGCAGCAGGTCCGGTTCAAGCACGAGCGCGCGCGCCAGCGCCGCGCGGCTTTGCATGCCGCCCGAGAGCTGCGGCGGAAACTGCGCAAGCGCCAGGTCGTCCAGCCCCATCGCGAGGCCCATCGCGCGCGCCTGCGCGCGCCGCGCCGCACGCGCCACGCCCCGCGCCTTGAGGCCGAGCGCGATGTTCTGCAGCACCGTTTTCCAGGGCAGCAGATAGGGCTGCTGGAACAGCATCACGGTACGCGCGAAGCCGTTGTCCACCCGGCCCTCGCGCACGGCGAGCAGACCGGCGCACAGGTGCAGCAAGGTGCTCTTGCCGCTGCCCGACGGACCCACCAGCGCCACGGTGCGGCCCGCGTCCACGCGCAGATCGATGTCCTGCAGCACGTCGCGCGGGCCGAAGGCGTGCGAGAGCGCCTGCACCTGCAGTGCGTTGCGCTCGATCGGTCCGGACATCAGACGCGCTCCCCGGCGGCGCCGCCATCGCGCCAGCGCTCAATCTCGCGCTTGATCGGTTCAAGCAGCAGGTATTCCAGCGCCAGCAGCACGAGCACCACCGCACCTATCCACGCGAGCGTACCGGCCATGTCAAGCTGCGCGCGGGTGCTCGCGAGCGCCGCCCCCACGCCGTTGTCCGACGCCAGCAGCTCGGCCATCACGACCACCTTCCAGCTGCTGCCCAGCGCGACGATCCACGCCGGGAACAGGTAGGACACCACGTGCGGCAGGTACACGTCCATCACGCGCATCCGCCACGGCAGGTGATACGCCCGCGCGACGTCACGCCAGTGCTGGTCCAGCGTGCGCGCGCCCTGCATGCCCCCGACGAAGACGATAGGAAAACACGCGATGAAGACGGTGAAGACCGGCGTGCCGTCCCCGGTGCCGAACCAGAGCATCGCGAGCACCAGCCAGGCGATCGGCGGCGTGCCCAGCAGCACCGTGGCCCAGGGGCGCGCCATGACCGCCGCGGTCATCGAAACGCCCGCTGCCACCCCCAGCACGCTGCCGACGGCAACCGCCAGCGCCAGGCCGAAGAAGGCGCGCCGCGCGGTGACGAGCAACGTGGGCCAGAGCGTGCCACCGCGCTCGGCCCAGGCCGCCAGCGTGTCCGCCGCCTCCAGCGGCGTGGGCAGCACGAGCGGGCCGTAATGCGCCGCCAGCGCCTCCCACAGCGCCACCATGAGCAGCAGGCTCGCGATCGCGCCCCAGCCGCCCCACAGGTAGCGCGGAACACCCCCCAGCCATGTCCTGATCCAGGCCATGGCCGATCAACTGCCTTCGTAAAAAGCCGCTGCGGGCATCTTCCCGCCGACGAGGCCGGGCTGGCGATCGAGCAGCAACTGGTAGAAGAACTCCAGCTCCGCGCGCGCGTCGCGCGCGCGCACCAGCTCGGTGGTCGATCGGGTCGCGCGCATCGCGTCGGCCACACCGTCGGGCGTGAGCATGTCCACGTAGCGCGCGGCCATGGCGCCACACGCTTCGGGCTGCTCCACGCACCAGCGCAACGCCTCGGCCTGCGCGCGTTCGAGCCGTTGCAGCAGCGTCGCATCCCCCATCACGCTCTTGAGCGCCACAATGCCGGCCTGCGGTATGCGCGGCGGGCGACCCAGCACGCGGCCCCACTCCTGCTGCAGGTCCACGCTGCGGTACAGCGTGGGCGCCACGACCTTGATCGGGAACGACTGGCTCTTGTGCAAACCCATGGACACGGCCGGTTCGGCCAGCAACGCATGGTCCGCCCGGCGCGTGATGAGCAACTGCATCGCGTCGATCGGCGACGCGACGTAGCGCAGCTTGATGTCCTTGCCGACGGCAATGCCCTGCCGCTCGGCCAGCAGGTTGAAGATGATGTCGGGCATGTCGCCGCGAAACGGCATCACCACCTCCCTGCCGCGAAAATCCGCGAGCGTCTTGAGGTTGGCATCGCGCGACACCATCCACAGCAGCCCCCAGATGGTAATGTCGAGCAGCCTGAGCGGCACGCCCCGGTTGAACAGGTTGGCCGCCACATTGCTCGGCATCGCCACCACGTCCGCGGACTGGGCGATCGCCATCGCGCGCAACTGGTCCGGGCTCTTCCAGGTGACGAAATCGACCTTCTCGGCCACGTCCGCCAGCGCGCCGCTGTCGACCATGCGCATCAGCGGGTAGGACACCGAGGCAAACGGCCCCGCCAGCACCAGCGTCTTGCGTTTCGCCGGCGCAGGCTGCGCCCGCAATGCGGATACGCCCGACCCCAGCAGGCCCGCAACTCCTGCAATCCACTCACGGCGTGACGAGCGTCCGCGCCCCAAAAACCCGCGCATCTTCATCTCCCTTGCGACTGCGGCCAACTCCACACGCAGGTGTCCGCCAGCGCAGCTGCCATTGTCGCGGGCGATGCTCCGAATTGATAGTTATTTGCAATTCGCCGATGCCGCAAACAGGGTTTTCCGATCGGAAAACAAAAGGGCTTGCATTACTGCAAGCCCCTTGTTCGTATCCTGGTTGCGCGGGATGGATTTGAACCACCGACCTTTGGGTTATGAGCCCAACGAGCTACCAGACTGCTCCACCGCGCGGCAAGTCGGCCATTATAGCGTGATTTCAGCTTTCTGCACCGGTCCTGGCGCC
Organism: Burkholderiales bacterium; assembly: GCA_026954015.1. Classification (GTDB taxonomy): domain Bacteria; phylum Pseudomonadota; class Gammaproteobacteria; order Burkholderiales; family Burkholderiaceae_C; genus Comamonas_C. The sequence goes on along the minus strand of JAIXLP010000083.1, from coordinate 90,310 downwards.
AGCCTCGGGGGCGCGATCGACCAGCTCGACGTAGGCCATCGGGGCGTTGTCGCCGACGCGAAAGCCCATCTTCAGGATGCGCGTGTAACCGCCGGGGCGGGTCTTGAAACGCGGACCCAGGTCGGTGAACAGCTTGGTGACGCTGTCGCGGTTGCGCAGACGGCTGAACGCCAGGCGACGATTGGCGACGGTGTCTTGCCGGGCCAGCGTGATCATGGGTTCGACCACCCGGCGCAGTTCCTTGGCCTTGGGCAGCGTGGTCTTGATGGCCTCGTGCTCGATGAGCGAGTTCATCATGTTCTGCAGCATCGCCTGACGATGCGCGCTGGTGCGGTTGAGTTTGCGCAGGCCGTTACCGTGACGCATGGTGCTTTTCCTTTCTTTCCTTGTAATCAGGAGGCCGTATCAGGTACCTCCCGTGGCACCGGGCCCGCAGCGGGCCCGACGTTCGTATCAGCGCTTTTCCAGCCCCGCCGGAGGCCAGTTCTCCAGGCGCATGCCCAAGGTCAGGCCGCGCGAGGCGAGCACTTCCTTGATCTCGTTGAGCGACTTGCGTCCCAGATTCGGCGTCTTGAGCAGTTCGTTTTCCGTGCGCTGGATCAAATCGCCGATGTAGTAGATGTTCTCCGCCTTCAGGCAGTTGGCCGAACGCACCGTCAGTTCCAGCTCGTCCACCGGACGCAGCAGGATGGGATCGAAGGTCGCGCCGCTGGAACGCGTGCTCGGGCCACCGGCCTCGAAGATGTCTCCACCATCGAGCTGCGCGAACACCGCCAGTTGTTCGACCAGGATGCGCGCGGACGTGCGCACCGCCTCTTCAGCGGTGATCGTGCCGTTCGTTTCGATGTCGAGCACGAGCTTGTCCAGGTCGGTGCGCTGCTCGACACGCGCGCTCTCTACCGTGTAGCTCACGCGCCGTATCGGCGAAAACGAAGCGTCGAGCACGATGCGGCCGATCACCTTGTTGGGCTCGTCGCCGTGCCAGCGCTGGTTGCCGGGCACATAGCCGCGGCCCTTCTCGACCTTGATCTGCATGTCGAGCTTGCCGCCCGAAGACAGCGTGGCAATGACGTGGTCGGGATTCACGATTTCCACGTCATGGGGCGTCTGGATGTCTGCAGCCGTCACAGCCCCTTCCGTATCCTTGCGCAGCGACAGCGTGACCTCGTCGCGGTTGTACAGCTTGAACACCACGCCCTTGAGGTTCAGCAGGATGTTCACCACATCCTCCTGCACGCCGTCGATCGACGCATATTCGTGCACCACACCGGTAATCGATACCTCGGTGGGGGCATAGCCGTCCATTGACGACAGGAGCACGCGACGGATCGCGTTGCCCAACGTGTGCCCATATCCGCGCTCGAAAGGCTCCAGTTCCACCTTCGCGCGGTTGAGGCCGACCTGCTCCACGTTGATGGTCTTCGGTTTGAGCAAATTGGTTTGCATGCAGTCTTCCTCTCAATGCCCCCAGCTCGTTACACCGGTAAGGCTGATGACGCGCCCGTGCGCGATGCCTCGCGGCACGGGAACCATTGCAAAATGGGCGCGTCCTGCGCCCGCGCAATCAACGCGAATACAACTCGACGATCAACGACTCGTTGATGTCGGCGCCGAATTCGTCGCGGTCGGGCACCTTCTTGTAGACCCCTTCGGCCTTCTCGACGTTCACCTCGACCCAGGCCGGAATGCCGACCTGCTGCGCGAGCTGCAACGCTTCCACGACACGGGCCTGCTTCTTCGACTTTTCACGCACGGCGATCTGGTCGCCGACCTTGACGAGGTAGGAAGCGATATTGACGCACTGGCCGTTGACCGTGATCGCCTTGTGCGACACCAGTTGGCGAGCTTCTGCACGGGTCGAACCAAAGCCCATACGGTACACGACGTTGTCCAGGCGCGATTCGAGCAGCGACAGCAGGTTGCCGCCGGTGTTGCCGCGACGACGGTCCGCTTCTTCGAAGTAGCGCCGGAACTGCTTTTCCAGCACGCCGTACATGCGCTTGACCTTCTGTTTTTCGCGCAACTGCAGACCATAGTCAGACGTACGGGCACCGGAAACCCGGCCATGCTGACCAGGCTTGGAGTCGAACTTGGCCTTGTCGGCTATCGAGCGGCGCGCGCTCTTGAGGAAGAGGTCGGTGCCTTCACGGCGAGAGAGTTTGGCCTTGGGGCCGAGATAACGTGCCACGGTAGTTCCTTGGAGAGTCTGCTGCAGCCAACAACACTGCAGGAGCCACCCCTGCACCAGGCAATGGGTGGCGGTGGGCTTATGAAACGGAAATCAGATGCGGCGGCGCTTTTGCGGGCGGCAGCCGTTGTGCGGGACGGGTGTCACGTCGGAGATCGAGGTGATACGGATGCCCAGCGCGCCCAGCGCACGCACCGAGGACTCCCGTCCCGGCCCAGGGCCCTTGATTTCGACATCAAGGTTCTTGATGCCCTGCTCCATCGCGGCGCGGCCAGCGACTTCAGAGGCCACCTGGGCGGCGAACGGTGTGGACTTGCGCGAGCCCTTGAAACCTTGCCCGCCAGACGAGGCCCACGACAACGCGTTGCCCTGGCGGTCGGTGATCGTGATGATGGTGTTGTTGAACGACGCGTGCACGTGCGCGACGCCGTCCATGACGTTCTTGCGAACCTTCTTGCGCACGCGCTGGGCGGCATTATTGGCGGGTGATTTGGCCATGGTGATCTTTCAAACCTTATTTCTTCAGCGTCGCGGCGCCTTTGCGCGGGCCCTTGCGCGTGCGCGCGTTGGTGCGCGTGCGCTGCCCGCGCAGCGGCAAGCCACGGCGGTGGCGCATGCCGCGGTAGCAGCCGATGTCCATCAGGCGCTTGATGTTCATCGTCATCTCGCGGCGCAGATCGCCCTCGATCGTCAGATGAGCGATCTGGTCGCGGATCTTCTCCAGATCGGCGTCCGTCAGATCCTTGATCTTGGTGGCGTAGGCGATGGCGCACGCATCGCAAATCTTGCGCGCAAGCGCACGCCCGATGCCATAGATGGCCGTCAATCCGATCTCGGCGTGTTGATGCGGCGGGATATTGATACCAGCGATACGAGCCATTTGCGTCCTCTAAGCTTTCTTGATCAACCTTGGCGCTGCTTGTGGCGCTGGTCGGTGCAGATCACGCGCACCACACCCTTGCGGCGGATGATCTTGCAGTTGCGGCAGATTTTCTTGACCGAAGCCGATACTCTCATTACGTTCTCCTAGACAGTGCACCCACTCTCGCGCAAGGCGCGAAACCGTGCGGATCACTTCCGTTTGGCGCGCCAACTTCGCGCGCAAAACCGGGTAGTGTATACGATTGGCGACTTTTACTTGTAATCACCCGCTGATCGTCGTTCTGAAATTCGCTTTCTTGAGCAACGATTCGTACTGTTGGCTCATCAGATAGTTCTGTACCTGGGACATGAAATCCATCGTCACCACGACGATGATCAGCAACGAAGTGCCACCGAAGTAGAACGGCACGTTGTACTTCAGGATCAGGAACTCCGGCAGCAGGCACACCAGCGTGACATAGATCGCGCCGACGAACGTCAGGCGCAGCAGGATCTTGTCGATGTAGCGCGCGGTGTGCTCGCCGGGCCGGATGCCGGGAATGAAGGCGCCGCTCTTCTTGAGGTTGTCCGCCGTCTCGCGGCTGTTGAACACCAGCGCCGTATAGAAGAAGCAGAAGAAGATGATGGCGCCCGCGTACAGCATCACGTAGATCGGCGATCCGGGCGTCAGCGTGCTCGAGATGTCGCGCAGCCAACGCATCGATTCGCCGGCGCTGAACCAGTTCACCACCGTGGCCGGCAACAGAATGATCGAAGACGCGAAGATCGGCGGGATCACACCGGACATGTTGAGCTTGAGCGGCAGGTGCGACGACTGTCCGCCGTACACCTTGTTCCCGACCTGCCTGCGCGCGTAGTTCACCAGGATCTTGCGTTGCCCGCGCTCGACGTAGACCACGAAATACGTGACCGCCAGCACCACCGCGACGATGAAGATGGAGATGATGATGCTCATCGCGCCGGTGCGCACGAGTTCGAGCAAACCACCCATCGCGCTCGGCAACCCGGCCACGATGCCCGCGAAGATGAGCAGCGATATGCCGTTACCCAGCCCGCGCTCAGTCATCTGCTCGCCCAGCCACATCAGGAACATGCTGCCCGCGGTCAGACTCACCACGGCGGTCGTGCGAAACGCGAAACCGGGTTCGATCACCAGACCCGGGGTGCTTTCAAGCGCAACGGCGATCCCCAGGGACTGGAACAGGCACAGGCCCAGCGTGCCGTAACGCGTGTACTGCGTGATCTTGCGCCGGCCGGACTCGCCCTCCTTGTTCAACTGCTCGAACGTCGGTATCACGTAGGTCATCAACTGCATGATGATGGCCGCCGAGATGTAGGGCATGATGCCAAGCGCGAACACGGTGAAGCGCTCGAGCGCGCCCCCCGAGAACATGTTGAAGAGGTTGAGGATGCTGCCCTGCTGGCTGTTGAACAACTGCTCAAGCTGGTTCGGGTCGATGCCGGGCACGGGAATGTGCGCACCGATGCGGTACACCACCAGCGCCAGCAGCAGAAAGACCAGCCTGCGGCGCAAGTCACCGAACTTGCCGGTCTTCGCCAGTTGTGCAGCGTTCGTGGCCACGATGCTCCTCTACTCGCGCGTCAAGCGACGCTGCCACCCGCCGCTTCGATCGCAGCCTTGGCGCCGGCGGTCGCGCCGATACCCGTGAGCTTGACCGGCTTGGTGATGGCGCCGCTCTTGATGACCTTCACCACGCGGGCAATCGCCGCGACCGCGCCGGCCTTCTTGAGCTCCAGCAGATCGACCTCGGCAAGACCCAGGCGATCCAGCGTGGACAGCGTGATTTCGGCGTTGTACTTGAGCAGCGTGGATTTGAAACCGCGCTTGGGCAGGCGCCGCTGCAGCGGCATCTGGCCGCCTTCAAAACCCACCTTGTGGTAGCCGCCGGTACGCGACTTCTGGCCCTTGTGGCCGCGGCCCGCGGTCTTGCCCAGGCCCGAGCCGATGCCGCGGCCGACGCGGCGCTTGGCGTGCTTGGCGCCAGCCGCTGGCTGAATGCTGTTGAGTTCCATGATCGGCCTTTCAGAGAATCTTGACCAGGTAGGCGATCTTGTTGATCATGCCGCGCACCTCGGGCGTGTCCTTGAGTTCGCTCACGCTGTTGAGCTTGCGCAGGCCGAGGCCGCGCACGGTGGCGCGGTGGGATTCCTTGGTGCCGATGGGGCTGCGCACCAGTTGCACCTTGAGGGTTTGCTGTGTCGTCACTGTGGCCTCCCGATCAGGCGGCAAAGAGGTCTTCGACCGACTTGCCACGCTTGGCAGCGATCTCGGACGGAGTCGTCGAGCGCACGAGCGCATCGAACGTCGCGCGCACCATGTTGTACGGGTTGGAGGAACCATGGCTCTTCGCCACGATGTCGGTGATGCCCATCACCTCGAACACCGCGCGCATCGGGCCTCCGGCAATGATGCCGGTCCCCTTGGGAGCCGGCGCCATCATGACGGTGGCCGCACCGTGGTGGCCCACGACATCGTGGTGGATGGTGCCGTGCTTGAGCGCGACCTTGACCATGTTGCGGCGCGCTTCTTCCATTGCCTTCTGCACGGCCGCCGGAACTTCCTTGGACTTGCCCTTGCCCATGCCGACGCGACCGTCACCGTCGCCCACGACCGTGAGCGCGGCGAAACCGAGTATGCGACCGCCCTTGACGACCTTGGTCACACGGTTGACCGCGATCATCTTCTCGCGCAAGCCGTCGTCGCTCTCGTCGCTCTTTACCCTGGGTTGAAACTTAGCCATTTGTCATCCGCTCCGCTCAGAACTGCAAGCCCGCTTCGCGGGCTGCCTCGGCCAGGGCCTTCACTCGGCCGTGATAGGCGTAACCAGCACGGTCGAACGCCACTTTCTCGACACCGGCCGCCTTGGCCTTCTCGGCAATGCGCTTGCCCACAACCTGGGCCGCGGCGGCATTGCCGCCCTTGCCAACGCCGCCTAACGCCGCGCGCACTTCCTTTTCCACGGTGGAGGCACTGGCCAACACCTTGCCGCCACAACCCGAAATGACCGTGGCATAGATATGAAGATTGGTACGGTGCACGGTCAGTCGCACGGCGCCTTGCTGGGCGATGCGGATGCGGGTCTGACGGGCACGGCGCAGACGCTGCTGTTTTTTGTCTAGCATGATGGCAGCTCCTTACTTCTTCTTGGTCTCTTTGATCACGACCACCTCGTCCGCGTAGCGGATGCCCTTGCCCTTGTAGGGCTCGGGCGGGCGAACGGCGCGGATTTCAGCCGCAAGCTGGCCGACGACCTGGCGGTCGGCGCCCTTGAGCACGATCTCGGTGGGCGTCGGACAGGCCACCGTCACGCCCGCGGGCATGACGAAATCGACCGGGTGGGAATAGCCGACGTTCAGGTTCAGCTTCGGGCCGCTGGCCGCGGCCTTGAAGCCCACGCCGATCAGCGTGAGCTTCTTCTCGAAGCCCTTGCTCACGCCGACCACCATGTTGTTGACGAGCTGGCGCACGGTGCCGCTCGTGGCATTGGCTTCGCGCGACTCGTCGGCGGGCGCGAAGGACAGCTTGCCCGCGTCGTTGGTGACCTTCACCAGCGCGTTCTGCGCGACGGACAGTGTGCCGCCCGCTCCCTTGACCTGGATGCGCTCGGCGGTAATGGATACATCCACCCCCGCAGGGATGGAGACATGTGCTTTGGCTACGCGAGACATGGCGGTATTTCTCCTTCTGCGCTCAGGCGACGTAGCACAGCACTTCGCCGCCGACGCCGCTGGCGCGCGCCTTGCGGTCGGTCATGACACCCTTGGGCGTCGTGACGATGGCCACGCCCAGGCCGTTCATGACCTGCGGAATGGCGCTGCTGCCCTTGTACACGCGCAGGCCGGGACGGCTCACGCGCTCGATGCGCTCGATCACCGGGCGGCCGGCGTAGTACTTCAGCGCGATTTCGAGCTCGGACTTGCCGCCTTCGCTCTTGACCTGGAACCCGTCGATGTAGCCCTCGTCCTTCAGCACCTGGGCGATGGCCACCTTCACCTTGGAAGCGGGGGCGGACACCGTGGTCTTGGCGACCATCTGTGCGTTACGGATGCGGGTCAGCAGGTCGGCAATGGGATCACTCATGCTCATGGTTCAACTCTCCTGCTCGGCCTTACCAGCTCGCCTTGATGACGCCGGGGATGTCGCCGGCAAAGGCCAGCTCGCGCACCTTGGCACGCGCCAGACCGAACTGGCGGAAGGTGCCGCGCGGGCGGCCCGTCATCTCGCAGCGGTTGCGCTGGCGCGTCGGGTTGGCGTTGCGCGGGAGCTTCTGCAGCTCCAGACGCGCGGCGTCGCGCTCGCCGTCGCTGCGCTTGGCGTCGCCGGCGATGGCCTTCAGTTCAGCGTACTTGGCGGCGTACTTGGCAGCCAGCTTTTCGCGCTTGAGCTCACGCTCGATGAGACTTTTCTTAGCCATGCGCCACCTCAGTTCTTGAAGGGAAAACGGAACGCCGCAAGCAGCGCCTTGCACTCGTCGTCGGTCTTGGCGGTCGTGGTGATGCTCACGTTCAGGCCGCGCAGCGCATCCACCTTGTCGTACTCGATCTCGGGGAAGATGATCTGTTCCTTGACGCCGATGTTGTAGTTGCCGCGGCCGTCGAACGCACGCCCCGAGACGCCGCGGAAGTCGCGCACGCGCGGCAGCGCCACGGTGACGAAGCGGTCGAGGAATTCGTACATGCGCACGCCGCGCAGCGTCACCATGCAGCCAATCGCCTGGCCTTCGCGGATCTTGAAGCCGGCGATGGCCTTCTTGGACTTGGTCACCACGGGCTTCTGGCCGGCGATCTTGGTGAGGTCGGCAACGGCATTGTCCATCACCTTCTTGTCAGCCACGGCCTCCCCCACGCCCATGTTGAGCGTGATCTTGGTCAGGCGCGGCACCTCCATGATGGAGTGGTAGCCGAATTTTTCCTTGAGTTCGCCCGCGATCTTTTCGCGGTAGAGTTTTTGCAGTCGTGCCATCTGTATGTACCTCAGGCGGTGGCGATTTCGGCGCCGGTGGACTTGTAGATGCGCACGCGCTTGCCGTCGTCCTGCACCTTGATGCCCACGCGGTCGGCCTTGCCGGTCTGCGCGTTGAAAATGGCGATGTTGGACTGGTGGATCGGCATGGCCTTCTCGACGATGCCGCCCGTGGTGCCCTTCATCGGGTTGGGCTTGACGTGCTTCTTGACGAGGTTCACGCCTTCGACGACGAGGTGCGTCTCGTCCTTGCGCAGCGCGACGGTGCCGCGCTTGCCCTTGTCGCGCCCGGTCAGCACGATGACCGAGTCGCCCTTGCGAATCTTGTTCATGATGCGTTTCCCTTTCAGAGGACCTCGGGGGCGAGCGACACGATCTTCATGAAGCGCTCGGTGCGCAGCTCGCGCGTGACCGGGCCGAAGATGCGGGTGCCGATCGGCTCCAGCTTGGCGTTGAGCAGCACGGCGGCGTTGCCGTCGAACTTGATGAGCGCGCCATCGCTGCGGCGGATGCCCTTGGCGGTACGCACCACCACCGCGCTGTAGACCTCGCCCTTCTTGACGCGGCCACGCGGCGCAGCTTCCTTCACGCTCACCTTGATGATGTCGCCCACGCTCGCATAGCGCCGCTTGGAGCCGCCGAGCACCTTGATGCACTGCACGGTCTTGGCGCCGGTGTTGTCGGCAACCTCTAAACGAGATTCAGTCTGGATCATTGCAATATTCCCAACTTGTCCCGGCGCCGCCGGTCAGTCTTGGGCCCGTCGTCCGCGCCCGCAGACGATGCTGCAAGCACTTCCCGCTGGGCAAGAAACCTTCGTGCTCAAAACACGAAGCTGCGCATTATGGACTATTTTTGGCCTGTGGTCAAACCCGCGCCGGTTTCAGGTGGGCGGGCAGGCGTAGGTTGCGGCAAGCGCCTCGAATGCGGCGCACTGCGCGTCGTGCTGCGCGCCCAGCTCTGCGCGCAGCAGCATCGCGACGTCGGGTGCGAGCTGGCGCGCCAGACGCGCGTCAAGGAACAACATGCGGCTGCGCCGCGCGAGCACGTCCTCGACGGTGCGCGCGTATTCAAAGCGCGCTGCGAAGCGCACCATCGCCTCGCTCAGCCCCGGCGCGAGCCAGCGCTGAGCGCCCGGCAGGGCCTGCACGTGCCGGGCTTCGGTGCCGTACAGGTGCGGGCCGGGCGCCTCGCACATGCGGTGCGCGACCGGCGCGCGCGGCGCGCCAACCAACGGGAGATCGCGTGTGACACCCGCGGGGCGCGGCGCGAGCAGCGCGGCGCCCTCGCATTTCCGGAGCACATCCTCGGCCATCGCGCGGTAGGTCGTCCACTTGCCGCCGGTGACCGTGACGAGACCGCTGGGCTCCACCAGCACCGTGTGCTCACGGCTGACGGTGCGCGTCTGCGCGGACGAGAAATGGTGTGGTCTGACGAGCGGGCGCAAACCTGCCCAGCAACTGCGCACGTCTTCGATCTGCGGGGCGCGGCGCAGGTACCTGGCGGACTCGCGCAGCAGGAAGGCGACCTCCTCGGGCAACGCGCGGGGCTCAATCTCGGCGTGCGGGCGCTCGGTATCGGTGGTGCCGATCAGCACCTTGCCGAGCCACGGCACGGCGAACAGCACGCGGCCATCGGCGGTCTTGGGGACCAACAGCGCATGGTCCGTCGGCAGGAAGTCGCGATCGACGACCAGGTGCACGCCCTGGCTCGGCACCACGAGCGCCTCGTGCGGCGCCCCCGTGGACGCAGCGTCCATGGCGCGCACTTCGTCGACCCAGACCCCGGTGGCGTTCACGACAGCGCGCGTGCGCAGGGTGTAGCGCCGGCCGGTCTCGGCGTCTTCGCAGACAACGGCGCTCACCTTGCCGGCCGCATGCTCGAGCGCGCACACCGGGCAATAGTTGATCAGCAACGCACCTTCGCGCGCCGCGGTGCGCGCCAGCGCCAGCGCCAGACGCGCGTCGTCGAACTGGCCGTCCCAGTACTTGACGCCGCCCTTGAGCCCCTCGGCGCGTATTCCCGGCAGGCATCGCAGCGCGCCCATGCGCCCGAGGAACTCGGTCGCGCCCAGGCCCGCGCTGCCCGCAAGCGCGTCGTACACCTTGAGCCCCGCGCCGTAAAACGGCGTCTCCCACACGCGGTAGGAGGGCATGACGAACGCCAGCGGCTGCGCCAGATGCGGCGCGTTGCGCAGCAGCGTGGTGCGCTCGTGCAGCGCCTCGTGCACGAGCGAGACATTGCCCTGGGCGAGGTAACGCACGCCGCCGTGCACGAGTTTGGTGGCACGCGAGGACGTGCCCTTCGCAAAATCGCGCGCCTCCACCAACACCACGCGGTGGCCGCGCGCAGCGGCGTCGAGCGCCACGCCCAGGCCACTCGCGCCGCCACCGATCACGACAAGGTCCCAACAGCGCGGCTCGGCCAGGCGGGCGAGCAACGCCGCGCGCTCGGTCGGCGCGGGCAAGGCGGGTTCGGATGTGGTTTTCATGCGGTTTTCGCTGCGGTGGCCTATGCTTGCGCGCCATGACCTATCTGCTCGCCCTGGACCAGGGCACCTCCAGCTCGCGCAGCATCGTCTTTGACGGGGATGGACGCATTGTGGGTCAGGCGCAGATCGAGCTGCCGCAAATCTACCCGCAACCGGGCTGGGTGGAGCACGACCCGGTGCAGATCTGGCGCGGCCAGCAGGGCACCATGGTCGGGGCGCTGCAAAGCGCGGGCATCCAGGCCCGCGAGCTGGCGGCCATCGGCATCACCAACCAGCGCGAGACCACGATCGTGTGGCGCCGCGCAACGGGCGAGCCCATACACAACGCGATCGTCTGGCAGGACAGGCGCACCGAGCCGCTGTGCCAGCAACTGCGCGCGCAGGGGCACGACGACGCGGTCGCGCGCAAGACCGGGCTGCGCATCGACGCTTACTTTTCCGCCACCAAGCTGCGCTGGCTGCTCGACCACGTGCCGGGCGCGCGGGCCGAGGCCGAGCGCGGCGAGCTCGCGTTCGGCACGGTGGACAGCTGGCTCGTCTGGCAGCTCACCGGCGGGCGGCGCCACGCGACCGACGTGAGCAACGCGAGCCGCACCATGCTGTTCAACATCCACACCAACCGGTGGGACGACGACCTGCTTGCGCTGCTGGACATCCCGCGCAGCCTGCTGCCCGAGGTGCTGCCTTCCCGTGGCGACTTCGGCAGGGCCAGCGCCGCCTTGCTCGGCAGCGCGGTTGCTATCGGCGGCGTCGCGGGCGACCAGCAGGCGGCGCTGTTCGGCCAGACGTGCTTCACCGTCGGCATGGCCAAGAACACCTACGGCACCGGCTGCTTCATGCTGATGCACACCGGCGAGCACGCCCAGGCGTCGGCCAACGGCCTGATCACCACCGCCGCGGCACAACCGGACGCGCACCGGCAGTATGCCCTGGAGGGCAGCGTGTTCATCGGCGGCGCGGTGGTGCAGTGGCTGCGCGACGGACTGCACGCGATCAAGGCGAGCAGCGAGGTGCAGCAACTGGCCGAGAGCGTGCCCGATGCGGGCGGGGTGCTGTTCGTGCCCGCCTTCACGGGCCTGGGTGCGCCGTACTGGACGGCGGACGCGCGCGGCACGATCACGGGCCTGACGCGCGGCAGCACGCTGGCGCACATCGCGCGCGCCGCGCTCGAATCCATCGCCTACCAGAGCGCGGCGCTGCTCGGCGCGATGTCGCGCGACGCGCCCGCCAGCGGTGCAGCCCCGGTGCGCGAACTGCGCGTGGACGGCGGCGCCTGCGTGAACGACCTCTTGATGCAGTTCCAGGCCGACCTGCTGGGCATACCGGTCGTGCGCCCGGCCTGCGTGGAGACCACGGCGCTGGGTGCAGCCTATCTGGCGGGCCTGTCCGCGGGCGTGTACCAGGGACTGGACGAGCTCGCCGCGCGCTGGCGCGTGGACCGGCGCTTCGAACCCGCGATGCCGCGCGAGCGGGCACGCGAGCTCATGGCCGGCTGGGAGCACGCGGTGGCGCAGGCCACGCTGGCGCCGCCCGCCAGCATACCCTCGGGCCAAAAATACTCATGAAATCCGCCTCTAGCGTATGCACAAAAAGCGCTGACAGCTATCAATTTGAAAGAAAACCATGACCGAACCCCATACCCCACAGATCGGATGCATAGGCGGCGGCAACATGGCCAGCGCGCTTCTGGGCGGGCTGATCGGGCAGGGCGTGGCGCCCGGGCAGCTCACCGTGGTCGAGCCGTCCGAGTCCCAGCGCGCCGCGCTGCGCGAGCAATGGGGCATCACCGCCGCGCCCGATGCGCTCGCGGTGGCGCCCGCGCTGGCGCACGCCGACCTGGTGCTCTGGGCCATCAAGCCGCAGGTATTTCGCGCGGCGGCGGCGCCGGTGGCGCCGCACGTGGGCGCGGCGCTGCACCTGAGCGTGGCGGCCGGCATTCCCAGCGCCAGCATCGCGCGCTGGCTGGGCAGCGAGCGCATCGTGCGCGCCATGCCCAACACCCCGGCGCTCATAGGCCAGGGCATCGCCGGCCTGTACGCGCGGGCCGCGGTAAGCGGCGCGGACCGGGCGCTGATCGAGCGCGTGATCGGCACGACCGGCGAGTTCCTCTGGGTTGCCGACGAGGCCGAGCTGGACGCGGTGACCGCGCTCTCGGGTTCGGGGCCGGCCTACGTCTTCTTCTTCCTGGAGGCGATGGCGCAGGCCGGGCAGGAGATGGGGCTCAATGCCGCGCAATCGGCGCGGCTGGCGCTCGCGACCTTTCGCGGCGCGACCGAGCTGGCCGCGCGCTCGGGCGAATCACCGGCGCTGCTGCGCCAGCGCGTGACGAGCAAGGGCGGCACCACGCACGAGGCGATCACGCACCTGCAGGCCACCCAGGTGGGCGAGCACTTCATCGAGGCGATGAAGGCCGCGCAGGCGCGCGCGCGCGCACTGGCGGCCGAGTTCGGCGCGTAGTTCAGCGCAGCGCAAACCCCAGCGCCACGCCGGCGAACAGGCTCGCGCCGATCCAGTGGCTCTGGCTGAACGCGGTGAAGCACCCTGGCCGCTCGCGCGCGCGGATCAGCGTGTAGTGCCACAGCACCTGCACCGCCGCCACCGCCAGCCCCAGCCAGAAGGGCCAGCCCAGCGCCAGTGGCGCAAGCAGCGCGGCGGTGAGCAGCAGGCAGGCGCTGTAGAAGCCGATCACGCCCGCCACATCCCAGCGCCCCAGGGTGATGGCCGAGGTCTTCATGCCGATCTTCACGTCGTCGTCGCGGTCGACCATGGCGTACTCGGTGTCGTAGCCCAGCACCATGCCCATGTTGGCCGCGAGCAGCCCCCAGGCGAGCCACGGCACGGCCCCGGTGACGGCGGCGAACGCGATCACGATGCCGAAGCTGTAGGCCACGCCCAGCACGGCCTGCGGCATCGCGAAAAAGCGCTTGGTGAACGGGTAGAAGATCGCGACCACGACGCCCACGGCCGCCCACATCACCGCCTCGGCACGCGTGGTGAGCACCAGCGCCAGCGCAACGAGCGCGAGGACCACGCCGACCGCCGCGGCCTCCTTCACCGACAGCTCGCCCGTGGTGATGGGCCGGTTCCGGGTGCGCTTGACGTGGCGGTCGAAATCGCGGTCGGCAATGTCGTTGATGGTGCAGCCGCTGCTGCGCGTCAGGATGGTGCCGAGCACGAAGACCACGAGCAGATGCCAGCCGGGGAAGCCCCCCGCGGCCACCCACAGCGCCACCAGCGTGGGCCACAGCAGCACGAGCCAGCCCGCGGGGCGGTTGAAGCGGATCAGGTCAAGGTAGAGCGCCAGGCGCGAGCGCCGCGCGCCGACCCGTGGTGCAGTGGAATCTGTCATGCCCGGCATTGTCGGCATAACCGGCGGCGCGCGGCAGGACTGCCGCCCCCCGGGAGCCCGCCGTGTCAGTCTTCGAGCATGGCCCGCAGCATCCAGGCGGTCTGCTCGTGCACCGTGAGGCGCTGGATCAGCAGGTCCGTCGTCGGCTCGTCGTCGGCGTCGTCCGCCAGATCGAGCAGGCCGCGCGCGGTGCGCGCCACCGCTTCGTGCCCCTGCATCAGGATGCGCACCATCTCCATCGCCCTGGGCGGCACGGCAGGCGCGTCCGCGATGCTCGCGAGCTGGCCGAACTGCGCGTACGAGCCCGGCGCCACATGGCCCAGCGCGCGGATGCGCTCGGCGATGGGATCGACCGCGTTCCACAGCTCGGTGTACTGCGCCATGAACATGGTGTGCAGCGTGTTGAACATCGGGCCCGTGACGTTCCAGTGGAAGTTGTGCGTCGTCAGGTACAGGGTGTAGGTGTCGGCGAGCACGCGCGACAGGCCCTGCGCGATCGCCGCGCGATCCTCGGCGCTGATGCCGATGTTGATCGCCGGCGTGCTCGCGCTCCTGCTCCTGGCGCTGGCCGGTTGCCTGGTGGTCTTTGCGGTCTTGGCCATGGATGGCTCCGTGAGGGTGAAAGCGGGCTACGCACCGCGCGCGGCCCTGCGACAACTCTAGCCCACGACGCCACTCAAAAAGGCTGCGCTCGATGAGTAATTGCAATGGCGCGCATAGCCCGCGCGCGCACGGGTTCTAGAGCAGCGTCACCCCTGGCAGCTCGCACTCGTGCACCGCGTTGCGCAGCGCGGCGATGGCTTCGTAGCGCGTATAGCTGCGCCGCCACGCCAGCACCACGCGGCGGCTGGGCGCCGGCGCGCCGGCCTCGTCGACCATGGGCAGGTAACGGATGTGCGGCTCGTCCGAACGGCGCCGGCGCACGCTGGAGAGCGCGTCGGGCGGCACCGCCAGGCGCGGCACCAGCGTCACGCCCATGCCGGCCGAGACCATGTGCTTGATGGTTTCGAGCGACGAGCCCTCGAACGTGCGGCGTATGCCCTCGGCGTTGGTCGCGTAGCGCGCGAACTCGGGGCAGACCTGCAGCACGTGGTCGCGAAAGCAGTGGCCCGTGCCCAGCAGCAGCATGGTTTCGTTCTTGAGCTCGGTCGCCGAGAGCGATTCGCGCTCGGCCAGCGGGTGGCTGGACGGCACCGCCGCGAGGAAGGGCTCGTCGTACAGCGGCGCGATCGCGAGCCCCGTATCGGGGAACGGCTCGGCGAGGATGGCGCAGTCGATCTCGCCGGTGCGCAGCATCTCGAGCAGCCTCACGGTGAAGTTTTCCTGCAGCATCAGCGGCATCTGCGGCGTGCGCTTGATCGAGTGGCGCACGAGCTCGGGCAGCAGGTAGGGGCCGACGGTGTAGATGATGCCCAGCGTGAGCGCGCCCGCGAGCGGATCCTTGCCGCGCTTGGCGATCTCCTTGATGGAGGCGGCCTGCTCGAGCACGCTTTGCGCCTGGCGCACGATCTCCTCGCCCAGCGTCGTGAGCGAAACGTCGCTCGCGCTGCGTTCGAAGATCTTCACCTCCAGCTCTTCCTCGAGCTTTTTCACCGCGACCGACAGCGTGGGCTGCGCGACGAAGCAGGCCTCGGCCGCGCGGCCGAAGTGCTTCTCGCGCGCAACGGCAACGATGTATTTGAGTTCCGTGAGAGTCATGCCCTATCTTGCCTGAATTTCTCCGCGCTGCCGTGCCCGCGCGGCACGGCCCGTCACGCCTTGAGGAATTCGGCCCGGCTGCCGAGCCAGCGCTCGACGTGCTCGCGCGCAAGCGCTGGATGGCGCGCCAGCATGCGCGGCGCCACGTCGTGCGCCCAGTCCAGCAGCGCACCGTCGGTGGCCAGGTCCGCGAAGCGCAGCAACGCATCGCCCGACTGGCGGCTGCCCAGGAACTCGCCCGGCCCGCGGATTTCCAGGTCGCGCCGCGCGATCTCGAAGCCGTCGCTCGTCTGCACCATGGCCTTCAGGCGCTCGCGCGCGCTCTCGCCGACGTGGCCGGATTCGCCCGCCGCGTACAGCAGCACGCAGGCCGACGCCGCAGCTCCGCGCCCCACACGCCCGCGCAACTGGTGCAACTGCGACAGGCCGAAGCGCTCCGCGTGCTCGATGACCATGAGCGAGGCGCTGGGCACGTCCACGCCCACCTCGATCACCGTGGTGGAGACGAGCACGCGCACCTGCCCCTGCACGAAGCGCCGCATCACCGCGTGTTTTTCGGCCACCGGCATGCGCGAGTGCAGCAGCGCCACCTCCACGCCCGCGAGCGCCTGCGCCAGCTCGGCGTGGGTGGTGGTGGCGTTACGCAGATCGAGCGCCTCGCTCTCCTCGATCAGCGGGCAGACCCAGTACGCCTGGCAGCCTTGGCCGACCTGGTGCGCCAGGCGTGCGATGACCTCATCGCGACGGCTCTCGCTCACGAGCCGCGTGACGATGGGCGTGCGCCCCGGCGGCAGCTCGTCGATCGTGGAGACGTCCAGGTCGGCGTAGTAACTCATCGCCAGCGTGCGCGGGATGGGCGTGGCCGTCATCATCAGGAGGTGCGGCTCCAGCGCCGCATCGGCGCCCGCGGCGCGCTTCTGGCGCAGCGCCAGGCGCTGCGCCACGCCGAAGCGGTGCTGCTCGTCGATCACCGCCAGCCCCAGGCGCGCGAAGCGCACCTGCTGCTGGATCACCGCATGCGTGCCGACGATGAGCGCGGCCTCGCCGCTGGCGATGCGCGCGAGCATCGCCGCGCGCTCCTTCTTCTTCTGTCCTCCCACGAGCCAAGCGACGCACTGGCCCCGCTCGGCAAGCAGCGGCTGCATCCAGTCCACCAGCTTGGCAAAGTGCTGGCGCGCAAGGATCTCGGTCGGCGCCATCAGCGCGCACTGCCAGCGGGCGTCGATCGCGCGGGCGCTGGCCAGCGCCGCCACCACGGTCTTGCCCGCGCCCACGTCGCCCTGCAGCAGGCGGT
>JAIXLP010000083.1:35847-73414 GCA_026954015.1 Burkholderiales bacterium | reverse complement strand
GCCAGCGCCGCCACCACGGTCTTGCCCGCGCCCACGTCGCCCTGCAGCAGGCGGTGCATGGGCTGCGCGCGCGCCAGGTCGTGCGCGATCTCCGCGGCGCAGCGACGCTGCGCCGCCGTGAGCTCGAACGGCAGCCGCGCGAGCAGCCGCGCATGCACGCCCTCGGCGTTGCCATCGCCCTGCAGCACCGGGGCGCGCAGGTGCGCGCGCTCGGCCCGTGCCATGCACTGCGAAAGCTGCTGCGCCAGCAGTTCCTCGGCCTTCAGGCGCTGCCATGCGGGGTGGCTGTGGTCTTCCAGTGTGGCCAGGGCCACATCGGGCGCGGGGTGGTGCAAAAACAGAAGCGCCTCGCGCAAATCCCACAAGCGCTGGAGGCCATTTTTGCCATAAGTTTGCAACGGTGGCGGGGGCAGATCGGGCGCCAGCGTTTCGGGCAGCGGCACGCGCGCGAGCGCGCTCGCGACCACGCGGCGCAGGTAGGCCTGGGGCAACTGCGCCGTCGTCGGGTACACCGGCGTGAGCGCGGTGGGCAGCGGCCCCGCGGCCTTGTGGAAGGCCGGGTGCACCATCTGCCGCCCCCAGAAGCCGCCGCGCACCTCGCCGCGCGCGCGCAGGCGCTCGCCCACCGCCATGGTCTTGTGCTGCGAGGGATAGAAGCTGAAGAAGCGCAACTCGCAGCGGCCGCTGCCGTCTTCGAGCACGACGACGAGCTGGCGGCGCGGGCGCAACTGCACGCTGTTGTCGACAACGACGCCCTCGATCTGCGCAACCTCGCCCTCGCGCGTGCGCGCGATCGGCGTGACGCGCGTCTCGTCCTCGTAGCGCAGCGGCAGGTGCAGCGCCAGGTCGATGTCGCGCACCAGGCCGAGCCTGGCGAGCGCGCGCTGCGCCGGGTTGCGCGGCGCGCTGGGGCTGGCGGCGGAAGGCGTGGCGGGCACGCGGACAGGCTACCATGCCCCCGTCCCCGTCCGGCCAGCCCTCCACATGCTCAAACGCATCCACGTGCAGCATCTAGCCCAGGGTATGTTCATCCACGAGTTCTGCGGCTCATGGATGGAGCACCCGTTCTGGCAGACCCAATTCCTGCTCAAGAGCACGGACGATCTCGCGCGCATCCGCGCGGGCACCATCCAGGAAGTCTGGATCGACACCGACCGCGGCGCCGACGTGCCGGCAAGCGCCGCCGTGGTCTCACGCGCCGAGGCCGACGCCGAGATCGACCGCGCACTCGCCCATGCGCAAGAGGAAGACGCGCAGACCGCCGATACGCCGCAGGGGCTGGCCGACACCACGCAGGAGCTGCACCGCGCGGTGTCGATCTGCAACGCGGCCAAGCATGCGGTAGTTTCGATGTTCGGCGAGGCGCGCATGGGCCACGCGATCGACACCGAGGGCGCGGGCAACCTCGTCGGCGAGCTCGCCGCGTCGATCACGCGCAATCCGGGCGCGCTCGTGAGCCTGGTCCGCCTCAAGACCGCCGACGAGTACACCTACATGCATTCGGTGGCCGTGGCAGCGCTGATGCTGATGCTTGCGCGCCAGCTGGGGCTGGATGAGGTCAGCACGCGCCAGGCGGGCATGGCCGGCCTGCTGCACGACCTGGGCAAGGCACGCATACCTCAGGCCATACTCAACAAGCCCGCGCGACTGACCGACACCGAATTCGACATCATGCGCAGCCACCCGGCGCTGGGCCACCAGATGCTGCACGGCGGCACGATCGCCCAACCCGTGCTCGACGCCTGCCTGCACCACCACGAAAAGATGGACGGCAGCGGCTACCCGCACCGGCTGCCGGGCCCGCGCATCGGCCTGCTCGCGCGCATGAACGCCATCTGCGACGTGTACGACGCAATCACCTCCAACCGCCCCTACAAGGCCGGGTGGGATCCCGCCGAATCGCTGCGACGCATGGCCGAGTGGGCCGGTGGGCACTTCGACCAGCGCGTGTTTCAGGCGTTCGTCAAGGGCCTGGGCATCTACCCCACGGGCTCGCTCGTGCGCCTCGAATCGGGGCGCCTGGCGGTCGTCGTCGAGCAGGCCGCGGGCACGCTGATCGCGCCCGTCGTCAAGGCGTTTTTCTCGACGCGATCGGGCCAGCGCATCCCCCCCGAGGTGATCGCGCTGGCGGGCAGCACCGAACGCATCACGGGCCGCGAAGACCCCGCGGCATGGAATTTCACCGACCTTGACGAACTCTGGAGCGGACTGCAGGACCCACGCTGGTAGCGCGCGACAATCGCAGCCGTCTTCCTTCGGTGCGCCCGCACGCATGTCCACTCCCCCACGCACCTACACGCTCGGCGACTTCGACTACGCCCTGCCCCCCGAGCTGATCGCCCAGCACCCCGCGCCCGAGCGCAGCGGCTCGCGCCTGCTCGACGGCCGCACGTGGCCGCCGCGCGACCTCATCTTTCGCGCGCTGCCCACGCTGCTGGCGCGCGGCGACCTGCTGGTGTTCAACGACACCCGCGTCATCAAGGCGCGGCTCTTCGGCGAGAAGGAAAGCGGCGGCCACGTGGAGCTGCTCATCGAGCGCGTGCTGCAGGAGGGCGAAGTCCTTGCCCACATGAAGGTGAGCAAGAAGCCCGCGGCAGGCGCGACGCTGCACATCGCTGGCGGCCTGGCGCACGGCGGGTTCGACGCGACGCTGCTCGCGCGCTGGCCCGACGCGCACGGCGCGCTGTTCCGGCTCGCGCTGCACGGCCCCACGCACGAAACCCCATGGGAGCTGATGCAGCGCCATGGCCACATGCCGCTGCCACCCTACATCGAACGCCACCAGGAGGGCGGGCACGACCCCGACGAGACAGAGGACGACGCGCGCTACCAGACCATCTTCGCGCGCACGCCCGGCGCGGTGGCGGCGCCCACGGCCGCGCTGCACTTCGACGAGGCCGTGCTCGCGCAGCTTGCCGCGCGCGGCGTGGAGCAGGCGCGCATCACGCTGCACGTGGGCGCGGGCACCTTCCAGCCGGTGAAGGCCGCCACCATCGCCGGGCACCACATGCACAGCGAGCACTACGACATCCCCGCTGCCACGCTGGAGGCGATCGCGCAGTGCCGCGCGCGCGGCGGGCGCGTGCTCGCAATCGGCACCACCACGGTGCGTACGCTCGAATCGTGGGCACGCACCGGCCAGACGCACGGCGACACGGACATCTTCATCACGCCGGGGTTTGACTTTCGCGTGGTCGACCTGCTCGTCACGAACTTTCACCTGCCGCGCAGCACGCTGATGATGCTGGTGAGCGCCTTCGCCGGGCATGAGCACATCATGCGGCTGTACCGGCACGCGGTCGAGGCACGCTACCGTTTCTTCAGCTACGGGGATGCAATGCTGCTGCAGCGGGCCGCCGGGGCGTGATGCCGCCGCGGCGCACTCAGGGCGCCGCGTCGCCCACCGCGCGGTTGCGTCCGGCCGTCTTGGCGCGGTAGAGGCAGGCGTCCGCGCGCGCGACGAGCTGCTCAGGCGAGCCGGTGGCGCCCGGCACCTCGACCGCCACGCCTATGCTCACCGTGACGACGCTGGCCACGCTGGAGCCCGAGTGCGCGATCGCCAGCGCCTGCACCCGGTCGCACAGCGCGCGCGCGATGTGCAGCGCGCCTGACAGCCCGGAGACGGGCAGCACGCACGCGAACTCCTCGCCACCATAGCGCGCCACGACGTCGTGCGGGCGGCTCAGCCCGGCCTGCAGCGCGCCCGCGACGGCACGCAGGCAGTCGTCGCTCTGCTGGTGCCCATACACATCGTTGAAGTCCTTGAAGCGGTCGATGTCCACCATGAGCAGCGCCAGCGGCTGGTGGCTGCGCTGGCCGCGGCTCCACTCGGCCTTGAGCGTGAGGTCGAACTGGCGCCGGTTGGCGATGCCGGTCAGGCCGTCGACATAGGCCATGCGCCGCAACTGGTCGCTTTGCGCGCGTTGCTCGGTCTGGTCGATGAAGGTCACGAGCAGATGGCCGCTCAGTGCCACCCCGCCGATGGCCATGGCGCGCTGTCCGTTGGGCGTCCACAGAGCGTATTCGTGCTGCGCGACCTCGCCGCCGCGGGCGAGCGCATCGGCCTTGACCATCTGCCACTGCATCGCCACCTCGGCGCGGTAGCCCGGATCGGGGAACGCCTCGCGCCACCAGCGCTCGCGCGTCAGGGTCTCGCCGGGTGCATAGCCGAAGTACTCGTCAAAGCGCCGGTTGCGAAAGTAGATCTGCCCCGCGGCGTTCACCATGCACAGGCCGATGGGCATCTCGCGCATCAGGTGGTTGAGCACGCGCTCGCTCTCCTGCAGTCGCAGCTCCTGCTGCTTGATCGCGGTCACGTCCTGCACATACCCGTTCCAGAGCACCGCGTCACCCGCGATGCGCTGGGGCTGCGCGCGCGTGCTGAGCCAGCGCTCGCCCCCGCCGGGCAGCTTGATGCGAAATTCGTGCACCCATTCGGTGAGCGCGCGCGCCGACGCTTCGAGCTTGCGCTGACCGCTGTAGAGATCGTCGGGCTCCATGAGCGCGAACATCGCCGCCGGGTCCTCGCGCATGCGTTCGGCGGTGAGGCCGTAAACCGCCTGCGAATTGCGGCTCACGTACGGAAGCCACTGGCGGCCCCCCGGCTCCATGCGCAACTGGTAGAGCATGCCGGGCACGTCCTGCACCAGCCGGTCCAGCCGTTCGCGCAACTGCCGCTCCTCGGTGGCGTCGTGCAGATAACCGTGCCAGACGGTGGCGCCGTCGTCCAGCCGCTGCGGCCGCGCCATGCCGCTGATCCAGCGCTCGCCCCGCCCGGGCAGCACCACGCGGTACGCGAGCTGCCACACGCCCAGCGTCCTCGCGGACTCCGCGATGCTGTGCAGCAGCGGCCCGAGGTCGTCGGGATGCACGCGCTTGGCCAGCGGCTCGGCGCTGCGCCGCAACTGTTCGGGCGTGAGGCCGTAGATCTGGCGCACCTTGTCGGTGCAATAGAGAAAGCGGTCGTGCCCGTCCGCGTCACGCCGGTACTGGAACAGCAGTCCGGGAACGTTCTCGGCCAGGCGGTCCAGGCGCTCCTCGAGCGCGCGGCGCGCGGTGATGTCGGCCTGCACGCCGACGAAGCGCAAGGGGCGGTTGCGCGCATCGCGCTCGATCGCATAGCCGCGCAGTTCCACCCACTGGTAGCTGCCGTCCTTGCGCCGCATGCGGTGCACGCTTTCGTACACCCCGCTGCCCCCGCCGCGGTAGTAGCGGCGCACGCCCACGAGCACCTGGTCGCGCTCGTCGGGGTGCAGGCGGCTCATCCACTCCTGCAGGCCGGTGCCGATCTCGTGTTCGGCATAGCCGAGCATCCGTTTCCAGCTCGGCGAGTAGTACATCGTGTGCAGGCGCTCGTCCCAGTCCCAGATGCCCAGGTGGGTCGCGTGCAGGATCGCCTGCCAGCGGCCTTCGAGCGTCGCGGCGCGCTCGGCGCGGCGCCGGTACGCCATCGTCCCGGTGATGACCAGCGCCACCACGGCGGCGACATACAGCGCCGCAAGCGCCCACGCGATGGGCCGCCAGGCCACTGGCAGCGCGTCGCTTGCGATCCAGAGCCACAGCGCCAACGCCGCGCCCGGCAACCACAGCACCACGCGCGCGAGCCAGCGCCACGCCAGCGGAAGCTGGCGCGACGACGAAGCGGATTCGGACCAGAAGGACGGTGCCATGGCGGTACATGCGGGTCGCGCATGCGGCGGATCACTGGCGCGCCGGACCCAATCTACCCGAAGAGCTGCGCGAGCGCCATTCCGGGGTCGGGCGCACGCATCAGGGTTTCCCCGACGAGGAAGGCGTGCACGCCGGCGTCGCGCAGCGTGCGCACGTCGTGCGCCGTGGCGATGCCTGATTCGGCGACGAGCAGGCGCTCCGGCGGCACCCGCGGGCGCAGATCGAGCGTGGTCTGCAGGCTGACCTCGAACGTGCGCAGGTTGCGGTTGTTGATGCCGACGAGCGGCGTTTTCAGGCGCAGCGCGCGCTCCAGTTCCTCGGGGCCGTGCACCTCGACGAGCACCGCCATGTCGAGCGCATGCGCGATCGCCTCCATCTCGGCCATGCGCGCGTCGTCCAGGCACGCGGCGATGAGCAGGATGCAGTCGGCCCCGATCGCGCGCGACTCGTAGATCTGCCACGGATCGACCATGAAATCCTTGCGCAGCACCGGCAGGCCGCACGAGGCGCGCGCCTGCTTGAGGTAGTCCACGCTGCCCTGGAAGAACTGCCGGTCGGTCAGTACCGAAAGGCAGGCCGCGCTCATCTCGCCGTCGCCCTCGGCGTAGCTCTGCGCAATGTCGGCGGGGACGAAGTCGGGGCGGATCACGCCCTTGCTCGGGCTCGCCTTCTTGATCTCGGCGATCACCGCCGCCTGCCCGGCGGCGATCCTGCCGCGCAGGCTGCCAATGAAGTCGCGCGTGAGCACGCGGCTTTCGGCGTCGGCGCGCACCGCCGCCAGCGGCACGCGCTTTTGCGCCGCGGCAACCTCCTCGCGCTTGACGGCGCAAATGCGCTCCAGGATGTCGGACATGGCGCCCTCCCGCGTCATGCCGCGCACTTGCGCGTGAACGCGATGAACTGCGCCAGCTTCTCGCGCGCCGCGCCGCTGGCCACCGCCTGCTGGGCACGCCTGAGGCCATCGGCGATGCTCGACGCCACACCCGCCGCGTACAGCGCCGCACCCGCGTTCAGGCAGACCACGTCGTGCGCCGGGCCGCCCTCGCCGCGCAGCACCGACAGCACCATGGCCTTGGATTCCTCGGGCGTCGCCACCTTGAGCGCGCGCGTGCCCGCCATGCGCAGGCCAAAGTCCTCGGGGTGGATTTCGTACTCGCGCACCACGCCGTCTTTCAGCTCGCCCACACGCGTGCCCGCGCCCAGGCTGATCTCGTCCAGCCCGTCGCGGCCGTAGACCACGAGCGCATGCTCGGCGCCCAGGCGCTGCAGCGCGCGCACCTGGATGCCCACGAGGTCTTCGTGGAACACCCCCATGAGGATGTTCGGCGCACCCGCGGGGTTGGTGAGCGGCCCCAGGATGTTGAAGATGGTGCGCACGCCCAGTTCCTTGCGCACCGGCGCGACGTTCTTCATCGCCGGGTGGTGGTTGGGCGCGAACATGAAGCCTATGCCGACCTCGGCCACCGACTGCGCGATCTGCTCGGGCGTGAGCTGGATGTTCACACCGAGCTGCTCCATCACGTCGGCGCTGCCCGACTTGCTCGAGACGCTGCGCCCGCCGTGCTTGCTCACGCGGGCGCCCGCGGCCGCCACGATGAAGATCGCGCAGGTGGAGATGTTGAACGTGCCCGCGCCGTCGCCGCCCGTGCCCACCACGTCGACGAGGTGCGTCGTATCCTGCACGTGCACCTTGTTGGAAAACTCGCGCATCACCTGCGCGGCGGCGGTGATCTCGCCTATGGTCTCCTTCTTCACGCGCAGGCCGGTGATGATGGCCGCGGTCATCACCGGCGAGAGCTCGCCGCTCATGATGAGCCGCATCAGGTGCAGCATCTCGTCGTGGAAGATTTCGCGGTGCTCGATGGTGCGCTGCAGCGCTTGCTGGGGGGTGATGATGGCGCTCATGGTTACTCCTTGGTTGATAGCTGTTAGCGCTTGATGGACAAGCGCTAGAGGCTGATTTGATTTGAATTTTCGGAACTGGGACGCTGCTGCAGGAAATTGCGCAGCAGCGCATGGCCGTGCTCGGTCAGGATGCTCTCGGGGTGGAACTGCACGCCCTCCACCGCCAGCTCGCGGTGGCGCACACCCTGTATCTCGCCGTCCTCGCTCGTCGCCGTCACCTGCAGGCAGGCGGGCAGCGACGCGCGCTCGATCGCGAGCGAGTGGTAGCGGTTCACCGTGTACTGCCGGGGCAGCCCGGCAAACACGCCCTGCCCGTCGGTCGTGATGACGCTGGTCTTGCCGTGCATCTGCCGACCCGCGCGCACCACGGCGGCGCCAAACGCCGCGCCGATCGCCTGGTGGCCCAGGCACACGCCAAGGATGGGTACCTTGCCCGCGAAGTGGCGAATCGCCGCCACCGATACCCCCGCCTCGGCGGGCGAGCACGGACCGGGGCTGATGCACAGGCGCTCGAACGCACCGCGCGCAAACAGCGCGTCGAGCCCGTCGAGCGTCACCTCGTCGTTGCGCAGCGTCGTCACCTGCGCGCCCAGCTCGCCGAAATACTGCACCAGGTTGAAGGTGAAGCTGTCGTAGTTGTCGATCATCAGGAGCTTCATTCCAGCCCCTCCTCGACGAGCTCGGCTGCGCGCAGCAGCGCGCGCGCCTTGGCCTCGGTCTCTTTCCACTCCAGCTCGGGCACCGAGTCGGCGACGATGCCGGCCGCCGCCTGCACGTAGAGCATGCCGTCCTTGACCACGCCGGTGCGGATCGCGATCGCCACGTCCATGTCGCCCGCGTAGCTCAGGTACCCGCAGGCGCCGCCGTACAGGCCGCGCTTGGTCGGCTCCAGCTGGTCAATCACCTCCATCGCATGCACCTTGGGCGCGCCGGTGAGCGTGCCTGCGGGAAAGGTGGCCTTGAGCACGTCCATGCTGCTCATGCCCGGCTGCAGCAGGCCCTCGACGTTGCTCACGATATGCATCACGTGGCTGTAGCGCTCCACGACGAAGGCCTCGGTCACCTTCACGCTGCCCACCTGCGCGATGCGCCCGATGTCGTTGCGCGCCAGGTCGATCAGCATCACGTGCTCGGCGCGCTCCTTGGGGTCGGCAACCAGCTCCTGCTCGGCCGCCTTGTCCTTCTCGGGCGTGGCGCCGCGCGCACGCGTGCCCGCCAGCGGGCGGATCGTCACCTTGGTGCCGTCCTCCACCTTCTCCTGGCGCACCAGGATTTCGGGGCTTGCGCCCACCACCTGGAAGTCGCCGAAATCGTAGAAATACATGTAGGGCGACGGATTGAGCGAGCGCAGCGCGCGGTACAGCGACAGCGGCGACTGCGTGTAGCGCTTGTGGATGCGCTGGCCCACCTGCACCTGCATGAAGTCGCCCGCGGCGATCAGCTCCTTGGCGCGCGCGACGGCGGCCAGGTAGTCCGCCTTGGCGAAGCTGCGCTCGGCCGGGTAGCTCTCGCTCGCCACCACACGCGGCGCGCTCACCGAATACTTGAGCTGCTCCTTGAGCGCGCGCAGGCGCTTTTTGCCGCGCGCATAGGCCTCGGGCTGCGTCGGATCGGCCCAGACGATGAGGTAGAGCTTGCCCGAGAGGTTGTCGATGACGGCCACCTCCTCGCACTGCAGCAGCAGGATGTCGGGGCACCCGATCTGCTCGGGCGGGCACGTGCGTTCGAGCTTTTTTTCGATGTAGCGCACCGCGTCGTAGCCGAAGTAACCCGCCAGCCCCCCGCAAAAGCGCGGCAGGCCGGGGCGCAGCGCCACCTTGAAGCGCTGCTGGTACCGGGCGATCGCATCCAGCGGATTGCCCGCGAGCGTCTCCACCACGGCGCCATCGGTCACCACCTCGGTGCGCGCGCCGTCGCCAAAGCCGCTGGCGCGCACCAGCGTGCGCGCGGGCAGGCCGATGAAGCTGTAGCGCCCGAAGCGCTCTCCGCCCACGACCGACTCGAGCAGGAAGCTGTTGCGCCCGTCGCCCTGCCCGTGGGCGAGCTTGAGATACAGCGACAGCGGGGTTTCAAGATCGGCGAAGGCCTCCGCTATCAGCGGAATGCGGTTGTAGCCTTCACCGGCCAGGCTCTTGAATTCGAGTTCAGTAATCACGGTTCACTCCCAGATCCGGCGGCGCTTGCAGCGGGGCCGCCAGACGTTTTCGTGAAGGAGGGGGCTCCGCCTGCGATGCAGCGGAGCGGCGTGGGCACCCTGGGCGGTGCCCCGGGCGCGTTCAGGTGAGCGGCACGCAGCGACGCCAGGGCCAGGCTCCCCGGTCGCTCAGACCCGCAATGAACGCGCGATGGATGAACATGGCCCCAGTGTAGCAAAGCCGCGCACGGCACCGGCGCCAAATCGCCGGGCGCTGCAGGGCAGCGTATTTCGCGCTACGCTGCACGGTTCAAATTTTGCTGCCACACGGAGAACACCGATGCCCTCTACACCACGTACCCGCGCCCGCCGCACGCTGCTCGCCACCGGCATGCTTGCCGCCGCGGCCGCCGCCATGGCCCAGGACAAATCCGCCAGCGACGTGGACAAGGTGGTCTACCACATCGACGACGCGGCGACGCAGGCCACCAAGGGGCTGCGCAACGTGCGCAACCACCTGGACGTGGCGCCGCAGACGAAGATCGTCGTCGTGACGCACGCCAACGGGGTGGACTTCCTCATGGACGGCGCGAAAGACCCGAAGAACCCGAACATCGACTACGCCTCGCTCGTGAGCGCGCTCAAGGCGCGCGGCGTGCGCTTCGAGGTCTGCGAGATCACGCTGCGCAACCGCAACCTCAAGAAAGAGCAGTTCATCATGGACGCCGACTTCACGCCCTCGGGCGTGGTGCACATCGGCCAGTTGCAGAACCGTGAGCACTACGCCTACATCAAGCCCTGACGTTGGTCGCGCGCACGGTCGTCGCGCTCACCGCAGCAGTTCGGTGAGCGCGTCGATCGTGCCGTCGGCGTCCACCTCGCGCACCGGCGCGCCGTGGTTGTAGCCGTAGGTGACGAGCACCACGGGGCAACCGGCCGCGCGCGCCGCCTGCGCGTCGTTGCTCGAATCACCCACCATCAGGGTGTGCGCCGGCGGGGTGCCCAGCCACGCGCAGGTTTTCAGGAGCGGCAGCGGATCGGGCTTCTTGCGCTCGTAGCTGTCGCCGCCGAAGACCTCCCGCACGTACCCGTCAAGCGCCTTGACGTGCAGCAGCGCGCGCGCATGCGCACGCGGTTTGTTGGTCAGACACACGAGCGCGAGCCCCGCCGCCTGCAGGCGCGCCAGCCCCTCGCGTACACCGGGATAGACGCGCGCGTGCTGACCGTTAATCTGCTCGTAGTGTGATTGGTAACGCGCCCAGGCGTGCGCGAACAGCGCCGGATCAGGCACGGCGTCCTGCCCGGGACGCGCCTGCGCGGCGGCCCAGCGCAATACCGAATGCAACAAATGTTCCGAACCTTTTCCGACGCGCAGTGCAATCTCGGCGGTCGGCATCGCCGGGTATCCCAGCTCGTCCAGCATGCGGTTCACCGCTGCCGCAAAGTCGCCGAGGGTGTCGACGAGCGTGCCATCCAGATCGAGCATCACCGCGTCCACGCCCTGGGTCCATGCGCCCTGGCGGCGGCTATCCGTGGCAGCGGCATCGGTTACACGCATTCACACTTTCTCCCGGCGCCTGCGCGCCCAGCGGTATCGAACACAGCGTTGCGGCACCGCGACCATGCGGTGCGCACATTGGAGTTGGATCATGACACTATCGCGCTACGCCTACCTCGTTTCCGCCCTGCTGCTCACATGCGGCGCCGCCGCACAGGCCGCCCCGGCACAGGCCACATCGGCCTGCGCAAGCGAGCCCGCGGCCAGCCGGGCAGCCTGCGTGCGTGAAACGGGCGCCGCCGCGCAGGCCGCGCGCGAGGGCGCGCTGACGACAGCCAGCGCCGCCACCTACGAGCGCAACGCGCTCGCGCGCTGCGAGGTCTTCAAGGCACCGCAGGACCAGGCCGACTGCCGCGCCCGCATGGGCCCGCAGGCCATCGTGAGCGGTTCGGTCGATGGCGGGGGCTTGCTGCGCGAGGAAGTCCAGACCCGCATCGTCACGCGCTGAGCGCAGCGCACAAGCGGCCAGCTCCACCTGGAGCGGGCCGCTGGGTTCAGAAGGTGCTCAGCACGTTGATGAACCAGCCGCGGCTGCGGTAGGACAGATCGGTGAGATCGTCCGAGTAGTTGGTGAAGTTGTAGCCCGCGCCCACCTTGACGTGCTTGTCCACATGCCGGTAGACGCCCACCAGCGCGCCGGCGCGTGCATCCTGCGCCTCGCGGGCACGCAGACGGCGTAGCTCGGTGACGATGTCCCACTCGTGCACCCAGTGCCAGTCGGCGCGCAGCACTACCAGGTCGGCGCGGCTGGAGAACCAGGGCCCGGCGGCCTTGTTCATGCGCAGCTTGCCCACGCGCAGGCCGTACTTGAACCCGAGCGACAGCCACGGCTTCACGTCCCAGATGGTGTCGACCGCGAAGATCGTGCTCTTTTGCGAGTAGTCGGCGATGGTGCCGTAGGGGTCGAGCTGCCCCGCTGTCGGCATGTCGTAGTAGCTCGTGAGCTTGACCAGCGTGTTCCAGCGGTCGTTGTCCACCGGGCGGTAGGCCGCGCCGATCACGAACTCGTGGAAGTTGCCGTCGTAGAACGCCCCCTCGGTGTTGCTGCTGCGCGAGATGTTGGCCTTGCCCAGCAGCCGCCACGCGGGCGTGAGCTGCTGGCCGTAGGTGTTGCGCATCAGCCAGGTGTCGCGCGTCTGGCCCAGGTTGTTGGTGTCGCGGCGCAGTTCCAGCGAACCTGAGTATTTGATGTCGTCGAACTTGTAGCTCGTCGAAAAGCCCACCGCCTTGCGCTCGTAGTCGCCACCCTGCAGCAGCGTGCCGTTGGTGATGTCACCGCCGAGCATGGTGCTGATCGTGCCGAACTCGATCTTGGAGCCAAAGGTCCAGCGGTCGTTGGGCGCGAGATCGACCCCGAACGCCTGCACCAGGCTCTGCGAGCCGGCGCCGCTGGTGGAGCGCACCTCGCCGAAGAGCCGCGTGGCGTCGTTCAGGCGGTAGTTGGTACCCGTCACCCACGATCCGTAGCGGCCACGGAAGTTGGTGTCGGGGTTCTCGCTCTCCAGGCGGTAGTTCAGGTAGGCGTTGCTGCGGTCGTTCACGCGCCAGTCCGCACCGAGCATGCCGCCGGCACCCAGGTTGCCACCCGAGGCCTCGGCGTTCAGCGTCAGGCGGTCATTGAGTCGCCAGGCGCCTCCGAGGCCGAGCCGGTTGTTCGCGTCGCGCTCGCCGCTGCGCTCGACCGTGCCCTGCGCGAAGCCGTAGATCGACCAGTCTTCCTTCTCGCCGGGCTTGCCGCCGTCCTTGAGCGGCGCGTACTCGCCGCGCACCTGCACGTCGGTGCGCCCGCCCTGCTGGCTGAGGTAGGGACTCGCATTGGCCGCGGTCAACGTGCGTTTGTCGTGACGCGCGCCCACCACCACGGCCCACTCTTCATCGAGCTGCTGGCGCACCGCCACTTCGACGTTGCTCGCGTCCTGGATGTCGCCGCTGCGCTGGTCGACCTTGGCCTTGAGCGTGGTGCTGTCAGAAAGCGGCACTTGCGCCTTCGCGCCCGCCTGGCGCACCGCCTCGCCGCTGTAGGCGATCTGCCCCGGGGCGGAGTAACCGCGGTCGCGGTCCTGCACGTAGCCGCTGATGGTTCCCTTGTGGCTCTCGGTCACCTCGGCGAGATCGACGCTCGCCTCGATGCGCTTGGCCCACGCACCATCGTTGGTTGCGCCGGTGATCGGGCTGAAGCCATAGCCACCGTCGATCGAACTGCTGATGCTGGTGTCACCCGTGCCCTTGGAGCGCGCGACCTCGGCCTTGATCTGCGTGCCCGGCGCCACGCGCACCGTCGCGTCGACGCCCGCGAGCGTCTGGCGCGCTGCGCCTTCGCCCTGACGGTAGGCGGTTGCGCCGATGCGCACCTGGTCGCTCACCCAGTGGCTGCCGCGCACGCCGTAGGCCATGGAATCGACCTCGGTGAGGCCGGGCACGAATTCATAGGTCGCGACGAGGTACAACGGGTTGCCCGCGAGCGCGCTGGTGTAGATGAGCCCACCCGCACCGGCCGTGGACGGCAGCGGCTGCGTGAGCAGGACGCGGCCCTGCAGGTAGCTGACCTCGTAGTCCTGCCCCGGCGTGAGCAAACGCCGTTCGAGCACCATCGCCGAGTCCCGGTCACGCACCTCAACCCACAGGCGCTCGGAGCCGACCGTCACGTCCTGGTGGCGCATGTAGTACAGCGACCCGCCGGTGCCGCGAAACTCCTCGCGCGCGGCCATGGTGCCGGGGTCGGCGGCGAAGGCGTCCACGCCGCTGCGCCGCTCACCGAACGAGGTGGCGTCCTCTGAACGCCAGCGCGCGTTGGCGCCGTACAGACCGCGCGAATACTGGATCAGCTCCGAGCCGCTCCACTGGGTCTGGAAGTTGCCCCACATGATGCGCGAGTCGCCCTTTTCGAGCCGCACGAAGAACTTGCCCTGCGTGGGCGCGTCGTCTACCGTCGTGCTGTCGTCGCCGTACACCGGGTAGTAGGTGTCGGGGTCGATGCGGCGCAGCAGGTAGCGCGGGTCCTTGGCAGAGAAGTTGCTGAACAGGTCCTTGAGCGGCTGCTCGCGCGTGTCCGCCGCGGCCGTGAGCAGCCACTCGCCCTTGATCTTGCCCTTGAGGTAGAACGCGCCGCGCCCGTCGACATAGGTCTCGTTGCGGTAGTGCTGCAGGTCGCTGGTGACGATCTCGGCCGGCCCCGCGGTGCGGTTGCGCCCCACGGTGAGATCGCCCACCGCGATGTAGAACCAGTCCTCGTCGGGGATGGAAACGTTGCGCCGGAAGGTCGCGGTGCGCCCGTCCGTGCCGGTCACGCCGACCTCGACCGCGTGCGGGCCGGCAGCGAGGATTTCACGCGCGACGAACCGCCCGTGTTCGTCGACCGGAATGCGCTGACCCAGCACCACCACCTGCTCGCCCGCCTTGATGCCGGTGCCGCTCACCGTGATCGTGCCGCCGCGCACCGGGATGTTGCTTACCCGCAGCGCGTTTTCGCCCCACCCGACGAGCGCCTCGCGGCCCGGCTTGTCGATGTCGTTCAGCGGCCGCTCGCGCGTCGCGACGTTGAGCTGCTTGGTGGCCGTCTCGTCGAAGCGCCCCTGCGTGTCGTAGACGCGCAGCACATAGACGTATTCGTCCTCGCCGGCGACGGGCACCGTCCAGTGCGTCTCCTGCTGCCACGTCAGCGGCAGCGTCGCCAGGGGTTTGCCATCAGTGGCGGCACCCTTGAGGAAGATGCGCACCTCGGCGCGCGCGATCCAGGCAGCATAGTTGGTCCAGCCGCGGAACACCGCATCGTCACCGCGCAGCGTCAGGTCCTTCGCGGCCCAGACGTTGAGCGCGGGCTTGGCCGCGAGATCGTCGTACTTGATCTGGATGTCGGCGCGCTCCAGCGCCACGTCCACGCAGCGCTGGCGGTCGGCCTCATTGACCTCGGCGCCGCTCATGTCCTCGCCATCGACGGTCACGCGGAATGGCAGGTCCGTGGCTTGGCCCACGCGTCCGCACGGATCGGCGGGCGGCGCCGCGGGCGCCGGTGCGGGCGCGGCGACGGCCACTGTCTCGTCCCACCACAACGCAATCTCCACGCGGCGGTTCTTCGCCATGCCCGCGGGCGTCGCGTTGCTCGCCACCGGTTGGGTGTCGCCCTTGCCGCTGATCGCCACCGCGTCGGCCGGCAACTGCAGCCCCTGGCGCAGATACTGCGCGACCGCGAGCGCCCGCGCCTCCGACAGGCCCTGGTTGTTGCCGTAGATGCGCCGCGTCTGCGCGTTCATGCGCTGGCTGTCGGCGTGACCGATGACCGAGATGCGCACGCCCTTCTTGCCCTTGAGCGGCGCCATCAGCGCATCGAGCCGCTGGCGTGACGCAGGCAGCAGGTCGGACTTGCCCGACTCGAACAACGCGCCGGAGGCGTCTGCCTCGCTCAGCGTCTGCGTCTGCTGCGCCGGCTGGGTCGGCAGGCTCGCCTGCGCGGCCTTCCAGGCGGCGGCCTCGGCCCGCGTGACCCCCGAAGGCAGCGGGTAGTTGAAGCCCCGGGGCATGGCCTCCGATGGCGGGGGCATGCCCACCACCACCTGCGTGGCGTTGTCGATGCGCTTGCCCCGGACGTCAGCGTCCTGACCCTGCGCCCAGCTGCTGCCACCCACGGCCACCAGGACCGCGAGCATCACCGCAGTGCGGCCCACCCGTTGACGATCACTGCGCACGGCTGCAACCCTCTTGTCTTGACTGGCGTAGATCATTGGGCACCCCCTTCGGCGTGCTGGGTGGCGAACGACTCTGTTTCGATCACCAGCCGAGGTGTGTCGTGCTCCCGGGATGCCTGTCGGGCCTGTTCGGCATAGACGCTGCGCAGGTGCTGCGCAAGCGCCTCGAGCCTGCGTTCGGCGACCTTCTTCTCCGCGTTCGTGCCCATGCGATACGCGATGCGCAGCACGCTGGGACGCTCGGCGAGCTGCAGCGCCAGTGGCGCCAGCCTGGCTGCCCACACGGGTGCGAGCTCGTCGGTGTCTGGCGTGAACGCACGCTGGTCCACCTCCAGGCGCAGCACCTTGTGCACCGTGGCGCCAAAGTTGAGCTTCACCATCTTGCCGCGCGTCACGCGCACGTCACGCGGGTTTTCCGTCGTGAGGCGGTAGCCCGAAGGCAGCGTGCGCTCGTCGAGCTTCATCACGAAATTGGAGCCATGGTCCGCCTGCGGAATATCGGCACACGCGACGTGGAAGCGCCCCTGCGCGTCGCTCGTCACGAGCAGACCGCGCACCGTCACCACGCGCACGTTCGGTATGCCAAGCTCGCCCTGGTCCTGGTAGCCGTTGGCGTTCTTGTCGTCGAACACGGTACCGATGAGGTCCGAGCAGTCGAACAGCGGATCGGGCACCACGCGCACTGTTGCCGTGGCCACGTTGGAGATGCGTTCTTTCACGGTGTCGTTGATCGACCACGTCTGGTTCACGTATTCGCCCTCACCGACGCCGGCGCCCACCATCAGCAGCATCTGGAAGGTCTTCTTCTCCGCCGGGGCGAACGTCTGGCTCGGCCACTGCAGCAGGCGAGCGCTCACCGCGGGCTCCAGCGGCAGGCCGTTGTAGGTCGCCGAGCCGATGCGATAGCGGAAGCCTGGCGGGATCTGGTCCTGCACGTTCACGTTGGTGAGCGTCACCGCCAACGTGTTCGTGGCGGTGATGGTGTAGGGCACCAGCTCGCCCTTGGTGACGTTCACCTTGGGCGACGTCTTGGTCATCACGATCGCGCCCCCCGACACGGGGTCAAGCGGGATGTGGTTGTTCACCACGTGGTGCGAGACCGCCGGATTGATCGTGAAGCTGAAGTAGTACTGCGTCGTGTTCGGCGCGGTCGCACCCGTGCAGGCGGCCGGGTCCTGTGCCGGCACCCCGGTGCCGGGCGCGCCTGCGCTTTGCTGTATCACCTCGGGATTGTGCAAACCGGCACTCACGTCCAGCGTGGGCGGCGCGCACGCCGGCAGCATGGTCGAGGGCCCGGGCACGTAACCGGCGGGCGCCGTCACCTGCAGGGTGTAGGTCCCCGCGGGCGCACTCGGCGAGAGCCAGAACTGGTAGTAGCCGTCTGCGCCTGTGGTCTGGGTACCCTGACTACCGGCCAGATGCACCGTCGGATCAAACCCGGCCGGGCCGGTGATCGTGACCACCGCGCCGGCCACGGGCTGGCGTGTCACCGCGTCGTAGATCACGCCACTCGGGTCGAGCGGCAGGCTCTGCTCCACGATGTTGTCGCCCGCCAGCAGCGTCATGCCCTCGAGCGTGCCGTCGACGATCGTCGCGCCCGCCGGGTTGCCGGCGTTCGTCCCGGGGTTCGGGTCATTCAAATCGCGGTGGCCGGGTGTAGCCACGGCACCGGTCTCGTTGGTCACCCCACCCAGGTACACCACGCCGGCCGCGTCGATGAAGCGCAGCTCGTAGCCCGTGCCCGGAGGCACGCCGTCGATGGTGTAGCGACCTTGCTCATCGGTGACCGCACTGGCGACCACGACGCCGTCGCGCTTCAGTTCGACGCGCACGCCCGACACACGCGGTTCGCCCGGATCGAGCACGCGGTCGTGGTTGACGTCGCGCCAGACCGTGCCGCTGACCTTGGCCGGCGCTGATGCCTGCACCTGCGCGGCGCTTTCATTCTCGGGGCCGACGAAACCGTCGGGTTCACCGCCGCCGCTGATGCGCGCGATGTTGGTAAGCAGCTCACCGCTGGCCGATACGGACGCAAGCACCTTGATGGTGATCGGCGCACCCGTCGCACCCGCGGCGATCACGGCGTCGCTCGTGCAGGTGACGCTCGTCGCGCCGGCTGGCGCCGGGCAGGACCAGCCCGCGCCGGTGGCCGGCGCCGCCAGCGTCATGCCCGCGGGCAGCGGGTCGGTGACGGTGATCGTGCCCGAGGTCGGCACCGTGCCGATGTTGCTCGGGGTGAGCGTGAAGACGCCCGGCACGCTCGAACCCGCGGCCAGCGTGTTCGTGAGCGAGGT
The DNA here is from genome assembly GCA_026954015.1 of Burkholderiales bacterium. Classification (GTDB taxonomy): domain Bacteria; phylum Pseudomonadota; class Gammaproteobacteria; order Burkholderiales; family Burkholderiaceae_C; genus Comamonas_C. The sequence continues at coordinate 55,171 of JAIXLP010000083.1, read as the reverse complement.
CTTGACGATCTTCAGATCGGGATGCGGCCCGGGCTGTTCGGGGAAGTTGTTGTTCGCCGACACCGTGTTGGCGCCGGTAAGGTTGATGCTCGCGATCTGGCTGCTCGTGGCCGTCGGGTTGCTCGGCGTGCCCCCCGTGGTGCCCGCGTGCGGCGGCGCATTGGTCGTGCCATCAGGCTGGCCCGGCTGCACGATGGTGTAGGTGCCCTCGGGCAGATCGGTGAAGCTGTAGCTGCCGTCCGGCTGCGTCGTCGTGCTGCGCGTGATGGTGTTGCCGTTGACGTCAGTTCCGGTGAGCGTGATGGGCACGCCTCCGATGCCGTGATCGGTGCCGTTCATCAGGCCATCGTTGTTGACGTCGAGGAACACGCTGCCGCTGATCGTGCGGTTGCCCGGAATTTCACCGAAGTTGTTGCCCGTGGCGTGCGTGTTGGGCGGCAGCACGATGCCCGCGATCTGGCTGCTCGTGGCGCTGGGATTGCTGCCCACGCCGGCGGTGCCGCCATTGGGCACGCTCCCGCCCGCAGCCTTGCCGTTGGACGTGCCGTCAGGCTGGGCCGGCTGGCGCACGCTGTAGGTGCCGGGCAGCAGGTTGTCAAAGCGGTAGTTGCCGTCGGCGTCGGTCACGGTCGTCTGCACGACGTTGCCCATGCCATCGAGCAACTGCACCGTCTGGCCACCAATGCCGCTGTCGGCGCCATTGATGAGGCCGTCGTTGTTCAGGTCCTTGTACACCTTGCCGCTGATGCTCGACGGCTTGATTTCGGCGAAGTTGTTGTCCACCGAGCCGCTGACCTCACCAGTGCCGGTTGCGCCCAGCACGATGCCAGCGATCGCGCTCGTCGTCGCACTGGGGTTGCTGGCGCTGCCCGGCGTCCCGGTGCTGCCATTCACGGACTGGATCGTGCCCGCGGTGGTGGTACCGTTGCTGGTACCCGGCGGCTGGCTGCCCTGGCACACCGAATAGCTGCCCGCGGCAAGGTCGGAGAACAGATAGTTGCCCAGCGCATCCGTGGTTGCCGTAGCCAGCAGTGCGCCCGTGCAACTGTTACCCGCATGTAGTTCCACCGGCACGCCGGCGATGGGCTGATCGGTGCCGTTGAACACGCCGTCGGGTGTGACGTTGTTGTCCGCGTACACCTTGCCCGAGATATAGCCCTGCGTGCTCACCTTGAGCGGCGCGTTGGCTGCGTCGGCATTGTGGCCCCCGTCGGTCTGCAGCGCGCCCGAGGGGATGGTGTTGTTGTACGTGCCCGCCAGGTCGGCCGTGACGTTGACCTCGATCGTGCAGCCCCCTGCCGGGATCTTCGCGCCGCTGGCGTAGGTCACGCTCAGCGCGCCCGCGGCGGCGGTCACCGTGCCGGGGCAGGTGCCACCGACCGCCGGCGGGGTAGCAACCTTCATCGTGCCAGGGGCCGTGGGCAGCGTGTCCACCAGAGCCGCCGTCAGCGTCAATTCGGTCGTGTTCGGGTTGCCCAGCACGATCGTCAGGCGCGAGGTGCCGTTGGCCGGAATCACTGCCGGGGTGAACTGCTTGGCCACCGTCGGCACGCCGCTCACGACCAGCTCGGCGTTCGTCACGCTGCCGTTGGTCACGCCTTCCTTCGTCGTCACCGCCCCGGCGGGCACGGTATTGACGTAGTTGCCGGGCGTGTTGCTCAACACCTGCACCGTCACGTCGCAACTGGCGCCGGCCGCGAGCGTCGCGCCGGTCAGGCGCACCGACGTCGCGGAGGGCGCCGCCGTCACCGTGCCGTTCGAGCAGGTGGTGGCAGTGTCGGGCGTCAGCGCCACCACCAGGCCCGTGGGCAGGTTGTCGATCACGACCAGCTCGCTCACCGCGCTGGTGTTGGGATTGGTCAGGCGCAGCGTCAACGTTGCCGGCTGCCCCTGCGCACGCGTGGCCGCGCCGGTGGTGAAACCGGCCGGGCTGCCCGCATCGAGCGTGCGGCTGTCGATGGCCTTGTGCAGCACCAACGGCTTGAGCACATGCAGCGTGTCGCTTGAGGGCGGGTGGTCCACCGGGTCTCCATCGACGGTGAAGCCCCGGTTCGGGATGGTGTTGACGTAGTCGCCCTCGGCGCTGGCCTGCACGTCCAGCTCCACGTAGCAGGAGGTGGTGCTGCCGCCCACTGCGGCGGCCAGCGTGCCCCTGGAAATCATCACCTTGGTGGCGTCACTCACGTCCACCACGGTGTTCGGCCCGCAGGTCTGCACCACGTTCGGCCCCGGGGGCACAACCATGCCCGCCGGCAGGTTGTCGGTCAACGCGAAATTGGTCGCGGCGACCATGGTCGAGTTATGGAAGTTGATGCGCAGGCGCACGCGTTCGCCGGCCGAGGCCACGTTCGGGATGAAGTGCTTGTCCAGCGTCATGCTCTTGTTCGTCTGCAGCGTGGCCGAGCCCATCGTGGTGCTGTTGGTGTGCCCCTGGTCGGTCGTGATCGCTTTCAGCGGTATCGTGTTCACCACCGCACCCGGGTTGGTGCTGGTCACGTCCACGCTCAGGGTGCAACTGGCGCTTGCCGCGAGCTGCCCCCCCGTCAGCGCCAGTTGCGCGCTGCCCACGATCGCCGCAGGAACGGCCCCGGTACAGGTGGTCGCCACATTCGCCGGGTTGGCGATGCGCATGCCGTTGGGCGTACCGCTGGCGGTACCGTCGGTCGTGAAATAGTCGGTGACCGCCAGTCCGGTGACGGCCTGGTTGCCGTTGGTGATCAGGATCGTGAGCCGCGCCGCTTCACCGGGCGCCACGGTCGTCGGGCTGATGCTCTTGGAGAGCGTGGGCACCGCCTCGCTGCTGCGCAAGAGCGTTGCCGTCACCGGCGTCGTGTTGTGCACGTCGTTAGCCGCGGTCACGCCACCGATGGGAATCGTGTTGACCCAGTTGCCGGTGCCGCTGCCGGTGTTGACGACGTCGAACAGGAAGTCGCACGAACCGCCCGGTGGCAGCGCGGCCCCGGTCAGTCGGGCCTGGTTGCCTCCGGCTGCGCCCGTCACGACCGGGCTGCCGCCGCAGGTGGTGTACATGCCCGCAGGATTGGCCAGCACCAGACCGTTGGGCGCGGCGGGCAGCGGATCGGTCACGCTGACGTCGGTCAACGCGTTCACCGGGTCGGTGTTCGTCAGGCGGATGCGCACCTGCGCCTTGCCGTCGGCCGTCATGGCGCCGGGAATGAAGACCTTGGCCGTCTCGAGCGCGCCGGTATAGGTCAGCGTCGCCTGGTTGGTGTTCGCCTCGACGGTCGCCACCTCGCCGTCCGCGTAGGTCTGCGTCGCCGTGACCTGCGCGGTATTCGGGTAGGTGCCCGCGGGGCCGACGACATCGACCTGCACCGTGCAGAGGCCAGGGGCGTTGGTGGACGCGGTGCGCGCGGGAATTTCCGCGCCGTTGAGCGCGATCGAGGTGGTGCCCGCCGCAGCCGTGACCGTGCCGCCGCAGGTGGATGAGGCATTGGGCACCGCGGCGATCTTCAACCCGCTCGGGAATGTGTCGCCCAGCGTGACCGTGGTGAGCGGGGCGTCACTGTAGTTGCGCACGCGGATGCGCATCGTCACCGGCGTGCCTTCGGGCTTGCTCAGGCCGGTCTGGTCCGTACCGTTCGGCATGCCACCCGGATACTGGTAGTTCGTGCCATTGAAGGTCTTGTCGGCCACCAGCGCCTTCTGATAGGTGGTCGTCACCTCGTTCGATGGTCTGCCGTTGCAGTTCGGCGCAGCCTGCGAGCCGTACCAGACACCGCACTGATCGATGCGGTTCGCGGTATTGGTCGTCGCATCCGGGCTGGTCATCACCCAGAACGACACCACGCACTGGCCGGGTGTGTTGCCGCTGGCTGCCGCCAGCGTCGGGATGATGAAATCCACGGCGGTTGCGCCCTTGGCGGGCACGTTGCCGAGCACGCCGCACGCTGGAGTCAACGTCGGCGTGTAGTCCGCGCCGCCGATGGTTCCAGTGAGGAAGGTCGAGCCGTTTTTCAGCGCGTCGGTGAGGTGCACATCGGTGCGGTCCGTCGTGCCGAAGTTGCTGATCGTGACCGTGTACCGGACCGCGCTGCCAGGCGCCGCATTTGCCGGCGAGCGCGACTTGTCGACGAACAGCTCGTCGATGATCGTGACTGCTGCGCTCGCGTCCTGGCTGACGATGGCCGCATCGCCCACGTCGATCGCAGCTTTAGGAATGCTGTTGGTGAAGGTGAGCGGGGTGTTGTTGTCCGTCGTTCCCGTGAAGGTGACCGCGATCGTGCAACTACTGCCAGCGGGAATGCTGTAACCACCCGTCTGGAAGCCGCCGCCAGCGCTGGCGGTGTAGGTGTTGGTACCACCGCAGCTGTTGCTGATGCCCGTCGGCGTCAGGCGTTGACCCGATTGCCCTCCGCCATCGATGTTGAGCTCGTTGAACTGCGTCACCGGCAACGCAACGGTGCCGCTGTTGGTCAGCGTCACGACGAACGTCCCGTTTTGGCCGCTGGCGACGCGCGCCGGGGTTGCACTCTTGGTGACCGAAAGCGGCGAGCGCACGGTGATGTTGGCCGTGGCCGTCGTGCCGGGCTTGAGGCCCTGGTCACTGCCAAAGCCGGCAGGGTCGAGCCTGTTCTGCTGATTGGCCAGTTGGTACTCGCCATTGGTCTGGCGCGCCTTGACCTGCATCGTCACGGTACAGGTCTGGCCCGACGCGAGCGATGCGTCGGTGACGCTGACCTTGGCGTTGTCGCCCGTGGTCAACGCCGCAGCAGCGCTCGGCCCGCAGCCCGCAAGCGTGGCCGGAGTGCCTTCGGGCTCGATCACCGCCTTGCCACCAGCCGTCGGAAACACGTCCTCGAAATGAATGCCGCTGAGCGCAACGCCATCGGCCGGATTGGTGATCTTGAGCGTCAGCGTGGCGGGCGCTCCCCCGAGGACCGCCGTGGAGGGCGAAAACGCCTTGGTCCAGGTGGGCCGCGCAGCCTCCAGAACGGCGAAACCCTGGCTCCCGCCAGTCTTGTTGGTGTCGCTGCCCGCCGTGCCCACCGCACCCTCATCCAACGCATAGGTGACGGTGGAGGATGCACCTGCGGACGAGATCGCCATCACCGGCACGTCCACATAACACACGCCGGGTGTACCTCCAGCCTTGGCGGGCACGGTCAGGCCGGTCAGCTTCACATTGCCTGCGCCGGCGGATACATCCACTGCACCGCCGGTACAGCCCGTGCCTGTGATGGGAAACGGAGGGGAGCCCACCACTACCAGCGTGTTGGTGCCGCCGCCCGTAGGCGACACATCGAAGTGCACCCCATTGAACGGGGTTGCCGAATCATTCTGCAGCGTGAAGCGGACGACGGTCTGCTCGCCCGGCTTGAGCGTGGTCTTCTGGCCAGGCGCGTTGTTCACGCCCACCGTGAATTCGGGATTCGGGTCGGCCAACGCGGCCACCGAGATCAACCCGATTGCGAGCAGCACCGCCCCCCGACGCAACCACCCGGCAACCGGGGACACGCAGCGGCTGGATGCCAGCACCGAATGCGACAACGACATGGATAAAACCCCTCTCGAACGCTGCGCCCCGGGGCTGCAGACGATGACCGCCACAACTGAGCAGGTGCCGCGCCGTGTTACGTCACGACGCAGCCGGTTGCAATTATTTGGGAGAGGGGAGTGTCGGTTGCCGCAAAACCCCGAATTTCGCTGGTCATTCGGCGATTGCGTTCGGTTTTCGAGACAAATACGTTGTCAGGACGCAACTATCGACCGGCCAGAGTGGCGCGCATCGCACGGATGACCGCCGCGTAGTCGCGCTGGCCGAAGATGGCGCTCCCCGCGACGAAGGTGTCGGCGCCAGCGTCGGCGACGCGGCGGATGTTCTCGACCTTGATGCCGCCATCGACCTCCAGCCGGATGTCGCGACCCGAGGCCGAAATACGGCTGCGGGCCGCCTGCACCTTGCGCAAGGCGCTATCGATGAAGGACTGGCCGCCAAAGCCCGGGTTGACGCTCATGATGAGGATGAGGTCGATGTCGTCGATCAGCCAGTCGAGCACGTCCAGCGGCATCGCGGGGTTGAACGCCAGGCCCGCCTTGCAGCCCGCGGCCTTGATCGCCTGCACGCTGCGGTGCGCGTGGGCGCTGGCGTCGGGGTGGAAGCTGATGCAGTCGGCGCCCGCCTGGGCGAACGCGGCGGCGAGCGCGTCGACCGGCTGCACCATGAGGTGCACGTCTATCGGCACCGGCGCGCCCGCGGCAGTGACCGCGTGAGGCTTGAGCGCCTGGCAGACCATGGGGCCGAAGGTGAGGTTGGGCACGTAATGGTTGTCCATCACGTCGAAGTGAATCCAGTCGGCGCCGGCGGCGATGACGTCACGCACCTCCTCCCCCAGGCGGGCGAAATCGGCCGAGAGGAGGGACGGGGCGATGCGGCAGGGGGCAGTCATGGGGCCGCATTGTCGCAGCGGCGCTGCTACCATGTGTCCGATGCCTGCCTACGCCTTCCGCGCCGAGGCGCGCCCGCAGTTCCTGCCCGAGCATTCGTCGCCCGAGCGCGGCATCTACAGCTTCGCGTACACGATCACGATCACCAACGTGGGCGACGTGACCGCGCAACTGATCGCGCGCCACTGGATCATCGTGGACGCGCACGGCGGCGTGCAGGAGGTCAAGGGGCTGGGGGTGGTGGGCCAGCAGCCGCTGCTCGCGCCCGGCGAGGCGTTCGAGTACACGAGCGGCTGCCGCCTCACGACCGCCAGCGGCAGCATGCACGGCAGCTACTTCTGCGTGGCCGAGGATGGCGAGCACTTCGACTGCCCGGTGCCGCTGTTCTCGCTGGAGGCCGTCGCGGGCGACGGCGAAGCCGCGCAACCGGGGCGCGTGCTGCACTGAGCAACCCCTGCGTGACGCCGCGCCCAAGCGCGCAGCGTCACGCGCTACGCTTGAAGCACCCGCGCCGTGCGTGCGGGACAAGGAATTCGGATGGACGCATGGATGAATTGGGGCACCCGCTGGCTGCACCCCGCGGCCGCACTGCCGACGGCGCAGTGGGCGCTGCTGCTGGCCGTGGCCACGGTGGTCGGCTACCTGGTGCAGCGCCACAGCGGCCTGCCCAAGGTGGTGGGCTACACGCTGGTGGGTACCGTGGTGGGGCTGCTGGGCTTTGGCGGCGCGGTGTGGCCGCTGCAGGGCGCGGGGCTGTTCCTGATGGAGCTGGCGGTGGCGGTGGTGCTGTTCGAGTGCGGCGGACGGCTGCCGATGCGCTGGTTTCGCCACAACCCCATGGTGCTGGTGCAGAGCATCGCCGAGTCGGTGCTGACCTACGTGGCGGTGTACTGGGCGATGCGCGCGCTCGCGGTGCCGACGCACGCCGCGGGGCCGCTGGCGCTGGTGGCGGTGGCGGCCTCGCCCACGGTGCTGATGCGCGTGGTCTCGGACACGCGCGCCTCGGGCGCGGTGACCGAGCGCGCGATCGTGCTGTGCACGCTCTCGTCGCTGTACGTGCTGACGCTGGGCGCGGCGCAGGCCGAGCTGCTCACGCAGCCGGCGGCGGACTGGGTGCGGGCGCTGGGCTCGGTGGCGCGGGTGCTGGGTGCATCGCTGGCGCTGGGCGCGCTGCTGGCGCTGGTGCTGCGCCTGGCGCTGCGCGCAATGAGCCCGCTGAGCGAGAACACCGCCATCCTGGTGCTGGCGCTGATCGCGCTGGCCACGGCGCTTGCCGCGCCGCTGGGCGGTTCGGCGCCGCTGGCGGCGCTGATCGGCGGCATGCTGCTCAAGCAGATCCACCCGCGCCCGTGGGCATGGCCGCGCCAGGCGAGCTCGGCGCGCGCGCTGCTTGCGATACTGATGTTCGTGCTGGTGTCCACCGTCGCGGCGCAGGGCGAGTGGAGCCCCGCCGTGGCCGCGAGCGTGCTGGCGCTGGTGGCCGTGCGGCTGGTGGCGAAGGCGATCGGCGTGGGCCTGGCCAACGCGGGCAGCGGCGCGAGCTGGCGCCAGGCGGTGTGGCTCAGCGGCGCGCTCACGCCGATGTCGGCGGTGGCGCTGCTCGTCACGTCGGGCTTCATGGCGACGTCGCAGGAGACGGGCGCGCTCATCGCGCGCATCGCGCTGCCGGCCATCCTGCTCATGGAGGTGCTGGGCGCGGTGATCGCGACGCTGGCGGTATACGCCGCGGGCGAGAGCATCAAGCCCTGGGCGCCACAGATGCGGCTGCGCGCAGGCGCCCAGGAAGAAGCGGCCGACGAGGAGTCCCCATGAACCTGGAAGCCTTCCACGATTCACAGCCGCTCACGCTCGGCGTGGAGCTGGAGCTGCAGCTCGTCAACACGCACGACTACGACCTTGCGCCCTATGCCGAGGACATGCTGCGCCTGATGAAGAAGGAACCGCTGCCCGGCAGCGTGGTGCCGGAGATGACGAGCGGCATGATCGAGATTTCCACCGACGTGTGCCGCAGCAGCGCCGAGGTGCTGGGCCAGCTCACGCAGATCCGCGACGCGCTCGTGAAAAGCGCGGACAAGCTCAACATCGCGGTGCTCGGCGGCGGCACGCACCCGTTTCAGCAGTGGCACGAGCGGCGCATCTACGACAAGCCGCGCTTTCTGGAGCTGTCGCAGCTCTACGGCTACCTGTCCAAGCAGTTCACCATCTTCGGCCAGCACGTGCACGTGGGCTGCCCCGACGCGGACGCGGCGCTCCTGATGCTGCACCGCATGAGCCGCTACATTGCGCACTTCATCGCGCTCTCGGCGTCCAGCCCCTACGTGCAGGGGCACGACACGCAGTTCGATTCGGCGCGGCTCAATTCCGTGTTCGCGTTTCCGCTCTCGGGGCGCGCGCCCTGCGTGCTCACCTGGGCCGCGTTCGAGGACTACTTCGACAAGATGACGGGCACCGGCGTGGTCAAGAGCATGAAGGATTTCTACTGGGACATCCGCCCCAAGCCGGGCTTCGGCACGGTGGAAATCCGCGTGTTCGACACACCGCTCACGATCGAGCGCGCGGCGGCGCTGGCGGGCTACGTGCAGTCGCTGGCGGCATGGTTTATGGCCGAACAGCCCTTCACGCCCTCCGAGGACGATTACCTCGTCTACACCTACAACCGCTTCCAGGCCTGCCGCTTCGGGCTGGAGGCCGAGTACGTCGAGCCCGCGACCGGCGAGCACCTGCCGCTGCGCGAGCACATCCTGCGCACGATGGGCCGCATCGCGCCCCACGCCGAGGCGCACGGCGCCACCGGCGCACTGCAACTGTTGCGCGACGAGGCAGCAGCGGGGCACAACGACGCGCGCTGGCTGCGCGAGCGCATGGCGCGCGAGGAGCTGCTGGCGGAAGTGACGCGCCAGGCGGCGCTGCGCTTTCGCGCAGCGCGGTGAGTGGGCGAGCATGGGTGAGTTCGACCTGATCGCGCGCTACTTCACGCGGCCCGCGCGCCGCGCCGCGCTGGGCGTGGGCGACGACTGCGCGCTGCTCGCGCCCGCGCCCGGCATGCAACTGGCCGTCTCCAGCGACATGCTGGTCGAGGGGCGGCATTTCTTCGCCGGCACCGATCCCGAGGCGCTGGGCCACAAGGCGCTGGCGGTGAATCTTTCCGACCTGGCGGCCTGCGGCGCCCGCCCGCTGGCGTTCACGCTGGCGCTCGCGCTGCCCAAGGTGGACGAGCCCTGGCTTGCGGCCTTCGCGCGCGGGCTGCTGGCGCTGGCCGATGCGCACGGCTGCGAACTCGTCGGCGGCGACACCACGGCGGGGCCGCTGAACCTGTGCATCACCGTGTTCGGCGAGGTGGCGCAGGGCGACGCGCTCAAGCGCAGCGGCGCGCGCGCGGGCGACGACGTGTGGGTGAGCGGCGCGCCGGGGCAGGCGCGGCTGGCGCTGGACGCGCTGCGCAGCGCGTGGCGGCTGCCCGAGGCGGTGCTTGCCACCGCGCGCGCGCGGCTGGAGCGCCCCACGCCGCGCGTGGCACTGGGCCTGGCGCTGCGCGGCGTGGCGACGAGCTGCATCGACGTGAGCGACGGGCTGCTGGGCGACCTGGCGCACGTGCTCGATGCATCCGGGGTGGGTGCCACGATCGAGGTGACGCCAACGACTGCGTTGATAGCTGCCAGCGCTTGCCCCACCAGCGCTGGAGCCCTGTTTGATGCAGAAACTTTGCCCCTGACCTCCACGCAGCTCCAGGGCTGCGTGCTGGCCGGGGGCGACGACTACGAACTCGTGTTCACCGCACCGCCCGCGCGGCGCGCACTCGTGCGGGCGGCGGGTGCGGCAAGCGCCACCCGCGTGACGCGCATCGGTCGCATCGAGGCGCAGCCCGGGTTGCGCCTCACGAACGCCGAGGGACAGCCGGTACCCAACGACTTTGCCGGGTTCGACCACTTCGCGTAGCGCCGCGCGACGCAGCGGCGCGGGTCAACCCTCATGGTCTCCCCGGTCAGCGCGGCCTAGACTGACAGTTTGTTACTGCCGCCTGCCGCATGAAAATCATCCACTACTACCTTGCGCCTCGGTCTCCGTGGACCTACCTCGGCCATGCGCGCCTGCTGGCGCTGGCGCAAAAGCACGGCGCGGAGGTCGAGCCGCGGCCGTTCGCCATGGGCGACGTGATCTTTCCGATGTCCGGCGGTCTGCAGCTCAAGGACCGGCCGCCGCAGCGCCAGGCCTACCGGCTGGTCGAGCTCCAGCGCTGGTCCACCTACCTCGGAATACCGCTGCATCTGCATCCCAGATACTTCCCGGTCGATGAAACATCCGCGGCCCGCATGATCGCGGCCACCATCGTGCAGCACGGCAACGCCGCCGCGCTGCGCCTGACCGGCGCGGTGCTGCGGGCCGTCTGGGCCGAGGAGCGCGACATCTCCGACCCGCAGACGCTCACGCGCATCGGCACCGAGTGCGGGCTCGACGGCCCGGCGCTCTACGACGCGCGCATGGCGCCCGCGGCGGTTGCGCTGTACGACCGCAACACCCAGGCCGCCATCGACCTGCAGGTCTTCGGCGCGCCGTGGTACGAATTCGAAGGCGAGTCGTTCTGGGGACAGGACAGGCTCGAATTTCTCGACCGCGCGCTCGCAGCCCGCGCCTGAACCGCTGGCGCGGCGCACCATCCCCCCCACGCAAGGCACCCCATGAACCCTCCTGACCGCCGCACTTTCCTCGGGCTTGCCGCCGGCATGTGCGCGCTTCCGGCGCTGCCGGGCGCCGCGTGGGCGCAGATCGCCGTCGATAACCTTCTCGTGTACGTCGGCATCGCGCCGGGCGGCGTGTCGGACACGGCGGCGCGCACCGTTGCCGCGCGGCCAAACGCCTATGCGCGCAACATCATTGTGGAAAACCGCACCGGCGCGGGCGGCCAGCTCGCGGTCACCGCGCTGCGCGGCAAGCCGGCCGACGGCCGCACCTGCATGGTGACGCCCGCCTCGGTGCTGACGATCTATCCGCACACCTACCGCAACCTCCCCTACGACCCGTTCCGCGATCTGGTGCCGGTGGCGCTGGCGGGGCGCTTTGAATTCGGCTTCGGCGTGGGCCCGATGGTGCCGGCATCGGTCGGCACGCTCGCGCAGTTCTTCGACTGGTGCCGGCAGAACCCCGCGCAGGCCAGCTTCGCCTCGCCCGCAGCCGGCTCGATTCCGCACTTCGTCGGCATCCTCGCGTCACGCCACGCGGGTGTCGAGGTCGTGCACGTGCCGTACCGCGGCACGCAGCCGGCGATCCTGGACATGATCGGCGGGCAGATCGCGGCCGCGTCCGGCCCCGTGGGCGGCTTCGTGGAGCATGTGCGCGCGGGCAAGTGCCGCCTGCTCGCCACCTCGGGGCCCCAGCGCTCGCGCTTCACGCCGAGCGTGCCGACCTACGCGGAGCAGGGCATGCCCGAAATCCAGTTCGACGAGTGGCTGGGCTTCTTCATGCCGGACGGCACGCCCAGGGCACTGACCGAAGCCGCGAGCGCATCCATCCGCGAGGCGATCGCCCACCCGGACGCGGCACGCGCGCTGGCCGGCGCGGGCGTGGAGGCCGCATCATCCACCCCGGCGGAACTGGGCGCGCTGCTGCGCCGCGATTTCGACCGCTGGCAACCCATCGTCCGCTCGGTCGGGTTCGCCGCCAGTTCGTGACGCGCGGGCCGCGCCCCCGCCGGGAGCAGGCGGCGGCGCGCATTCGGGCACACTAGCAGGCATGCACAGCCGCATTCCTGCCTCTGCTCTCGCCGCCGCATCGATCCTCATTGCCGGCGCGTTGCGCGCCGAGGTCGCGCGCATCGATGCCGTCACGCTCTACCCCGGCAGCGCCACCGTCGAGCGCGTGCTGCACATCGCCGCCGGCAGCACGCGCGCGGTGTTCGAATGCCTGCCCGGCCAGCTCGATGCGCGCAGCCTGCAGGTGAGCGGCCCGGCGTCGGTGCGCATCGGCGACGTGAACGTGCAGGTACTCGAGCGCGAGGTGGCCGGCTCGTGCGACGGCGCGCTGCGCGAGCGCCTGCGCGCCGCCGAAGACGATCTCGCCCGCGCGCAGGCCGACGTGCAGTCGCTGCAGCTCGCGCAGACCTGGCTCAAGACGCAGGCCGCCAGCCCGCCCATGCAGGGCGCGGCCAGCACCCCCGCGGCACAGATCGGCACCACGGCCGAGGCGCTGCGGCGCAGCGCGCAGGAGACGCTCACGCGGCTGCACCAGGCCGAGCGTACGCAGCACGAACGCGAGCTTGCGCTCAAGCGCCTGCAGGCCGAGCGCGGCAGCGCGCAAGGCGCCAAGGTGGCGGTGGTGCGCGTCACGCTGGCCACGCCGGCCGAGGCGGACCTGCGCCTTGCCTACCAGGTGCGCGGCCCGAGCTGGTCGCCCAGCTACCGCGCGCAGCTCGACACGCGCGGCGCGCAGGTGCAGCTCGAACGCCTTGCGCTCGTGAGCCAGAACACCGGCGAGGACTGGAGCCGCGTCGCGCTCACGCTCTCGACGGGCCAGCCGCTGGCCGCCACCCAGGGGCCGCTGCCGCGCCCGTGGACGCTGGACGTGCCACCGGCCAACCCGCCCACCGTCCAGCGCGAGCGCGCGGCCGCCGGCGCGATGATGGCCATGCCCGCGCCGGCGCCGGCGCCGGCGGAAGACGTGCCCCCGCCGAGCTTGGACGTTGCCACCGTGGAGGGCGACTACGCCACGCGCTTCGTCGTGCCGCAGCGCGTGGACCTGCCCTCGGGCGGCGAGCGCGCGACGCTCACGCTCGGCACGCAGATGCTGCCCGTCACGTTGCGCGTGCGCACCACGCCGGCGCTGGACGCCACGGCCTACCTCGTGGCCGAGCTGCCCGCGCTCACGGGCGTCTGGCCCGCCGGGCCGGTGCAGCTCGTGCGCGACGGCGCCAGCGTCGGCCAGGGCCGGTTCAACCCGGGCGCGGGCGACTACGCACGCCTCGGGCTCGCGTTCGGGCGCGACGAAAGCGTCGTGGTGCATGCCGACCCGGTGCAGGAATCGACGGCCAGCGGCGGCTTCACCGGCGCGCGCAGCGACCGCACGATAGCGCGCGCCTACAGCGTGGAAAACCGCCACGCCCAGCCGGTGCAATTGCAGGTGCTCGACGCCGCGCCGGTCTCGCAAAGCGACAAGATCCGCGTGCAGTCAAGCTACGAGCCCACGCCCGCCACCACCGCCTGGGGCAACCAGAGCGGCACCATCGCCTGGCAGCAGGAACTGGCCGCGGGCGCCACCGCGCGCTACACCGCCCGCCACGTGATCAGCCACGACGAAGACGTGCGCGTGCGCGAACGCCGCTGAGCGCCATGGCTGCCGCCTCCCACCACCCCGACGCGGGCTTTCTCTTCAGCCACCCGGCGCACTACATCGCGCTCGGGTTCGGCAGCGGCCTCTCGCCGTGGGCGCCCGGCACCGTGGGCACGCTCTGGGGCTGGCTCGCGTTCGCCATCGTGCAGCACTGGCTCGCGCCGCTGTCCATGGCGCTGCTCACGCTCGCGGCGCTGCCGCTGGGCTGGTGGGCCTGCACCGTGACCGCCCAGCACCTGGGCATCGCCGACCCCGGCGCCATCGTCTGGGACGAGATCGTCGCGATCTGGCTCATCCTGCTGCTCGTCATGCCCACGGGCTGGCAGGGACAACTCGTGGCGTTCGCGCTGTTTCGCTTCTTCGACGCCGTGAAACCCGGCCCCGTGGCGTGGGCCGATCAGCGCTTCAAGGGCCTGGGCTGGCGCGGCGGCTTCGGCATCCTGTTCGACGACCTGGTGGCCGCGGGCTGCACGCTGCTGGTGATCGCGCTCTGGCGCCATTTCACGGCATGACACTATCGAACCAAGAGCTGCTGGCGCTTGATGGGCAAGCGCTGGAGGCACTTCTGGTTCAAATTTCCGGGCGACTGCTCGCGCGCGGCTGGATGCTGGCCACCGCCGAAAGCTGCACCGGCGGGCTGATCGCCGCCGCATGCACCGAGCTGCCCGGCTCCAGCACGTGGTTCGAGCGCGGCTTCGTCACCTACTCCAACGCCGCCAAGACCGAGCTGCTGGGCGTGCCCGCGCCGCTCATCACGGCGCACGGCGCGGTGAGCGAGCCCGTGGCACGCGCGATGGCCGAAGGGGCCGTCGCCCATTCCGCCGCGCAGGCGAGCATCGCCGTCACCGGCGTGGCCGGGCCCACGGGCGGCAGCGCCGACAAGCCCGTGGGCACCGTGTGGTTCGGCTGGTGCGTGGACGGCACGACGCACAGCGAGCGGCAGTGCTTTGCGAGGCTGAACCGCCCGGGCGTGCGCCAGGCAACGCTGGCGCACGCGCTTTCGCGCCTGGCGGTGCTGCTCGGGTAGCGCGCTCAGCGCAGGTGGTGCACCGGCGCCACCTTGTACACGGGGGTGTCGAGCCCCTCGTAGCGCGCTTTCAACTGCAGCGAGAGAAACTGCGAGTAGTGGCGGCTCTGGTGCAGGTTGCCCCCGTGGATCCACAGCTGCCGCTGGTTGGTGGGCTTCCACATGTTGCGCAGCTCCCCTTCCCACGGGCCGGGGTCCTTCTTGGTGTTGGAGCCCAGGCCCCAGACCTTGCCCACGCGGTCGGCCACCTCGGGCGAGATCAGGTCGGCAAGCCAGTGGTTCATCGAGCCGTAGCCAGTGGCATAGACGATGAGGTCGGCCTCCAGCTCGGTGCCGTCGGTGAGCACCACCGATCTGGGCTTGATCTGCTGGATCTCGACGCCGCTCCTGAGCTTGACGCGCCCGTCGGCCACCAGCTCGCTCGCGCCCACGTCGATGTAGTAGCCCGAGCCGCGGCGCAGGTACTTCATGAACAGGCCCGAGCCGTCCTCGCCAAAGTCCAGCAGAAAGCCCGCCTTCTCCAGCCGGCCGTAGAGATCGGCATCGCGCTTCTTCATCTCGTCGTACACCGGGATGTGGAAGGTGTGCATGATCTTGTACGGGACGCTCGCGAAGATCAGGTCGCCCTTGTGGTGGTCGATGCCGTTGGCCACCGCCTGCTCGCTGTACAGCCCGCCCAGCGCCAGCTCCATCAGCGACGCCGACGGCGCGATGTGCGTGCTGCTGCGCTGGATCATGGTCACGTCCACGCCGTGCTCCCACAGCGCCGCGCAGATGTCGTGCGCCGAGTTGTTCGAGCCCAGCACCACCACCTTCTTGCCCTGGTATTTCTCCGGGCCGGGGTGCTGGCTGGAGTGGTGCTGCTCGCCCAGGAAGGTCTCGGCGCCCTCGATCTTCGGGATGTTCGGGTAGCCCGAGACGCCGAGCGCGAACACGAGCTGTTTTGGCCGCAGCGTGACGGGCTTGCCCTCGCGCTCGACCTGCACCTCCCACTCGCCCCGGGCCTCGTCGAAGCGCGCCTTCTTCGCCACCGTGGAGCCCCAGTAGTTGATCTCCATCACCTTGGTGTAGGCCTCCAGCCAGTCGCCGATCTTGTCCTTGGCGGCGAACACCGGCCAGTCGTCCGGGAACGGCAGGTAGGGCAGATGGTCATACCACACCGGGTCGTGCAGGTGCAGGCTCTTGTAGCGCTTGCGCCAGCTGTCGCCGGGGCGTTCGTTCTTCTCGACGACGATGGTCGGCACGCCCAGGCGGCGCAGGCGCGCGGCCAGCGCAATGCCACCCTGCCCGCCGCCGACGATGAGGGTGTAGGGCTGTGTTTCGTAGCCCAGCGTCGCGCGTTCGTGCTGCAATGCCTCCAGCCAGCTCTGGCGGCCCGGGTGCACGCCGTGCTCGGCGCTCTTGATGCGGCGCGGACCCTTCTTCTCCTCGAAGCCCTTGAGCTCGACCATGGTGGTGAGCAGCGTCCAGGCGCGATCGCCCGCCGGGGTGCCTTTCAGGCGCAGGTGCCCGCGCCCGCGCGAGACCTTGGTTTCGAACGTGAACCAGGCATCGACCACGCCCTCGGCCTCGGTGGCCTCGCCGTCCACGGCGAAGCCGCTCGGTGCGGTCGCGGCGAGCTGCGCTGCGAGCATTTCCTCGATCGCGGCACGCCCCTCCTGCGTGCGGATGTTCCAGGTGAAGGAAACGAGGTCGCGCCAGTAGCACTCCTCGTCGAACAGCGCGCTCACGGCATCGGGCTTGCCCGATTTCAGCGCGGTTTCGAATTGCGCCAGCCAGCGGCTGGCACGCTCGGTCGGTGTTGCCATCGTTGTGTCTCCTGTCCTTGCAACCCGCCCCGGTTCGGGCGGCGTGGCAGGACATACACGATCCGTGCCAATTGGCGTGGCGGGTCTGGAACAGTCCTCCAGGGTGCGCGGGTTCCGTCACAGAGTGACAGTTGGAGGTGACACCTGTCACCGCACCCGCGGTGACAGGTGCACGCCGCAACTACGCTTCGCGCCGGGGCAGCGGCACGCCGCAGCGGCGCATGCGCCGGTACAGCGTCATGCGCGACAGGCCCAGCGCGCGCGCCGCGGCGCTCACGTTCCAGCCGTGCTCGCGCAGGACGCGCAGCCAGTCATCGTCGGGCAGCTGCGCCGCGCCCGCCGCCCGTGCACCGGCGCTGGCGGGCTGCGCCAATGCCGGCGGCTCGGCACCGAGCCACTCCGGCAGGTCGCCTGGGCCGATCACGCCCTCGGGGCAGACATGCGCCGCGTACTCCAGCGCGTTGCGCAACTGGCGCAGGTTGCCCGGCCAGCGGTAGGCCAGCAGTCGGCGCAGCGCCTCGGGCGCGAGCGCGCGGCCCTGCAGCCAGCGTTCGATGAGCGCGCGCAGGTCGCTGCGCTCGCGCAGCGGCGGCAGTTCGATGTGCGCGCCGTTGAGCCGGTAGTACAGATCGTCGCGAAAGCGCCCCTGGCGCACCCGCTCGGGCAGCGGCGCGTGCGTGGCGGCGATCACGCGCACGTTCACCGGCACCGGGCGCGTGGCGCCCACGGGCAGCATCTCGCGCTCGGAGAGCACGCGCAGCAGGCGCGATTGCAGCGTCAGCGGCATGTCGCCGATCTCGTCGAGGAACAGCGTGCCGCCCTCGGCCTCGGCGATCAGGCCACGCTTGCCCTTGCTCGCAGCGCCGGAGAAGCTCCCGCCCACGTAGCCGAAAAGCTCGCTTTCGATCAGCGCCTCGGGAATCGCGGCGCAGTTCACCGCCACGAAGGGCCGACTGGCGCGCGCGCCGCTGGCATGCACCGCCTTGGCGAAGTATTCCTTGCCTGAGCCGGTCTCGCCGGTGATGAGCAGGTTGATGGGTGAATTGAGCAGCCGCGCGGCGCGCTCGATCTGGCGGTCCAGCCGCGCATCGCCCGCGGACAGCTCGGCCAGTGGCCGGGGCACCGCCAGCACCTCGGCGTGCGCGGGCCGCGGGGGCGCCGCGGCGCGCAGCGGCAGGGCGGCCGAGAGGAACAGCAGCCGCGGCCCGCCCGCAAACAGCACCGCGCGCCGGTCCGACGGCTCGGCGGCGACGAAGCGCCCGATCTGCGCCAGCGGCTGGTCGAACAACTGCTCGAAGCGCGCGCCCAGCAGCGCCACGCCGCGCGCCTGCGCCAGCGCCGCGCCCAGCACCTGCTGCGCGCGCCGGTTGTGCCCGACGACGCACCCGTTCGCATCGAGCGCCAGCAGGAATTCGGGCTGCACGTCCAGGAACTGCGGCGCCGCCGACAGGCGCAGCACCCAGTCGCGCTGGTGGCGCTGCAGGAAGGCGGCGTTCTCGATCGCGTGCGCGTGCATCTGCACGAGCTGCAGCGCCAGGTGCTGGCTCTCCTTGGGCTGCGAGGAACTGAGCTGCGAGACGTCGAGCACGGCGCTGAGCTGCCCCTGGCTGTCGTACACCGGCGCGGTGGTGCAGGTGAGCGGTATGTGGCAGGGGTCGAAGTGGTCGTCCAGGTGCACCGTGAGCGCCGTGCCGGTGCTGATGCAGGTGCCCACGCCGCAGGTGCCGGCCACCTGTTCGCTCCAGTCGGCGCCCAGGTACAGACCGGCCTTGCGCAGGCTGGGTTCGAACACCAGGTCGCCCAGGAAATCCACCGTCACGCCGCGCGCGTCGGTCAGCAGCACCACATAGCCCAACCCCGCCACCTTGGCGTAGAGCGACTCCAGCCCGTGGCGCGCGATCTGCAGGAAGGTCTCCATCTGGTCCTGGTGCTCGCGCAGGCGCTGCTCGGGCAGTATCACCGCCTCCTGCATGCGCGTGGGGGCCAGGCCGTGTTCGGTCACGCAGCGCAACCATGATTCGCGGATCAGCCGGTCGTGGCGCACGCCGGGCGCGTCCAGGCCGCGCTCGGCGACGCGCAGCACGGTATCGATATGGGCACGCTGTTGGGGCTGCACAGGATCCATGGGTACAACGCTGGACCGTGCATCTTCTCCCCGATCGCCCATGAGCGCATCGGGGCAACTACCCACGCCGAGTGCCCCCGGTGCCAGTACAGCCGGGGCACGCGCCGTATCATCTTCGCGCCCCCCGGCCCGGACCGCCATGCCCCACGAATCTCCCGACTACGCCGCCTTCCTGGCCGAACAGCTGCCGCGCCAGCACGCGCGTGTGGCGCACTATGCGCTGGGCGACGAGCACGTGTGGCTCAAGCGCGCCGGGCGGCCCCACGGCGCGTGGCGCTACCGGCTGCTGGGCGCGGTGGCGCGGGGGGCGCGGCTGCCGGCGTTGAGTCCGGTGCCCAACCCCGGCGGCACCGCCGCGATTGCCACCGAGATCGCGCGCCTGGCCGCCTTCGCGGCGCACGGCCTGCGCGTGCCCGAGGTGCTCGCAGCGCAAACCGACGGCTTTCTGATGCGCGACCTGGGCGGCGGCGCGCAGGCGGCGCGCTCGCTCGGCGACGAGATCGAGGCGCAGATACCGCACGGCGCGGACGCGGTGCTCGCGCCCTGGCGCGAGGGCCTGGCGCTGCTGGACGCGGTGCACGCCCGCGGCCTGTGCCTGAGCCAGGCGTTCGCGCGCAACATGGTGCGCTGCGCGGA
>JAIXLP010000083.1:33568-35348 GCA_026954015.1 Burkholderiales bacterium | reverse complement strand
ATGTTCGAGCGCGCGTTTCGCGTGCAGCAGAACACGCTGGAGCAGCTCGTCGCATTTCTGCCGGCGCTGCTGCTCGCGGGCTTGTACTGGCCGCAGCCGGTGGTCGCGGCAATCGGCGCGGTCTGGCTCGCCGGGCGCTTGCTGTACCGGCTGGAATACATGAAGGACCCGGCGCGCCGCGCGCCCGGCTTCGGGCTTACCGTGCTGCCGACGATGGCGCTGATCCTCGCGGCGCTCTGGGGCGCCGTCGGCGGCGCGGCCTGAGTCAATCCAGCGCCCGCGCCAGCGCCGCGCGCAGGTGCCCGGCGTAGGCGGCGGCGTCGATGAAACCCGGCGCCAGCGCGGCGCACGAGACGGTGCGCCGCCGCATCGCGGCCTCGTCGGGCTCCTGCCCGAGCGCGCGGCACAGCAGCGCCCAGTTGGGCGGCGCCACCAGCGTGCCCGCCACCAGCAGCACGCCGTGGCGCTGGCGCCGCTGCGCCAGGCCGACGAGCTTGCGCCCACCCGCCGCATCGACCACTTCCCACGAAGCGAGGCTGCCGTAGCACGCCCACGGCACGGTGGGCCCCAGGCGCTTATCGGCCCCGGCCACCTCGGCGGGCGGCAGCGCGCGCGCCTGCACGCCCAGCCGCGCCAGCAGCTCGACGTACATCTGCCCCAGCCCCCGGTAGCTCTCGTTGATGCGCCCGGCCACCCAGGGATGGCCCGGGGGCAGCACCACCGAGCTGGTCACCATCCAGGGCCCGGTGAGCACCGCGCCGCCGCCCGAGGCGCGCACCAGCGCCCGCACCCCGGGCGCGCGTTCGCGCAGGGCGTCGAGCCGCCCACGCTGCGAGCAGCCGAGCACGATGGCGGGCTCGGCATGGGTCCACACCGCGAAGCGCGGTTGCAGCACCGGCGTGGCGAGCTGTCCGGCATTCCAGGATTGTTCGGCTTCGGCGGTGGCGGGCATGCAATCGTGCGGGGAGCGCGGGAGGGCAAAAGCGCGAGCCTACCAGCGGCAGGGGCCTGCGCGCGCCTTCTGTCGCACAATCGCCGCCATGCACCTGTCCAGCCCCACGCCCTTTCCCCAGAACCGCCCGCGGCGCATGCGCCGCGATGCGTTCTCGCGCAACCTCATGCGCGAGTCGCGCCTTTCGAGCCACGACTTCATCTACCCGGTGTTCGTGCACGAAGGCGAAAAGCGCCGCGAGGCCGTGCCGTCGATGCCCGGCGTCGACCGCCTGAGCCTCGACCTGCTGCTGCCCGTGGCCGAGGAATGCGCGAAGCTGGAGATCCCGGTGCTCGCGCTCTTCCCCGCGATCGACACCGCTCTCAAGTCGCCCGACGGGCGCGAGGCGGCCAACCCCGACGGCCTGATCCCGCGCGTGGTGCGCGCGCTGAAACAGGAGTTTCCGCAGCTCGGCGTGATGACCGACGTGGCGCTGGACCCCTACACCAGCCACGGGCAGGACGGCGTGCTCGACAAGACGGGCTACATCCTCAACGACGAGACGGTGGAGATCCTCGTGCAGCAGGCGCTTGCGCACGCGCACGCGGGCGTGGACATCGTCGCGCCCAGCGACATGATGGACGGGCGCATCGGCGCGGTGCGCCGCGCGCTGGAGGCGCAGCACCTCATCTACACGCGCATCATGGCTTACAGCGCCAAGTACGCGAGCAGTTTTTACGGGCCGTTTCGCGACGCGGTGGGCACGCGCGGGGCGCTGGGCAAGGCCGACAAGAACGTCTACCAGATGGACCCCGGCAACAGCGACGAGGCGCTGCGCGAGGTGGCGCT
>JAIXLP010000083.1:32263-33447 GCA_026954015.1 Burkholderiales bacterium | reverse complement strand
TACGCGATGCTCAAGGCCGCCGCGGCCAACGGCTGGCTCGACCACGACGCGGTGATGCTGGAGGCGCTGCTCGCCTTCAAGCGCGCCGGCGCAGACGGCATCCTGACCTACTTCTCGCTGGACGCCGCGCGCCTGCTGCGCGCGTAGCCATCGCCATACGCCCCCACCCTCGGCAACCCCGGTCAGCGACGCTGCGCCGGGGTTTGCTGCATGCACCGCAGGCACACCGGAGGGGGCCTCGCAGCAGCGACGTGCCGCACTGATCCACGCGTCCTGAAACGTAACGCGCCACCCGAGCATCCAAGGTGGGCGGCCGCACTGCGCAAGCCAGCCACACGCGCCGCCACACCAGGGCGCCATCCTGCGCCGGTGAATGCTTCCAAGGAGCAAGCGATCATGACGATGCACCCTCGTCCATTCCGGCGCCCAACCACCGCGCCTCATTCGCCGACCGTAGCGGTGGTCGGCGCACTGGCCACCGCCCTCACGCTCGCCGCCTGCGGCGGGGGTGGGGGTAACGAAGGCCCGCGCGTCGACCAGGCGCTGGCCCAGCAGGGGCAGAGCGTGTTCCGCTACGAAACCTTCGGCGACGAAACGCAGTGGACCGACACGCTCAGGATGAACGAGGTGATCCAGGCGGCGGTCGATCCCGTGACCGCGCTCGGCGTGGGGCTCAAGGTGGACTCCGATGCGTTGCCCGCCGCGGTGGTCGATGCGATCAAGGCTGGCGCCGTCGATCTCACGAGCACGCAGACCACGCTCACGCTGATCGAGCTGGGCGCGGTCGTGGGCGTGCAAGGCACCGTCGCCACGGCCGATGACGGCAGCAAGACGCTCACGCGCGTGGGCATCACCTGCGCGCTGTGCCACTCCACCGTGGATAACTCGGCGTCGAAGGCGCTGGGCCTGCCGGACGGCATCGGCAAGCGCCTCGATGGCTGGCCCAACCGCCAGCTCAACCCCGGCGCGATCATCGCGCTGTCGCCCTTCCTCGACAGCCTGGGCGCGGACGCCGCCACGACGGTGCGCGGCGAGCTCAACAGCTGGGGCCCCGGCAAGTACGACCCGCGCTACATCGTGGGCGGCGGCATCACCGACCCCGGCGTGAGCTACCCGGCGGTCATCCCGCCCGCGTACGGACTCTTCGGGCTCAAGAACGCGATCTTCACCGGCGACGGCGACGT
>JAIXLP010000083.1:23547-32253 GCA_026954015.1 Burkholderiales bacterium | reverse complement strand
CCGCGTACGGACTCTTCGGGCTCAAGAACGCGATCTTCACCGGCGACGGCGACGTTCAGCACGAGCCGGTCGGCCCCGTAGCCTACTGGAACCGCTACGTGAGCGTCACGCAGATGGGCGGGCATGGCACCTTCCTCGACCCGCGCCTGCCGCAGGGCAAGGGCGGCGGCACCGGCGTGAACAACATCGGCGCCGACGGCGTGGACAGGGTGAGCGCGCACCTGCCCGCGCTGCAGGAGTACCAGTACTCGATCGACGCACCGGCCGCGCCCGCGGGTTCGTACGACGGCGCCGCCGCCGCGCGCGGGCAGGCGCTCTTCGCTGGCAAGGCCAACTGCGCGAGCTGCCATAGCGGCGCGCTGTTCACCGACGCCACCGAAGGCAAGCTGCACCCGGCCAACGCCTCGGTGGCCGCGGACAAGGTCTACATCACGCTGTCGGCCACGCAGCAATGGCGCACCTCGCCGCTCAAGGGCGTGTGGCAGCACGCGCCGTACTTCCACGATGGCTCGGCCGCCACGCTGGCCGACGTGGTCGCCATGTACAACGACAACCCGAACCGGCCACTGCACCTCACGGAGCGCGAGCAGGCGGACCTCGTCGAGTACCTCAAGTCGCTGTGAGGATGTGAGCGCCGCGCTGCAGAGACGCGGCAGCACGCCGCACCGGGCCGTCGGCGCCCGGTGCAGCTTTTTTGTCTGCGATGGGCGAGGACGCGCGGCCGCTCCATCGTTTGAAAAGACAATAGTTGTCTAGTTAAATAAAATCGCGCAATGCCGCAGCCCGCGCCCACCACCGCCTCGCCCGCCGAAGCGCCATACGCGCAGAGCATAGGCCTGCAGTTGCGGCGCATCGTCGCGCAACTGGTGACGGCGATAGACCACCGCGTGGTGGCGCTGGGCCTCACCGATGCGCAGTGGCGCCCGCTCGTGCATCTGCGCCAGCACTCGCCACTTACCGCATCCGAGCTGGCGCAGGCCTGCGGCCTGGACGCGGGCGGGCTCACGCGGCTTGTGGACCGCCTGCAGACCAAGGGCCTGTGCACGCGCGAGCGCTCGGAAAGCGACCGGCGCGTGGTGCACATCGCGCTCACGGCGCAGGGCGCGCGCGTGGCGGCCAAGCTCCCCGCCGTGCTGCTCGCGGTGCGCGAGGAGCTCACGCGCGGCTTCAGCGCGCGCGAGCAGGCGGTGCTGCACCAGTTGCTCGACCGGCTGGAGGCCAACGCCACGGCGCTGGCCACCTCCACGGAAATTACATGCCAAAAGCGGGCTTAGCACTGATCCAGCAAGCGCTGCAAGCTATCGTTTTCATGAACATCAGGGCGGCGCGCCACGCGCATCGCGACACACCATGACCTCACCCGATACCCCCACACCCCTCACCGTCGCCAAGGCCCGGCGGCGCAAGCGCCTCATCGTGCTGGCGCTCGTCGCGCTCGTCGGCCTGGCCGCGTGGGGCGCGTACGATGTGCTCATCGCGAGCCACGAGGAAGGCACCGACAACGCCTACGTGCAGGGCAACGTGATCCAGATCACGCCGCAGGTGGGCGGCACGGTGATGTCCATCCTCGCCGACGACAACGACTTCGTGCACGCGGGCGCGCCGCTCGTGAAGCTCGATCCGGCGGACACGCAGGTGGCGCTGCGCCAGGCCGAGGCAGGCCTGGCGCAGACGGTGCGCCAGGTGCGCCAGCTCTACGCCAACAACGCCACGTTCGCCGCACAGGTGAAACTGCGCGAGACCGACATCGCCAAGGCGGTCGCGGCGCAGGCCGCCGCGCAGAGCGACCTGCAGCGCGCCGAGCAGGACGTGCAGCGGCGCGTGCAACTGGGTGCGCAGGGCGCGGTCTCGGCCGAGGAGCTCAAGCACACGCAAAGCGCGCTGGCGACGGCGCGCACGCAGCTTGCGGCGGCGCGCGCGGGCGAGGCGGCGGCGCGCGCGGGCGTGGTCGCGGCGCGCGAGCAGCTTGCCAGCAACCAGGCGCTCACGCAGGGCGTGCCCGTCGCCGAGCACCCCAGCGTGCAGGCCGCTGCCGCGCAGTTGCGCGCCGCGTGGCTGGCGGCGCACCGCACCGCGCTGCCCGCGCCGGTGGACGGGTTCGTCGCGCGGCGCAGCGTGCAGCTCGGCCAGCGCATCGCCGCGGGCACGCCGCTCATGGCCGTGGTGCCGCTCACCGGCGTGTGGGTGGACGCGAACTTCAAGGAGACGCAGCTGCGCAACCTGCGCATAGGCCAGCGCGCCACGCTCACCGCCGACGTATACGGCGACAGCGTGCGCTACACCGGACGCGTACAGGGCCTGGGCGTGGGCACGGGCGCGGCGTTCGCGCTGCTGCCACCGCAAAACGCCACCGGCAACTGGATCAAGGTGGTGCAGCGCGTTCCGGTGCGCATCGCGCTCGACCCCGAGCCGCTGGCCGAGCACCCGCTGCGCCTGGGCCTGTCCATGCTCGTGACGGTGGACACGCGCGACCAAAGCGGCGCCACGCTCGCGACCGCCGCGCGCCCGCGCCGCTGGCGCAGACCACGGTGTACGCGGCGCAGGACGGCGACGCCGACGCCGAGATCGCGCGCATCATCGCCGCCAACCTCGGCAGCCGCTGATGGCCACGCCCGCACCCATGGGGCCGGCGATCGAGCCGCTCTCGGGCGCGGCGCGCGCCTGGGGCACGCTCGCGCTCTCGGCGGCGACGTTCATGAACGTGCTCGATACGTCCATCGCCAACGTGTCGCTGCCGGCGATTGCGGGCGACCTGGGCGTGAGCCCCAACCAGGGCACCTGGGTCATCACGAGCTTTGCGGTGGCCAACGCGATCTCGGTGCCGCTCACGGGGTGGCTGGCGCAGCGCTTCGGGCAGGTGCGCCTGTTCGTGCTCAGCGTGCTGCTGTTCGTCACCGCGTCGTTTTTGTGCGGGCTGGCGCCGAGCATGCCGCTCCTGATCGTGGCGCGCGTGGTGCAGGGGTTCGTTGCGGGGCCGATGATTCCGCTGTCGCAGTCGCTGCTGCTCTCCAGCTACCCCAAGGCGCTCGCGGGCCTGGCGATGGCGATGTGGTCGATGACCACGCTGATCGCGCCGGTGATGGGGCCGCTGCTGGGCGGCTGGATCACGGACAACATCAGCTGGCCGTGGATCTTCTACATCAACATCCCGGTGGGCATCGTCGCGGCGCTGGGCACGCTCGCGATCTACGCCGAGCGCGAAACCGCGACGAGGAAGCTCCCGATCGACGCGGTGGGCCTGGCGCTGATGATCATCGGCGTGGGCAGCCTGCAGATCATGCTCGACATCGGCAAGGAGCACGACTGGTTCTCGTCCTCGATGGTCACGGGCTTCGCGCTCGCGGCCATCGCGGGGCTGGTCGCGTTCGTCTTCTGGGAATTCGGCGAGGAGCACCCCATCGTCGATCTGTCGCTGTTCAAGATCCGCAACTTCTGGGCCGGCACCGTGGCCACGGCCGTGGGCTACGGCGTGTTCTTCGGCAACGTGGTGCTGCTGCCGCTGTGGCTGCAGCAGTACATGGGCTACACCGCCACGGCGGCGGGCGAGCTCATGGCGCCCGTGGGATTCCTGGCGATGGTGCTCTCGCCCTTTGTCGGCAAGAGCATAGGCAAGGTCGATCCGCGCCGCTACGCCACGGTGGCGTTCTTCGTGTTCGCGCTCGTGCTGTGGATGCGCTCGCTCTTCGCCACCACGGCGGATTTCATGACCATCATGATTCCGACCATCGTGCAGGGCGCGGCGGTGGCGTTCTTCTTCGTGCCGCTGGTCACGCTCACGCTGTCGGACATCCCGCCGCACCGCATACCCGCGGCCTCGGGCCTCACCAACTTCGTGCGCATCACGGCGGGCGCGGTGGGCACCTCGGTCACGACCACGCTGTGGGAGCGGCGCGCCACGCTCGCGCACGCCAACCTCATCGAGCAGCTGCACGCGGGCAGCGCGACCGTCAACCAGGCACTGCAGACGCTGCAGACGCTGGGCCTCACGCCGGATCAGGCGCTGGCGCAACTGGAGCGCCTCGTCACGCAGCAGGCGTTCACGCTCGCGGCCAACGACGTGAACTACGCCTCGGCGCTGCTGTTCCTGCTGCTTGTGCCGCTCGTGTGGCTGGCCGATGCGCCCCACCGCGGCGCAGGTGCCGCGGGCGCGGCGGCGGGCGCGCACTGAGCGCCGCGCGCCACCGCGCACCCCATCACGCGAGGTGTCTGTCGAAGAACGCGAGCGTGCGCTCGCGCGCCAGCGCCGCGGCGGTTTCGTCGTAGCTCGCGCGCGCGTCGCAGTGAAAGCCGTGGCCCGCGTCGTACAGGTGCACCTGCACCTCGGGGTGCGCGCTGGCGAACTGCTCCACGCCCGCCAGCGGGATGTGCTGGTCCTTGCGGCCAAAGTGCGCCATCACCGGCACGCGCGGCTGGCGCGCGACCTCTGCGGGCGCCGTCATGCCGCCGCCGTAGTACGCCGCCGCGGCCGACAGGCCCGTGAGCTCGCAGGCCGCGCGCCAGGTGAGCAGCCCGCCCCAGCAAAAGCCGGTGATGCCCACCTTGCGCTGGCTGATGCGCGCGGCGTGGTCGATCGCGGCCTGCAGGTCGGGCAGTACGCCGGGCGCGGGCAGGTGCTCGATCTTCGCCTTGAGCGCGACGCCCTCGGCCATGTCACCCGCCTCGTAGCCCAGATCCACCCCGTCGCGCACGCGCGAGAACATCGCGGGCGCGACCGCGTGGTAGCCGCGCGCCGCGAACCGGTCGGCCACCGAGCGGATGTGCGCGTTCACGCCGAAGATCTCCTGCACCACGACCACCGCCATGCGCGCCGTGCCAAAGCACTGCGCCTCCCACGCCGGGAACTCGAACCCGTCGGCGCTCTTGAGCGTGACCCATCTGCCCATCGCGGGCCTCCTTTCGATCAGAATGGCGTTCCCCTGATTCTTGCAGACCCCGCGCAGGCGCGCCGCGTCCTCTCATGACGACCACACCATGGAATCGCTCAAACCGCTGATAGCGCTGCTCGCCATCGTCAATCCGCTCGCGGTGGTGCCGTTCTTCATCCACTACACCGAGGGGTTCGACGCGCCGCAGCGCAGGCGCACGGTGCAGGTGGCGGCGTTCACCGCGTTCTGCGTGATCGCCGCGTGCGCGATGCTGGGGCTGCAGATCCTCGCGTTCTTCAACATCTCGCTCGCGAGCTTCCAGGTGGGCGGCGGCATGCTGCTCCTGATCAGCTCGCTGAACATGCTCAACGCCCACCCGGCCGAGGCCAAGCCGCACACGCAGGAGCTCGAAGACGCCGCCGAAAAAGCCGCGCAGGGCGACAGCATCGCGGTCGTGCCGCTCACGATCCCGCTGCTCACCGGGCCGGCGGCGATGTCCACCGTGGTGATCTACGCCGACCGCGCGAGCAACCTCTGGCAGCACCTGGCGCTCGTGGGCTACGGCGTCGTGGTGGCGGGCGCGACGGCGCTGTGCCTCTCGCTCGCCGACCCGATCTCGCGCGTGCTCGGGCGCACCGGCATCAACGTGATGACGCGGCTCATGGGCCTGATCCTCGCGGCGCTGGCGGTGGAGGTGATGGCCAACGGCCTCGCCGGCCTGTTCCCGGCGCTGCGCGCGTGAGCGCACACAATCGGCATCTCCATCACGGCAAGGAAGCACACCATGGGCAAGCGCGTCAGCCAGGTCGTCACCCGCACGGGCGACGACGGCACCACCGGCCTGGGCAACAACACGCGGGTCTCGAAAAACAGCGGCCGCCCGCACGCGATGGGCGACGTGGACGAACTCAACAGCCACATCGGGCTGCTGCTGTGCGAGCCGCTGCCCGCCGACATGCGCGCGCTGCTCACCGACATCCAGGACCAGCTCTTCAACCTCGGCGGCGAACTTGCGATGCCGGGCTACGAGATACTCAAGGACGACGCGCTCGCGCAACTCGACGCGGCGCTCGCGCGCTACAACCAGACGCTGCCACGGCTGGAAGAGTTCATCCTGCCCGCGGGCACGCGCGCGGCCTGCCAGGCACACGTGTGCCGCACCGTGGCGCGCCGCGCCGAGCGCTCGGTAGTGGCGCTGCAGCAGAGCGAGGCCATGCGGCCCGCGCCGCGCCAGTACCTGAACCGCCTGTCGGACCTGCTGTTCGTGCTCGCGCGCGTGCTCAACCTGCAGGACGGCGGCTCGGAGGTCTATTGGAAGAGCGAAAAGCTCGCGCGCTCCCGGCAGGAAGATACTTCCGAATAAATAGCTGTCGGCGCTTGTCCAGCAAGCGTTCAGGCCACTTTTGGCTCAGGAATTCAGCACCGCCATCGTGATGCGCGAGGTGCAGGTCGGCTCGCCCGCGTCGTTGACCATGTCGATCTGCCAGACCTGCGTGGTGCGCCCGATGTGCACCGGCCGCGCAGTGGCGGTCACCCAGCCGCTCGTGGTGGCGCGCAGGTGGTTGGCGTTGATGTCCAGGCCCACCGCGCGGCTGCCCTCGGGCGCGCTGTAGTGCGCGCCGGTGGAGCCCAGCGTCTCGGCCAGCACCACGCTCACGCCGCCGTGCAGCAGGCCGAAGGGCTGGCGCGTGCGCGCGTCCACGGGCACGCGCGCGCGCAGATAGTCCTCGCCCACTTCGAGGAATTCGATGCCCAGGTGCGCCACCGCGGTGCCCACGTGCACCGCGGCGATCTCCTGCAGCGAGATGGGCTTCTTCCAGATCGACACCGCGCGCGCCCCCGCCGTCACCGCTGCGCCTTCGCCTGCTCGGCGGTGACGAGCTTGGCCTGGTTGCCCCACGAGGTGCGCTCGTGGTTGGCGATGTCGGCCACGTCGGCATCGCTGAGCTGGGCCGCGAACGGCGGCATCGGGCTCGGGTAGCTCACACCGTCGATCACCTCGCCCGAGAGGCCGTGCAGGATCGCGTGCAGGTGCTTGGCCGGGTCGGCCGCGAGCACCGCCGGGTTCTTCACGAGCGGCGGGAACGCGCCGGGCAGGCCCGCGCCCGTGGGCTGGTGGCAGGCCGCGCAGTGCGTGGTGTAGAGCTGCGCGCCGCGATCGGCGTCGAACTTGTACGGGCCGTCGTGGGCCACGGGCGCGTGCGCGGCCGCCGGCGCCGCCGCACCGCCCTCCATCCTGGTGATGTTGGGCTTGCCCAGCTCTTCGCCGGGCTTGCGGATGTCCAGCACGCCCATCGCGCCCTTTTCCATGTGTGCCATGGAATGGTCGACGAAGGCGTACTGGCCCTTTTCCGGAATCACCAGGTCGAACACGATGCCTTCGCCCGGCCCGATGCTGTAGGTGGAGACGTTGCTCAGCGCATGCCCGGGATTGCCGTCCGGATAGACCTTGTCGAAGATGGCGCCGACGACGTGGAACGCGCTCCACAGGCTGGGCCCGGCGTTGACCACGTGCAGGCGCACGCGCTCGCCCGGCTGGGCCGTGAGCGGGTGGTCGTGGTACTGGAAGGCGATGCCGTTGAACGCCACGATGTCCGGCTGCATCTTCTGCATCTTGCCGTAGTCCGGCCCCATCAGGTTGCCGGAAATCTGCTGCGTGTACCACTCGCCCTGCACCAGCACGTATTCCTTGTCGGCCTTGGGGCGCGGGTCGTCCGCCGGCTCGACGATGATCGCGCCGTACATGCCGTTGGCCATGTGCAGCAGCATGGGCTCGGTGCCGCAGTGGTAGATGAAGGTGCCGGGCACCTTGGCCTCGAAGGTGAACTCGATCTGCTCGCCCGGCATGATGTTGGCGAAGCTGGTGTTGGGCGGCGTGAGCGCCGAGTGGAAGTCGATCGAGTGGTGCATCGTCGCCTTGTTGCGCAGCACCACCTTCACCATCTGCCCCTGCTTGACGCGCACGACCGGCCCCGGCACGGTGTCGCCGAAGGGCCAGGCCTTGTACATCACGCCGCTGGCGATCTCCACGTCCTTGTCGAAGACGTCGATCACGAGCGGCACTTCCTTGTCTGCCGAGAGCGGCGGCAGCGTGGCGTCGTAGGCATGCTTCACGGGCTTCTTGCTCATGAGCTGCAGCGGCGAGACGGCGGCAGCCGCCGCCGTCGGCGTGGGCGCCTGCACGTTCAGGCTGCTTTGCAGGCCCGCGACGAGGAAGAACACCACCGCGGCCACGCCGATCAGGATGCCCGTCTGCGCCCACCACGCCACGCGCGGCGCGTCCGACAGGCGCCGCGCGCGCCATTCGGCGATCCAGCTCCAGGCGGGCCACTTGCGCTCGATGAAATAGTCCAGGCTGTAGGGGCTGGTGCCCGCGCGGTGGTTGATCGCGATCAGCACCGCGAAGATCAGCACGTAGGTGATGCCCACGCCGGTGTTGGACGCGCCTATGGTGTAGGGCCCGCCAAAGCCGCCGGCCGTGCTCCAGATGAGCAGGCTGTACAGCGCGCCGAGCACGTACACCGTGCGCCGCGCGAAGCCGAACAACAGCGCCAGCGCGAGCAGCGTCGTCGCCAGCCGCGTGAGCCACAGGAAGGTGCCCGCGTTGGGCTCGACCAGGTCGATCCAGGCCTTGAACCACCAGGCGGACCAGGCGGGCTGCCCCTCGGCGGCGTTGCGCAGGTAGCCCGCGTAGTTGGCCGAGAAGCTCGGCATCCAGGTGAACGCGGCGTTGACGATCCAGATGATGCCGAAGGCCACGCGCAGCGCGGCCGTGGAGAGCGCCGGCCAGGCGTCGTGATGGGTGGACGTGTCGCTGGTACTACTCATGCGTGTTCCTTGC
>JAIXLP010000083.1:8533-23447 GCA_026954015.1 Burkholderiales bacterium | reverse complement strand
CCAGGCGTCGTGATGGGTGGACGTGTCGCTGGTACTACTCATGCGTGTTCCTTGCACCAACAGGGCGAACGCCCTATTGGGGTTGGGGTTGGGGGGTGATGCCTGTTCATACTATTTTGGCGGCGCAAACGTGCCCGCAAGCCCGCCAATCCAGGCGTGCGCGACGCCGAGACTGGGTGTCTGCGCGAGGAGCAACGACGAGTGGCGAGCTTGCGGGCATGTTTCCTTCGGATTGCGACCAAAAATAGCGCGAACAGGCCCTATGACGATTATGTTCGCGCGACCGCCGCGACCGCCCGGAAATCCACGCGCGGCGAGGGTATATTGGCGCGCCGCCGTGGCGTGGGCCGCTTGCGTATCATCGCCCGCCATGCCCATCGCCTGCCCCTCCTGCCGCCAGCCCATGCACAACCGCGGCTTCGCCGCGCGCGGCGGCGGGCGCATCGAGCTCGATCTGTGCTTTGCCTGCCAGGGCCTGTGGTTCGATCCGCACGAGAACACGCGCCTCACGCCCGAGGCGGTGATGGAGCTCTTCGAGCTGCTGCACGCGCACCGCGGCGAGGCGAGCCAGCCGCTGGCCAGCCGCCTGCGGTGCGGGCGCTGCGAGCGCGCGCTGACGCGCGGCTTCGACGTGGCGCGCGGCGGGCGCTACGTCACCTGGCGCTGCGGCGCGGGGCACGGGCGGTTTTCCACCTTCGGCTCGTTCATGGTGGAAAAGGGCTTCGTGCGCCACCTCACGCAGCCCGAGATCGCGGCGCTTGCGGCACGCGTGGGCACGGTGCGCTGCACCGGCTGCGGCGGCCCGGTGGACATCCGCACGCACGACACCTGTCCGTGGTGCCAGTCCGCGCTCTCGCTGCTCGACCCGCAGGCGGTCGACCGCGCGCTGGAGCGCCACCACGACGAAGCACGCAAGAGCCGCGAGGCGCACACGCCCGAGGCGCTGGCCGATGCGCTCGTCGCCGTGGAGCGCCAGCGCGCGCGCGACGAGCGCGAACGCCTGCGCGAGGGGCGTCAGCCCATGAGCGCCAACCTGCTGGACCTGGGCCTGGACCTGCTCTGGGGCATGCTGCGCCGCTGACGCCGCGCTATCTGCGCGGCTGCAGCAGCGCGTTGAGGAGGATCGCGCCAAACGTCGCGGTGCCGATGCCGCCGAGCGCGAAATCGCCGAACTTGAGCGTGAACTCGCCCGTGCCCAGCACCAGCGGAATCGCCGCGACGATGAGGTTGCGCGGCTGCGAAAAATCCACCCTGTTGTCCACCCAGATCTTCGCCCCGGTGATCGCGATCAGGCCGAAGACGACGATGGAGACGCCCCCCATCACCGGCAGCGGTATCGCCTGGATCAGCGCGCCGAACTTGGGCGAGAAGCCCAGCAGCAGCGCGACGAAGGCGGCAACGAGAAACACCGCCGTCGAGTAGATGCGCGTGGCGGCCATCACGCCGATGTTTTCGGCATACGTCGTTACGCCCGTGCCGCCGCCCGCGCCGCTCACCATGGTGGCGATGCCGTCGCCGATGAAGGCGCGGCCCAGGTACGGGTCCAGGTCCCTGCCGGTCATCGCGGTGACGGCCTTCAGGTGCCCGAGGTTCTCGGCCACCAGGATGATGACCACGGGCACGATGAGCACCATCGCCGCACCGCTGAACACCGGCGTGTGAAACTGCGGCACGCCCAGCCACGGCGCCGCCACCACGCCCGAGAGGTCAAACGGCTTGCCCAGCCCCATGCCGTTCGTGAGCAGCGCGTAGAGCACCGTGGCGATCAAGAGGCCCACGACGATCAAGAGGCGCTGCACCATGCCCCTGGTGAACACCGCCACGCCCGCAACGCACAGGAAGGTGAGCGCCTGCATCCAGCTCTCGAAGTTGTTGGCGGCCATGTTCTTGACCGGAATGCCCGCGAGATTCAGGCCGATGACCGCAACCACCGCGCCCGTGACCACGGGCGGCATGAAGCGCTCGATCCAGCCCGTGCCGATGGCGTGCACGATGAGGCCGACGAGCACATAGACCGCGCCGCAGGCGATGATGCCGCCCAGCGCCACGCCGATGTTGGCGTTCAGCCCCTTGCCCGCATAGGCGGTGGCTGCGATTACCACGCCGATGAAGGCAAACGACGAGCCGAGGTAGCTCGGCACCTTGCCGCCGGTGACGAGGAAGAAGATCAGCGTGCCGATGCCGCTCATGAAGACCGCAAGATTCGGGTCGAACCCCATGAGGATGGGCGCGAGCACCGTGGAGCCGAACATGGCGATCACGTGCTGTATGCCCATGAGGCCGGTTTCCTTCCACGGCAGGCGCTCGTCGGGGCCGATCACGCCGCCGTCCGCAAGCACTGCGGTGGGCCGCTCGCGCCAAGTGAATAACCCCATGGTTGTCTCCTTGTGTTTCAGGGTGGGGCGATGGTAGAGGGTTCGTCGCGGTTGCGGGAAAGATATGAGTAAAAATGGCCGCAGCCATGGTGGAGCAAGCGCTGGCAGCTATGTTTGTTCAACTTCCGCGAAGCAAGACCGTATGGGTACGCCCCGCGTCGCTGCGCGCCGCGCGAGCCGGAGCACCGCGCGGTCCTTGCTCAGCAGCGTGGCGCGCCAGGCGAGCGCCAGATCGATGAACGGCTGGTCGTCCGCGTCGGCGCAGCGCCACGGCGCGGCGGGCGCCGCGGGCACGCGCTCGGTGCGCGCGTCGAAGCGCCGCAGCACCGTCGCCGCGTCGCGCCCGGTGCGCTCGCGCCAGGCGCGGATCGCGGGGTAGTCGAGCACGCGCGTCAGTTCGCCCCGCATCGCATCGGTGGCAAGCCAGCGCGTGCCCGCATGGGCCAGCGCGCGGTGCAGCGCGACCCAGCGCGGGTCATCGAACACGTAGAGGTCGAGCACGATGTTGGTGTCGATCACCAGCACCATCGCGCCTTCACGCGGCATCGCTCGCCTGGCGCGGCGTGCGCGCGCTGCCCGCCACCATGTCAAAGCGCAGCAGGCGGCATTCGATGGGGCCATTGAAGAGCGGCACGCGGCGCGTGGCCTTCAGGCGCATGGTGCCGGGCAGCTCCCGGTCGGGCGTGAGGATCCACGCCTGCCAGAGCGCGTAATGGCGCTTCCAGTGGCTGGCAAGCTCGCGAAAGAATGCGTCGCCATCGCCCGCCTGCGCGGTCTCACGGCCCATGCGCGCGCGCTGGCCCTGCCCTGCGCTGCCGGCCGCGACGATGCGCTCGCCATACGGTGGGTTGAGCAGCATCACGCCAGGCGTATCCACGGGCGGCATGCGCTCCAGCGCGTCGCCGCCGCGCAGTTGCACGCTGGCGGCCACGCCCGCGCGCTCGGCGTTGCGCCGCGCAAAATCCACCATGCGGTGCGCCACATCACTGCCAAAAATGGGGGCAGCGCTTGCCTGGATTGCGCCAGCAGCTTCCTGTTTGATAGTGCTCCATGCCGTCTGGTCGTGCGCCCTCAAGTGCTCGAAGGCAAAGCCGCGCTTGAGCCCCGGCGCGATGCGGCAGGCGATCTGCGCGGCCTCGATCACCACGGTGCCGCTGCCGCAGCACGGGTCGTACAGCGGCACACCCGACTCGGGCGTCCAGCCGCAGGCGGCGATCATCGCGGCGGCGAGCGTCTCCTTGAGCGGCGCGTCGCCCTTGTCTTCGCGCCAGCCGCGCTTGAAGAGGGGCTCGCCCGAGGTGTCGATGGAGACGCTGGCCTGGGCCTCGCCCAGGTGCAGGTGGATGCGCACGTCGGGCCGATGCGTGTCCACGCTGGGGCGCGTGCCGCCGTGGGCGCGAAAGCGATCGGCCACCGCGTCCTTCACGCGCAGCGCGGCGAAGTTCAGGCTCTTGAGCGGACTGCGCGTGGCCGTGACCTCCACCTTGAAGGTCTGGCGCGGCGTGAACCAGTCCTCCCAGCGCAGCGCGTGCGCCAGGGCGTAGAGGTCGTCCTCGCCGCGGTAGGGCGCGTGCGCAAGCTGCACCAGCACGCGCTGCGCGAGGCGGCTGTGCAGGTTCAGGCGCATCACCGCGGGCCAGGGCGCGGTCAGTTCCACCCCGGCGCGGTGCGCGGTGACCTGCGTGATGCCGGTGATCGCGCGCACCTCGTCGGCGAGGAAGCCCTCGACGCCGGCGGCGCAGGGCAGGAACAGCCGCAGGGCGGTCATGGCGCGGCTTTCATAGTTGCTTGCGCAGGTTGGCCGGCGCGATCCTGAGCTGCTCGCGGTACTTGGCCACCGTGCGCCGCGCGCAGGCGATGCCCTGCGCCTTGAGCAGGTCGGCGAGCTGGCTGTCCGACAGCGGCTGCGCGGGGTCTTCGGCCGCAATGAGCTGGCGCAGGAGCGCGCGCACCGCGGTGCTCGACGCGCTGCCGCCCGCCTGCGTCTCCAGCCCCGAGCCGAAGAAGTACTTGAGCTCGTAGGTGCCCTGGGGCGTGGCCATGTACTTGCCGTTGGTCACGCGCGAGATGGTCGATTCGTGCAGGCCAAGCTCGTCGGCAATCTCGCGCAGCACGAGCGGGCGCATCGCGATCGCGCCGTGCGCGAAGAAGCCCTTCTGGCTCTGCACGATGGCACGCGCGACGCGCAGGATGGTGTCAAAGCGCTGCTCGATGTTCTTGATGAACCAGCGCGCCTCCTGCAGACGTGCCTGCAGCGCTTCGTGGCCCTCGCCCTTGCGGTGCTGGCGCAGCGCCCGCGCATAGGCGTCGTGCACGTGCAGGCGCGGCACCACCTCGGGGTTGAGCTGCACGTCCAGCAACTCGCGCCCGCCCTGCACGCGGCGGCGCACGATCACGTCGGGCGTGATGACGTTGCGGTCCACCTCGGCGAAGCGCCGGCCGGGGCGCGGCTCCAGCCGCGCGATGAGCGCCATCGCGGCGCGCGTGTCGTCCTCGCACGCGCCGCAGGCCTGCGACAGGCGCTTCACGTCGCGCCGCGCCAGCCACTCCAGCGGCTGCGCGCAGATCGCCTGCGCGGCGCACAGCACCGCGGCTGGGTGCGATTCAAGGCGCGCGCGCGCCTGCAACTGCAACTGCAGGCACTCGGCCAGGCTGCGCGCGCCCACGCCGGTGGGCTCCAGGCTCTGCAGCAGCTTGAGCGCGATCGCGAAGTGCTCCTGCACCTGCTGCACGCGCGCCTCGTCGCCGTTGCCCGCGAGCGCCTCGGCCAGCGCGCGCAGGTCGTCCTCGAGATAGCCCTCGTCGTTGAGCGAATCGATGAGGAACGACAGCGCCGCGCGCTCCTCGCGCGACAGGCGCAGCGCGAGCGCCTGGCGGTGCAGGTGCTCGGCCAGCGACTCGTGCGCGCTCTCGTTCTCGCCAGCGTCGGTGTCCTCGTCGGGCGGCGCGCGGCCTGCGGGCGCGTCGCCGTTCCAGGGGCTGTCGCCGCTGGCGGCATCGACGTCGTCGTCGCCCTCCCAGTCGCTCTCGGTTTTGGAGCCTTTTTCGCCTGAAGCGCTTGTAGGGCTTGCGTCGAATGCTTGTGATATCGGAGCAATCTCGCTGCGCTCCACGGGCGCGTGCTCCAGCGCCGCCTGCGCGGGCTCGGCCACGGCTTCGTCGCCGGCGGCCTCCAGGAACGGGTTGTCCGCGAGCATGGCCTGCACTTCCTGCGTCAGCTCCAGCGTCGAGAGCTGCAGCAGGCGGATCGACTGCTGCAGCTGTGGCGTCAGCGCCAGATGCTGGGATACGCCCAGTGCGAGGCCCGGCTTCACCGCTACATCCTGAAGTGCTCTCCGAGATAGACGCGACGCACGTCGGCGTTGTCCACGATCTCGGAGGGCGTGCCCTGCGCCAGCACACGCCCTTCGCTGATGATGTAGGCGTGGTCGCAGATGCCCAGCGTCTCGCGCACGTTGTGGTCGGTGATGAGCACGCCGATGCCGCGCTCCTTGAGGAAGCCGATGATGCGCTGGATCTCGATCACCGCGATCGGATCGATGCCCGCGAACGGCTCGTCGAGCAGGATGAAGCGCGGCTGCGTGGCCAGCGCCCGCGCGATCTCCACGCGCCGGCGCTCGCCACCCGAGAGCGCCATCGCCTGCGCGTCGCGCAGATGCTCCACGCGCAGCTCCTGCAGCAGCGCGGTCAGGCGCCGCTCGATCTCGGCGCGCGAAAGGGGCCGCCCAGCCTCGTCGTGCTGCAGTTCGAGCACCGCGCGCACGTTCTCCTGCACGCTGAGCTTGCGAAAGATCGACGCCTCCTGCGGCAGGTAGGACAGCCCCAGGCGCGAACGCCGGTGGATGGGCATGCGCGTCACGTCCTGCCCGTCGATGCGGATCGCGCCGCCGTCGGCGCGCACCAGGCCGACGATCATGTAGAACGACGTGGTCTTGCCCGCGCCGTTGGGCCCGAGCAGCCCCACCACGTCGCCCTTGGGCACGGCGAGCGAGACGTCCTGCACCACCGTGCGCCCCGTGTAGCTCTTTTGCAGGTGCGCGACCTCGAGCACGCTCGTGGCCGCGCGCGCCGGTGCGGGGGCGGTGGGCGTCGCCATCACGGCCTACCGCGCGCCGGGCGCAAGACCGGGGCTGGCGCGCAGCGGCACGCCCTCGGCCTGCGGCGCGGGGGTGGTGGCACCGGCGGCAGGCTTGCCCTCCTTGGGCGCGAGCGTCGCGCGCACTCGGCCATCGCCGCCCTGCGCTCCGGCCGCGCGTGGCGCGCCGTCCACCGTGAACACGTCGGTGGTGTTGTTGTAGGTGATGAGCGCGCCGCTCACGTCGTCCGAGAGCATCGCGCCCCGGTAGCGGCGCAGCTCCGCACGGCGCTGCAGCTTCACCACGTCGGCGCGGCCATCCCAGTCGATCGTCTCGGCCTCGCCCTCGACGAACTCCTCGGGCGCGCCGGGCTGCGTGTCGCGCTTCTGGCGAAAGAACGCGCGCTTGCCCGCCGCCGCGGTCACCACGCCGTACTGGAAGCCCTCGGCATCCTGGCGCACCTGCAGGCGCGCGCCGCGCAGCACGATCGTGCCCTTGGTGACGACCACGTTGCCGGTGAACACGCTGGTCTGCTGCGCCTCGTCGTGGCGCAGCGCGTCGGCCTCGATGTGCATGGGCTGGTCACGGTCGGCGCGTTCGGCACGCGCGCCCAGCGCTGCCATGAGGGACAGCGCACCCACGAAAAACAGGAGACCACGGCGGATTTGCATGAGGCACGATTTTTGCGAGTGCATTGTAGCGACGCGGCTGCGCGCTACGCGTCGCGCGCGGCCGCTGCCAGCCGCTCGGCCTGCGCCTGCAGGCGCTGCAGCAGGCCGTCGAGCACGCGCACCTCGTCGGCGGACAACGCGTCCAGCAGCGCCCGGTTGGCCGCCGCCACGCGCGGCAGCAGCGCGGCATGCAGCGCGCGTCCCTCGTCGGTCAGGTGGATCAGCACCTCACGGCGGTCACCGGGGCGCGGCGTGCGCTGCACCAGGCGCTTTTGCGCCAGCGTCGTGAGCGCGCGCGAGGTACGCGCGCGGTCCAGCCCTGTGCGCTCGGCAAGCTGCGAGGAGAGCACGCCCTCGTGCGGCGCGAGGTGCGCAAGCAGCCGCCACTCGCGCCGCGTGATGCCGAATTCGCTCTCGCAGATGCGGACCACGGTGCCCCCCGCGCGCGCCTGCAGCTGCCACAGCACGTACAGCAGCATGTCATCCAGGGCTTCGGGGTGGAGCAGGTGGCGCATGAAACACAAACCTAGGGAAAACGAGAACAACGATTGATTTTGTCAATTCTCGACCGCTGCCTAGACTAGTCGGCTCGGTGCACCACCATACAGGAGTCTCCATGCAACGTCGTTTCGCGCTGCAAGCCGTCGCAGCCACCTGTGCCACGCCCCTGCTGGCGCCGACCCGGGCGCAAGGCAACCTGCTGCGCGTCGTCGTGCCCTACGCGCCCGGGGGCTCCAGCGACCGCGCCGCGCGCATCGTGGCCGAAAAGCTCGGGCCCAGGCTCGGGCGCACCGTGGTGGTCGAGAACAAGCCCGGCGCGGGCGGGCGCGTGGCGCTGCAGCAGCTCAAGGGCACGCGCGCGGGGCAGGACGCGCTCGTGATTGCCAACCCGGCGACCATCGTCGTCGCGCCGCTGGTGTTCAAGGACCAGACGGGCTACGACCCGCACAAGGATTTCCAGCCGATCGCGCAGGTGACCGAGTACGAATTCGGCATCGCCGTGAGCGATGCCGTGCCGGTCAAGGAGCTCTCGCAACTGCTCGAATGGTTGCAGGCCCACCCCACGCAGGCCAACTTCGGCGTGCCCGCCACGGGCAGCCTGCCGCACTTCTTTGCGCTGATGACCGCCGAGGCGGCCAAGGTGCGCGCCGAGGTCGTCGGCTACAAGGGCTCGGGGCCGCTGCTCACCGACCTCATCGGCGGACAGGTGCCCGCGGCGGTCGACACGCTGGACACCATGCTCACGCAGCACGACGCGGGCAAGCTGCGCATCCTCGCGTCCTCGGGCACCAAGCGCTCGCCGTTCGCGCCCAAGGTGCCGACCTGCAAGGAGGCGGGGCTGGATCTGGCCGCAACCGGCTGGAACGCCTTCTTCGCCCCGGCGAGCATGCCCGCGCAGCGCGCGCAGCAGCTCTCCAGCGCGATCCGCGACGTGATGCGCGACGAGGACACGCGCACCAAGCTGCGCGACACCATGGTCGACCCGGTAGCGCGCGACGCGGCCGAGACCACCGCAATGCTCCAGGCCTTCCGCGCGCAGTGGGAGCCGGTGGTGCAACGCTCGGGCTACCAGCCTTGAATTCATACTTTCCTTGGGAATTTCCATGCTGACACGTCGTGCCGTCATCCGCCACACCCTGCCTCTCATGGGCGCCGCCGTACTGGGCGCGCCCGCGTTCGCGCAGGGCACTTATCCGAACAAGATCGTCAAGTTCGTCGTCAACTTCCCCGCGGGCGGCCCGCTGGACATCATCGCCCGCTCGATGGGCAACGAGCTGCAGAAGTCGCTCAAGCAGACCTTCATCGTCGACAACAAGCCCGGCGCCGCGGGCAACATCGGCGCCGACCAGGTGGCCAAGAGCGCGCCCGACGGCTACACCGTGCTGCTCTCGATCGACACGCCGGTCACGGTGAACCCGCACATCTACAAGTCCATGCCGTTCAAGCCGCAGGACTTCAAGCCGGTGATGGTCATCGCGTCCTCCGGCCTGCTCGTCGGCGTGAACCCGCGCACCGGCTTCAAGACGCTGGCCGACCTCGTCGCGGCGGGCAAGAGCAAGGGCGTGAGCTTCAGCTCGGCCGGCGCCGGCAGCCCCGGCCACCTTGCGGCCGAGGTGTTTCGCGAGGCCACGGGCATGAAGATCCTGCACGTGCCCTACAAGGGCAACGCGCCCGCGGTCAACGCGATCCTCTCGGGCGAGGTCGACGGCGGCGTGCTCGCCACGCCGGGCCTGCTGCCCCACGTGAAGGCGGGCAAGGTCACGGCGCTCGCGGTCACGAGCCGTCAGCGCTCGGTGCTCGCGCCCGACGTGCCCACGGTGGCCGAGGCGGGGCATCCCGAGTTCGTGCAGGAGGTGCTCTACACCGCGATGGTGCCGGCCGCCACCCCGCAGCCCGTGATCGACACGCTGGCACAGACCATGACGGCGGCGCTCGCGCAGCCCGAGTTCCGCCAGCGCCTGAACACGCTGGACATGTTCCCCGAGGGGCTGACCGGCGCGGATGCCACCCGGCGCCTGCAGGAACTCTCCGACCGTTACGGTCGGGTGATCCGCGCCACCGGCATGACGACCGAATAAAACCATGGCTGCTTCTGCTTTCCAGACAAGCGTTTCAGCCCGAAATGGCCTCATAACCCCGGCCACCACCGGGATGCCTGAAAGCAAGAGAACCATGTCCCTGAGCACACCACTGCGCCGCCTGCTGGCGGCCACCTTCATCGCGGGGGGTGCCTGGGCCGCCACCCCCGCGCTGGCGCAGGACGCCGCGTGGCCCAGCAAGCCGGTGCGGCTGCTCGTGGGCTCGCCGCCGGGCGGCCCCTCGGACATCACCGCGCGCACCTTCGCCGAGGCGCTGCAGCACCAGAGCGGGCAGACCGTCATCGTGGAAAACCGCCCCGGCGCCGGCAACGGCCTGGCCGCGGGCACGGCGGCCAAGGCCACGCCCGACGGCTACACGCTGGTACTCAGCCCCGACACGGTCGTCACCGTCAACCCGCTGATCTACCGCAACCAGAACTACGACGCGCGCACCGACCTCGTCACCGCCTCCATCCTCGCAAGCTTCAGCCAGATGCTGGTGTGCAACCCCGCGACCGGCGTGAAGAGCGTCGCCGAACTCGTGGCCAGGTCCAAGACCGAGCGCATCACCTACAGCTCGGGCGGCGCCGGGGTGCCGGGGCACCTTGCCGCCGAGATGTTCGACCAGGTCTCGGGCGCGAAGATGGAACACGTGCCCTACCGCGGGCCGTCGCCCGCGACGCTCGCGGTGCTCTCGGGCGAGGTCAACTGCGGCTTCCTCGCCACGCCCACCGTGCTGCCGCACGTCAAGAGCGGCAAGCTGGTGGCGCTCACGGTCTCGTCGGGCACGCCCTCGCCGCTGGCGCCGGACGTGCCCTCGCTTGCAGCGGCGCTCAAGCAGCCCGGGCTGGACGTGAGCTTCCGCCTGCTGCTGCAGACCGCCAGGGGCACGCCCGCGCCGGTCATCGCGCGCATGGAAGCGGCCGCGATGCGGATCATGGCCGACCCCGAGGTCAAGGCCAAGCTGCAGGGCTACGACGTGGTCGCCGTGGGTTCGAGCACCGCGCAGGCGCAGCAGACCATGCAGGCCGAGATCACGCGCTGGGAGCCGCTGGTCAAGCGCCTGGGCCTCAAGGTGGATTGACCAACGAACAGGGGGTACCCCATGCAACGACCCAACATCATCTACATCGTCGCCGACGACCTCGGGTACGCGGACCTGGGCTGCTACGACGGGCGCGACGAGCCCTGGGGGCCGGTCTCCCCCGTGCTCGACGGGCTCGCGGCGCAGGGCATCAAGTTCACGCAGGGCTACAGCAACTCGCCGGTGTGCTCGCCCACGCGCTTCGCGCTCATGACGGCGCGCTACCAGTACCGCCTGCGCGGCGCGGCCGAGGAGCCGATCAACAGCAAGAGCCGCGGCAGCCTCACGCTGGGGCTGCCGCCCGAGCACCCCACGCTGCCGTCGCTGCTGCGCGCAAGCGGCTACCACACCGCGCTCATCGGCAAGTGGCACCTGGGCTTTCCACCCAACTTCGGGCCCACGCTGTCGGGCTACGAGGAAAGCTTCGGCCCGCTCGCGGGCGGCGTGGACTATTTCACCCACTGCGACTCCAGCGGGCGCCACGACCTCTGGCTGAACGCGCAGGAGCACCACGAGGAAGGCTACCTGACCGATCTGCTCTCGCGCCGCGCGGTGGAGTACGTCGAGCGCATGGCCGGGCAGGACGCGCCCTTCTTCGTCAGCCTGCACTACACCGCGCCGCACTGGCCGTGGGAAACGCGCGACGACGCGGCGCGCGCGCCCACCATCCGCAACGACCTGTTCGACCTGGCCGCGGGCAACATCCACGTGTACCGCCGCATGATCCACCACATGGACGAGGGCATAGGCTGGATCATGCAGGCGCTGGCGCGCACCGGCCAGATCGACAACACGCTCGTGGTGTTCACCAGCGACAACGGCGGCGAGCGCTTTTCGGACAACTGGCCGCTCGTGGGCGGCAAGATGGACCTGACCGAGGGCGGCATCCGCGTGCCCTGGATCGCGCACTGGCCCGCCATGATCCGCCCCGG
This sequence comes from Burkholderiales bacterium, assembly GCA_026954015.1. GTDB lineage: Bacteria > Pseudomonadota > Gammaproteobacteria > Burkholderiales > Burkholderiaceae_C > Comamonas_C. The sequence goes on along the minus strand of JAIXLP010000083.1, from coordinate 11,730 downwards.
CGGCGTGAGCCGCCAGCTGTGCATGACGATGGACTGGTCGGCCACGATGCTCGCGGCGGCCGGCGTCGCCGCGCATCCCGACTACCCGCTGGACGGCGTCTCGCTGCTGCCCGTGCTGCGCGACGCGGGCCACACCTTCGAGCGGCCGCTGCACTTTCGCATGAACCACCGCGGCCAGCGCGCGCTGCGCGCGGGCGACTGGAAGTACCTGCGCGTGGACGGCAACGACTACCTGTTCAACATCCCGCAGGACGAGCGCGAACGCGCCAACCTCGGCAAGCAGCACCCCGAGCGCCTGGCCGCGATGCGCGCCGACTGGGAAGCCTGGGACGCGACGATGCCGCCCATTCCCGAAGACGCGACGGTGAGCCTGGGGTATTCGTACAAGGACATGCCGCAGCGCTAACCGCTCACGCATCCACGAAAAACGCGCCCTCGGGCGCGTTTTTTCGCTGAGAGCAGGTGCGGGTGCTAGGCCTTGCGCTGCGTCTGCGCGAGGTAGTCCACCACCTGCAGCACGATCTGCATGCTGCCCGTGAGCGCGCCATCCGTGTAGTAGCGCCCGGCCACGCCCATGGCGGGCACGCCGTCCACGCTGTAGGCGCCCTGCAGCTGCGTCGCCTTGCGCACCTGGTTGGCCACGGTGAACGAGTTGTAGAGCTCCTTGAACTTGGCCGCGTCCAGCCCCTGCTTGGCGATCCAGTTGAGAATCAGCTCGTCCTTGTCGAGCGGCACGCGCTCGACGTGGATCGCGCGAAACACCCGGGCGTGCATTTCGGTGACCTTGCCCATGCCCTCCAGCGCGTAGTAGAGCTTTTGCTGCGGCACGAAGCTCGGGTTGAACGCCACCGGCACGCGGCGGATCGCCAGGTCCTTGGGCGCGGCGTTGATCCACGCGGCCAGCGACGGCTCGAACGCGTTGCAGTGCGGGCAGCTGTACCAGAAGAACTCGACGACCTCGATCTTGCCCTCGGGCGCCTCCACGAGCGCGGGCTTCTTGAGCTCGAGGTAATCGATCCCTTCCTGGAACTTGCGGTCCTGCGCCCGGGCCGCCAGCGGCACGCCACCCACCGTGGCGGCCAGCACCGAGGCGGCGGAAAGTGAAAAATCGCGGCGTTTCATGCGTAGGGACTCCAGTGAACAGTTGAGACGGTCAGAGATGCGCGCAGGCGGAAAGTTTCAGCTCCATCGACCAGCTTCAGCACGTCAACGCTTGACGCGCACGAGGATGGATGCGACCCCCGCGCTGTCGAGCTTGCCCTTGAGCTGGTCGGCATCGTCGCGCCGCGCGAACGGGCCGATGCGCACCCGGTACACGGCGCTGCCACTCCTCTGGCCCTGGCTGACCTTCGCCTCCCAGCCCAGCATGGCCAGCTGCGCGCGCTGCGCATCGGCCTCGTCGGGCGCACCGAACGCACCCGCCTGGATGAAGTAGGTGTAGGGGTCGTCGCTGGTGGCAGGCGCGGCCGGTGGCGCCACGGGCGGCGCCGCCGCCACCGTCTTGCCCTGCGCCCTGGCGCGCGCGAGATCGCCCAGCGGATCGCTTTCGTCGGCGGCGCCCGCATCGGGGGGCACGACCGCCCCGGGCGCCTGCCCCTGCACCGCCGGGGCCACCGGCGCGGCGCCCGCCGGCGTGTTCGTCACCGCGGGCTGCGCGCCGCTCCTGCCGCCGTACAGCGGCGCGTTCGGGTCCCAGTCCTTGTTGCGCTGGGCCTCGCTCGCATCCTTGTCCACGAGGCGCGAGCCGCCGGTGCTCAGGAAAGGAATCGGCACCTTGCTCACGTACACCGCGACGGCCAGCGCGATCGCCAGCCCCACGACGATGCCGATCACCAGGCCGGCCAGGGTTCCTCCGCGTTGCGTGCGTGCTGTCATGTTCACATCCGTTGGGGCGCCGAGACGCCGAGCAGCGCCAGGCCGTTGGCAAGCACCTGCCGCGTCGCCGCCACGAGCGCCAGGCGCGCGAGCTTCACCGGCTCGTCGTCGACGAGGATGCGCTCGGCGTCATAGTAGCCATGGTAGCTGGCGGCGAGCTCGCGCAGGTAGAAGGTGATGTCGTGCGGCGCGTTGCCCGCGGCCGCGGCCGTCAGCATGTCGGGGTATTTGGCAAGCTGCAGCATGAGCTGCTGCGCGCTCTCGCTCGTGAGCGGCGCAAGATCGACCTGCGCCAGCGGCGCCACGTCGCAGTCTTCATGCCAGCCGCGCAGCACCGAGCAGATGCGCGCATGCGCGTACTGTACGTAGTACACCGGGTTGTCGTTGTTCTGCGCGATCGCCAGATCCACGTCGAAGGTGTATTCGGTATCGGGCTTGCGGCTGAGCAAAAAGAAGCGCACCGCGTCCTTGCTCGTCCATTCGATCAGGTCGCGCAGCGTCACGTAGGAGCCCGCGCGCTTGCTGATCTTGACCTCCTCGCCGCCCTTGACCACGCGCACCATGGTGTGCAGCACGTAGTCGGGGTAGCCCTCGGGAATGCCCACATCGGCGGCCTGCAGCCCGGCGCGCACGCGCGCGATGGTGCCGTGGTGGTCCGTGCCCTGGATGTTCACGGCCTTGGTGTAGCCGCGGCGCCATTTCTGGATGTGGTAGGCGACGTCGGGCACGAAGTAGGTGTAGTGCCCGTCGCTCTTGCGCATCACGCGGTCCTTGTCGTCGCCGTAGTCGGTGCTCTTGAGCCAGAGCGCGCCGTCCTTTTCGTACGTCTTGCCGTTGGCAACGAGCCGCGACACCGTCTCCTCGACGTGGCCGCTCGCGTACAGGCTCGATTCGAGGTAGTACTCGTCGAACTTCAGGTTGAAGGCCTGCAGGTCCTTGTCCTGCTCGTTCCTCAGGTAGGCCACGGCGAACTGGCGCACGTTGTCGTAGTCCGCGATGTCGCCGCTGGCGGTGAATGCGCGGTCGTCGGCCCGCACCGTCGCCTTGGCGAGGAAGGCGTCGGCGATGTCCTGGATGTAGTCGCCGTTGTACGCGGCCTCGGGCCAGCGGGCGTCGCCCGGCTTCACGCCCTGCGCGCGCAGCTGCGTGCTGCGGGTGAGCGTGTCGATCTGCACGCCCGCGTCGTTGTAATAGAACTCGCGGTGCACCTGCCAGCCCTGCGTGGCGTAGAGGTTGCAGATCGCGTCGCCCAGCGCCGCCTGACGCCCGTGGCCCACGTGCAGCGGCCCCGTGGGGTTGGCCGAGACGAATTCGACGAGGAT
>JAIXLP010000083.1:0-8523 GCA_026954015.1 Burkholderiales bacterium | reverse complement strand
CGTGGCCCACGTGCAGCGGCCCCGTGGGGTTGGCCGAGACGAATTCGACGAGGATCTTTTCGCCGCGCGCGGCCTGCCAGCCAAAGCGCCCCTGCTGCGCCAGCACCTGGCGCACCACCTGCTGCTTGGCGGCGGGCTTGAGGCGGATGTTCAGGAACCCCGGCCCGGCGATGTCGATGGCATCGACCCAGCGCTGCCCGGCGTCGGTGGCGAGCAACGCGGTTTGCAATTGTTCACCAAGCTGACGCGGCGGGGTTTTCAGCGCCTTGGCCAGTTGCATGGCCGCGGTGCAGGCCCAGTCGCCGTGAGCCGCCACCTTGGGTGATTCGAAGGCCGCGCGCGCGCCCGCGCCGGGAGAGAGCTTGTCCAGTTCGGCGGCCAGCGCCGCGAGCAGTTCCTGTTTGACGCTGAGCATAAGGGGCGAATTCTAGGAGGTTAGCCCCATGCCACAAACGCCGCGGCCGGCGCTATGCTGCGCCACCCTGCCGCCGTGTGGGCGGCGGGGAACTCGACATCATCCGTTCAGGAGATTTGCCATGAAAAAATGGTTTGCCTTGCTGGCTGCCGCCAGTTGCGCTCTTTCGTTTGCCGCCTTCGGCGCCGACGCGCCCGCCAAGAAGGCTCCCACGGCCCAGCAGCAGAAAATGGCCACGTGCAATGCCGAGGCCAAGACCAAGGCGCTCAAGGGCGACGAGCGCAAGGCCTTCATGAAGCAGTGCCTGAGCGCCAAGACGGCCGCCGCACCCGCCACGCAGCAGGAAAAGATGAAGACCTGCAACGCCGACGCCAAGACCAGGAACCTCGCGGGCGACGCGCGCAAGGCCTTCATGAAGGAGTGCCTGAGCGGCAGCGCTGCGGGCTGAGTGAACCCGGTGGGCGCGGCGCGTCAGCGCGTGCCCACCCCGCGCGCGAGGAACACCGCGAGCAGCGGGATCAGCACGATCAGGTGCGCCTCGATCATCGCCAGGCGCCGCGTGCTCTTGAGCTCGGCCTCACCGGGCAGCGTGCCGCGGGCGCGCAGCTCGCGGCGCCAGCGCAGGTAGCGGCGCGTGGGCACGAGCGACATCGCCGCGACGATGACGAACAGCGTCACCTTGCCGTGCAGCAGCGGCTGCGACCAGTACCACTGCGTGCCCTTCATGCCCCACCAGGTGCGCGCCAGGCCGCTAGCCAGCACGGCGGCGGCGGAGATGCCGTAGAGCAGGTCGATCACGACGAGGCGCTCGACGACGGCGGGGTTGATCCACTCCTTGCGACACAGCGCGGCTTCGCTCGCGATGAAGGTGGTCATCATCAGGATGGCCAGGATGTGGAAATACGCGAGCAGGCTCTCTAGCATCACGGTACGTTGCCTTTCAATGGAGTAACAGGTGCAGGTGCGCGCGCCGCGCCCGGTCCGCGCGACCAGAACGCGGGCTCGGCGTAATGCTGGCGCAAAAATTCCATCCACAGCCGCACGCGCAGCGGCAGGTGCCTGCGCTGTGGCAGCAGCAGGTAGATGCCGTTGGGCGACGCGGCGAACGCCTCGAGCACCGCCACCAGCCGCCCGGCGGCGATCTCCGTCTCCACCTCCCAGATGGAGCGCCAGGCGATGCCGTGGCCCGCGAGACACCAGTCGTGCAGCACCTGCCCATCCGAGCAATCCAGCGGCCCGCCGGGCTTGATGTGCACCACCTCGGCGCGGCCGTCCTCGCCCGGCACGCAAAACGCCCAGCCGCGCGTTTGCGAGGCGTCGCTGGAGAGCACCAGGCAGTCGTGCTGCGCGAGTTCGCTCGGGTGGCGCGGCGTGCCGCGGCGCGCCAGGTACTCGGGCGTGGCCACGCACAGGCGCCGGTTGTCCGCCAGGCGCACGCTCACGAGCGAGGAATCGGGCAGGTCGCCCACGCGCACCGCGCAGTCGTAGCCTTCGCCGGGCAGATCGACGACGCGGTCGCTCAGGTTCAGTGAGATCGTCACGTCGGGGTGTTCGGTGCGAAACAGCGGCACCAGCGGCGCGACGTTGCGCCGGCCGAACCCCGCGGGCGCGGTGATGCGCAAATGCCCGGTGGCGCGCACGCCGCCAGCCGAGACGCTGGCCTCGGCGTGCGCCACGTCGGCGAGCAGGCGCTGGCAGTCTTCCAGAAACGCGCTGCCCTCGTGCGTGAGCGTGATGCGCCGCGTGGTGCGCACCAGCAGCTTCACGCCCAGGTGCTCCTCCAGCGCATCCAGGCGCCGCCCCATGATCGCGGGCGCCACACCCTCGGCGCGCGCCGCCGCCGAGAGGCTGCCGCGCATGGCGATCGAGATGAACGAGGCGTAGGCCTTGAATTTATCCATCAAATCTGGCTGCAGCGCTTGCCCAACAAGCGCAAGCAGCTATCGGTACAAGAGTATTGGCGATCTGAACGAAGGCGCCATTTTTGCAAAAAAGTCACTGGCATTGCACAATTTTCCCTGTTTATCGCAGGGATTATTTCCAATAAAGTACACAACGAGGCCCGCGGCGCGGGCCATGCTTTTGTTTTTGTTCTTCGCAAGGGGTGAGACATGACCGCACGTACCCGCATCCACGGCCTGCAGGTGGCCGACGAGCTGTACCAGTTCATCAACGCCGAGGTGCTGCCCGGCACCGGCGTCACGCAAGAGGCCTTCTGGCAGGGCTTCGACGCGTTGGTGGCCGACCTCGCCCCCAAGAACGCTGCGCTCCTGGCCGAGCGCGAGCGCCTGCAGACCGCCATCGACACCTGGCACAAGGCCAACCCCGGCCCGATCCGCGACATGGCGGCCTACCGCAAGTTCCTGGAGACCATCGGCTACCTCGTGCCCCCGCCCCAGGGCGTGCAGGCCACCACCGAGCACGTGGATGCCGAGCTCGCCATCCAGGCCGGCCCGCAGCTCGTGGTGCCCATCCTCAACGCCCGCTACGCGCTCAACGCCGCCAACGCCCGCTGGGGCAGTCTGTACGACGCGCTCTACGGCACCGACGTGATCGGTGAAGACGGCGGCGCCGAAAAGGGCAAGGGCTACAACCCGGTGCGCGGCGCCAGGGTGATCGCCTATGCGCGCGCCTTCCTCGACCAGGCGGCGCCACTGGCCACGGGTTCGCACGCCGACGCCACCGGCTACGCGGTGCAGGGGGGCACGCTCGTCGTCACGCTCAAGGGCGGCGCGAGCACCGGCCTGAAGAATCCGGCGCAATTCGTCGGCCACCAGGGCGACGCGGCCAGCCCCTCGGGCGTGCTGCTGGTGAACAACGGCATCCATGTGGACATCCGCATCGACCGCGCGACGCCCATCGGCAAGAGCGACGCGGCGGGCGTGTCCGACGTGATCGTCGAGGCCGCGCTCTCGACCATCCTTGACCTCGAAGACTCGATCGCCGCAGTCGACGCCGAGGACAAGGTGCTGGGCTACCGCAACTGGCTGGGCATTCTGCGCGGCACGCTGACCGAGACCTTCGAGAAGGGCGGCAGGCAGATGACGCGCGGCCTGAACCCCGACCGCCGCTACACCGGCGCGGGCGGCAAGGACGTCGTGCTCCCGGGCCGGTCCCTCCTTTTCGTGCGCAACGTCGGCCACCTCATGACCAACCCGGCCATCCTCTGGGGCGCCGAAGGCAAGGAGATCCCCGAAGGCATCCTGGACGCGATGATCACCACGACCATCGCGCTGCATGACTTGAAGGGCCTGGGCGGCGCCAACGGCATCCGCAACTCGCGCACCGGCAGCGTCTACATCGTCAAGCCCAAGATGCACGGCCCGGCCGAAGTGGCCTTCGCGAGCGAAGTCTTCGCGCGCGTCGAGCAGGTGCTGGGTCTGCCCGAGAGCACTGTCAAGCTTGGCATCATGGACGAAGAGCGGCGCACCAGCGTCAACCTCAAGGCCTGCATCGCCGCCGCGCCGAGCCGCATCGCCTTCATCAACACGGGTTTTCTCGACCGCACCGGCGACGAGATGCACACCTCCATGCACGCCGGCCCCATGATCCGCAAGGGCGAGATGAAGACCAGCGCCTGGATCCAGGCCTACGAGAAGAACAACGTGCTGGTGGGCCTCGGCATGGGCCTGCGTGGCAAGGCGCAGATCGGCAAGGGCATGTGGGCCATGCCCGACCTGATGAAGGCCATGATCGAGCAGAAGATCGCCCACCCCAAGGCCGGCGCCAACACCGCCTGGGTGCCCAGCCCCACCGCCGCCACGCTGCACGCGCTGCACTACCACCAGGTCAACGTCGCGGCCATCCAGCAGGAGCTGGAAAAGACCAATGCCGACGCCGAGCGCGACAACCTGCTCACCGGCCTGCTCACCGTGCCCGTCTCCAGCAACCCGAACTGGAGGAACGACGAAAAACAGCAGGAGCTGGACAACAACATCCAGGGCATCCTCGGCTACGTGGTGCGCTGGGTGGATCAGGGCGTGGGGTGCTCGAAGGTGCCCGACATCCACGACATCGGCCTGATGGAAGACCGTGCCACGCTGCGCATCTCCAGCCAGCACGTGGCCAATTGGCTGCTGCACGGCATCGTCACCGCAGGCCAGGTGCGCGCCACCTTCGAGCGCATGTCCGCCAAGGTGGACCAGCAGAACGCGGGCGATCCGCTGTACGAGAAGATGCACGACCGCTACACCGAATCCATGGCCTACCAGGCCGCGTGCGACCTCGTCTTCAAGGGATTGACCCAGCCCAGCGGCTACACCGAACCGCTCTTGCACGCCTGGCGCCAGAAGGTCAAGGCGAAGAAGGCGGGGAAGTAAACACTATCAACGTCATAGCCTCTCGCGCTTGCTGGACAAGGGCTAGAGGCTGATTTGGCTTGTAACGGCACCTGCGGGTGCCGTTGCTTTTTTCGGGACTGCGCGCGGGCAGGACGGCGCACGCGGCGCCGCTTGCTTCATTCCCCCGCCCACACCCAATCCACCAGCGCATCGAGCGCGGGCCGCGCGGCGCCTGCGTTCGCGTGGTTCACGAGCGCGACGAGCACGTAGCGGCGGCCGCTGGCGGCATGCACGAAGCCGGCGACCGAGACCACGTCGCGCAGCGATCCGGTCTTGAGGTGCGCTGCGCCGCGCGCCTGGCCCTGGCGGCGGCGCAGCGTGCCGTCGATGCCGGTGATGGGCAGCGATGAGAGCAGTTCGGGCATGACGGGCGAGGCCCAGGCCTGGCGCAGCATGTCGGCCAGCGCCTGCGCGGTGACGCGCCCCTCGCGGCTCAGGCCCGCGCCGTTGTCCATCACCAGGTCGGCGGGCGCGCCGCCGCGCGCGGCCCACCAGTCGGCCACCACGGCGCGCGCGGTCTCCGGCGTCGCGCTGCCGTCGCGGTGCAGCGCGAGCGTGAGCAGCAGCTGCTGCGCCATGACGTTGTTGCTGTATTTGTTGATGTCGCGCACCACCTCGGCAAGCGCGGGCGAGGTGCTCGCGAACGCGGGCTGCAGGCCCTCGGGCACCTGCCCATCGCGCACCCGGCCCGTGAGGCTGCCGCCGAGCGCGCGCCACATGCCCTCGACGGCACGCGCGGCAAATTTTTCCGGTTCAGCGGGCGCCACGGGCCATTGGCGCTCGCCGCACGCGGCCGGGTAGCTGCCCTGCAGCGCGATGTGCCCCGGCTGCGCAAAATCGCCGCGCAGCCCGGCGCGCCAGTCGCCGCAGGCCGTGGCGCGCGGCGCGAGCGGCACGCTGGAGGGCACCTGCATCGCGGCCAGCGGCGGCTCGAACGCCACGCGCGCAACGCCAGCCTGCGGATCGGGGATGAAGTCCAGCGTGAGCGCATTGAAGTTCACCAGCAGCGCGTCGGGCGCGACGTTGTAGGGCCGCCAGGGCTCGCCGTCGAACGCCGCCGCATCGCGCGCCGGTACGTGAAACGCCCCGTGGTCGAGCACGATGTCGCCGCGGATCACCTTGATGCCCTGCGCCTGCAGGCGCCGCAGCAGCAGCCACAGGCGCTCGGCCACGAGCTTGGGATCGCCCTGGCCCTGGATGTACACGTCGCCCGCGAGCACGCCTCCCTGCACCGCGCCGCCGAGGTACACCGGCGTCTGCCAGGTGTAGGCCGGGCCGAGCAGCTCGAGCGCCGCGTAGGTGGTGACGAGCTTCATCACCGACGCCGGGTTGCGCGGCACGCCCGCCTGCCACGCCAGCGCGGCGCGCCCCCCGTCGACCGGCAGCACGACGGCGGAGAGCGCCTCGCGCGGCACCTGCGCGCGTGCGAGCGCGGCCTGCACCGGCGCGGGCAGCACGCCCGGTTCGGGCGGCGCCGCCCGCGCGGCAAGCGCCAGACATGCGCCAAGCGCGCAAGCCAGGGTGGCACGAAGCAGGGGGGTGATCGGGCGCAGCATGCGCGCGAGTCTACGGCGGCGGGCACCGGATAATCACCCCCCATGCACCTGCTCGCCTTCGACACCAGCACCGAGCACCTGAGCGTCGCGCTGCAGGCGGGCGAGCGCGTGTACACGCACGACGGCGCCGGGGGCGCGCAGGCCTCGCACACGCTGATTCCAGCGGTGCAGGCGCTGCTGGCGCAGGCACAACTGCGCCTGCAGGCGCTGGACGCCATCGTCTTCGGGCGCGGGCCCGGCGCGTTCACCGGGCTGCGCACCGCGTGCGCGGTGGCGCAGGGGCTGGCGTTCGGGGCGGACGTGCCGGTGCTGCCGGTCAATACGCTGCTCGCGCTGGCCGAAGAGGCGCGCGCGGCGCACGGCTGCACGCGGGTGGTGGCGGCCCTCGACGCGCGCATGGACGAGGTCTACGCGGCCACCTGCGACTGGCAGGGCGATGCCGCGGGCTGGCGCATGCAGGGCGGGGTCACGCTGGCCGCGCCCGAGGCCATCGTGGTGCCCGCCGGTTACGTGCTGGCGGGCAACGCGCACGCGGTGTACGGCGCCCGCCTGGCGCCACAGGCGGCGCACGTCGGCGCGCTGCCCACGGCCCGTGCGCTGTTGCGCCTGGCCCCGCAGTTGATCGCCACCGGGCACGCGGTGGCGGCCGACGCGGCGCTGCCGCTGTACGTGCGCGACAAGGTGGCGCAAACCACGGCCGAGCGCGCCGCCGCGCGGGAAAGGCAGCCGCTGTGAGCAGTGCGACCGCGGCCACCACGCTGGAGGCGGGCTTCACGCCGCTCGCGCTGCGCCACCTGGACGCCGTGATGGCGATCGAGCAGCGCGCCTACACGCAGCCCTGGTCGCGCGGCAACTTCCTCGATTCGATCAACGTCGGCTACCAGTGCCAGGGGCTGATGGCGGGCGAGCACCTGCTGGGGTACTTCGTGGCGATGATGGGTGTGCAGGAGGCGCACCTGCTGAACCTCACCGTGGCGCCCGAACACCAGCGCCAGGGCTGGGCGCGCGTGATGCTGGACGCGCTGGCGCTGTGGGCACGCGGCCAGGGCGCCAGGGCGCTGTGGCTGGAGGTGCGCGTGGGCAACGACCGCGCCCGCGCGGTCTACGCCGCGCACGGCTTTCGCACCGTGGGGCTGCGCCGCGGCTACTACCCCGCCGCGCAGGGGCGGCGCGAAGATGCGGTGGTGATGTGCCTGACGCCATGACACTCGACGCCCGCCAGCGCGCGATGCTCGCCGAGATCGGCGTGCGGGTATGGCAGCCGGCGCCCGCGGCCGCTGCGCCCGCCACGGCTGCGGCGCCCGCCGCACGCACCGCGCCAGCGCCCGCTCGCCCACCAGTGCCGGCCCCCGCACCACGCAGCCCCGTGGCCGCGCCCGCCGCCTCCACCCGGTCCACCACCACGGCTGCCTACCGCATGAACCCGCCGCAGGCGCTGTACCCATCGGTCGGCCATGCGCCCGCGGCAGCACAGGCGCACTGGCTCATCGTGCTCGACAGCCCCACCCCCGCCGACCCCGGCGCGGGCGACGCCGGGGCGCTGCTGCACAAGATGCTGGGCGCGATGCAGTTGCACGGCGACGCGGGGGTGTTCGTGAGCACGGTAGAGCGCGCACGCGCGCACGAGGCTGCCGCGTCGCGCGCCGCGCTGGCGCAGGCGCTGCAAACGCTGCGCCCGGCGGTGGTGCTCGCGCTCGGGCTCGCGGCCGCGCGGGCGCTGCTGGACGACCCCGCGCCGCTGGAGCCACTGCGTGCCGCCACGCACGAACTGCCCGGCGGCACGCCGCTCGTGGTGAGCTACGCGCCCGCCTACCTGCTGCGCGCGCCACGGGCCAAGGCCGGTGCCTGGGCGGACCTGCAGCGCGCGATGGCGCTCGCCGGTCGCGCGCTACCATAGCTGCCCGAGGGAGTGCCATGCTCAACATCTTTTCGCTGTCCAACGGTCGGCTCGTCCAGGAGGAAATCGACTCGCTGGACGAGCTCGCGCGCTTCCATCCGGTGTGGGTGGACCTGGAATCGCCCACGCGCCAGGAAAAGCGCTGGGTCTCGCAGCACTACGGCCTGTCGATCCCCGAGGACGCGATGGACGACGACATCGAGGAGTCGGCGCGCTTCTACGAGGAAGACAACGGCGAGCTGCACATCCGCAGCGACTTCCTGATCGACGACGACGACGACCCGCGCTCGGTGCGCGTGGCCTTCATCCTGAACC
>JAIXLP010000079.1 GCA_026954015.1 Burkholderiales bacterium | reverse complement strand
GCCTGGAGCGTGGCGCTCACCAACCGCTACCGGCCCACGGCGCTGCTGCTCTCGCGCCAGAACCTGCCCTACCTGCCCAGGAAGGCGCTGGGCGACATCTCGCGCGGCGCCTACATCCTGGCCGAGCCGCAGGACGCGGGCCTGAAGAAGAAGGCCCAGGCGGTCATCATCGCCACGGGCTCCGAGGTGCAACTGGCGCTGGCCGCGCAAAAGCTCCTGGCGGCCAGGAAGATCGCGGTGCGCGTGGTCTCCATGCCGAGCACCACGGCGTTTGACCGTGAAACGGTGAGGTACAAGAAGCTCGTGCTGCCCGAAGGGCTGCCGCGCGTCGCGGTCGAGATGGGCGTGACCGACGGCTGGTGGAAGTACGGCTGCGCGGCGGTGGTCGGCATCGACCGCTTCGGCGAATCCGCGCCCGCCAAGGTGCTGCTGCCGCACTTCGGCTTCACCGCCGAGAACGTGGCCGCGACGGTGCAGGCGGTGCTCCGGCGCAAATGATGTTACGGTTTTTCAGCAACGTGGAGTGATACAGGCTATGACGATCAAGATAGGCATCAACGGCTTTGGCCGCATCGGCCGCAACGTGCTGCGCGCGGCGGTGCAGAACTTCCCCGACATCGAGGTCGTGGGCATCAACGACCTGCTGGAGCCCGACTACCTCGCCTACATGCTCAAGCACGACAGCGTGCACGGGCGCTTCGACGGCGAGGTCTCGGTCGATGGCCACACGCTCGTGGTCAACGGCAAGCGCATCCGCCTCACCGCCGAGCGTGACCCGGCCAACCTCAAGTGGGGCGAGGTGGGCGCGCAGATCGTGCTCGAATCCACGGGCCTGTTCCTGACCAAGGAAGCCGCGCAAAAGCACATCGACGCGGGCGCGAAGAAGGTGCTGATGTCCGCGCCCAGCAAGGACGACACGCCGATGTTCGTCTTCGGCGTGAACGACAAGGAATACGCCGGGCAGGCGATTGCCTCCAACGCCTCGTGCACCACCAACTGCCTGGCCCCCGTGGCCAAGGTGCTGCACGACAAGTGGGGCATCAAGCGCGGCCTGATGACCACGGTGCACGCCGCCACCGCCACGCAAAAGACCGTGGACGGCCCGAGCAACAAGGACTGGCGCGGCGGCCGTGGCATCCTGGAGAACATCATCCCCAGCAGCACCGGCGCGGCCAAGGCGGTGGGCAAGGTGATTCCGCAGCTCAACAAGAAGCTCACCGGCATGAGCTTTCGCGTGCCCACGTCCGACGTCTCGGTCGTCGACCTGACGGTGGAGCTGGAAAAGGGCGCCACCTACGACGAGATCAAGGCCGAGATGAAGGCGCAGAGCCAGGGCAAGCTCAAGGGCATCCTGGGCTACACCGAGGACAAGGTGGTGGCCACGGACTTTCGCGGTGACGCGCGCACCTCGATCTTCGACGCCGACGCGGGCATCGCGCTGGACGACAACTTCGTCAAGCTCGTCGCCTGGTACGACAACGAATGGGGCTACTCCAACAAGTGCCTGGAGATGGTGCGGGTGATGGCGCGCACGTAAGCCGCACGCCGGCCACCGCCTCCGACGACGCGCCCTTGAGGCGCGTTTTTCATGGGCGCGTCACACGGGTTCGAGCACGTGGATGCGCTTGCCCGCGATCCACGCCCTGGTCTGCGCGCCGTAGGCCGCCATGTGCTTTGATGCGGCGTGCGCCTGCAGGTCGGCGAGCGTCTGCCATTTTTCGATGACGACGAAGGTGTCGGCGCCGAAGCTGCCCTCGGAAGGCGGCAAGCCCTGCGCATCGACGGTGGCCTGGTATTCGATGCAGCCGTGCTCGGCCAGCACCGCCGGGCGGTTGGCGGCGAAGGCCTCGAGCACGCGGGCGCGCTGACCGGGCCGGGCGGTCACGATGGCGACGACGTGGATCATGGGGGTCTCTCCGGTGGAGTGCGGGGTGGGGCACCGAATCTAGCAAATGCCGACGCCGGGCGCGCCGCACCCCCGTTTCAATTAGATAATAGCAAATCAATTGACATAGAACGAAAATCATCGGACAATCCCGGCCATCGCACACACAGGAGCCACCGCCGTGACCGAAAAGAAATTTGCCTCCCAGGCCGACCTGGAAGAGAAGAAGATCAGCTGGGACAAGCTGAGCGACAACGCCTACGCCTACACGGCCGAGGGCGACCCCAACACCGGCGTCATCATCGGCGACGACGGCTGCATGATCATCGATGCCACCGCCACGCCGGTGGCGGCGCAGGGCGTCATCAGGAAGATCCGCGAGATCACCGACAAGCCCATCAAGTACGTGGTGCTCACGCACTACCACGCGGTGCGCGTGCTGGGCGCTTCGGGCTACAAGAGCGAGGGGCTGGAGCAGATCATCGCCAGCCAGGACACCCGGGATTTGATCGTCGAGCGCGGCCAGCAGGACATGGATTCCGAGATCGGGCGCTTTCCGCGCCTGTTCCAGGCGGTGGAGAGCGTGCCCGGCCTGACCTGGCCCACGCTCACCTTCCACGGCGAGATGACGCTGTGGCTTGGCACGCTCGAAGTGAAGATCCAGCAGATCGGGCGCGGCCACAGCAAGGGCGACACCATCGT
>JAIXLP010000093.1 GCA_026954015.1 Burkholderiales bacterium | reverse complement strand
GCTCGACGGACTTCATCACGCCCAAGAGCGCGGTGAGCAAGACCTTCCGCAACGCGGTGCTGGAACTGGCCGAGCACTACCCCTTCGCCCGCGCGCTGGTCAACTCCGGGCGCCTGTCGGTGCCGAGCTGGCTCGTCGGCTCGCCGCTCAACACGCCGGACGCCGATACCTTCGCGGGCGACATGATTCCCGGCGCGCCCATGGCCGATGCGCCGGTGCACGCCGCCGAAGGCGGTGAGTGGCTGCTGCAGCACACGGGCAACCGCTTCCAGGCGCTGTACTTCGCCGATGACGCGGGGGCAATCGACGCGGCCACGTTGAACTGCCTCACCAGCCTGTCCGATGGCGGCATCACGGTGGAGCCGCTCGTGGTGGCGCGCCGCGGCAGCGCGGGCCACGGCATCGCCACGCTGATCGACGCCCGGGGCCGCGTGGCCGAGCGCTACGACCTGCAGCCCGGCAGCACCTACCTCATCCGCCCCGACCAGCACGTGGCCGGACGCTGGCGCGCGCTGGATGGCGCCCGCGTCCGGGCGGCTCTGGCCCGCGCCACCTGCAACGATAGAACGGGAGACTGAGCATGCCCCTGAACACCGAACCGAACTTCCGCGAGGCGGGCCGCCGCTACTTTCATGCCTATACGCCGGGCGACGATTTCTACGAGGCGCTGATCGAGATGCACCGCGACCTGAGCGACGAGCAAAGCGCCAAGGTCAATGCGCGCCTCATCCTGCTGCTGGCCAACCACATCGGCGATATCGCGGTGCTGCGCGAGGCGATGCAGATCGCGCGGCAGGACGTGTGAGCTCGCGCGGCGCCAGCATGACCGTCCAGGGGGCTGATGGCGCGCCCAAGCGCCAGCGGCGCATCCAGTCCATCGAGGTGGGTGTGCGCGTGCTGCAGGCGCTCACCGAGCAGCGTCGGCCGCTGCCGCTCAAGGAGCTTGCGCACCTGGCCGACATGCCGCCCGCCAAGGCGCATCCCTACCTCGTGAGCTTCATGAGCGCGGGGCTGGTCAAGCAAAGCCCGCTGACCGGGCTGTACGAACTCGGCCCCATGGCGCTGCAGATGGGGCTGGCGGCGCTGCAGCAGCTCGACGCGCTGACCGAGGCGAGCCAGGAGGCGGCGCTGCTGTGCACCGAGGCCGACCTGAGCGTGGCGCTCGCGGTCTGGGGGCATCTCGGGCCGACGGTGGTGCGTCTGGATGAGCCGCGCTACCCGCTGCACGTGAACCTGCGCGTGGGCACGGTGATGTCGGTGTTCAACACCATCACGGGCCGCGTGTTTGCCGCCTGGCTGCCCGAGAAGATGGTGCGCTCGGTACTGGAGGACGAGCACGGGCGCGTGGTGGGCGGCGCCTCGGCGTCGTTCGACGCGCCCGAGGTGCGCGAGATGCTCGCCGAAATCCGCGCCGCGGGCATGGGCCGGGGGCTGTCCACGCCGCAGCCGGGCATCAACACGCTGAGCGCGCCGGTGTTCGATGCCGACGGCAAGATCGCGCTGGCCATCACCGTGTTCGGCCCGCAGGGCGTGTTCGATGCCGGCATCGACGGCGCCGCAGGCCGCCTGCTGCGCACGCATGCGCAGAGCGTCTCGCGGCGGCTGGGGTTCAGCGGCGGCGGGGCGGCAGGCGCCCAGGCCTACCAGGTGTCGCGCAGGAAGTCGTAGACCTGCTGGCCGATGAGGCGGTTGGCCTCGGGCGTGAGGTAGACCTTGTCGGCGAACAGGTAGTCGTTCAGATCGGCGTCGGCCAGCGTGGCGCTGGTGCACAGCGCCGAATTGACTTCTCCCGCACCGATGCCGATGCCCGCGCCCGCGTCCACCGAGTTGCACACCGGCGCGGTCATGTTGGCCAGCAGCACCGGATGGTAGGTGCCGTCGTCCACCGGGTTCACATAGTTGGCGATTTCCGCGTAGCGCACGCGCGCGCCCAGCCCCAGGTTTTGCAGCCTGACCTTGAGCGCGTCGTTGAACGCATTGCTCGCGCCGCCCTGGCTCGCATCGCTGAGCAGCGCGGTCTGTCCGATGGCAGTCGCCCACGGCGTGCGCCCGAGCCGGTACACGCCGCTGACCACCACGTGCATGCCCGCGTCCGACAGGCGCTGGATCTGGTCGGCCAGATCCCGGCCCGCCTGCGCCGCCTGCGCGACGTAGGCGTCCGGCGTCAGCGTGCCGGCCTGCACCTGCGCCATGCCGGCGATCAGGTCGCCCGTCCCGGCGCTGATCAGCACCAGATCGCCGGGCGTGGCGGCCTGCGTGGCAAGGAAGGTGTCGATCTGCTGCGTGACCGTGGGGGTGGCGGGGTTGCCCGCGGCATCGGGCGTGGCGCTGATGCGCGCGTTGCCGTGCGCGTAGCTCAGGCCTCCGGCGGCGGTGGAGGCGAGCGTGAGCCCGTAGTTTTGCGCCACGGTGAGCGTCCAGTTGTTCACGCTGCCGTCATCGACGGTGTAGCGGCCCATCCCGGCAGCGTCGCCCAGGTAGGCCACGCTGTCGCCGAACGCGATCGCGCGCGTGGGCGCGAAGGCCGATTCGACGCTGGAGCCGCAGCCCGCGAGCCAGGCGCTCCAAGCGCAGGCGACGACGATCAGGGCGCGGCGCATCCATAGTGCTGCCATGGTGGAAATTCTCCGTAG
>JAIXLP010000005.1:659-100012 GCA_026954015.1 Burkholderiales bacterium | reverse complement strand
TGCACCTGTTCCAGGTTGTTGACGTTGAAGGCGGGAATGCCGTAGCCGTTCTCGGCGGCATGGTCCAGCAGTTCGCGCATCGAGACGAGTGGCATGGGCGAGTCCGTTCAGAGTGGGGAAAACAGGGCGATCGTAGGCTTCGATTCTAGTCGGCCACTGGCGGCGAGCCTGGTGCGCATGCATTCGCCGCATGGGCCGTGGTCCTAGGCTTCAGGTAGTGTTCAGCATGGGGGCCTACGGTGGGTGGGGTAGTGGCAAGGCCGCGCGCGTGGGACGGGCTTTGCGTTTCCCCTGGGGGCGTGATGCTGGCCTTCGATGTTCCGATCTTCCTGGCGCTGAATGCGACGCCGCAGACGCCTGCGGTGGTGGTCGCTGTGGCGCGAATGGCTTCGTCGTGGCTGCCGTGGCTGTTTGCCGCCCTGCTCGCGGCGAATCTGCTGAACCCGCGGATGCGCCGCGGTGCGCTGACGTGTGCTGGGCCTGTACTGGCATGGTGCGTGGTGCACGCGGTTCGCTGGGCATTATGATGCCGCGTCGGGGCGCTGGAGCTGGGGGTGCAGTGGGTGGAGCAGGGGTCGCGGCCGGGGTTTCCGAGCATGCATGCAGCAGGGGCTTTTGCCGTGGCCCGGTGTCTGAGCCTGCCGTCGACGCGCGGCGTGGCATGGCTGGGGTGGCTGTGCGCATGGCTCGTGGCGTGGAGCCGGCTCTGCCTGGGTATGCACTTCCCTTCCGATGTACTCGCCGGCGCGTTTGTGGGCACGTGCTGTGCGCTGGCCGCCGTGCGGCTGGCGGCCCGTCTGCCACGCTGGCGCGTGGCCGTGCTCAGCGCACTCGGCAGATCTTGAGCATGTTGGTGCCGCCGGGCTGGCCCATGGGTTCGCCGCAGGTGATGGCGTACAGGTCGCCGGTGCGCACGATGTTGCGGCTCTTGAGCTGCCCTTCGGCTTGCTCCAGCGCGGTGTCGCGGTCGGCGCTGGTGTCCATGAGCAGTGGGCGCACGTTGCGGTAGATGGCCATCTTGCGCTGCGTCGCCACCTTGGGCGTGAGCGCGTAGATCGGGATGTGGATGCGCCTGCGGCTCATCCACAGTGCGGTGGAGCCGCTGTCGGTCATCGCGACGATGGCCTTGGCGCCGAGGTGGTGCGCGGTGAACAGCGCGCCCATGGCGATCGACTGGTCGACGCGGCCGAGCGTCTTACCGCCGAAGTCCGAGTCGCGCTCGACGTCCTCGGCCGCCTCGGCGGCGGCGCAGATGCGGGCCACCTGCTCGACGGTCTCCAGCGGGTATTTGCCCGCGGCGGTCTCGGCGCTGAGCATCACCGCGTCGGTGCCGTCGAGCACCGCGTTGGCCACGTCGCTGACCTCGGCGCGCGTGGGCACGGGGTTGGTGATCATGCTCTCCATCATCTGCGTGGCGGTGATCACCACCTTGTCCATCTCGCGCGCCATGCGGATCATCTTCTTCTGCAGCGCCGGTACGGCGGCGTTGCCTACCTCGACGGCCAGGTCGCCGCGCGCGACCATGATGCCGTCGGACACGCGCAGGATGTCCTCGAGGTGGGGCACCGCCTCGGCGCGCTCGATCTTCGCGATCACGCCGGGCTTGTGGCGCCAGGGCGTGCCCGCCACGTTGCACAGTTGGCGCGCCATCTCCATGTCGGTCGCGGTCTTGGGGAAGCTCACGGCCACGTAGTCGGCCTGGAAGCTCATCGCGGTCTTGATGTCTTCCATGTCCTTGGCGGTGAGCGCCGGGGCGGTGAGGCCGCCGCCCTGGCGGTTGATGCCCTTGTGGTCCGAGAGCTCACCGCCGACGACGACCTCGGTGTGCACTGCGCTGCCCTCGATGGCCTGCACGCGCAGCACGATGAGGCCGTCGTTGAGCAGCAGCACGTCGTCTGGATGCACGTCGTGCGGCAGCTCCTTGTAGTCGAGCCCCACCGCGTGCACGTCGCCAGGTGCGTCGCGCTCCGCATCCAGCGTGAAGCGCTCTCCTGCCTGTAGCAGCACCCGCCCACCCTCAAAGGTGCCGACGCGGATTTTCGGCCCCTGCAGGTCGGCCATGATCGCCACCTCGCGGCCGGCGCGCCGCGACGCCGCGCGCACCGCCTCGGCGCGCTGCACGTGGTCTTCGGCGTGGCCGTGGCTGAAGTTCAGCCGCACGACGTTCACGCCCGTGGCGATCATCTTCTCGAGCAGTGCCGGGTCACTCGACGCGGGGCCGAGCGTTGCGACGATCTTGGTGGCGCGGCGGATGTGCATGCGTGGGCCCTGCGGTTGGTCAACAGGGTGTCATTGTGCACACGCGCCGGTGCGCGCGACGGCGCGCTTCAGTGCGCCGCCGACCATGGCCGGCCGCCCGGCGCGCGCGCGCGGCCGCTGCGGCGCATCAGCCAGAGGATGACGACCCACCACGCCACGTAGCCGAACACCGTCATCAGCGAGGGCTGCGCGCGGTAGCCCGTGAGCGCCGCCACGAGGCCGCCCACGCCGCCCATGTCGCTGAGCAGCCAGGAGGTGTCCCAGATGCCGTCGTGCAGCGTCGGCAGCCACTCCATGGCCTGCATCTTTTCGAGCCCGGTCACGACCAGCGCCGCGGCCAGCAGCAGCAGCATGATTTCGGTGATGCGAAAGAACACGCGCCAGTTGAGCACCTTGCCGCCGAGCTGCAGTACCCAGAAGGTGAGGAACGCAAGCACCAGGCCACCGAGCGCGGCCAGGCCCAGCATGGGCAGCTTTTCCGCCGGCGCGGTGACGATGGTGCCGTAGAGAAACACCACCGCTTCGCTGCCTTCGCGTGCGATCGCGAGCGCCGCGAGCACCGTCACGCCCCACCAGTGCTGCCCGCGCGCGCGCTCGGACAGGCCCTGCTCCAGGTCCTTCCTGAGCGTGCGTCCGTGCGCGCGCATCCACAGCACCATCTGCGCAATCAGCAGCGCTGCCACGAGCACCATCGCGGTCTGGAACACGTCCTGGTAGTCGAGCAGCATCTCTTCGGCGGTGTAGATGCCGAGCGCGAGCAGCGCCGCCAGCAGCAGGCCGAGCACCACGCCGCCCCAGAGCCAGCGCTTGCCGCCCGCCGCCTCGGGCGTGCGCGACAGCCACGCGTACAGGATGCCGACGACGAGCAGTGCCTCGACGCTTTCGCGCCACATGATGAAGATGACCTGGCCCATGACGTGCCTGACTTACTTGATGAAGATGTGGCCCTGCGTCGTTTCCATGTGGAAATCGTCGAAGAACGGGTAGGTGCCGGCCATCTTGGGCGGGATCTTGCGTGTGCGCGTGGCGCCCGGCGGGATCACGATCTCCACGCCGAGCGAGCGCGACTCGAACTCGGCCGGGGTCTTGCCGTTGTTCACCATTTCGAGCAGGAAGCGCGTTTTCGCCGGCAGCTCGATCACCCGCGTGTTGACCGCGCCGTCGTTGAATTCGACGCGCGCCACGGGCATCTCGTCGGCCGCGCGGGCCGCGGGCAGCGCGCACGCCAGCAGGGCTGCCGCAAGACCCTGCACCAGCAGGGCATCCAGGAAACGACGGCGCATCGGGCCTACTCCTTGCCGCACGGCCAGGGCGGCGGATTCGCAAACAGAGTCAAATGTTGATAATGCGAAAGATTCGCATTACCTGAGTATAGTTCCGAAAGCCGGGTGCGCTGGTATGTCCGCCAGGCTTCAATCGCGCATCAGCGCCTCGATCGCGTCAGGTTCGACGGGCACGCCGCGCGTGACGAGCTCGCAGCCCTCGGCGGTGACGATCGCGTCATCTTCGATACGGATGCCGATGTGGTGGAAGCGCTCGGGCACGCCCTCGGCGGGGCGCACGTAGATCCCGGGCTCCAGCGTGAGCACCATGCCGGGGCGCAGGATGCGGCTGGGGCGGCGCGTGACCGTCTGGCCGGTGAGCGGGTCCTGGTGCTCGCTCGTCTGGTCTTGCTCGGAGGGCTCGACGTAGCTGCCGCAGTCGTGCACGTCCATGCCCATCCAGTGGCTGGTGCGGTGCATGTAGAACGGAAAGTAGGCGCGCTGCGCGATCACGTCCTGCGCGCTGCCCACCTTGTCGGCGTCGAGCAGCCCGAGGTCGAGCATGCCCTGCGCGAGCACCGCCACGGCGGCGTCGTGCGGGGCGTCGAAGCGCTGGCCGGCGCGCGTCGCCGCGATCGCCGCCTGCTGGCTTGCGAGCACCAGCTCGTAGAGCGCGCGCTGCGGCCCGCGAAAGCGCCCGTCGGCGGGGAAGGTGCGCGTGATGTCACTCGCGTAGCCGTCCAGCTCGCACGCGGCGTCGATCAGCACCAGCTCGCCCGCGCGCACCGGCGTGTCGCCCGCGCGGTAGTGCAGCACGCAGGCATTGGCGCCCGCGGCGACGATGGAGGTGTAGGCCGGAAACTGCGAGCCCGCGTCGCGAAAGGCGTGCAGCAGCTCGGCGTCGAGGTGGTATTCGCGCACGTCCTCGCCTGCGCGCAGCATGCGGCTGCTTCTGCGCATCGCGCGGATGTGGCCGCGTGCGCTGATCGCACCGGCGCGGCGGATGAGGTCTTGCTCGTGCGCGTCCTTGACCAGGCGCATCTCGTCGAGCAGCGTGCACAGGTCGTCCTGCCGCGCGGGGCAGAGCACGCCCATGCGTGAGCGCGCGCGCACCGGCGCCAGCCAGGCCTCCACGCGCGCGGCCAGCCCGGCGTGCGTCGCGAACGGGAACCACACGGTTGCGCGGTTTTCCAGCAGGCGCGGCAGACGGGTGTCGATCTCGGTGCTCGGGTACGCGGCGTCCACGCCCAGCGCCTCGATGGCCGCCTGCGGCCCGAGCCGGTAGCCGTCCCAGATCTCGCGCTCCAGGTCCTTGGGCTGGCACAGCAGCGTGGCCTCGCCCTCGCTCGTGAGCACCAGGCACGCGCCCGGTTCGGCGAACCCGGTCAGGTAGTAGAAGTAGCTGTCGTGCCGGTACGGAAAGTCGCTGTCGCGGTTGCGCGCGGCGACGGGCGCGGTGGGGATGATCGCGATGCCGCCGGGCCCGAGCTGGGCCGCAAGGCGGGCGCGGCGTTGCGCGTAAAGAGACGTCATGGCCCTGCATCGTACTGCGGCGCCCCGTGCCACGTTGCCCGCCGTGGCGGCCCTACACTTGCCCGCGATGGCGACCGACCCCCCCTCGCAAGTGCCCGCCATGCTGCTCGCCGCGGGGCGCGGAGAGCGCATGCGCCCGCTGACCGACACCTGCCCCAAGCCGCTGCTGCCGGTGCACGGGCGCCCGTTGCTGGCCTGGCACCTGGAGGCGCTGGCGCGCGCGGGCGTGGCGCGGGCGTGCATCAACACCGCGTGGCTGGGCGAGCGCCTGCGCGAGCATTTTGGCAGTGTTTTTGTGCTCCAGCGCCCGCCCGACAAGCACGAGCAGCTATCAATTACGTATTCGAACGAAGGCGACGATTTCGGCGCAGCGCTGGAGACTGCCGGGGGCATCGCGCGCGCGCTGCCCGCGCTCGGCCCCATGTTCTGGCTGGCGGCGGGGGACGTGTACGCGCCCGGTTTCAGCTTCGGCGCGCAGGCCGTGCAGCGCTTTGCCGCAAGCGACGCGCTGGCGCACCTGTGGCTCGTGCCCAACCCGCCGCAGCACCCGCAGGGTGACTTCGGCCTTGCGGCGGATGGCCGGGCGCTCGACCCGCCCGCGGGCGACGCGCAACCGCGCTACACCTACAGCACCATCGCGCTGCTGCGCGCAGAGCTGTTCGCGCCGCCGTGGTGCGCCATCCCTGCCGGCAACCCGCGGGGCGATCGCGCGCCGCTGGCGCCGCTGCTGCGCCGGGCCATCGCGGCAGGCCGTGTGAGCGCGCAGCTGTACCGCGGCCTCTGGGTGGACGTGGGTACGCCCGGGCGGCTGGCGGCGCTGAATGCGTCGCCGCCCACTTGAATTCACGTATTTTTGGCCTCTGGCGCTTATCCATCAAGCGCGAGCAGCTATCGTTTTGAAGATAACGAGTCCGCGGGCCGCTACGCCGGGCGGGCTGGCCGGGTGCACCGCGCTGGAGTAGGCTCGCAGGGCGCAGGCACACACACCAAGGAGACACCGCCATGAACGCCCCCTTGCCCGACGACGTCCGGCGCGCGCTGGAGACGGTGACGCTGGACGACAAGTACACGCTGGCGCAGGGCCGCGCCTTCATGAGCGGCACGCAGGCGCTGGTGCGCCTGCCGATGCTGCAGCGCCAGCGCGACGCGGCCGCGGGCCTGAACACCGCGGGCTTCATCAGCGGCTACCGCGGCAGCCCGCTGGGCGGCTACGACCAGGCGCTGTGGGCAGCGCGCGCGCATCTGCAGCAGGAGCACATCGTCTTCCAGCCGGGCGTGAACGAGGAGCTGGCGGCCACCGCGGTCTGGGGCACGCAGCAGCTCGACATCTATCCGCAAAGCCGCAAGTACGACGGCGTCTTCGGCATCTGGTACGGCAAGGGGCCGGGCGTGGACAGGAGCGGCGACGTGTTCAAGCACGCCAACATGGCGGGCACCGCGCGCCACGGCGGCGTGATCGCCCTGGCGGGGGACGACCACGTGGCCAAGAGCAGCACGGCCGCGCACCAGAGCGACCACGTCTTCAAGGCCTGCGGCACGCCGGTGTTCTTCCCGGCGAGCGTGCAGGAAATCCTCGACCTGGGTCTGCATGCGTTCGCGATGAGCCGCTACGCCGGGCTGTGGTCGGGCATGAAGACGATCCAGGAGGTGGTGGAATCGAGCAGCAGCGTGCAGGTGGACCCGCAGCGCGTGCGCATCGTGCTGCCCGAGGATTTCGTGATGCCCGAGGGCGGCCTGCACATCCGCTGGCCCGATGCGCCGCTCGTGCAGGAGGCGCGGCTGATGGACCACAAGTGGTACGCGGCGCTGGCCTACATCCGCGCCAACCGGCTCAACCACAACGTGATCGAGGGGCCGCACGACCGCTTCGGCCTGATCGCCAGCGGCAAGGCCTACAACGACACGCGCCAGGCGCTCGTCGATCTGGGGCTGGACGACGCCACCTGCCACCAGCTCGGCATCCGCGTGCACAAGGTGGGCGTGGTCTGGCCGCTGGAGGCGACGCTCACGCGCGACTTCGCGCGCGGCCTGCAGGAGATTCTGGTGGTCGAGGAAAAGCGCCAGATGATCGAGTACCAGCTCAAGGAAGAGCTCTACAACTGGCGCGATGACGTGCGCCCGCGCGTGCTCGGCAAGTTTGACGAGGAGGGCGGCGAGTGGAGCTCGTCCAACCCTGGCGCGCACTGGCTGCTGCGCCCCAAGGCCGATCTTTCCCCCGCGCTGATCGCCCGCGCCGTCGCCCAGCGGCTCAAGTGCCTGGGCGTGGACGCCGATGTCGTCGCGCGCATGGACCGGCGCCTGGCCGAGATCGAGGCGCGCGAGCAGGCGCTGGCCGCGCCGCAGGCGGACACGGGCGAGCGCCTGCCGTGGTTTTGCAGCGGCTGCCCGCACAACACCAGCACGCGCGTGCCCGAGGGCTCGCGCGCCGTGGCCGGCATAGGCTGCCACTACATGACGGTGTGGATGGACCGCGCCACCAGCACCTTCACGCAGATGGGCGGCGAGGGCGTGAGCTGGGTCGGTCAGGCGCCGTTCACCACCGACACGCACATCTTCGCCAACCTGGGTGATGGCACCTACTTTCACAGCGGGCTGCTGGCCATACGCCAGAGCGTGACTGCGGGCGTGAACATCACCTACAAGATTCTCTACAACGATGCGGTGGCGATGACCGGCGGCCAGCCGGTGGGCGAGCGCCCCGAGGGGCACTCGGTGGCGCAGATCGCGCACAGCCTGCGCGCCGAGGGCGTGGTCAAGACCGTGGTCGTCACCGACGAGCCGCAGAAGTACCGCGGTCACACGCACCCCGCCAGCGGCGCGCGCGCCGGGCACCCCGAACTGCTTGACGACCTGCCGCCGGGCGTCGAGGTGCTGCACCGCGACGAGCTCGACCGCATCCAGCGCGAGCTGCGCGACATCCGGGGGTGCACGGCGCTGATCTACGACCAGACCTGCGCCACCGAAAAGCGTCGCCGCCGCAAGCGCGGCACCATGGCCACGCCCGCCAAGACCGTCATCATCAACGAGCTCGTGTGCGAAGGCTGCGGCGACTGCTCGGTGCAATCCAACTGCCTGTCCGTCGAGCCCGTGGAAACCGAGTTCGGGCGCAAGCGCCAGATCAACCAGAACACCTGCAACAAGGACTTCTCCTGCGTCAAGGGCTTCTGTCCGAGCTTCGTGACGGTGGAGGGCGGCCAGCGCAAAAAGCCGCGGCGCGAGCGCCAGGGGGATCTGGCACGCATGCCCGAGCTGCCCGAGCCGCCGCTGCCCGCGTGCGACAGCGCCTGGCGCATCGTCGTCGCGGGCGTGGGCGGCACGGGCGTGATCACCATAGGCCAGCTCCTCGGCATGGCAGCGCACCTGGAAGGCAAGGGCGTGATCACGCAGGACGCGGCGGGCCTGGCGCAAAAGGGCGGCGCCACCTGGAGCCACGTGCAGATCGCCCAGCGGCCCGAGGCGATCCACACCACGCGCGTCGATACCGCGCAGGCCGACCTGGTCATCGCCTGCGAAGGCATGGTGGCGGCGAACAAGACGACGCTGGCGGTGATGCAGCCGGGGCGCACCGCGGTGGCGCTCAACGTGCACCGCACGCCCGCCGCGGCCTTCGTGCACAACCCGGACTGGCAGTTTCCGATCGGCGGCTGCGAGGCCGCGATCGCGGGCGCGGTGGGCAAGGAGCGGCTGCACCTGCTCGACGCCGAGCGCGCCGCCACGCAGTTGCTCGGCGACAGCATCTACACCAACCCATTGATGCTGGGCTACGCCTGGCAGCGGGGCTGGGTGCCGCTCACGCGCGTGGCGCTGCGCCGCGCCATCGAACTCAACGGCGTGCAGGTGCAGAACAACCTGGCGGCGTTCGAGTGGGGCCGCCAGTGCGCGCACGACCTGGCGGCGGTGCAGGCGTTGTTCGCCGCGCGCAAGGCGATCGAGGCCGCACGCGCGCCCACGCTCGCCGAGCTGGTCGAACGGCGCGCGGGCTTTCTCACCGACTACCAGAACGCCGCGTACGCGGGCGAGTACCGCTCCTTCGTCGAGCGCGTGCGCGTGGCCGAGGCAGCGCTGGGTGATGGCACGCCGCTCGCCGAGGCGGTGGCGCGCAACCTGTTCAAGCTCATGGCCTACAAGGACGAGTACGAGGTCGCGCGGCTGCACACCGACGCGGCCTTCGCGCGGCAGATCGCCGACAGCTTCGAGGGTGACTACCGCCTCGTGCACCACCTCGCGCCGCCGCTGTGGTCGAAGAAGAACG
Organism: Burkholderiales bacterium; assembly: GCA_026954015.1. GTDB lineage: Bacteria > Pseudomonadota > Gammaproteobacteria > Burkholderiales > Burkholderiaceae_C > Comamonas_C. The sequence goes on along the minus strand of JAIXLP010000005.1, from coordinate 90,706 downwards.
CGCAGGGCGAGCTCATCAAGCGCGCCTACGGACCGTGGGTGCGCCACGCCTTCGCGCTGCTGGCGCGCATGAAGGGGCTGCGCGGCACGGCGCTCGACCCGTTCGGGCGCACGGCCGAACGGCGCATGGAGCGCGCGCTGATCGCGCGCTACCGCGCCAGCATTGAAGAGCTGCTCAGCAGCCTCGGCGCCGGGCGGCGCGACCTGGCCCTGCAGATCGCGCGCATCCCCGAGGACATCCGGGGCTACGGGCACGTGAAGGCGCGCCACCTGCACCGCGCAACCGTGCGCTGGGACGCGCTCATGGGCCAGTGGCGTCAGGCGTGCGAAACCCAAAAACAGGAGCGCTTTGCGCGCGTGGAATAAGCGCCAGAGCCGTGTTTTGCATGTAATTTCCGGGCCGCCGCGCGGGACGGCTTGCGCGGCGGTGGCCACGCCGGGCGCGCCGAATACAATTACCGGTTCGCCGCGCTTGCCGCGCCCCACCCGTCGGGCGGGCCGAAGCGTCGGCTCCCGCTGCCCCTCCTGGAGTGATTCCCGTGCTGATTTCTTCCGCTTATGCCCAAACCGCCCCGGCCGCCGCGGCCGGCGGCGGCGACCTGATGTCGTCGCTGGGCGGCATGCTGCCGCTGGTGCTGATGTTCGTGGTGCTGTACTTCATCATGATCCGCCCGCAGATGAAGCGCCAGAAGGAGCACCGCGCGATGATCGAGGCGCTCGCCAAGGGCGACGAGGTGGCCACCGCGGGCGGCGTGCTCGGCAAGGTCACGCGCCTGAACGAAACCACGCTGCACGTGGAGATCGCCAGCGGCGTGGAGGTGCAGGTGCAGCGCAGCGCCGTTTCGCAGGTGCTGCCCAAGGGCACCATAAAGTAAGAGGCGAGGTGCGCCGCGCAGCGCGCCGCGGCGTGGCGAGGCCTCGTTTCGAGAGCACGACATGAACCGTTACCCGACCTGGAAATACGTGATCATCCTGATCGCGTTGTTCGTCGCGGCGTTGTACACGCTTCCCAATTTCTTCGGCGAGGCACCCGCGGTGCAGGTGTCCTCGGCCAAGGCCACGATCAAGGTCGACAGCGCGGTGCTCGACCGCGTGCAGGAAGCGCTCAAGGCGGCGGGACTCACGTCGGACTCGGTCGTGCTCGAAGGCAACTCGGTGCGCGCGCGCTTTGACACCACCGATGACCAGCTCAAGGCCAAGGACGTGGTCGAGAAGGCGCTGATCCCCGATGCGTCCGACCCGCCCTACATCGTCGCGCTCAACCTCGTCTCGCGCTCGCCCGACTGGCTCACCGCGATCAACGCGCGCCCGATGTACCTGGGGCTCGATCTGCGCGGCGGCGTGCATTTCATGCTGCAGGTGGACATGCAGGCCGCGATCACCAAGAAGGCCGAATCCTACGCGGGCGACCTGCGCACGGCGCTGCGCGAAAAGGGCATACGCCACGGCGGCATCACGCGCGAGGGCCAGATCATCCGTGTGCGCCTGCGCGACGACGCTGCCGTCGCCGCGACGCGCGCGCTCATCGCCGACCAGTTCCAGGACCTCGCGGTCGCGAGCAGCACCGACGGCGAGGGCCAGGTGCTCAGTGCGACGATCAAGCCCGAGTCGCTGCGCAAGGTGCAGGACCAGGCGATCAAGCAGAACGTGGTCACGCTGCACAACCGCATCAACGAGCTCGGCGTGGCCGAGCCCGTGATCCAGCAGCAGGGGCTGGACCGCATCGTGGTGCAACTGCCGGGCGTGCAGGACACCGCCAAGGCCAAGGACATCCTCGGGCGCACCGCGACGCTGGAAGTGCGCATGGTCGACGAATCCACCGAGGGCCGCGCGGCCGAGACGGGCTCGGGCCCGGTGCCGTTCGGCGACGAGAAGTACCTTGACCGCAACCAGGCGCCCGTGATCGTCAAGAAGCAGGTCATCCTCACCGGCGACAACCTCACCGACGCGCAGCCGGGCTTTGACAGCCAGACGCAGGAGCCGACGGTGAACCTGACGCTCGACGCCAAGGGCTCGCGCGTCTTCAAGGACGTGACGCGCGACAACGTTGGCAAGCGCATGGCCATCGTGCTCTTTGAAAAGGGCAAGGGCGAGGTTGTGACGGCGCCCGTGATCCGCAGCGAGATCGGTGGCGGTCGGGTGCAGATTTCCGGGCGCATGACCACCGTGGAGGCCAACGACACCGCGCTGCTGCTGCGCGCGGGCTCGCTCTCGGCGCCGATGGAGATCATCGAGGAGCGCACCATCGGCCCGAGCCTGGGCGCGGACAACATCCGCAAGGGCTTTCACAGCGTCACCTGGGGCTTCCTCGTGATCGTCGCGTTCATGACGATCTACTACCACCTCTTTGGCATGTTCTCGGCGATCGCGCTGTCGTTCAACCTGCTGCTGCTCGTGGCGGTGCTCTCGATGCTGCAGGCCACGCTCACCCTGCCGGGCATGGCGGCCATGGCGCTCACGCTGGGCATGGCGATCGACGCCAACGTGCTGATCAACGAGCGCGTGCGCGAGGAGCTGCGTGAGGGCATGAGCCCGCAGGCGGCGATCCACGCGGGCTACGACAACGCCTGGGCCGCGATTCTGGATTCCAACGTCACCTCGCTGCTCGCGGGGCTGGCGCTGCTTGCGTTCGGTTCGGGCCCGGTGCGCGGCTTCGCGGTGGTGCACTGCATCGGCATCCTCACGTCGCTGTTCTCGTCGGTGTTCTTCTCGCGCGGCCTGGTCAACTTCTGGTACGGGCGCCAGCGCAAGCTCAAGTCGCTGTCGATCGGCACGGTGTGGAAGCCCGACACCGCCAAGAACGCACTCGCGCGCGACGCGCAGTAGCCGCAATCACATCGAGGCACCGAGATGGAATTCTTCCGCATCCACCGCGACATCCCGTTCATGAAGCACGCGCTGTGGTTCAACACGGCGTCGTTCGTCATGTTCGTGCTGGCGGTGTTCTTCCTGTTTTCCCGCGGCCTGAACCTGTCGGTGGAGTTCACCGGCGGCACGGTGATGGAGGTGGCCTTCAGCCAGCCCGCGGATGTGCAAAAGATACGCGCCGACCTGGCGGGGCTGGGGTACAAGGACGCGCAGGTGCAGAACTTCGGCACCTCGCGCGACGTTCTGATCCGCCTGCCGGTGCACAGGGGCGAGACCTCCGCGCAGCAAAGCGCCCAGGTGATGCAGGCGCTGCAGGCGGGCGCGCCCGACGCGCAGATGCGCCGCACGGAGTTTGTCGGCCCGCAGGTGGGCGATGAACTCGCGTCCAACGGCCTGAAGGCGCTGGCCTTCGTGGTCGTGGGCATCATGATCTACCTGTCGCTGCGCTTCGAATGGAAGTACGCCGTCTCGGGCATCATCGCCAACCTGCACGACGTGATCATCATTCTGGGTTTCTTCGCGTTCTTCCAGTGGGAGTTTTCACTTTCGGTGCTCGCGGCGGTGCTGGCCGTGCTCGGTTATTCGGTGAACGAATCCGTCATCATCTTCGACCGTATCCGCGAGGCCTTCCGGCGCTTTCGCAAGATGGACCGGGTGCAGATCATCAACCACGGCATCACCGCCAACATCAGCCGCACCATCATCACGCACGGCTCCACGCAGGTGATGGTGCTCTCCATGCTGCTGTTCGGCGGCGAGGCGCTGCACTACTTTGCGGTGGCGCTGACCATCGGCATCCTGTTCGGCATCTACTCGTCGGTGTTCGTCGCCGCGGCGATCGCGATGTGGCTCGGGGTCAAGCGCGAAGACCTCATCAAGCAGCACGTCCGCAAGGAGGGCGACCCCAACGACCCCAACGCCGGCGCGGTCGTCTGACGCGCTGGTTTGTGCCGCGGGCGCCACAGCGCCGCGCAATCGGTCGGCGAGCCGGTAACATGAGGACCCCATGGTGCAGTCACCACTTCCTCGCCGCTCAAGTCATTCGCTCGTGGATCAGGCACGCGAGCGCTTTGTCGATCGCCTTTGCGCGCGCCTGCCGGCGCTCGACAAGGCGCTGTTCGACCACCTGAACGGTCTGGTGAACGAGGTCGCGACGCACCAGCTCATGCAGCGGCGTCGCGATACGTGGATGCACTACCAGTCGCATCACGCCGACTGGATCGAGCGCACCGCCAGCGCGTGGCGCAAGGGTGCGGACGCACGCGGCACTGAGGCGGCGCGACGCAACACACCCGGGGCCGACCCCGACCTGAACCTCGAAGGGCTCGAGCTCGTGAGCGACGACACGGTGGAAAACCGCCTGATCGCCACCCGGATGGCGCGCGCCATCGTCGGCACCAGCGAGGCCGAGCTCGAAGCCGTGCGCCAGCGCACCAAGCACCTCGAGGGCCGCGAGATACCGAACGACGACGTGCTGCTGCCGGAAGGCACGTGCATCGCGATCGTCGACCAGTGGCTGGCCAGCGGCCTGTCGCGCGAGGAGCTCGAAGTCGTGTTCGAGCCCATGCAGCAGGCGGTTGCCGAGGCGGCGCGGCCCGCTTACGAAGCAGTCACCGCGTTGTACGACGCACAGGGCGTGCCCAGCGTCGCGGCGCTGCGCTCACAGGCACGCCGCCCGGCGTCGGCGGGCGGCACGGGAGACCGCTACGGGCACTCGAGCGGCTCGGTCGGCCTGTCCGGCTATTCCTCGGGTGGCTCGGAGCTCGCCAGTGCGCGTGCGCCCATGACCGCGCCGGGCCTGCCGGGCATGCGCGCGCCATCGGCACCCGCCTATGGCTGGACGCCGCTTGAGCAGGCACGCCAGCGCGCAGAGCACGTGATGGTCGAGTTGCAGCACCTGCTCGCGCAGTCGGGCTCGGGCTTCAGCCCGATCCAGGCGCCGCCTGCCACGGCGGCACTCACGCAGGCGCTTGCCGCGATGCGGGTGGCCGGCGCCGAGGGTTATGCCAGCGGGCTCTCACCCTACGCGACCGTGCAGGGCTATTCGCCCCAGCTCGTGCTGCAGGTGGCGAGCGAGGTACGCGAGCGCGCGGTCGAGCTGAAGAAGAAAGCGGGCACGGCGGCCGAGAAGGCCATCATCGAGGTGGTCGCGCTGATGTTCCAGAGCATCCTGGACGAGGACCGCATCCCGCCGTCCGTGCGCGTCTGGTTTGCCCGCCTGCAGGTGCCGGTGTTGCGCGTGGCACTGGCCGAGCCCGAATTTTTCAACGACATCAACCACCCGGCGCGCAAGCTCATCGACCGCATGGGTTCGTGCGTGCTCGGGTTCGATGCCAACGCGATCAACGGCAGCGCGCTCGAGGGCGAAATACGCCGCATCGTCCAGGTGGTCGAGCAGTATCCGGAGACCGGGCACAAGGTCTTTCAGATCGTCCACGACGAATTCGAGAAGTTCCTCGCCGCCTCGCTCACGCAGACGCAGAAGACCTCGCGCATCGTCAGCGTCGCGCAGCAGATGGAGCAGAAGGAGACGCTCACCGTCCAGTACACGATCGAGTTGCGCACCATGCTGCGCGACCTGGCGGTGCGCGACGAGATCCGTGATTTCCTCTACAAGACCTGGACGGAGGTGCTGGCCGTGTCCGCGGTGCGCGACGGCGCCCAGCACGCAGACACGGTGGCGTACAAGCGCGTCGCGGCCGATCTCGTGTGGGCGTCGAGCGCCAAGCCCAGTCGCGCCGAGCGCACGCAGGTGATCCAGGCGCTGCCGGGGATCATCGAGCGCCTGCGCGGGGGATTGACCTTGGTGGGCGTAGTCGGTGAGCCGCAGGACGCGCAGATCAAGGTGCTGACAGACACGCTGGCCGATGCGTTCCTCTCCAAGACGGCGACGATCGCACAGGCCCGCATCGACGCGCTTGCCAAACGGCTGGAGCACCTGGAGGACTTCATCACTGATGAAAGCCTGGGTGACATCGCGCTGGATGCGGAAAACATCGAGATACTGTTGGGCATAGACGCTTCGGCGATCCATGTCATGGCCGATACCGGCGCACCGGTGCAGGAGCAGGCGCTCGAGTGGGTGCAGGCCATGCCGCTGGGCACGTGGTACGCGCTGGACCACAACGGCGCCGCCGAGCGGGTGCAATACGTCTGGCACAGCGAGCGCAAGCAACTGCATCTGTTCGCCTCGCCTGGAGGGCAGAGCTATCTGTTCCAGATGCGCCGTCTCGCGGCGTACCTGCAGGCACGCCTGCTCGCGCTGCAGGAAGAAGAGGCGCTGACGCTGCGCGCCACGCGCGACGCGCTGAGCAAGCTCAGCGCCAATCCCGAGCGGCTCCTGGGCTGACGGCAACGCCGAACCTGCGGGGGAGGCCGCTATCATCGCGGCCGTTTCTGCCCGTAGCTCAACCGGATAGAGCAGCTGCCTTCTAAGCAGCAGGTAGGGGGTTCGAGTCCCTCCGGGCAGGCCAGTCTGCGTACCGTGCGCGGCACTTGCGGCGCCGGTGCGTGGGTGCTAGATTGAATGCGGGTGGGTCCCACCCCCCGCTTCTCCTCCCTGAGCGGGGTCAGCGTCGCAGCAGTGCGCCGCCGACTTGTCCGCCCGGCTGCGTGCCGGGCTTTTTTTGAAACCGCCTTCCTGGCTCCCCTGCATGCTCTGGGTCAAGTCCTTACATATCGTCTTCGTGGTGAGCTGGTTTGCCGGCCTGTTCTATCTGCCGCGCATCTTCGTCAACCTGGCAATGGTGTCGGCCGGTTCCGTGGCCGAACGCGCACGCCTGCTGCTGATGGCGCGCAAGCTCTTGCGCTTCACCACGATGCTGGCGGTGCCAGCCGTCGCGCTGGGCTTGTGGCTGTGGCTGGGCTACGGCATAGGCCAGGGGCCGGGCAACGGCTGGTTGCATGCCAAGCTGGCGGTCGTGGTGCTGGTGATCGCTTACCACGTGGCATGCGTGGTGCTGCTGCGTGGGTTCACGGCGGGGCATGCCGCGCACGGTCACCGGTGGTTTCGCTGGTTCAATGAGCTGCCGGTGCTGCTGCTGCTTGCCGCGGTGGTGCTGGTCGTCGTCAAGCCGTTCTGACTTCTACAATCGGACGCCATGAGCGACGCCCCTACGCCGTACTACCGGCACCACATCTTCTTTTGCCTGAACGAGCGCACCAATGGCGAGTACTGCTGCGCGCAGCACGGCGCCAGCGAGGCGTTTGCTCACTGCAAGCGGCGCGTCAAGGAGGCGGGGCTGGCTGGCGTGGGCCAGGTGCGCGTGAACAAGGCCGGTTGCATGAACCGTTGCGCCGGGGCGCCCGTTGCCGTGGTATATCCGGAGGGTGTCTGGTACACCTACGTGGACTTGGCGGATATCGATGAGATCGTCGACGTGCACCTCAGGCAGGGCCGCGTGGTCGAGCGGTTGCTGCTGGCGCCGGAGATCGGAAGATGATGGTCTTTTTGGCCTCTGGCGCTTATGTGACAAGCGCCGTTAGCTATTTTTTGAGTAGTTGCCGGGGATGAGGCTGCAGCGTCTGGCCCTGGCCGGCCCGGCCGGGGCGATCGAAGCGGTGCTGGGGTCGCCCGCAGGCCCCGGGGCCCCACGCGGAGTGGCGGTGATCGCGCACCCGCACCCGCTCTACGGCGGCACGATGGACAACAAGGTTGTGCAGACGCTTGCGCGGGCCTTTGTCGCGCAGGGCTACGCGGCGGTGCGTTTCAATTTCCGCGGCATCGGTGGCTCGGCGGGGGCGTATGACGAGGGGCGCGGGGAACTGCAGGACCTGCTGGCCGTGGTACAGCAGGTCGCGGTGGACGGGGTCATCGCGCTCGCCGGTTTTTCGTTTGGCGCGTTCGTGGCCAATCAGGCGCTGGCGCGGCTCTGGCCCGAGCGCACGATTGCGCACGCGGTGCTGGTCGGCACCGCCGTCACGCACTTCGAGGCGGCGCAGGTGCCCGATCCGGCGCGGATGCGCACCCTCGTCGTGCACGGCGAAAACGACGATGTGGTGCCGCTTGCCGCGGTGCTCGACTGGGCGCGGCCGCAGCTACTCCCTGTAACGGTTGTCCCTGCGGGAGTACATTTCTTTCACGGACAATTGCCACTGCTCAAAGGGCTGGTCGAACGCCACCTGCAGGCGTCCTTCTGACCGTGTGGCAGGCGACGTGGCCACTGTTTTCACCCATACACCTGCCGCGTGCCTCGTCGCGGCATCGATTCCCATGAAATTCTTCCTCTCCTTCGTGCGCAAGAGCCTGGCAGCGTGGGCACTGGCGCCGCTGCTGGTGTGCGCGCAGGTGCCGCAACCCCCTGAAATTGCCGCACGCAACTACCTCCTGATGGATCTCACTTCCGGCCAGGTGCTGGCAGCCAAGGAGATCGACGCGCCGATCGAACCCGCCTCGCTCACCAAGCTGATGACGAGCTATCTGGTGTTCGACGCCCTGCGCGCCAAGAAATTGACGCTGGAGCAGCGCCTGCCGGTGAGCGAGCTGGCCTGGAAGATGCCAGGTTCGCGCATGTTCATCGACCCGAAGATGCAGGTGCCGGTGGACGATCTGATCAAGGGCATGATCGTGCAGTCGGGCAACGACGCGTCGATGGCGCTGGCCGAGGGCGTGGGCGGTACGGCCGAGAATTTCGTGCGGCTCATGAACGAGCAGGCCAAGGCACTGGGGCTCAAGGGGACGGCGTTCAAGAACCCGGACGGCCTCACGGAGGCCGGCCACCTCACCACTGCGCGCGACCTGGCGACCCTCTCGCAGCATCTGCTGCGCGACTTTCCCGAGTACATGCACTATTTCGCGATCAAGCAGTACCGCTACGAAGGCACGCCCAAGTCCAACGCGAACAACCGCAACGTGCTGCTGTTCCGCGATCCGACCGTCGATGGCCTGAAGACCGGGCACACCGCGGCCGCGGGCTATTGCCTGGTGGCGACGGCCAAGCGGGAATTTCCGCAGGTCGGCCAGCGCCAGATGATCGCCGTGGTGCTCGGCGCGACCAGCGACAACGCGCGCGCCAACGAAACGCAGAAGCTGCTCAACTGGGGCTACACCGCGTTCGATGACGTGAAGCTGTTCAACGGCGGACAGGCGGCGGCCACGCCCCGACTCTGGAAGGGCGCGCAGGACACGCTCAAGATCGGGCGCACCGAGCCCATCGTGGTCAGCGTGCCCGCGGGCAGTGCGGGCAAGGTCACGACCCAGGTCGTGCGCCCCGACCCGCTGATCGCTCCTTACGTGAAGGGGCAGGAGGTCGGTCTCCTGCAGGTCATGCTCGGCGATCAGAAGATCACCGAAGTGCCCCTGATCGCGCTTGAAGGAGTCGAGCAGGCCGGCGTGTTCGGTCGCGCGTGGGACGCAATCCGGCTCTGGATCAAGTAGCGCGCCCGCTTGCGGGGTGCTGCCTCGGTGTTCTGCGGGCCTTGCCATGGCCCGCCGGCTTGGTAATACTGCGCCTTGTTACGTGTCGCGCATGCGTCACGTGCAAGCTCCCCAAACTGTGGAGGACCCGAGGCCATGCAATTGCCCATCCAACTGGACGGTGCGGGCGGCAAGAACTTGCAGGTACGCATCGCCGCGCAGATACGCGACGCGATCCTGGACGGCAGGCTCGTGCCGGGCATGCGGATGCCGGCCAGCCGGGAGCTTGCGGCCGACCTCAAGGTTTCGCGCAATACCGTGATGGGCGCGTATGCGCGCCTGATCGCCGAGGGCCTCATCGAGGCGCGTGAGCCGACCGGCACCTTCGTTGCCGAAAGGGCGGCGCGTGACGGTCCCACGGTGCTGCCGTTTGCGCCCGGTGCGTGCTGCCCGCTCGCGGGGCACCGGCGGGGTTCCCGCCTGCGGCTGCGTGCCGAGTCCCACCGTGTGTTGCCGCCGCATGCGAGCGAGCTGCCGTTCGACTTCTGGGTCGGGCGGCCCGACGCGCGGCTCTTTCCGATGCGCGCGTGGCAGTCGCTGCTGGTGCGCATGCTGCGCGGCAACGCACGCCACCTGTGTGACTACGGTGACCCGCAGGGCCTGCGCGCGTTGCGCGAGTCGATCGCGGCGCACGTGGGGGCGACGCGCGGCATCGCCACGACGCCCGAGCACGTCGTCGTCACCAACGGCATCCAGGAGGGGCTCAACCTGCTGGCGTGCCTGCTGGTGGCGCCAGGGCTGCAGGTGGCGGTGGAAAATCCCTGCTACCGCGGCGCGGCAAATGTGTTCGTGAACCATGGCGCGACACTGCTTCCGGTGCCCGTGGACCGCGACGGGCTCGACCCCGCGCGGCTGCCCGCGGAGGCGGCCGTGGTCTACACCACACCATCGCACCAGTATCCGCTGGGAGCCACCTTGTCGCTGGCCCGGCGCCAGGCGCTGCTCGACTGGGCCAGCGGCTGCGGCGCGGTCATCGTCGAAGACGACTACGACAGCGATTTTTTTTACGACGGCACGCCGCTGCCCGCGCTCAAGAGCCTGGACCGCGACGGACAGGTGATCTACCTCGGCACCTTTTCCAAGAGCCTGGGCGCGGGCCTGCGCATAGGCTACATGGTTCTGCCCGACGACCTCGTCGAGCCCGCGTGCCACGCCAAGGCGCTGCTCAACAATTGCCAGCCGTGGCTGGAGCAGGCGGCGCTTGCGGCCTTCATCGCCGAGGGCGGCTATGCCGAGCATCTGCGTCGCCTGCGGCAGTTGTACGCGGCGCGGCGCAACCACCTGTGCGCGGGTCTGGCGCAGATGCTGCCGCACTGGGGCGTGGACGGACACAGCGGCGGCATGCACGTGGTGGCCCACCTGCCGCCTGGAGGGCCGGACGCGCTCGAGGTCGAAGAGATGGCGCGTGCGTGCGGTGTCGGCATCTACGGCATTTGCAGCGGCAATGCCCTGATGCTTGGGGTCACCGATGGTGATCCGCTGCAGCGCGTGGTCCTGCTCGGGTACGCCGCGCTCGACGAGGCCGAGGTCAGCGTGGCGTTGTTGCGCGTGCGCCATGCGCTGGCCGATGTTCAGGCGCTACCGATGCTTGCCTGAAGGCCTCGCCTCGCGCTGCGGCGCGCGCTACTCCACGGCGATGCGCAGCGCCCACGCCGTGGCCCACGGGGCCAGGAACAGTGCGAGTGCAAGGATGGCGCCAAGCAGCGAGAAGTGCGCCGATGCGCCCAGGCCCGAGACACTCGCCTGCACCGCGCCCGCGCCGAAAACCAGCACCGGGATGTACAGCGGCAAGACCAGCAGCGACAGCAGTACGCCGCCGCCACGCGCGCCCAGGGTGAGCGCGGACATGATCGCGCCGATCAGACTGAGCGTGGGCGTGCCCAGCAACAGCGACACCAGCAGTATGCCGAGCGCTTGCGTCGAAAGATCGAATTGCAATGCCAGCAGCGGTGAGAGCAGCGCCAGCAACAACCCGGAGCTAAGCCAGTGCGCGGCGATTTTGGCTGTGACGAGCAGCGGCAGCGGTGTGGCGGCGAGCAGCAGTTGCTCCAGCGTTCCGTCCTGGTGGTCCTCGGCGAACATGCGCGGCAACGACAGCATGGCGGCGAGCAGTGCCGCCACCCAGATCACACCCGGTGCCATCGCTCGCAGCAGCTCGGGCTCCGCGCCCACGCCGAGCGGGAACAGGCTGACCACCATGAAGAAGAACACCACGGCTGCGGCAGAGTCGGATTGGCGCCGCAGCGCGATGCGCAGGTCGCGCGCGAACAGGTGGCGCATGCCGGCAAGGGGGCTGAGCGAGGCGCCGGAGTGCGCGCTGGCGGTGGATGGGCCTTTCGTCATAGCGCGAGTTGCAGTTGCGGCACGCCGTCATCAAGCGCCACGCTCTGGTGGCTGGTGAGCACCACGATGCCGCCGCGGTGCGTCTGCGCGCCAATGAGCCCGACAAGCCACCGCGTGGCGGCCTGATCGAGCGCGTTGAACGGCTCGTCCAGCACCCACAGTGGCACTGGCGCGAGCACCAGACGGGCGAGCGCGGCGCGCCGTCGTTGCCCTTGCGAGAGCGTGCGCACGGGTGCGCGTTCGTGCCCGGCGAGGCCCGCTGCCTCCAGCGCCTGCAGGGCGGCTGGGGTGTCGGTCTGGACGCCACTCAGGGCGGCCGACACCACGAGGTTCTCCAGCGCAGACAGCTCGGCCTTGAGACCCGCCGCGTGCCCGAAGAACACCAGCTGGCGACCGAATTCCTCGTGCAGCCGCGCCACGCTGCGGCCGTGCCACAAGACCTGTCCCTTGTGCGGCGCCAGCAGCCCGCAAATGATGCGCAGCAAACTCGTTTTGCCTGCGCCGTTGGCCCCCTGCACCCGCACGACGTGCCCCGCTGGTATATCCAGGCTCAGATCGGAAAAGAGCGTGCGCCGCGCCCGCACGCATTGCAGGCCCACGAGCTGCAAGGGCGACGCCACGGGGCCCGACGGCTCGGGCAGGGCGGCGAGCATGGCCTCGGGGAGCATCCGCGTCAGCGACCGACGACGCGGTCCATCACGATATGTACGTCCTTGCTGCCCACGGCCACGTTGTCGATGCTGCCCTCGATATCGCCGGGTTGGGCAGCCGGGTTGCCCAAGCGGGAGATACGCGCGACCAGGTTGACGTGGGGGAACTTGGACAGCTGCATGCCAGGGGTCATCGCGCTGGTGTCGTCGAGCGTGAACGATACCGGCCAGCCGGTCGCGCGTGTACGCACCGCAGCCAGCGGCATCGGCGGCCCGTTGGGTGCGCGCGCGAAGATGTAGAGCGTGTCGGAGGCCGCGACCTGCGCGGCCAGTGCGCCGCTCAGCGTCACCGTCCCGCGTATCGTCGAAGTGCCCGCTGCGGCGGTGCGGGCCTCGGCGGGTTTGGCTGGTGCGGAGGCAGGTGCGGCGCCTGCTGCCGCGGTCGGCGCGCTGGCGGGCGCGTCGCCGCGTGCGCGGGCGATCAGCTCGTCGATGCGTTTGCTGTCTTCCGAACCTTCGGGCAGCAGCGTCTTGAGCCGGCCCCAGTGCTCCAGCGCGGTGGCGCGGTCGTCGCGCTGAAACGCCGCCAATCCGGCGAACGCGAGGGCGTTGAAGTTGTTCGGGTCAAGCTTGAGCGCGCGTTCCACCATCTGCGTTGGTTCGCCCGAAAGATCGCGGTTGTGCGCGATCGCGACCGTGTTGGCGTACTCGACCCACAGATCCGGGTTGTCGGCCACGAGCGTCGTCGCCTTGCGGTAGGCGTTCAGCGCGTCGTCGGTGCGGCCCATCTGGAAGTAGGAGCGCGCGAGCAGCACCCAGCCCTCCACGTCCCCGTCATCCTTGGCGAGGCGGGCCTGCAGGGCTGCCACGGCGGCATCGTTGGGCACGTGCTGCGTCGCATCGTCGCCTGCGCGCGCCTGCAGCACGTTGGTGCCTATGGTCCCGGGCTGGCCTATCGTCAGATACAGCGCAATGACGAGCAGTGGCAGCACGATGGCCGTGCCCAGCGCGGCCCCCCAGTTGGCGCGCAGGCTGTGCTGCTCCTGTACCTGCGCCTGCTGCTGTGACGCCAGGGCCTGGCGCTCCAGTTCGAGCCGGCCCCGTTCGAATTCCGCCGCATCCACGTCGCCGGCCGCGCGCTCGGCCTCGAGTTCGCGCAGACCGTCGGCCAGCACCGCGAGGTCTTCCCCCGCGGTTGCCCGCACGCGGTCGCCGCGCACCAGCGGCACGATCACCACCGCCAGGGCCACCAGCACCATGATGGCGGCAAGCGCCAGGAAGGTCATCATGCCTCGTCCTCCTTGGCCGTGGTGAGCAGTTCGCGCGCGCGCGCGATGTCTTGCGCCGTCATTTCGGGTTCGGCCGTGTGCGTCACGCGGCGGACGGTGCGCCAGAGCACGCCGAAGGCGATCAGCAGCAGAACGAACGGGCCACCCCAGAGCAGCACGGTCTTGCCGCTCAGGCGCGGTTTGTAGAGCACGAATTCGCCGTAGCGGTCCACCATGAACTCGCGGATCTGGGCGGGCGTTTCACCCTCCTGCAGCTTGGTGCGAATCTGCTGGCGCAGATCGACCGCCAGATCGGCGTGCGAGGCGGCGATGGTTTCGTTCTGGCACACGAGGCAGCGCAGTTCCTGCGCGATGTCCATCACCCGTTGCTCAAGCGCGGGGTCGTTGGATAGCGTGGGCGCTTCCTTCGCCCAAGCCCCACCCACGCACCATCCCGCGCAGCACAGCGCGACCCACACAAGATACTTACGCACCCAGTTTCCTCATCAGGGGCAGGATCGTGTCCTTTAGCACCTCGGGGGTGATGGGGCCGATCTGCTTGTGGCGTATCACGCCCTGCTTGTCAATGATGAAAGTTTCAGGGACGCCGTACACGCCCAGATCGATCCCGACCAGCCCCTGCGTATCGGAGATCGATTCGGTGTAAGGGTTGCCGAAGCGCATGAGCCATTGCAGCGCGTCATCGCGCTTGTCCTTGTAGTTCAGGCCGTAGATCAGCACCGAACGGTCGGTTTTGGAAAGCTCAACCAGTACCGGGTGTTCGATACGGCAGGCCACGCACCACGAAGCCCACACGTTGAGCATCCAGACCTTGCCGCGCAGGTCCTCGGCGGACAGTGTCTTCTCGGGCGCGCTCAGTTGTGGCAACGAGAACGCCGGCAGCGGCTTGTCGATCAGCGGCGACGGCAGTTCGCGCGGGTTGAGCGTCAGGCCTATGCCCAGAAATGCCACCAGAACGACAAAGACGGCAAGTGGAACGAGGCCCTTTCTCATGGGGCAACCACCTTGGCCGCCGCCACGGGCAACGCGCCCGGCGCAGCCGTGCGCACCGGCGTGGCACGCTGCTGGCGAAGACGCCGGATGCGGTAGCGGCGGTCCATCACGGCGAGCAGGCCCCCCAGCGCCATCACGATGCAGCCGAACCAGATCCAGTCCACGAACGGCTTGAAATACACGCGCACGATCCAGCGCTTGTCCGTCAGCCGGTCACCCAGCGCGGCGTACAGGTCGCGCGTGAGCCCCGGATTGATGGCAGCCTCCGTCATCGGCATCGGGTTGCTGCCTGCGGTGTAGACGCGTCGTTCGGGCCGCAACGTGGTGACGTCCTTGCCGTTGCGCGTCACGGTGAGCAGGCCCACGTCCGCGCGGTAGTTCGGCCCCTGCTTCTGACTGGTACCGCCGAACTCAAAGGTGTAACCCGCAAGCGTCGTGGTCTCGCCTGGCTCCATGGTCACGTCCTTTTCGATCTCGTAGCCGTTCACGATCGTGACGCCGACGATGAAGATCGCCACGCCCAGGTGCGCGATCAACATCCCGTAATAACTGCCGGGCTGCGCGGCGATGCGCCGGCGCCAGCTCGGCGCTGGATGGCTTTTGAGGCGTTCGTAGAGGTTGTACGCCGTCGCGGTCGCGATCCAGCAGGCGAGAAACAGGCCGAACCCCACCAACGGCTTCCAGTTGCCCAGCAGCCAGGGAGCGATCACCGCCGCGGCCAAGCTCACGCCCAGTGCCCAGCGCAGGCGCTTGGCCAGGTTCATGACCCGGTCTTCACGCCAGCGCGTGACCGGCCCCACACCCATGAGAAACAGCGCCGGGGCCATCAGCGGCACGAACACCGCGTCGAAGTAGGGTGGCCCCACGGAGAGCTTGCCCATGCCCAATGCGTCGATCAGCAGCGGGTAGAGTGTTCCGAGCAGCACCGCGGCGAAGGCGACGAGCAGCACCACGTTGTTCACCAGCAGCATGGCCTCCCGCGAAACCGCGCTGAACCGCGCGCCCAGACCCACGCGCGGCGCGCGCCATGCGAAGAGCAGCAGCGAGCCGCCGATCACGGTCGTGAGAAAGCCCAGGATGTAGATGCCCCGCGTCGGGTCGGTAGCGAACGCGTGTACCGACGTGAGCACGCCGGAGCGCACGAGGAACGTTCCCAGCAGCGACAGCGAGAAGGCGATGATCGCCAGCAGGGCAGTCCAGAGCTTGAACGTGTTGCGCTTTTCCGTCACCGCCAGCGAGTGCAGCAGCGCGGTGCTCACGAGCCATGGCATCAATGAGGCGTTTTCCACGGGGTCCCAGAACCACCAGCCGCCCCAGCCCAGTTCATAGTAGGCCCAGGCGCTGCCCACAGCAATGCCGAGCGTGAGGAAGCCCCACGACACGGTGGCCCAGGGGCGCGACCAGCGGGCCCACGCCGCATCGAGCCGCCCGGCC
Source organism: Burkholderiales bacterium (assembly GCA_026954015.1). GTDB lineage: Bacteria > Pseudomonadota > Gammaproteobacteria > Burkholderiales > Burkholderiaceae_C > Comamonas_C. The sequence continues at coordinate 74,715 of JAIXLP010000005.1, read as the reverse complement.
AGCAGCGCGGCGATCGCGAACGCGAACGCAACGACCGTCCCCACGTAGCCCATGTAGAGCAGTGGCGGATGAACGATGAGCCCGGGATCCTGCAGTTGCGGGTTCAGGTCCTGGCCATCAGCGGCTGCCGGCAGCAGGCGGTCGAACGGGTTCGACGTGAACAGAATGAACAGGATGAACCCGATGGAGATCAGCCCCATGACCCCGAGGATGCGGGCCGTGGTCTGGTCGTCCAGGTTGTCCGAAAAAAGCGAGACGGCCAGGGTCCAGCTCGCGAGAATCAGGGCCCAGAGCAGGATCGAGCCTTCGTGGCCGCCCCATACGGCGCAGATGCGGTAGATCAGCGGCAGCGCGGAGTTCGAGTGCTGCGCCACGTAGAGCACCGAGAAATCGTTGGCGACGAAGACCAGCGTGAGGCAGGCAAACGCCGTGGCGACGAACAGGAACTGGCCCCAGGCCGCCGGCCGCGCCAACGCCATCCAGCTGGTGTTGCCGCGGCTGGCACCCACCAGCGGGAACACGCTTTGCACGATGGCCAGCGTCAGCGCGAGGATGAGGGCCAGCTGCCCCAGCTCGGCGATCATTGGCGCAGCCCGGCTGCGGCGTCGGGTTCCTTCAATGCGGTGGTCTTGAGCGCATCCGCCACTTCCTTGGGCGTGTAGTTTTCGTCGTGCTTGGCGAGCACCTGGTCCGCGTGGAACGTACCACTGTCATCCAGACGCCCCTGCGTCACGACGCCCTTGCCCTCGCGGAACATGTCGGGCAGGAGCCCGTTGTACGTGACCGGAATCGCCTTGGCGCCGTCGGTCACGGTGAACTGCACCGTCAGGCTGTCACTCGAGCGTTTGACGCTGCCTTCCTCAACCAGCCCACCCAGCCGGAAACTGCGGTCGACCGGTGCCTCGCGTGTCGCGACCTGCGACGGGCTGAAAAAGAAGACCAGGTTGTCCTGGAAGGCGTTGAGCACCAAGGCACTGGCCACACCCAAGGTGGCGAGCGCCCCCACGATGATCAGTCCGCGTTTCGTTCTGGATTTCATGCGTTACCTCATTCGCCGGCGGCGAACTCGAATCTCCCAGACTTCGGCTGCCATGACCAGCGCCATGACGCCCAGCGAGCCCCAGACATACACGCCGTAGCCACCCATGTGGATGAAGTCGGACCAACTGTGCCAGTACATCACGACGACGCTCCGGTGCTGGGAAAGCCGGGACGGCCTGATGGAGTGGCTTCGTGCGTATTCAGTTCCCGCGCCACCCAGGCTGTGTGCCGCTCGCGCTCGAGGATGATGAGGCGTACCCGCGCCAAGACTACCGCGATGCAATAGCACCAGACCGCGGCGGACATGATCAGCATCCCGGCGAGCATCGGCGTGGCGATGCTCGGGGCGCTGGAGAGACTGACCGAGGCGCCCTGGTGCAGGGTGTTCCACCATTGCACCGAGAAGTAGATGATGGGGACGTTCACGACGCCGACCAACGCCAGCACGGCGGTGGCGCGGTCCGCCCTGCGCTCATCGTCGATCGAGGCGTGCAGTGACAGGAAGCCGAGGTACAGGAAGAGCAGGATCAACTCGGACGTCAGCCGCGCGTCCCAGACCCACCATGTGCCCCAGGTCGGCTTGCCCCAGAGGGCGCCCGTCCATAGTGCTATGAAGGTCATGAGCGCGCCGGTGGGCGCGAGCGCGCGCGCCAGCATGGACGCCAGGCGTGTGTTGAACACCAGGCCGACGCCCGCCCAGAACGCCATGGCGACGTAGATGACCATCGACAGCCATGCCGCGGGCACGTGCAGAAAGATGATGCGATAAGCATCCCCTTGCTGCGCATCGGTGGGTGCCACGAGAAAGCCGATCACCAGACCGACGACGCCCAGCAACGCGGCCGCCACGCCAAACCAGATGACGGCCTTCCCCGCGAGCGGGTAAAAACGGGCGGGCGCAGCGTACTTGAACCAGTTGATTGCTGCGCCCCGGTCGGGCGATGCCGGCATGTGACTAACTCTGCGTCTGGTGGGGTGCGGGAGCGGTATTGTCCGCTGGCGCGATTTCAAATACTGAAAACCCTCCCGTCTGGTACACCAATGTGGCTCCTGCGACGTCGTGTTGTTCGTTGCCCAGGAAAGGCAGCAGGCGCGCGGCCAGCGTCCGGCTGGAGTCGGCGTCCGTCAGTGCCACCGCGCGTACCGGTTGCCCGTTGCCCTGCAATACGCCGTATGCGCTGTACTTGTGCTCCTCCAGCCACGCGTGCACGCGCCGCACCATGCCGTGAACATCGTTGGATGCGCCGAAATCCTGGAATGCGACCCCCAGTTCTTCGGGGAACATCTGCCCGAGCATGATGATGTCGCGCAGGTGCAGCACCAGGACCATCGGGCGGTTACCGGCCGCCGCGCGCAAGTCGGCGATGCCCTGTGCCTCGGGGGATACCAGAGCCCGCGCGAACCGATGAAAGCGTTCGCGTTCGGCCGCCATGGCAGTTTCATCGCCACCACCCCAGAACGAACGCTCTATGGCCTCGATGTTCGCCCGGTCGGTGCGCCAGTGCGCGGGAATGAACAGGGGCTGGCCGAGATGGCTGGCGAACGCCACGTCGACGCCGGCGAGTGCCCTGAATTGGCGGGAGGTATCCCACCACGCAAAAACCGGCGTGCCTTGCGGCACGTGGCGCTTGAGCACGGCGGACAGCGCGGTGACGTCTTCGGGCGGGACGGCGAGCGTCAGGAAGGGGTCGTCCACGCGCGCCTGCCAGCTCGCGAGCACCGGCCCCGCGGAAGTTTCGGCGATCTCCAGCGTGGCCAGGGGCGTGGCCTGTTGCGTTGATTGCACCGTGGCGCGCCGTACCGTAACGCCGGCCTCCAGATAGGAGGCAAGTGGCCCGTCGGTTGTGGCAGGCAGGGCCTCACCGACGACGTATTGGTAGACGGGTGGCGCGGTGTAGTGCTGCCACAGCAGCACGGCGGCGATCGCTACGAGTGCCAGGCCGGCCACCGTGGCGGCCCGGGTGAAAAAAGCGCTGCGGTGTGTCATGGGCATCCCCTATCGTATGCCGTCGCGCGGCACACCGCATGTCGGTTCACGGCTTCAATCGGTGCGGTCACCGGCGTCGGTATCGCCATCGGCCGCGTCACGTGTGCGGCGGCGCCCCACCAGCCCTCCGAGCAGCAGGCCACCACCCAGGAAGGCCAGCGTGCCCCCGGTGTAGAGCGGATCCGCGCGCAGGCTGGCCAGCAGACGGTCCGGCGCACGGTTGTCGAGCGACGACAACTTCCCGCCGGCAGCGCCTTCCAGCTTCTGGATGCGTTGCTCCATCTGCGCCTTCTCGCGCAGGATCGTGTCCTGCTCGTTGATGATGGCCTGATCCTTGATCAGGTCGCTCCATCCGTGGGAGTAGGTCCAGCCACCGGGGTTCACGTGCTCCAGCCCTTTCATGTAGCGGGCCACGTGCTGCTCCCACATCTCGGCGAAGGTGCGGTCCACCAGCGTCGTCTGGTTCTTCTGCGCAAAGAACAGCGAGAAGAATCCACCGGGTTCGTCCGCTTCGGGCGCGGGCAGCGCGGGGCGGTTGGTCTTCTGGCCCACGAGCAATTTGTCGTCGTAGAGCTTTTGGACGACCTTGCGCGTGTCTTCGACGAGTTTCGTGCCTTGCTTGATCCCGTCGTCCATCATCGTCAGATAGGTCTCGGCGAACCGCGGCGAGTGGCACTGCGAGCAGGTTCCGACCCAGGCGCTCTTGCGATCCTTGAACCAGGGGTCTTCCAGGTTGTCGACGATGTTCTGGAACGGCAGGAATCCCCAGCGCACCTTGCGCACCGTGTTGTGCGTGAACTGGCCCTTGAACTCGAAGTGGCAGCCCTGGCAGGTGGGGCCCGTGAAGCCGCCCTTGGTGTTCTGGTCGGCGAGGCGGGCATTCCAGTTCCACGAATCACCGCGCGTCTGGTATTGCGTGCCGTGCTTGGAGAACATGAACTGCTCGAATTCATTGTGGTCCACGCCGTTGTGGCAGGTGGCGCAAGCCTCGGGCTTGCGTGCCTCCACTGTCGAAAATTCGTGGCGCGTGTGGCAGTTGTCGCATTTGGTCTGGTTGGTGTGGCACATGGTGCAGCTGGCCGCCACCTCGCGCTGCTGCAGCGCCGCCCAGGTCGCGGTCTCGACGTTGGCCATGTAGTCCACCGTGTGCGAGGGGTGCCCCTTGTCCCACTGCTTCTGCGGCCAAGTGAGCGTGTCGCGCTCGGATTCGGCTTCGGCGAACTGGCGCAGGTGGCAACTGCCGCACACGGTGCGGTCGGGCATGCGCAGATCCTTGTGGTTGCCCGCCTTGGCGCCTATGCCCATGTGGCAATCGGCGCAACTGACGTCCTTGAGTGTTTCACCCTGCGGGAGCAGGCCCTGGGAGTGCAGGTTGCCTTCGACCTCGGTGATGATCCCTTTCTTGTAGGCGCGCACGTCGCTGTCGGGCAGCTTGCGCACCTGGTCCAGATTGGCGTGTACGCTCTTTTCCCACGAAGCGACCCAGCCGTGCGTGACGTCCTTGTGGCAGGTCGCGCATTGCTCGCGCGTGACCTCCATGTTCAGGTCGGGCGCCTTGTAGAACAGCGTGGGCGCCAGGTACATATCCATCGGGATCGGCTCCCAGAGCTTGGCGAATTTGCCCTTGGTGAGTTCGGCCCGGTAGCGTTTGGAGAGGCTGTCGAAGAGCTCCTTGGGCGAGGCGTCACGGGAGAGGTTGAGCGCCTTGAGCTGTTCGTCCGGGACGGAATCCCAGATCGTCGCGGATACGGGCAGGTGCACTGCCACGAGGCAGAGCGCCAAGGCGAAAAGACTGAGCAGGCGTGACCACATGATTCCCTCCTGACAAGCTGGGCTTGGCATCATGATGGCCGTTTACCGCGAGGAAGCTAGTACCAGCCGGGGTCGTTTTGATGGTGCCATCGCTGCGCCTGGCGGCCTGTCACGACCGCGTGCTTGCTGCATGGGCCGCGCTGCAGTACACTAGCCAGCTTTTCCAAATTGTCTGGGCGGTGCGCCTGTGCGTAGGGGCGCGGGGCCGCGGATTCATGCTTTAGGGACGTTTCACGTAATGCCAACCATTAACCAACTCGTGCGCCAGGGCCGCACGGTCGAAGTTGTCAAGTCCAAGAGCCCTGCGATGGAAGACTGCCCTCAGCGGCGCGGCGTCTGTACCCGCGTGTACACCACCACCCCGAAAAAGCCGAACTCGGCCTTGCGCAAGGTGGCGAAGGTGCGCCTGACGAATGGCTTCGAAGTCATTTCGTACATCGGTGGTGAGGGCCACAACCTGCAGGAGCACAGCGTGGTGCTGGTGCGTGGTGGCCGGGTCAAGGACTTGCCGGGCGTGCGTTACCACATCGTGCGCGGGTCGCTCGACCTGCAGGGTGTGAAGGATCGCAAGCAGGCGCGTTCGAAGTACGGCGCCAAGCGGCCCAAGGCCAAGTAATTCCGGTTGTCAGCAATGGTGCCGTCCTCGCGTGGCGCGACGGACGGCGTAGTGGCCCGAAGGCGTGTGAACGCAGGGTCGAGTAAGTGAGGGTCTGGGTTGGGCTCTCGCGGTACCTTCATCGGTGCCAACTGAAGCAAATGTAAAGGTAAGCAATGCCACGTCGTCGCGAAGTTCCCAAACGTGAAATCCTGCCGGATCCGAAGTTCGGCAATGTCGAGCTGTCCAAATTCATGAACGTGATCATGGAAGGCGGCAAGAAGGCGGTTGCCGAGCGCATCATCTACGGTGCGCTGGAGCTGATCGAGAAGAAGCAGCCCGAGAAGAACGCCGTCGAGGTGTTCACCACCGCGATCAACAACGTCAAGCCCATGGTCGAGGTGAAATCCCGTCGCGTGGGCGGGGCCAATTACCAGGTGCCAGTCGAGGTGCGCCCGATCCGCCGCCTCGCGCTGTCGATGCGCTGGATCAAGGAGGCTGCGCGCAAGCGTGGCGAGAAATCCATGGCGCAGCGCCTGGCCAACGAACTGATGGAAGCGACCGAAGGCCGTGGCGGCGCGATGAAGCGCCGAGACGAGGTGCACCGCATGGCGGAGGCGAACAAGGCCTTCAGCCACTTCCGCTTCTAAACCCGATCCCCCTTTTCTCGAAGGCTGGGAGCCCGACACGCCGACGTCCGGCGGCCGGGCTTTCGGCCGTTAACGAAAGACCACCATGGCCCGCACTACTCCTCTGGAGCGCTATCGCAACATCGGCATTTCCGCGCACATCGACGCGGGCAAGACCACGACGTCCGAGCGCATCCTGTTTTATACCGGCGTGACGCACAAGCTGGGCGAAGTGCACGATGGCGCGGCGACGACGGACTGGATGGAGCAGGAGCAGGAGCGTGGCATCACGATCACCTCGTCGGCGGTGACCTGCTTCTGGAAGGGCATGGATTTGTCGCGCCCGGCGCACCGCATCAACATCATCGATACCCCTGGCCACGTGGACTTCACCATCGAGGTGGAGCGCTCCATGCGCGTGCTCGACGGCGCGGTGATGGTGTACTGCGCCGTGGGTGGCGTGCAGCCGCAGTCCGAGACGGTCTGGCGCCAGGCGAACAAGCACAAGGTGCCGCGCATCGCGTTCGTGAACAAGATGGACCGCACCGGCGCGAACTTTTTCAAGGTCTATGACCAGATGAAGGTGCGGCTGAACGCGCATCCGGTGCCTGTGGTGATTCCGATCGGTGCCGAAGACGGCTTCCGCGGTGTGGTGGACCTCATCAAGATGAAGGGCATCATCTGGGATGAGGCTTCACAAGGGATGAAGTTCGAATACGAGGAGATCCCCGCCGATCTCGTGGCGCAGGCACAGGAGTGGCGCGAGAAGATGGTCGAGTCGGCGGCCGAGGCGAACGAAGAGCTGATGAACAAGTACCTCGAAGAGGGCTCGCTCAGCGAGGAAGACATCATCGCCGGCATTCGCCAGCGCACGGTGGCGACCGAGATCCAGCCGATGCTTTGCGGTTCCGCGTTCAAGAACAAGGGCGTGCAGCGCATGCTCGACGCCGTGCTCGATTTCCTGCCCTCGCCGGTGGACATTCCCGACGTCGTCGGCATCGACCCGGACGACCACGAGAAGCATCTGACGCGCAAGCCCGATGACAATGAGAAGTTCTCGGCGCTGGCGTTCAAGCTCATGACCGACCCGTTCGTGGGCCAGCTCACCTTCGTGCGCGTGTACTCCGGGGTCCTGACCAAGGGCGACACCGTGTACAACCCGGTCAAGGGTAAGAAGGAACGGATCGGCCGTATCGTGCAGATGCATGCCAACGAGCGCCAGGAGATCGACGAGATCCGCGCCGGGGATATCGCGGCGTGCGTGGGCCTGAAGGAAGTGACGACGGGCGACACGCTCTGCGACCTGAACGCGCACATCATGCTCGAGCGCATGGTGTTCCCCGAGCCCGTGATCGCGCAGGCGGTGGAGCCCAAGTCCAAGGCCGACCAGGAGAAGATGGGCCTGGCGCTGTCGCGCCTGGCTTCGGAAGACCCCAGCTTCCGCGTGCGCACCGACGAGGAGTCGGGCCAGACCATCATCGCCGGCATGGGCGAGTTGCACCTGGACATCATCGTCGACCGCATGAAGCGCGAGTTCGGCGTGGAAGCCAACGTCGGCAAGCCGCAGGTGGCCTACCGCGAAACCGTGCGCAAGAGCGTGTCGGATGTCGAAGGCAAGTTCGTGCGCCAGTCGGGCGGCAAGGGCCAGTACGGTCACGTCGTGTTCCGCCTGGAGCCGAACGAGCCGGGCAAGGGTTTCGAGTTCCTGGACGAGATCAAGGGCGGCGTGGTGCCGCGCGAGTACATCCCCGCCGTGCAGAAGGGCGTGGAAGAGGCGCTGCAAAGCGGTGTGCTCGCCGGCTATCCGGTGGTGGACGTCAAGGTGGCGCTCACCTTCGGTTCGTACCACGACGTGGACTCGAGCGAGCAGGCGTTCAAGATGGCGGCCATCTTCGGTTTCAAGGAAGCCGCGCGCAAGGCCGATCCGGTGATCCTCGAACCCATGATGGCGGTCGAGGTGGAAACGCCCGAGGAATACGCGGGCACCGTGATGGGCGACCTGTCGAGTCGCCGTGGCATGGTGCAGGGCATGGACGACATGGCGGGCGGCGGCAAGGCCATCAAGGCGGAGGTACCGCTCTCGGAGATGTTCGGCTACGCCACGCAGCTGCGCTCGATGACGCAAGGCCGCGCCACCTACGTGATGGAGTTCAAGCACTACGCCGAGGCTCCGCGCAACGTGGCCGAGGCCATCATGGCCGCCCGCGCAAAGTAATTGGACTGAATCGAGCTCCAGCGCTTGCGGGGCAAGCGCTGTCAGCTCTTCTTTCGATAGTTTGTCGGTCTGCGATCCGGCGCCATCCCGTGGTCCTGTGCGGGGTGAACGAGCAGTCGGATGCAGACCTTAAACCGCGACACAGGCATTGTTCTTTGGGAGTCTGACAATGGCAAAAGGTAAGTTTGAACGCACCAAGCCCCACGTGAACGTGGGCACGATCGGTCACGTGGACCACGGCAAGACGACGCTGACGGCGGCCATAGCCACGGTGCTGTCGAAGAAGTTCGGCGGTGAAGCCAAGGGCTACGACCAGATCGACAACGCCCCCGAAGAGAAGGCGCGCGGCATCACCATCAACACCAGCCACGTCGAATACGAAACCGACCACCGCCACTACGCGCACGTGGATTGCCCCGGCCACGCCGACTACGTCAAGAACATGATCACGGGCGCCGCGCAGATGGACGGCGCCATCCTGGTCGTCTCGGCTGCCGACGGCCCCATGCCCCAGACGCGCGAGCACATCCTGCTGGCCCGCCAGGTGGGCGTGCCCTACATCATCGTGTTCCTGAACAAGTGCGACATGGTGGACGACGCCGAACTGCTCGAACTCGTCGAGATGGAAGTGCGCGAACTGCTCTCCAAGTACGACTTCCCCGGCGACGACACCCCCATCATCAAGGGCAGCGCCAAGCTGGCGCTGGAAGGCGACACGGGTGAGTTGGGCGAACAAGCCATCATGAAGCTGGCCGACGCGCTGGACAGCTACATTCCCACGCCCGAGCGTGCGATCGACGGCGCCTTCCTCATGCCCGTGGAAGACGTGTTCTCCATCTCCGGGCGCGGCACCGTGATCACCGGACGCGTGGAGCGCGGCGTCATCAAGGTCGGCGAGGAAGTGGAGATCGTCGGCATCCGCCCGACGCAAAAGACCACCATCACCGGCGTGGAAATGTTCCGCAAGCTCCTGGACCAGGGCCAGGCGGGCGACAACGTCGGGCTGCTGCTGCGCGGCACCAAGCGCGAAGACGTCGAGCGCGGCCAGGTCGTCTCCAAGCCCGGCTCGATCACGCCGCACACGCACTTCTCGTGCGAGGTGTACGTGCTCTCCAAGGACGAAGGGGGGCGTCACACGCCGTTCTTCAACAACTACCGCCCGCAGTTCTACTTCCGCACGACGGACGTGACGGGGGCGATCGAGCTGCCCAAGGACAAGGAGATGGTGATGCCCGGCGACAACGTGTCCATGACCGTCAAGCTCATCCACCCCATTGCGATGGAAGAGGGCCTGCGCTTTGCCATCCGCGAGGGCGGGCGCACCGTGGGCGCGGGCGTCGTGGCCAAGATCATCGAGTAATTCTCGACATCACTGGGAATTATTCATGTCCAAGCAAAAAATTCGCATTCGCCTGAAGGCGTTCGACTACAAGCTGATTGATCAATCGGCTGCCGAAATCGTTGATACCGCCAAGCGCACCGGCGCGATCGTCAAGGGCCCCGTGCCCCTGCCCACGCGCATGAAGCGTTTCGACATCCTGCGTTCGCCGCACGTCAACAAGACCAGCCGCGACCAGCTCGAAATTCGTACGCACCAGCGCTTGATGGACATCGTCGATCCGACCGACAAGACGGTGGACGCGCTGATGAAGCTCGACCTGCCCGCCGGTGTCGACGTGGAGATCAAGCTGCAATAAAAACGAGGAGGGTCCGGCAGGCGATGGCCTTGTCGGCTTTCGCGCATTGCAGTAGAATCAGCGGCTTCGCGCAAAAAACCGTTTCGGCAGCGCGAAGCTTGAACAACCTTCTTTCACGCGCCGGCGTGGACACCCCAGGGTGAACGCGACGGCGCAAACGCATAGGCCAATTGAAGTCGATGCGGTGGAAGTTTCGGAGAACAAAACATGAGTCTGAGTAACTCCATGGGGTTGCTGGGCCGCAAGGTGGGCATGATGCGTCTGTTCACCGATGACGGGGAGTCGATCCCGGTCACGGTGGTGGACGTCTCCGGCAACCGCGTCACCCAGGTGAAGACCCAGGAAAACGACGGCTACGTGGCCCTGCAGGTCACCTACGGGACGCGCAAGGCTTCGCGCGTCACCAAGCCGCAAGCCGGACACCTCGCCAAGGCGGGCGTGCAAGCCGGTCAGGTCATGCGGGAATTCCGCGTGACGGCCGATACCGCAAACAAATACCCCGCCGGCTCCGCCGTGCCGGTCACCGACGTGTTTGCCGTGGGTCAGAAGGTCGATGTGCAGGGCACCTCGATCGGCAAGGGCTACGCCGGAACGATCAAGCGCCACAACTTCGGTTCGCAGCGCGCGTCGCACGGCAACAGCCGCTCGCACAACGTGCCGGGCTCGATCTCGATGGCGCAAGACCCTGGTCGCGTGTTCCCCGGCAAGAAGATGACGGGTCACATGGGCGACGTCACCGTCACCACTCAGAATCTGGACGTGGTGCGCATCGACGAGGCGCGGCAGTTGCTGCTCATCAAGGGTGCCGTGCCGGGGTCCAAGGGCGGCTTCGTCGCGGTGCGTCCCGCGGTCAAGGCACCCGTTGTCCAGGGAGCGAACTGATGCAGCTTGAACTCCTGAATGAACAAGGCCAGGCGGCGTCCAAGGTGGACGTGCCGGAAACCGTGTTCGATCGCCAATACAACGAGGATCTGATCCACCAGGTCGTCGTCGCCTACCGTGCCAACGGTCGCCAGGGCACCCGTGCGCAAAAAGACCGCCAGCAGGTGCGCCATTCGACCAAGAAGCCGTTCAAGCAAAAGGGCACGGGCAATGCGCGTGCCGGCATGACCTCGTCGCCGCTGTGGCGTGGGGGCGGTCGTATCTTCCCGAACCTGCCTGAAGAAAACTTCACGCAGAAGATCAACAAGAAGATGTACCGCGCAGGGATGGCTTCCATCCTGTCGCAGCTCGTGCGCGAAGGGCGCCTCGCGGTGGTCGACTCGATCAAGCTCGATTCGCCCAAGACCAAGGCGCTGGCCGGTCGTTTCAAGGCCATGAACCTGGACTCGGTGATGGTGATTGCCGAAGAGGTCGATGAAAACCTCTACCTCGCGTCGCGCAACCTGAAGAACGTCTTCGTCGTCGAGCCGCGCTATGCGGATCCGGTCTCGCTGGTGCACTACAAGAAGGTGCTGGTCACCAAGGGCGCCATCGACCAGCTCAAGGAGATGTACGCATGAGCGCGCTCAAGTTCGACGAAGGCCGTCTGATGCAGGTGCTCGTGGCGCCCGTGGTGTCCGAGAAGGCCACCATGGTGTCCGAGAAGACCAACGTCGTTACCTTCAAGGTGCTGCAGAGCGCCACCAAGCCGGAAATCAAGGCGGCGGTGGAGTTGCTGTTCAAGGTGGAAGTGACCGGCGTGTCTGTGGTCAACGTGAAAGGTCGTGCCAAGCGCTTCGGCAAGACGATGGGTCGCCGCGACAACGTGCGCAAGGCCTACGTGCGGCTCAAGGAAGGCCAAGACCTGAACCTGTCCGGGGAGGCGGCGTAAATCATGGCTGTCATCAAGATCAAACCGAATACGCCGGGCCAGCGTGGCGCGGTGAAGATTTCGCGCGACCACCTGCACAAGGGTGAGGGCTACGCGCCGCTGCTGGAATCGCAGTTCCAGAAGGCGGGGCGCAACAACCGCGGCTGCATCACCATCCGCCACAAGGGTGGCGGGCACAAGCACCACTACCGCGTGGTCGATTTCGTGCGCAACAAGGATGGCATTCCCGCCAAGGTGGAGCGCATCGAGTACGACCCGAACCGTTCTGCCCATATCGCGCTCGTGTGCTACGCCGATGGCGAGCGCCGCTACATCATCGCGCCGCGCAACATCGACGTGGGCGCCACCGTGGTCAGCGGCTCGGAGTCTCCAATCCGCGTAGGCAACACGCTGCCGATCCGCAACATTCCCGTGGGCTCGACCATCCACTGCATCGAGCTCAAGCCTGGCAAGGGCGCGCAGATCGCCCGCTCGGCGGGAACGTCGGCCACCCTGCTGGCGCGCGAAGGCGTGTATGCCCAGGTGCGCATGCGCTCGGGCGAAGTGCGCAAGATCCACGTCGAGTGCCGCGCGACCATTGGCGAGGTTGCCAACGGAGAGCACAGCCTGCGCCAGCTCGGCAAGGCCGGCGTCAAGCGCTGGATGGGCATTCGGCCGACGGTGCGCGGCGTTGCGATGAACCCGATCGACCACCCGCAAGGCGGTGGCGAAGGCAAGACCGGCGAAGGTCGCCATCCGGTGGATCCGTGGGGCAACCTGACCAAGGGCTACCGCACCCGCAACAACAAGCGCACACAGACCATGATCGTGTCGCGTCGCAAGAAGTAAGGGCCAGCCAATGTCTCGCTCCATCAAAAAGGGTCCGTTCGTTGACCACCACCTGCTGGCCAAGGTCGAGAAGGCCATTGCCACCAAGGACAAGAAACCCGTCAAGACCTGGTCGCGCCGCTCGATGGTGCTGCCCGAGTTCATCGGACTGACCATCGCCGTGCACAACGGCAAGCAGCACGTGCCGGTCTACATCACCGATCAGATGGTCGGCCACAAGCTCGGTGAATTTGCGCTGACGCGCACCTTCAAGGGCCACCCGGCGGACAAGAAAGTCCAGAAGAAGTGAGGAACGACCATGTCTGAAACACGTGCAGTCCTGCGGGGCGTCCGCTTGTCCGTGGACAAGGGGCGACTGGTGGCCGACCTCATCCGCGGCAAGAAGGTCGATCAGGCGCTGAACATCCTGACGTTCACGCAGAAGAAGGCAGCGGGCATCGTCAAGAAGGTGCTCGAATCGGCCATCGCCAACGCCGAGCACAACGACGGCGCCGACATCGACGAGTTGAAGGTCAAGACCATCTATGTCGAGCAGGGCACCACGCTCAAGCGCTTCACCGCGCGCGCCAAGGGCCGCGGCAACCGCATCAGCAAGCCGACGTGTCACATTTTCGTGACCGTGGGCAACTGAGGCGAGAGGAATACCATGGGACAGAAAATCCATCCAACCGGCTTCCGTCTTGCCGTGAGCCGCAACTGGGCCAGCCGCTGGTACGCGAGCAACCGCGATTTCGCCGGCATGCTGGCCGACGACATCAAGGTGCGCGAGTACCTCAAGACCAAGCTGAAGAACGCCGCCGTCTCGCGCGTGCTGATCGAGCGCCCCGCCAAGAACGCGCGCATCACCATCTACTCGGCGCGTCCGGGCGTGGTGATCGGCAAGAAGGGCGAGGACATCGAGAACCTGAAGAAGGAACTCGCCACGCGACTGGGTGTGCCGGTGGCCGTGAACATCGAGGAAGTGCGCAAGCCCGAAATCGATGCCAAGCTGATCGCCGACTCCATCACCCAGCAGCTCGAAAAGCGCATCCAGTTCCGCCGTGCGATGAAGCGCGCGATGCAGAACGCGATGCGCCTGGGCGCGCAGGGCATCAAGATCATGTCCGCCGGGCGGCTGAACGGCATCGAAATCGCGCGCACCGAGTGGTACCGCGAAGGTCGCGTGCCGCTGCACACGCTGCGCGCCGACATCGACTACGGCACCTCGGAAGCCCATACCACCTACGGCGCGATCGGCGTCAAGGTCTGGGTCTACAAGGGTGACACGCTCGGCCGCGGTGATCTGCCAGCGGCCGAAGCCCCGCGCGAAGACGAGCGCCGCCCCCGTGGCCCGCGCCGCGACGGTCGCCGCGACAGCCGTGATGGACGCGACAGCCGTGGCCCGCGCCGCAGCAGCGGTGTCAACGCGGCGCCCGTGGACGGCAGCGACAAACCCCAAGGTGCCTCGGGCGCCGACGCAACCCCCGTTAAGCGCGTTCGCAAAGACGCGCCCGCTGCCGCAGCGGCGGACGGCAAAGGAGAATAAACATGCTGCAACCTGCTCGCCGCAAATACCGCAAGGAGCAAAAGGGCCGCAATACCGGCATTGCCACGCGCGGCAACTCGGTGGCGTTTGGCGACTTCGGGCTCAAGTGCACCGACCGCGGACGCCTGACGGCGCGCCAGATCGAGGCGGCCCGTCGTGCCATTTCCCGTCACGTCAAGCGTGGCGGTCGTATCTGGATCCGCGTGTTCCCGGACAAGCCCATTTCCACCAAGCCCGCCGAGGTGCGCATGGGTAACGGCAAGGGCAACCCCGAGTACTACGTGGCCGAGATCCAACCCGGCAAGGTGGTGTTCGAAATCGTCGGCGTGCCGGAAGAACTGGCGCGCGAGGCGTTCCGTCTCGCCGCCGCCAAGCTGCCGCTGCGCACCACGTTCGTGGCCCGCCACATCGGCGCGTGATCGGGAGTTTGTACATGACGAAAGCTGCTGAACTGCGCCAGAAAGACGAAGCCGCGCTGGTGGAAGAAGTGAAGAGCCTGCAAAAGGCCCATTTCGGCCTGCGCATGCAGAAGGCGACCCAACAACTGGCCAATACCGCGACGCTCAAGAGCACGCGCCGCGATATCGCCCGTGCCAAGACCATACTTGCCCAGAAGCAGGCCGCCAAATAAAGGAGCGAACATGACGGAAGCAAAGACATCCCTCAAGCGCACCTTGGTCGGCAAGGTGGTGAGCGACAAGCGCGCCAAGACCGTGACGGTGCTGGTGGAGCGGCGTGTGAAGCACCCGATCTACGACAAGATCGTGATCCGGTCGAGCAAATTCCATGCACACGACGAAAAGGGCGAGTACAAGCTGGGCGATACGGTGGAAATCACCGAAAGCCGCCCGCTGTCCAAGACCAAGAACTGGGTGGCGACCCGCCTGGTGCAGAAGGCATCGCTGGTGTAACGCCATCGGCTCGGCGCCCGGCGCCGGCCACGGATCGAAACGGCCCACGGTGTGGGCCGTTTTTGTTGCAACGGTGTGCCGCTGGAATATCGTCCGGTGCGCGGCGGGCGGCTCAGGGCGGGGAGGGCCGGACCCGCTTCTCGCTTCTACCCGACCGGCGCCTTGAGGTAGTGCGCCCCGGCGTAGGGGTTGTGGTAGTACGGCGCGATTTCGGTGAATCCGAGGTCCGCATAGAGTGCGCGTGCGGTTTCCATCTCGTCCAGCGTATCCAGAAGGACGGTGCTGTACCCCATGCGGTGTGCGGCTTCGAGGATACTTTCCACGAGCGTGCGCCCAAGCCCGAACCCGCGAAACGCCTTGCGCACGTACAGGCGCTTCATCTCGGCCGCGTTGGGGTAGTCGCTCGTGTCCAGCGGGCGTAGCGCGCAGCAACCCGCGATTTCTCCATCCACTTGCGCCAGATGCAAGCAGCCTCGGGGCGGCGCGTAGTCGCCGGGCAGTTCGGCCAGCTCCTGATCGAACCCCTGCAGTGCGAGATCCACGGACAGCGACTGCGCATATTCCTGAAACAGCTCGCGTACTATGGCCATTTCGTTCGGGGACTGGGGTCGAAGCAGCTTGACGGTAGGCGGGTCCACGGCGCGCGATCTTCACTATGCTGGAGGTGCGCTTCAAGTGTAGCGTGGTGGTGCCGCCTGTCGATGGCGACGCCCGCACGGTGGGCGCCGTGATCCCATTGGCGCAATTTACTATTTGTCTGATAGCTCCTGGCGCTTGATGGATAAGCGCTGGCGCCATATTTTCATCTCCTATTGAAGTCGTGGAAATGCGAGCTCGCTTACGCATCCGCCAGAGCATGGCGGCGGCCCTGCGCTCCGTGCGAGCGGGGGTGGCCCTGGGCCTGGCGGCGCTTGCGGCGTGTGCACCGTCGCTGAACTGGCGCACGGTCCAGGTGCCGCAGGCGTGGCTCGAAGTGCCGCTGCCCTGCCGCGCGCAATCGGCCGTGCGCACCGTGCAGTGGGACGGGCACGCGGTCGAGCTCTCGGTCACCGGGTGTGCGGTGCGCGGGGTGCTGTTCGCGGTGTCGCATGCCGAGCTCGACGATCCGTCACGCATCGGCCCCACGCTCGAGCAGTGGCAGCGCAGCGTGCGGGAGCATGTGGATGCGCCTGTGCAGGAACAGGCACGTCCCTTCGTTCCACCGCTGGCGCTGGATGTTCCGGCGTCGCGCCGCCTGCGGCTGCAAGGCCACCGCAGCGACGGCTCCCCCGTCGCGGTGGAGGTGGTGTGGTTCGCAAGGCTGCAGCCGCCGCAGGTGCGGCTGTACCAGGTGATGGTGTACGGGCCGCAGGTGGCCCCGGCTGTGGCGGACACGCTGTTCGCGGGCATCACGCTGCTGCCATAACCATCTGCGCCTATCCCGGTCGCAGCGGCGATAATCAACCTGGCTGACCAGTACCACACCCATGAAAACCTGTATTTTGCTGATAGCCCATGCGCCTTTGGCGAGCGCCCTGCGTGCGTGCGCGCTGCACGTCTTTCCCGAGTGCGAGTCCGAGGTGCTGGCGCTGGATGTGCCGGCCTACGCGCAGCCGGCCGAAATGCGCGAGGCGGCCCGTGCGCTGATCGCGCATACGCGATCGACGCAGGTGCTGCTGCTGTCGGACGTGCCGGGCGCGACGCCCTGCAACGTCGCACGCGGACTGGTCGACGGCGAGCGCGTGCGGCTGGTGACCGGTGTCAACGTTCCGATGCTGCTGCGCGCCGTCAATTACCGCGAAGAGCCGCTGCCGCAGCTCGTGGAGCGCGCGCTGGCCGGCGGCGTGCAGGGCATCGTCCCGGTGGCAGAGGACACCTGCGGGAACGAGAGTTTGCGGTGATCAGGAAGACGGTCACGATCGTCAACCGTCTGGGCTTGCATGCGCGCGCTTCGGCCAAGCTCACCAAGCTGGCGGGCGGTTTTGACTGCGAAGTCTGGATGCGCCGGGGCGAGCGCAGGGTCAACGCCAAGAGCATCATGGGTGTGATGATGCTGGCCGCCGGGATCGGCACCGAAGTCGAACTGGAAACCGATGGTGCCCAGGAGCAGCAGGCCATGCAGGCCATCGAGGCGCTGATCGCCGACAAGTTCGGCGAAGGCGCGTGAGCCGATTCTCATGGCGGCCGCGCTATCGTCCTTCATAGCGGCCCATCGGGCACCCCCGGTGGCGTTGGAGGGCGGCCGGGCCGCGCGCGCATGACGCTGTGCATCCATGGCCTGGCGGTGGTGCGGGGCGTCGCCGTGGGTCGGGCCGTAGTGGTGTCCAGCGGTGCCACCGATGCACCGCGCTACCACATCGACCCGTCGCAGGTGGCGCAGGAGCTTGCGCGTATGGGCGGTGCGCGCGACGCGGTCGTGCGCGAGTTGCAAGGCCTGCTTGCGGGCATGCCTGCGGATGCGCCGAGTGAGATATCGGCGCTGATCGACGTGCATTTGCAGCTGCTGCTCGACGAAACGCTGGAAGCCGCCGTCCGGGGCTGGATCGTCGAGCACCATTACAACGCCGAATGGGCATTGACGGTGCAGACGGAGGCGTTCGGTCGCCAGTTCGACGCGATGGACGACCCCTATCTGCGCGAGCGCAAGGCGGATCTGGAGCAGGTGGTGGATCGGGTGTTGCACCACCTGAAGGCGAGTGCTGGGGGGCAGGCTGCCGCCATGCCGGAGCGTCCTGAGTGGCAGCCGCGTGAGAACGCGCCGCGCATACTCGTGGCACGTGATCTCTCGCCCGCGCAGATGCTCCAGTTCAAGGAGGGCGGGTTTGCCGGGTTCGTGACCGACCTGGGCACCGCGACCAGCCATACCGCGATCGTGGCGCGCGGCATGGAGATTCCGGCCGTGGTGGCCGCGCGTGGCGTGAGCCAGCTCGTGCGCCCTGACGACTGGGTCGTACTCGATGGGGACGCGGGCGTCGTGGTTCTGGACCCGACGGAGCGCATGCGAGCGCAGTACGAGGCGGCGGGGCGTGACGCTGCCGCGCGCGACGCCGATCTGCAGCAGCTGCGAGGCGTCGCTGCGCGCACGCGGGACGGGCAGGCGGTGCAACTGCTCGCCAATATCGAGAGCGCCGCGGACGTCGCCGCCGCCCTGCGTGCCGGCGTGGACGGCGTGGGGTTGTTTCGCAGTGAATTCCTGTTCATCGCAGGCGCGGACCGGCTGCCGGGCGAGGAAGAGCAATACCTGGCCTATCGCGCCGTGGTCGAGGGCATGCACGGGATGCCGGTCACGATCCGTACCGTGGACATTGGGGCGGACAAGCCGCTGGATCGCGCCCGCCAGGGCGAGGCCGCCAACCCGGCGCTCGGGCTGCGCGCGATACGCTGGAGCCTTGCAGACCCGGCGATGTTCCGCACCCAGCTCAGGGCGCTGCTGCGCGCCGCCGCGCACGGACCCGTGCGGGTGCTGTTCCCGATGCTTGCGCATCTGCACGAGATCCGTCAGGCGCTGGCGCAGGTTGCACTGGCGCAGGAGGAACTCGCCGAGCGTGGAGTGGCCGCGGGGCCGGTGTCGCTGGGCGCCATGATCGAGGTGCCGGCGGCTGCGCTCATGGCCGACGAGTTCCTGGACCATTTCAACTTCCTCTCCATCGGCACCAACGACCTGATCCAGTACACGCTGGCGATCGATCGCACCGACGAGGCCGTGGGCCATCTCTACGACCCTGCGCACCCCGCGGTGCTGCGCCTGCTGGATCGGGTGATCGCGGCAGGCCGCCGCCGTGGCAAGGAGATCAGCGTCTGCGGTGAAATGGCCAGCGACCCAGAATTCACGCGCCTGCTGCTGGGCCTGGGCCTGCGCGTGTTTTCCATGCCGGCGATGCACGTCCTGCGCGTCAAGCAGCAGGTGCTCGCTGCGGATGCCAAGGCGCTCGCGACCTGGGCGCAGCAGGTCGTTGCGTCGCGCGCGCCGCGTGAGTTGCTGGGGATGGCGGCGCTCTGAGCGCGCGCGGCCTCGCCATCGTCTGCCTTGCGGCTTACCTGCCGGCCAGCCGCGCCTGAAGATGCGTACCGAGCGTGCGCGCCACATCACCCCAGCTTGCGTGCACGCCCACCGTTGCGAGATCGACCGTTGCGAGCCCCGCGTAACCGCACGGATGGATGTGGCGAAACGGCTCCAGATCCATCGCAACGTTGAGCGCCACGCCGTGGTAGGTGCAGTGGTGGCTGACCTTGATGCCGAGCGCGGCGATCTTGCCCACGTCGGTGAAATCGGGGATCGGCGCGCCGCTGCCCGGTACGCGCAATTGCGGGCGCTGGGCCAGCAGCGCATGGCTCGCGGGATCGCTCAGGCGCACATAGATGCCGGGCGCGCCGGCGACCCGGTGGCCCGTGATGCCGTAATCGGCCAGGGTGCGGATGACGGCTTCCTCGATCCGAAAGACGTATTCCTTGACGTAGTAGCCCGCGCGCCGCAGGTCGATCAGCGGATACGCCACGACCTGCCCCGGCCCATGAAAGGTCACCTGCCCGCCGCGATCGGTGTGCACCAGGGGAACCGCCCCCACATCGAGTACATGTGTCGATTTGCCGGCTTGCCCTTGTGTGTACACCGGCGCGTGCTCGCAAATCCAGAGTTCGTCGGGCGTGGCTTCACCCCGCGCCGCAGTGAACGCGTGCATCGCGCGCAGCGTGGCCGCGTAGTCGGCACGGCCCAGAACCTGGATGTTGGGCGGCACTAGAAGACGACCTTGACGTCGGGGTGGGCGACGAGCGCGCGATACAGATCGTCGAGTTGCGTGCGGCTGGTCGCCGTCACGGTGATCGTCACACCCAGGTAGTTGCCCTGGCGGCTGGGACGCAGCTCGACGGTGGAAGCATCGAATGCAGGGTCGAACCGGCGGGCGATCTGCGTGACCGTGCCCACGAGTCCCTCCTGGTTCCTGCCCATCACCTTGATCGCAAACGCGCTGGGGTACTCGATCAGCGTATCGCCGCGAGGCGTGGTGCCGTCGCCGATGATCGGCAGTGTCGGTCTGCTGGTACTGCTCATGGCCTCAAGCATAGCCCGGCGGGGAGCGCCGCGCGGCAGCGGTCGCCGCTGCACCACGAAACCGCGTCGTGGGGCGGAAATTGGCGGTTACCCTCGGGTTTTTACGTATAATCGCAAGATTTTGTGATTGAGCACAGGTGCCGAGGCCGTGGCTATCGATACCAGCGCAGTGGCCCCGGCGCCGCACTCGGTTGCAGTGACAGCACGAGCCGTTTCGCAAGACGAGGGCGACGGGGAGTTTCGGCCGTTGACGGCCGACGAGGCGCGCGAGTGGCGCAGCCGCCATCCTCAGGTGTCCGTGACGCGGGCGCTGCTCTGCGAAGCGCTCACGGGCGTGGTCGTCGCCGGACTGGCGGGGCTCATCACGTGGCGTGCCGACGTGGTCTGGTCCGCGGCCTATGGCGCCTTGGCGGGGGTGCTGCCGGCGGCGGTGGCCGCGAAGGGCACGGTGCGCTGGGCCCGCCCCGGGTTTCCGCCGAGCGCGGCGCTCGCGGGCCTGCTGTTGTGGGAGGTGGTCAAGCTGGTCTTGACCGTGGGGCTGCTGGGCGCAGCCCCGAGAATTTTGGGGGTACCGAACTGGCCGGCCTTGCTGATCGGTTTGGTGCTGACGATCAAGATGTACTGGGTGGGTCTGTTGTGGGCCCGGCCCCTGAAGTCCGGGCAAACGCGGACGCGGAAAGAACACTCTGATGGCTGCTGAAAACGCTGTGGCATCCGTTGTGGAGCATGGGCCCACCGCAGGTGAATACGTCATCCACCACCTGCATTTCTGGCAAAACCACGCATCCGACGCGGTGCTGGACATGTCGATCATCCATATCGACACCGTCCTGTTCTCGGTGTTGCTGGCGGTGCTCACGTTCTGGGGACTCTGGAGCGCTGCGCGCAAGGCCAGTTCCGGGGTTCCGGGGCGTTTCCAGGCGGCGGTAGAGATCCTCGTCGAGTTCGTGGACAACGAAACCAAGGGCATCATCAAGAATGCCGAGAGCCGCAAGTACGTCGCGCCGCTGGGGTTGTCCATCTTCGTCTGGGTCACCCTGATGAACACCATGGACCTGCTGCCCGTCGATCTGCTGCCGACGTTGTGGGCCAAGCTGATCGGCGCGTTCGGCGGTGATCCGGCGCATGCCTACCTGCGCGTGCTGCCGACGGCGGACGTCTCGGGCAGCATGGGTCTGTCGGTGGCGGTGCTGCTGCTGTGCCTGTACTACAACGTCAAGATCAAGGGGCTGGGCGGCTGGGCGCACGAACTCGTGACCGCCCCGTTCGGCACCAGTCGCAATCCCTTGGTTGCGGTGCTGCTCGGCGTGGTGAACCTGGCGATGCAGATCATCGAGTTCGCATCCAAGACGCTCTCGCACGGCTTGCGACTGTTCGGCAACATGTACGCGGGCGAATTGATCTTCATGCTCATCGCATTGATGGGCGGCGCGTTTGCCTTTACTGGCACGGGCATCGGCCTCGCGATCGGTCACGTCATCGCGGGGCTCGCGTGGGCCATCTTCCACATCCTGATCATCATCCTGCAGGCCTTCATCTTCATGATGCTGGCGCTGGTGTATATCGGCCAGGCGCACGACCACCATTGAAGCCGGCGCGCATGCGCTCCGGGCAGATTTTCCTTTTCCTTTCGTTCCTCAACCAACCTCGTCCCTTAGGAGTCATCATGGAAGTTATCAGCTTTGTTGCCCTGGCCGCCGGCCTGATCATTGGTCTGGGCGCCGTCGGTGCGTGTATCGGCATCGGTCTCATGGGCAGCAAGTTCCTCGAGTCGGCGGCGCGCCAGCCCGAGCTGATGGGTGAATTGCAAACCAAGATGTTTCTGTTGGTCGGCCTGATCGACGCGGCCTTCATCATCGGCGTGGGTATCGCGCTGTGGTTCGCCACGGCCAACCCGTTCCTGGGCCAGATCGCGCTGATCGCCAAGTAAGTTCCTGACCGGGTTGGAAGGGGTTGCGCGCCGCGACGGCGCGGCAACCCCGAACCGAGTCTTGCGGCCGCGGGCCGCTGCCATCCAAGGAACCACCGTGAGCATCACCGCTACCCTCATCATTCAGATCATCGTGTTCTTGCTCCTCGTGGCGTTCACGATGAAGTTTGTGTGGCCGCCGATTGCCAACGCACTGGACGAGCGTGCGCAGAAAGTCGCCGATGGTCTGGCTGCGGCCGACAAGGCCAAGAGCGAGCTGGCGCAGGCCAACCAGCGTGTCGAGCAGCAATTGGCCGAGACGCGCAACGAGAACGCGCAGCGTCTCGCGGATGCCGAACGCCAGGCGCGCGCCATCATCGACGAAGCCAAGAACCGCGCGACCGAAGAAGGCAACAAGATCGTGGCCGCGGCGCGCGCGGAAGCCGAGCAGCAGGCGGTGCAGGCGCGTGAAGCGCTGCGCGAACAGGTCGCGCAGCTGGCCGTGAAGGGCGCCGAGCAGATTCTGCGCAGGGAAGTCAATCCGGCCGTGCACGCAGAGTTGCTCACGCGTCTGAAGACCGAACTGTAAGGAGTCGCGCCATGGCGGAACTTGCCACTATCGCCCGACCGTACGCGGAAGCACTGTTCAAGGCGTGCACCGCGGAAGGCGTGGATCTGGGCGGCGCGACCACGTGGGTGGACGAGCTGGCGACGATCGCGTCGCACCCCCAACTGCGCCAGGTGGCCGACAGCCCCAAGGTCACGGCCGAGCAGGTGCTGGGGATCATCACCGGCGTGGCGCGTACCGAGCTGCCTGCGATGGCGCGGAACTTTCTGCGTACCGTGGTCGAAAACGGCCGGCTGCGTGTGTTGCCGGAGATGGCAACGCAGTTTCGCGCGCTGGTCAATGAGACGCGGGGTGCCTCGGATGCAACCGTGTTCAGCGCCTTCGAGATCGAGCCCCAGGCGCTGAAGGAGCTGGGTGCGACGCTGGAAAAACGCTTCGGGCGCCAGTTGCATCTGTCCGTCCAGGTCGATCCTTCGCTGATTGGCGGCGTGCGCGTGGTGGTCGGTGACGAGGTGCTCGACACTTCCGTCAAGGCCCGTTTGGAACAAATGAAGGCAGCGCTCCTGGCCTGAACGGCCGCTGGCGTCGCAATTTAACGAAAGAAGGAACGAGTCATGCAACTCAATCCCGCAGAGATTTCCGAGCTCATCAAGAGCCGCATCGAAGGGCTGGCTGCCAGCGGCGACATCCGCAACCAGGGCACCGTGGTGTCGGTGACCGACGGCATCGTGCGCATCCACGGTCTGTCGGACGTGATGCAGGGCGAAATGCTGGAGTTCCCGGCCGACGAAGACGGCCAGCCCAGCTACGGCCTGGCGCTGAACCTGGAGCGCGACTCCGTCGGCGCCGTGATTCTGGGCGAGTACGAGCACATTTCGGAAGGCGACACCGTCAAGTGCACGGGCCGGATTCTCGAGGTGCCCGTAGGCCCCGAACTGGTGGGCCGCGTGGTGAACGCGCTGGGCCAGCCGATCGACGGCAAGGGCCCGATCAACGCCAAGATGACCGACGTGATCGAGAAGGTGGCGCCGGGCGTGATCGCACGCCAGTCGGTGGATCAGCCGCTGCAGACCGGTCTCAAGTCCATCGACTCGATGGTGCCGATCGGCCGCGGTCAGCGCGAGCTCATCATCGGCGACCGCCAGACCGGCAAGACCGCGGTGGCGATCGACACCGTGATCAACCAGAAGGGCCAGGACGTTACCTGCATCTACGTCGCCATCGGCCAGAAGGCGTCGTCGATCAAGAACGTGGTGCGCGCGCTGGAGCAGGCCGGTGCGATGGAGTACACCATCGTCGTCGCGGCCTCGGCTTCCGAGTCGGCCGCGATGCAGTACGTGTCGGCGTACTCCGGCTGCACCATGGGTGAGTACTTCCGTGACCGCGGGCAGGACGCACTCATCATTTACGACGACCTGTCCAAGCAGGCGGTCGCCTACCGTCAGGTGTCGCTGCTGCTGCGCCGCCCGCCGGGACGCGAAGCCTTCCCCGGCGACGTGTTCTACCTGCACAGCCGTCTGCTCGAACGGGCTGCCCGTGTCAATGCCCACTATGTCGAGCAGTTCACCAAGGGCGAAGTCAAGGGCAAGACCGGTTCGCTGACCGCGCTGCCGATCATCGAAACGCAGGCGGGCGACGTCTCGGCGTTCGTGCCGACCAACGTGATCTCGATCACCGACGGTCAGATCTTCCTGGAAACCAGCCTGTTCAACGCGGGTATCCGTCCCGCCATCAACGCGGGCATCTCGGTGTCGCGCGTCGGCGGCGCGGCGCAGACCAAGCTGGTCAAGGGTCTGTCCGGCGGTATCCGTACCGACCTGGCGCAGTACCGCGAACTGGCGGCTTTTGCGCAGTTCGCTTCCGACCTCGACGAAGCGACACGCAAGCAGCTCGACCGCGGCGCACGTGTGACCGAGCTGCTCAAGCAGCCGCAATACCACCCGCTGCCGATCAGCCTGATGGCCGCTTCGCTGTTCGCGGTCAACAAGGGGTTCCTGGACGACGTGGACGTGAAGAAGGTGCTGGCGTTCGAATCCGGCCTGCACCAGTTCCTCAAGACCAGCCATGCGGGGCTGCTCGAACGCCTCGAGAAGAACCGTGCGTTCGACAAGGAAGGCAAGGATGAAGCCGAGCTGACGCAGGCCGTCACGGCGTTCAAGAAATCCT
Source organism: Burkholderiales bacterium (assembly GCA_026954015.1). Classification (GTDB taxonomy): domain Bacteria; phylum Pseudomonadota; class Gammaproteobacteria; order Burkholderiales; family Burkholderiaceae_C; genus Comamonas_C. The sequence continues at coordinate 49,990 of JAIXLP010000005.1, read as the reverse complement.
TCGCCTGACGCGCGGAGGACACGACTATGGCAGCAGGCAAGGAAATACGCGGCAAGATCAAATCGGTGGAGAACACCAAGAAGATTACCAAGGCCATGGAGATGGTGGCTGCGTCCAAGATGCGCAAGGCGCAGGATCGCATGCGCGCCGCCCGCCCCTACGCTGAGAAGGTGCGCAGCATCGCCGCGCACCTGGGGGAGGCCAACCCCGAGTATGTGCACCCGTTCATGAAGATGAACGAAGCGCCTGCGGCCGGGGTCATCGTCGTGACGACCGACAAGGGCCTGTGCGGCGGGCTGAACACCAACGTGTTGCGCGCCGTCACGAACAAGCTGCAGGAGCTGCAGAAGTCGGGCTTGGAAGTGCGGGCGGTGGCCATCGGCAGCAAGGGTCTGGGATTCCTCAACCGCGTGGGGGCCAAGGTGGTCTCGCAGGCGACGGCTCTGGGCGATACGCCGCACCTGGACAAGCTGATCGGGCCAGTCAAGGTGCTGCTCGACGCCTACGCCGAAGGCACGATCCGCGCCGTGTACCTGAGCTACACCAAGTTCATCAACACGATGAAGCAGGAAGCGGTGATCGAGCAGTTGCTGCCGCTGTCGTCCGAGGAAATGCGGGCGCACAAGACCGGCGCGGGCTGGGATTACCTGTATGAGCCGGATGCGCAGAGCGTGATCGACGATCTGCTCTTGCGCTACGTCGAGTCGCTCATCTACCAGGCGGTCGCCGAAAACATGGCGAGCGAACAGTCGGCGCGCATGGTGGCGATGAAGGCTGCGACGGACAACGCCGGCAGCGTCATCAACGAACTCAAGTTGGTCTACAACAAGACCCGCCAGGCGGCGATTACCAAAGAGCTTTCAGAGATCGTCGCCGGCGCGGCGGCCGTCTGAATCCGGTTTACCTATTTTTGGAGCAAATGCACATGGCTCAAGAGCACACCCACGCGAACGCAGGCGTTCAGGGCAAGATCGTTCAATGCATCGGCGCGGTGGTGGACGTGGAATTCCCGCGCGACCGGATGCCCAAGGTCTATGACGCGCTCAAGCTTGAAGGCTCGGCGCTGACGCTCGAGGTGCAGCAGCAGCTCGGCGACGGCATCGTGCGCACGATCGCGCTCGGTTCCTCCGACGGCCTCAAGCGCGGCCTGATGGTGACCAATACCGCGGCGCCCATCACCGTCCCCGTGGGCAAGGGGACGCTGGGCCGCATCATGGACGTGCTGGGCAACCCCATCGACGAGCGCGGCCCGATTGACCAGAGCCTCACGGCGTCCATCCACCGCAAGCCGCCGGCGTACGACGAGCTTTCGCCGTCGCAGGAGCTGCTGGAGACCGGCATCAAGGTGATCGACCTGGTGTGCCCGTTCGCCAAGGGCGGCAAGGTGGGCCTGTTCGGCGGCGCCGGCGTGGGCAAGACCGTGAACATGATGGAGCTCATCAACAACATCGCCAAGGCGCACTCGGGCCTGTCGGTGTTCGCGGGTGTGGGCGAGCGCACGCGCGAGGGCAATGACTTCTACCACGAGATGAGCGACTCCAAGGTCGTGGTGCAGGAGAACCTGGGTGAGTCCAAGGTGGCCATGGTCTACGGCCAGATGAACGAGCCGCCTGGCAACCGCCTGCGCGTGGCGCTGACGGGCCTGACCATCGCCGAATCGTTCCGCGACGAGGGCCGTGACGTGCTGTTCTTCGTGGACAACATCTACCGTTACACCCTGGCCGGCACCGAGGTGTCCGCGCTGCTGGGCCGCATGCCGTCGGCTGTGGGCTACCAGCCGACGCTGGCTGAGGAAATGGGCAAGCTGCAGGAGCGCATCACCTCCACCAAGGTGGGCTCGATCACCTCGATCCAGGCGGTGTACGTGCCGGCGGACGACCTGACCGACCCGTCGCCCGCGACGACCTTCGCCCACCTGGACTCGACCGTGGTGCTCTCGCGCGACATCGCCGCGCTGGGCATCTACCCCGCCGTGGATCCGCTGGACTCCACCAGCCGCCAGATCGACCCGCACGTGGTTGGCGAGGAACACTACAGCGTGGCCCGCGCCGTGCAGGGCACCCTGCAGCGCTACAAGGAACTGCGCGACATCATCGCGATTCTGGGCATGGACGAACTCGCACCCGAGGACAAGCTCACGGTGGCGCGCGCGCGCAAGATCCAGCGCTTCCTCTCGCAGCCCTTCCACGTGGCCGAGGTGTTCACGGGCTCGCCCGGCAAGTACGTGCCGCTGGCCGAGACCATCCGGGGCTTCAAGATGATCGTGGCCGGCGAGTGTGACCACCTGCCGGAGCAGGCCTTCTACATGGTCGGCACCATCGATGAAGCCTTCGAGAAGGCCAAGAAACTCGCGGCCTGATGGCCGTTTCGATGCCGGGTGCGACGGCTTGGTCTGACACGCACCCGGCGCGCAACGCTCGACCCAAGGAGTCTTCATGAACACCATCCACGTCGACGTGGTCAGCGCCGAGGCGTCGATTTTCTCCGGCGAGGCGAAATTCGTGGCACTGCCCGGAGAGTCGGGCGAGCTGGGTATCCTGCCCAGGCACACGCCGCTCATCACGCGCATCAAGCCGGGCTCGGTGCGCATCGACCTGGCCGACGGTGGCGAGGAGTTCGTCTTCGTCGCCGGAGGCATCCTGGAAGTGCAGCCCGATCGTGTGACGGTGCTCTCGGACACCGCGATCCGCGGTCGCGACCTGGACGAGCAGAAGGCAGAGGAAGCGCGCAAGCAGGCGCAGGAGGCTCTGACGCACGCCAAGAGCGAAATCGATCTGGCGCGCGCGCAGTCCGAGCTCGCGATCATGGCGGCGCAGCTCGCGGCATTGCGCAAGTTCCGCGAGAAACGTTGAACGACGCGCCCGGAACACCCGCCCGCTTCGGCGGGTTTTTTATCGGTCAAATCGGTCGTCAGCGCTTGCTGAACAAGCGCGAGCAGCTATCGTACCCATAGTAAACGTCGCACAGGCACAATGTGGCGATGGATGACATCGTCAGGCAGGCGCTGCTCAAGTGGCCGAACGTGCCCGATTGCCGTGGCTGGCTGGCGCTTGATGCGCGTGGCCGCTGGTACTTGCGTGACGCTGCCACGCAGGCGCGCGGCGGCTTCCCCCACGCCAAGGGCGATTGGCTGCAGCACCCCGGGTTGCTCGCGTTCATCGGCCGCAACTATCTCGCCGATGCTGAGGGCCAGTGGTACTTTCAGAACGGCCCGCAGCGTGTCTTTGTCGAGCTGGAAGCGGCGCCGTGGATCTGGCGCGTGGCAGCGGACGGGCAGGTCGTGTCGCACACAGGCTGCGTGGCCACCGTCGAACGGGTGCTGCTCGACGAGGCGGGGCGGGTGTTTCTGGCAAGCGATCACGGCCTCGGCCTAGTGCACACGCTGGACGTGGCCGTGGTGGCCAATCTGCTCGATCGTGGGGTATGGGACTCACCCGAACCGGTGCAGGCGCAGGTGCTCGCAGCGCGTTTCGGCTTTGTGCTCAGCCCCCAGCGTCACGCATCGGCGGCTTGCAGGTAGGTTGCGCAAACAGAAACGGAGCACCGCGGTGCTCCGCTTTCCGTGGTGGCGCTGCCCATGCAGCGCGGGAGTTCACTGGGCGGAGTGCACCAGGTATTCCACGGCCGCCTTGAAGTCGGCGTCGGATGCGGTGGAGCCGCCCCGGGGGGGCATGGCGCCCTTGCCGCTCGTGGCGATCTTGAGCACCTCGTCGAAACCGGCCGCCAGACGCGGCGCCCAGGCTTCCTTGTCACCGAACTTGGGTGCGCCCGCAACGCCAGTGCCGTGGCAGGCCACGCAGGTGGCGTCATAGACCTTCTTGCCTGCGGCTTCATCCGATCCGCCAGCAGCGGCCGGAGCAGCAGCGGCTGCGGCCACGGGCTCAGCGGCTGCTGCTGGTTCGGCTGCCGGGGCTGCAGCCGCTGGAGCAGGCGCCGGTTGCGGTGCAGGGGCCGCCGCTGCCGGGGCGGGCGTGGCAGCGTCTGCCGCCGCGGGCGGCGACGGTTCGGCAAATTTGGCGCCGGCGGCGTTTGCCATGTAGACCGCAGCGCGGGCGATCTCGGTGTCGTCGAATTGCCCGCCGCCCTGGGGTGGCATCGCGCCCTTGCCCTTGAGCGCGGCGTGCACCAGGGCGTCTTCACCTTCCTTGATGCGCGGCCCCCAGGCAGCCGCGTCGCTGAATTTCGGGGCACCGGCCGCACCCGTGGCGTGGCACGCGGAGCACTGGGCCTTGTAGACGTCCTCACCACTGTGCAGCACGCGGTTGGCGTCGTCGCGGACTTCGGCTTCGCCGACCTTCTGCAGGCGCTGCGTGACGGCCTGCTCGGTCACGTTGGAGCCCGCGGCCGTCTTGGTCTCCGAAGAGTAGTAGTACACCAGCCCGAGAATCACGAAGACCGGAACAAGAAAGCCCAGACTCGCCGCCATCAGGGTTTGGGTAGGGGTTTTGATCAATCCGGCGCTTGTCTCTTCGTGTGTCGTGCTCATGGTGTTCTCTTTGGGGGCCCTTGCAGTCTGCTCTCTCGACGCAATTTCCTATTATAGGAGCGTGCCCGGGCGTTGAGCGACCGCGCGGCGCCGCGCTGCGGCGCAGCCCCGTACACCGGGCGTGGCGTTCAGGGGTGCGCGGCGAGTTTTTCCGACTGCTGCGACCAGCCTCCGCCCAGAACCTTGTAGAGCGCGACCTGGTTCTGCAATTTTTGCAGGCGCGTGACCACGAGCGCCTGTTCCGACGCGAACAGCGAGCGCTGCGCGTCCAGCAGGTCGAGGTAGCTCGCCACGCCGTTGCGGTAACGCAGGTCGGACAGTTCGAAGCGGCGGGTATCGGACCGCGCCTGCGCCTGCTGCGCATCGAGCTGCATCTGCAGCGTGGCGCGGCCCGCGAGTGCGTCGGCGACCTCACGGAAGGCGGTCTGGATGGATTTCTCGTACTGCGCGACCGCAATCTCGCGTCCAATCTGCGCGGCCTCCAGGTTGGCCTGGTTGCGGCCAGCGTCAAAGATCGGCAGGGCCGCCTGCGGTGCGAGCGAGAACGCCCAGGAACCGCCCTTGAACAACCCCGAAAGTTCGCTGCTCACGGTGCCGACCTGGGCCGTCAGTGCGATGCGCGGAAAGAACGCCGCGCGCGCCGCGCCGATGTTGGCGTTGGCGGCAATGAGCTGCTCTTCCGCCTGACGGATATCGGGCCGGCGTTCGAGCAGCGCGGACGGCAGCCCCGCCGGCAGCGCCTGCATGGGCGCGGCCTGCGCCAGGCGCGAGGCGGTGAGGCTCGCGCGGATCTCCGCCGGCAGCGGCTGGCCCAGTACCAGCGCCATTGCGTTCTCGTCCTGCATGCGCTGGCGTTCCTGCTGCGCGAGCGTGGCGCGCGCCTGTTCGGTCAGGCTTTCGGCCTGGCGCAGGTCGAGCTCGGAACTCACGCCGTTGGTCAGGCGCAGGCGCGTGAGTTGCACCGACTCTTCACGCGTGCGCAGGGTGCGGCGCGAGAGGTCCAGCAACTCTTCGTCGGCGACCAGCGTGAGCCAGCCCGATGCCACGGTCGAGACCAGGCTGATCTGCGCCGCCTTGCGCGCTTCGTCGGTGGCGAGGAACTGCGCCAGCGCCTGCTCCTTGAGCGCCGCGATGCGGCCGAAAAAGTCGATTTCCCAGCTCGTGATGCCCAGCCCCACCTGGTAGGCGGAGCCGTACTTGCCCGTGCTGGTGTTCGGCTGGCGCGTGAAGCTGCCGATGCCGTTCACTGCCGGATACTCGGCGGCGCGCTGGATGTCGAACTGCGCGCGCGCCTGGTCGACGCGCAGCATGGCCATGTGCTGGTCCCGGTTGTTGCGCAGTGCCAGATTGATCAGGGTGTGCAGCCGCGGGTCGGTGAAATAGTCCTGCCAGTCGATGTCCGCCACCGCGGTGGATGCTGCCGCGTCCGCGGCGTCGGCCGCCGGGTAGGTCGTGGGCACGGGGGCGGCAGGCCGCTCGTAGGTCGGAATGAAGCTGCAGCCGGTGGCCAGCAGCACCGCGAACGCGACGGCCGTCGTGCGGGCGGCGGTGAAGGGAGTGGATTTCGTCATGGAAGGCTCACTTTAGTGCACATTGCCGTGGAGCTGCGCCTGCTCTGCGTCGTGCGCCTGCTGGCGTTTGCTGCCCTTGAAGAAGCCGCGCACCAGCACGAAGAACGTGGGCACGAACAGGATGGCGAGCAGCGTACTTGAAATCATGCCGCCGACCACGCCGGTGCCGATCGCGCGCTGGCTCGCCGAGCTGGCGCCGTTGGCGAGGAACAACGGCATCACGCCCAGCGTGAAGGCGAGGGACGTCATGATGATGGGGCGAAAACGCAGGTGCGCCGCCGCCAGCGCAGCCTCGAAGACGCTCTTGCCCGAGGCGTGCAGGTCCTTGGCGAACTCGATGATCAGGATGGCGTTCTTGGCCGACAGGCCGATGATGGTCACCAGCCCGATCTGGAAGTACACGTCATTGGCCAGGCCCCGCAAGAGTGTGGCCAGCAGCACGCCGAGCACGCCCAGCGGCACCACAAGCAGCACCGCGAACGGAATGGCCCAGCTTTCGTAGAGCGCCGACAGCGCCAGGAAGACGGCGAGCAGCGAGAACGCGTAGAGGATCATGGCCTGGCCGCCTGCGAGTTTTTCCTCGCGTGACTGGCCGGTCCATTCGTAGCCGAAGCCCTCGGGCAGTTGCGCGGCGATGCGCTCCATCTCGGCCATGGCCTGGCCCGTGCTCACGCCGGGCGCGGGGCCTCCCGCGATTTTCATCGCCGGGTAGCCGTTGTAGCGCACGGTCTGCATGGCGCCGGTGATCCACTTCGTGCTGGCGAAGGTGGAGAGCGGGATCACCTGCCCCTGGTTGTTGAGCACGGGCAGATCCAGCACGGCCTCGGGCTGCATGCGCGCCTGCGTGTCGGCCTGCACGACGACGCGCTGCAGCCGCCCCTGGCTCGGGAAGTCGTTCACATAGGCCGAGCCCAGCGCCGTGGACAAGGCCGAGTTGATGCTGTCGAAACCCACGCCCAGCGCCGCGGCCTTGTCGCGGTCGATGTCGATCTGCATCTGCGGCGCGTCTTCGATGCCGTCGGGGCGCACACCCGCGAGCACCTTGCTTTGCGCCGCCATGCCCAGCAACTGGTTGCGCGCGGCCAGCAGTGCCTCGTGCCCCTTGCCGCCGCGGTCCTGCAGGCGGAAGGTGAAACCGGCGGCGTTGCCCAGCTCGGGGATCGGCGGGGGGTTGATGGCGAAGAGAAATGCGTCGCGGAAGCCGTAGAGCGCCATCGTGGCCCGGTTGGCGATGGCTTCGGCACCGTGCTCGACGCCCTTGCGTTCATCCCACGGCTTGAGCGTCACGAAGGCCAGGCCCGCGTTCTGCCCCTGGCCCGAAAACGAGAATCCGGCGACGGTGACGATGTGCTCCACTTCGGGCTGCGCCAGAAAGTACTTCTCGACCGCCTTCAGCGCCACTTCGGTACGCGCAAGCGCCGCGCCCGGCGGCAGCTGCACGTTGGTGATCAGGTTGCCCTGATCCTCGTTGGGCAGGAACGAGGTCGGCAGGCGGTTGTAGATCAGCGCGACGGCGGCGATCAGCGCGGCGTAGACGACCATCATGCGCCCGCCGCGGTGCAGCACGCGCGAGAGGCCCGACTCGTAGCGCTGCGTGGTGCGCTTGAAGCCGCGGTTGAACGAGCCGAAGAAACCGCGCTTCTGATCGTGCCCTTCGGCCATGGGTTTGAGCAGCGTGCCGCACAGCGCCGGGGTGAGCGACAGGGCCAGGAAGGCCGAGAACGCGATCGACGTGCCCATGGTGGCGGCAAACTGGCGGTAGATGTTGCCCGTCGCGCCGGGGAAGAACGCGAGCGGAACGAACACCGAGATCAGCACCACGGTCACGCCGATGATCGCGCCCGAGATCTGGGACATGCCCTTGCGCGTGGCTTCCAGCGGTGACAGGCCCTCTTCGCTCATGATGCGCTCGACGTTCTCCACCACCACGATCGCGTCGTCCACGACGATGCCGATCACGAGCACCATGCCGAACATGGTCAGCACGTTGATGGAAAAGCCCAGCGCCAGCAGCGTGGCGAAGGTGCCCAGCAGCGCCACGGGCACGACGATGGTCGGAATGATGGTGTAGCGCAGGTTCTGCAGGAACAGCAGCATCACGAGGAATACCAGCGCGACCGCCTCGAACAGCGTTTCGACCACTTTCTGGATCGAGGCAGAGATGAACACCGAGGTGTCGTACGGGATCGCGTACTTCACGCCCTGCGGAAAGAATTGCTGCAGCTCGTCGAGCTTGGCCTTGACGAGCTTTGAAGTCTCCAGCGCATTGGCCGTGGGCGTGAGCTGCACGCCCATGCCGACGGCCTCGCCGCCATCCAGCCGCGCACTGGCGCCGTAGCTTTGCGCGCCGAGCTCCACGCGCGCGACGTCCTTCAGGCGCACGCTGGAGCCGTCGGTGTTGGCACGCAGCACGACGTTGCCGAAGGCCTCGGGCGTCGTGAGCTGACCTTGGGCGACGATGGTGGCGGTCGTGGCCTGGCCGGGCGCGCTCGGCAGATCGCCCAGATTGCCGGCCGAGATCTGCACGTTCTGCGCGCGGATCGCGGCGTTGACCTGGTCGAGTGAGAGGTTGTAGCCCTTGAGCTTGGCCGGGTCGATCCAGATGCGCATCGCGCGCTCCGCACCGAACTGGGTCACGGTGCCGACGCCGGGCAGACGCTGCAGCTCGGGCACGATGTTGCGCGCGGCGTAGTCGTTGAGCGCCTCGATGGTGACGTCGGGGGTTTCCGTGGTCAGCATCGAAAACAGCAGGAAGTTGGAACGCGACTTTTCCACGCGTACACCCTGCTGCACCACGGCGGAGGGCAGGCGCGGCGTGGCGCGCGAGAGGCGGTTCTGCACGTCTACCTGCGCCAGATCGGGGTTGGTGCCGGGCTCGAAACTCAGCACCAGCGTGCCCGTGCCGTTGGCTTGGCTCGTGGTTTCCATGTAGACGAGGCCGGTGGCGCCGTTCATTTCACGTTCAATGACCGCGAGCACTGAATCTTCCAGTACCTGTGCAGTCGCACCCGGATACGCCGCCGACACCTGGATCGTTGGCGGCGCCACGGCCGGGTACTGGGCGATGGGCAGTTTGGTGATCGACACCGCGCCCGCCACCATGATGAAGATGGCGATGACCCACGCGAAGATGGGCCGTTCAATGAAAAATTTGGCCATGTGCCGCGCTCCGGGCGATCAGGATTTCGCCGCCGGGGCTGCGGGCGCGCTGCCGTGCTCGGACCAGGGCACGGGTTGCACGATGACGGGGTCTCCGGGCTTGACGCGCGGCAGCTTCTGGAAGCCGTCCACCATCACCTGTTCGCCGGCTTTCAGGCCTTCGAGCACGACCCAGTGGTCGCCCTGGCTCGGCCCGAGCTTGACCGGGCGCGGCGTGAGCCTGCCGCCCTCGCCGACCACCATCACGGTGTCGGCGCTGGCCGTGCGCGTAACCGCCTGCTGGGGCAGCAGCACCGCGCCGCTCGCCTGCGCCTGCTCCAGGCGCACGCGCACGTACAGGCCCGGCAGCAGCGCGCGCTGCGGATTGGGCACCTCGGCGCGCAGCGTGACCTGGCCGCTCGTGGGATCGACCGACAGATCGGTGAACAGCAGCTTGCCGGGGTGCGCGTAGGTGCTGCCGTCTTCCAGCACCACGCTCACGCGCGCGGCGTTGCCGCCCGCCGTCTGGTACTGGCCACTGGCGACCGCGGCGCGCAGCTTGAGCGCGTCTGCTGCCGATTGCGTGAAGTTGATGTACAGCGGGTCGATCTGCTGGATCAGCGCCAGTTGCGTGGGCGTGCCCTGGCCGACGAGCGCGCCTTCGGTCACGAGCGCGCGACCGATGCGCCCGGAAATCGGCGCGGTCACGGTGGCGTATCCGAGGTTGATGCGCGCCACGGTGACGGCGGCCTTGGCCGCGGCGACGTTGGCCTCGCCCGCCTTGCGCGCGGCCACGGCGTTGTCGTAGTCCTGCTTGCTGATGGCGTTCTGCGCCACGAGCGGTGCGTAGCGCTCGGCGAGCGCGCGGCTTTGCGCCAGGCTCGCCTGCGCCTGCGCGAGGCTCGCCTCGGCCTGCGCGACGCTGGCGCGGTAAGGCGCATCGTCGATCAGAAAGAGCTTCTGCCCGGCCTTGACTTCGCTGCCCTCGGCGAACACGCGCTTTTGCAGGATGCCGGCGGCACGTGCGCGTACTTCCGCCACGCGCGACGCCTCCAGGCGCCCCGGCAGTTCGGTGACCAGCCCGACATTGCCCGGCTGCACCGTCAGCACCCCCACTTGCGGCGGCGGTGGCGCGCTGCCTGCTGCTGGCGCCTGTGCGCCCGACTGGCCGCAGGCGACGAGCACCAGCGCGCTTGCGACAATGAACGGAAGGGCGAGTGCGCGTGCGCGCAACCCGTCGACGGGGCTGACCGAAGGGGACAGTCGGACCATGGGATTCCTTGGCTATGCGGTGCGGCGATGCCGCCAGGTGCACTGCACCGGGCAGGCGCACTGCTGTGTGTTTGCACAAAGGCGGCGATTATACATACAAACGCGAATGTATAATCAAGTGTGAATCGCGACAGGCGAAGGTGCCATTGTCGTTTTTTCCCGGGTTTTTTTCAGATGGTCAGACGCACGAAGGAAGAGGCAGACGCGACGCGGCAGGCTCTGCTTGACGCCGCCGAGCACGTGTTCTACGAAAAAGGCGTGGGGCGCGCGTCACTCGCGGAGATCGCGCAGGCGGCGGGCGCCACGCGCGGCGCCATCTACTGGCACTTCAGGGACAAGGTGGATCTGTTCAACGCGATGATGGATCGCGTGACCTTGCCGCTGGAGGCCGCCTACGACGCCGACGAGGCCGCGCGCGGCGACCCGCTGCAGCGGGTGCGCGTGGCCGTGTGCGCGGTGTTCTCGGCGGTGGTGGGCGACACGCACGCGCGTCGCGTGTTCGAGATCGCGATGTACCGGGTGGAGTACGTGGCCGAACTCAACGGCGTGCGCGAGCGCCATCAGGCGGCGATGCAGCGCTGCCACGCGATGCTCACGCGTGACCTGGCGCTGGCCGCGCGGCAGGCGCGCGTCGCGTTGCCCATGCCCGCGGCGGAGGCCGCACTGGGGCTGCAGGCGCTGTTCGACGGTCTGTTGCAGGGCTGGATCCTGACGGGTGCGCCATTCGATCCGCTCGCCGTGGGACGCCGCACGATGGACGTCTATCTGAGTGGTCTGGGGTTTGCGCCGCAGGGTGCATGAGATAATTTCCTGCTGCATGCATTGCGGCTGTAGCTCAGTGGATAGAGTATTGGCCTCCGAAGCCAAGGGTCGTGGGTTCGATCCCCGCCAGCCGCACCAAATCTGCCTCCGCCCGCACTGCGCGGGTGTCAGCCACGCAGCGGCAGCAGCGCGCCGAGCGCCATGAACACGCCGCCACAGGCGCGGTTGAACTGCCTGCCCACACGTGCCAGCCAGGGGCTGATGCGGTGCGCCGCGCTCGCGAGCACGTATTCGGTGAGGAATTCCGTAGCGGCGAAGGTGCCCGCCATCAGGGCGAACTGCAGCACCAGGTCGCGCCCAGGGTCGATGAACTGGGGCAGGAACGCGGTGAAGAACAGCAGGGCCTTGGGGTTGGTCGTGGCCGACAGCACACCCTGGCGAAACAGCCGCGCGCCCTGCTCGGTGGCGGGTGTCGCGCGTGCCAGGACGGGCGGCGGCGCGCGCCAGACCTGGATGCCCAGCCACACCAGGTAGGCGCCGCCCAGCCACTTGAGCGCGGCGAGCCACTGCGCAGACGAGCGCACGAGCGCGCCGATGCCGAACATCGACAACGCGATGAGCGCAACGAAACCCACCGCGCCGCCCGCGATGGTGTAGAGCGTCCGCCTGCGCCCGTACATCGCGCCGTGCGTCAGCGCGAGCAGCCCGTTGGGACCGGGCGAAAGCGACAGCCCGATCGACGCGAGCAGGTAGATGAGCCAGGTGTGCAGTGACATGGGTTGGAAAGCGCGTGGGGTGGATGATGCTACGTCCAGCAGGGGGATGTGCGACGGCAATAATGCGCGAGAGCGTGGTGGCCTGCGCGCGGGTGCGCCGGCTGCGACCGCGCGCATCGTGCCGGGAGATCGTCATGCACTCCAAACCCACCGCCGGCAGCGGCGCCGCGCCAGGCCGCCAGGCCGAGCGTCTGCGCTCCGCCATCCATGTGGCAACTGCCGCCGCGCCGGAATTTCTGCAACACCGGATGCCTGCCGAAGACATGGCGCACACCATGGTCGGCGCGGTGCGTGGGTATGTCGAGCGCGAACAGGCGGCGGGGCGCGATGGCACCCCCGAAGACGAGGAGGCGCTGCATCTGCAGCATGCGCTGCAGGAGCTGTACGCCTGCGGCTCGGGTTACCTCGCGCAGCGATGTGAAGCGGCCTGAGTGGCCCGGACGATGACCTGGATGGTCTCGCAATTTCCGGCAGACACGTAGCTTGGTCGGTCACCGCATTGCGCTAGCCGCACGCGGTACCTCGGGCTAGACTGCGGCCACCGAGGATCACCACCATGCACATCATCGAAGCGATCGCCCGCGAGGCGGGCACGATAGCCACACTGCGCCGCGACATCCACGCGCACCCTGAGCTGTGCTTTGAAGAGCGGCGCACCGCCGACGTGGTGGCCGAGCGCCTGGCAGCGTGGGGCATACCGGTGCACCGCGGCATGGGCACGACCGGCGTCGTGGGCATCGTGCAGGGGCGCGACGGCGGGACGTGCGGGCGCGCGCTCGGCCTGCGCGCCGACATGGACGCGCTGCCGATGCGCGAGTTCAACACCTTCGCGCACGCGAGCCGCCACGCGGGCAAGATGCACGCCTGCGGGCACGACGGGCATACCGCAATGCTGCTCGCGGCGGGGCAGTACCTGGCGGCGCACCGCGATTTCGATGGCACCGTGTACCTCATCTTCCAGCCCGCCGAGGAGGGCGGCGGCGGCGCGCGCGAGATGATGAAGGACGGGCTGTTCGAGCGCTTTGCGATGCAGGCCGTCTTCGGCATGCACAACTGGCCAGGCATGGCGGTGGGCACGTTCGCGGTGAGCGGCGGGCCGGTGATGGCGTCAAGCAACGAGTTCAAGATCACCGTGCGCGGCAAGGGCGGGCACGGCGGCATGCCGCACCTGGGCATAGACCCGGTGCCGGTGGCCTGCCAGATGGTGCAGGCTTTTCAGACCATCATCAGCCGCAACCGCAAGCCGGTCGACGCGGGCGTGATCTCGGTCACGATGATCCACGCGGGCGAAGCGACCAACGTGGTGCCCGACACCTGCGAGCTGCAGGGCACGGTGCGCACCTTCACGGTGGAACTGCTGGATCTGATCGAGCGGCGCATGCGCGAGGTGGCCGAGCACACGAGCGCCGCGTTCGGCGCGCGCTGCGAGTTCGAGTTCACGCGCAACTACCCGGCCACGGTCAACAGCGCCGACGAGGCGGCGTTCGCCGCGCGCGTGATGGCCGATATCGTGGGGCCGGAGCAGGTGCTGGCGCAGGAGCCGACGATGGGCGCAGAGGATTTCTCGTTCATGCTGCAGGCAAAACCCGGCGCCTACGTCTTCATCGGCAATGGCGAGGGCGACCACCGCGAGCTGGGCCACGGCGCCGGCCCGTGCACCCTGCACAACCCGAGCTACGACTTCAACGACGCGCTGATCCCGCTGGGGGCGAGCTACTGGGTGCGGCTGGCGCAGCAATGGCTTGCGCCCCGCTAAAGTCGGTGCATGGGAGATTTTTCTCGTGCGCTGACACTCGACGGCGCCAGCAATTTCCGTGATCTGGGCGGCTACGGCGCGGCCGACGGGCGGCGCCTGCGCTGGCGCACGCTGTTCCGCTCGGACCACCTCGCGGCGCTGACGCCGCAGGACACCGCGCAACTGGCGCAGCTGGGGCTGGCGCGCGCGGTGGATTTTCGCGGCCGAGAAGAGCGCGCCGCGCAACCCTATGAGCTCGCCTCGGTGCGCTACCAGTCGGTGCCGATCGAGCCCACGGTCGTGCGCCGCTACCGCGAGCTTGTGGCGCGCGGCGAGCGGCTGGACGTGGCGCAGGCCGAGCGGCTGATGCGCGAGACGTATCTGGGCTTCGTGGCCGACGATGCGCCGCAGTTCGGCGCGTTTTTTGCGCAGTTGCTCGAAGGCGACGCGCCGCTGGTGTTTCACTGCACCGCGGGCAAGGACCGCACCGGCTTTGCCGCGGCGCTGCTGCTGCTCGCACTGGGCGTGTCGCGCGAGGTGGTGATGCAGGACTACCTGCTCACGAACGCGCTCTACCGCAGACCTCCGCCGCCCGCCGTGGACGTGCGCACCCGCGCGGTGCATGAGGTGATCTGGGGCGTGCGCCCCGGGTACCTGCAGGCGGCGCTGGATGCGATCGAGCGTGAGCACGGTGGCGTGCCGGGCTACCTGCGCCAGCGGCTGAAGTTGAGCGATGCGGCGCTGCAGCACTTGGCCACGCTGTACCTGCAGCCGCCGGGGCGCTAAGCTGGCGGTTGCACAACCCAAGGAGCGAGCATGAGCGACACATCCCCCTTCGGCTTCGGGCGTTTCGTGCCCGGATTCGACTTTCTGCAAAAGCTCTCGGAGGGCGCGGCGGCGAGCCTGCCCACGATGCCGCCGATGGCGGGTTGGGTGGCGCCGACGATGAGTGTGCCCGAGATCGATCAGCGCATCCGCGAGCTGAAGACGGTGCAGTTCTGGCTGGAGCAGAACGTGCGCGCGCTCAACGCCACGGTGCAGGCGCTGGAGGTACAGCGCATGACGCTTGCGACGCTGCAGGGCATGAACGTGGCGATGACGGATCTGGCCAGCGGTGCCTTCCGTGTCGCCCCGGCCGCGCCTGCCGAGCCCGCGGGGCCGGCGCCGGCCGCCGCCCCGCAGCCGCCGAGCGCCGCGCCCGCGCCGCAGCCTGAACCCGAAGCGCCCGCCGATACCGCCGCCCCGGCGCCTGCCAGCACGGTCACCGACCCGCTGCAATGGTGGGGTGCGTTGACGCAGCAGTTTCAGGAGATCGCCGCGAAGGCGATGGGCGACGCGAGCGCGCAGCAGGCGGCGCTCAAGGCCGCGAGTGCCGTGGCATCGTCGATGTTGCCCAAGGCCACAGGCACTGCCGGCAGGACCGCCGCGCCGCGCAAGAAGGCGGCCGCGAAGAAGTCCGCGGCGCGCAAGCCCCGCCGCGGCGCGTAAGAAAGACTCGTGGTTTGATAGCTGCCGGCGCTTGCTGGACAAGCGCTGGAGCCACTTTTATCGAGATTCAAAAGCGCGGCAGCTCGGGGTGCGCGAGCTGGCCGCCGCGCACCAGCATCTTGCCGTACTCGGCGCAGCGCTGCAGCGTGGGCACTACCTTGCCGGGGTTGAGCAGGCCGCTGGGGTCGAACGCCTTTTTCAGCGCCAGCATCTGCGCGTGCTCCTCGCTGGAGAACTGCACGCACATCGAGTTGAGCTTTTCCACGCCCACGCCGTGCTCACCGGTCACCGTGCCGCCCATCGCGACGCTGGTCTCCAGGATGTCGGCGCCGAAGAGCTCGGCGCGGTGCAGCTCGTCCGGGTCGTTGGCGTCGAAGAGGATCAGCGGGTGCAGGTTGCCGTCGCCCGCGTGAAACACGTTGCAGCAGCGCAGGCGGTACTTTTTTTCCATCCCGGCGATCGCGAGCAGGATGTCCGCCAGGCGCCTGCGTGGGATGGTGGAGTCCATGCACATGTAGTCGGGGCTGATGCGCCCGCTCGCGGGGAAGGCGTTCTTGCGCCCGCTCCAGAAGGTCAGGCGCTCCTGCTCGCTCTGGCTCACCGCGATCGCGGTGGCGCCCGCCGACTGCAGCACCTCGCTCATGCGCGCGATTTCTTCCTCGACCTCCTCGGGCGTGCCGTCGCTCTCGCACAGCAGGATGGCGGCGGCGCTGAGGTCGTAGCCCGCGTGCACGAAGTCTTCGACCGCGCGCGTCATCGGGCCATCCATCATTTCCAGACCCGCGGGGATGATGCCCGCGGCGATCACCGCCGCAACCGCGTTGCCCGCGTGGCGCACGTCGGAGAAGCTCGCCATGATGCAGCGCGCCAATTGCGGGCGCGGGATGAGGCGCACCGTGGCTTCCAGCGTGACGGCGAGCATGCCCTCGCTGCCGATCGCGGCCGCCAGCAGGCCGTAGCCGGGGCTGTCGAGCGCCTCGGAGCCGAATTCGACCGGCTCGCCCTCCACGGTGTAGCCGCGCACGCGCAGCACGTTGTGCACCGTGAGGCCGTACTTCAGGCAGTGCACGCCGCCGGAGTTCTCCGCGATGTTGCCGCCGATGGTGCAGGCGATCTGGCTGCTCGGGTCGGGCGCGTAGTACAGGCCGTGGCGCGCGGCGGCCTCGCTGATCGCGAGGTTGCGCACGCCGCACTGCACGGTGGCGGTGCGCGCGAGCGGATCGATTTTCAGGATGCGGTTGAACTTGGCAAGCGAGAGCGTCACCCCCATCGCGTGCGGCAGCGCGCCACCTGAAAGACCCGTGCCCGCGCCGCGCGCCACCACCGGCACCGACAGGCGGTGGCAGGTCTGCAGCACCGCCTGCACCTGCGCCTCGTCCTCGGGCAGGCAGACGACGAGCGGGTGCTGGCGGTAGGCGGTGAGGCCGTCGCACTCGTAGGGCGTGGTGTCCTCGCGGTGGTAGAGCAGCGCGTGCGCGGGCACGCAGCCCGAGAGCGCCCGCACGATGGCGGCCTGGCGCGCGGCGCGTTCGGACGGGATGGCGTCTGGGTCTTGCGGCATGCAGGCACTGTACGCCAAGCGGGCGGGCGCGGGCCCACAATGCGGGGCATGTCGGGGAGCCAGATCATCGTTCTCGTCACGCCGGTATTCCTCCTGTTGATGGCGCTGGAGTGGGCCGTCGCGCGGGCGCGCGGGCGGGCCGCGTTTCGCCTTGCGGACGCGGTGAGCAGCATCAGCCTGGGCATGCTGAGCCAGACGAGCGCGGTGTTTACCGCGCTGCTGCGCGTGGGGCTGTACACGCTCGCGTGGCAGCAGTTCGCGCTCTGGCGCAACGATGCCTTCTGGACGAGCGCGCCGGGGTGGCTGCTGGCGCTGCTGTTCTACGACTTCTGCTACTACTGGCTGCACCGCAAGGGCCACGAGGTGGCGGTGCTGTGGGCCGCGCACGCGGTGCACCACCAGAGCCAGGACTACAACCTCTCCACCGCGCTGCGCCAGACGAGCTCGGGCGCGCTGCTGGGCTGGTTGTTCTACCTGCCGATGGCGCTCGCGGGCGTGCCGCCGCTGGTGTTCGTCGTGGTCGGGCTCGTTGACCTGCTCTACCAGTTCTGGGTGCACACCGAGCAGGTGGGGCGGCTGGGCTGGTTCGACCGGTGGTTCTGCAGCCCGAGCAACCACCGCGTGCACCATGCGGTGAACGACCGCTACATCGACAGGAACTACGGCGGCATCCTCATCGTCTGGGACCGGCTCTTCGGCACCTTCGAGGACGAGGACGCGCGCGAGCCCTGCGTCTACGGCACGCGCGGGCTGCTCGAAAGCTGGGACCCGCTCTGGGCCAACCTGCAGGTGTACGCCGGGTTGGCGCGCGACAGCTGGCACGCGCGGCGCTGGCGCGACAAGATCGGCGTGTGGCTGCGCCCGCCCGGCTGGCGGCCCCCCGACGTGGCGCAGCGTTATCCCAAGCCAGCCTTCGACATCCACCGCATGCCGCTGTTCGATCCCGCGGTGGCGCCCGCCGTGCGCGGGTTCGCCGTGGTGCAGTTCGCGCTGCTGATCGCGGGCGTGAGCGTCTTCCTCTGGCGTGCCGACGGTGCGCCGCTTGCTGAGAACCTCGTCTGGTTCGCCGCGCTGGTTGCCTGCCAGTGGGCGCTGGGCGCGGCGATGCAGGGGCGGCTCTCGGTCTGGGAGGCGCTGATGGTGCAGGCCGGGGCGCTGGCCACCGCGACGAGCGCGCTCGGCCTCGTGTCGTGGCACCACGCGGCCAAGCCCGCCGCCATGGTGTTTGCTATTGCCGCAGTAGCTGCAAGCGCGCGCCAGCAAAGCGCTGGAGGCCGATCTGGCTGGAATGTTTCATCCGTGCTGCTGCTCGGTGCGCTGGTGGCGTCGCTTGCGGGCGACGTGGCGCTGATGCTGCCGGGCCGGTTCATTGTGGGGCTGGCGGCGTTCCTGCTCGCGCATCTGTGCTATCTCGCGCTGTTCCGGTTGCGCGCGCCGTGGTTGGCCGCTCGCGGTGCGCTCGCGGCCACGCTGCTGCTGGGCGCTGGCATGTATGTGGTGCTCTGGGTGGGCGGGCTGCCCGCGGGACTGCGCGCGCCCGTCGCCGCCTACGTGCTCGTGATCGCGCTCATGGCGGCGCAGGCCTGGGCGCGCTGGTCGCTGCTGCGCGACGCGCCGGCGCTCGGCGTGGCGCTGGGGGCGGTGAGCTTCATGCTGAGCGACGCGCTGCTGGCCATCAACCGCTTCGTGCAGCCGCTGCCGTGGTCGGCGGTGTGGGTGCTTGCAAGCTACTATGCCGCGCAGGCGCTGATCGTCGGCGGGGTATTGCGCGCGGACCGGCAGCGCGCGCGCACGATGCCGGAGGGCAGGACACCCCGGATGATGCACACACCGATGCCGAAGGCCTGACCGGCGCACCGCGGCAGGGCAACCCGAACCACCTGCGCGCGGTGACCGGGATGGGCGAGCGTTGCCACGTGGTCGAGCTGGTCTATCTGGGCCGCGAGGCGTTGGGCAGTTGCAGGGCGTGGTTGACGCCGTCTCCACCCGCTGGCCGCAGCTGGCGCAGAGTGCCGACGGCGGCGACCTCGCGGCGGCGCCAGCCCCGCCGGGCCGTCGTGATCCGCCGCGGCAGGTTTCAAGCGGCGGCGGGCCAGCGCCACAGGCCGTCGTAGACGCGCGCGGCGGGGCCGTCCATGAGCACGTTGGCGCCTGCGCCCTCCCAGCGGATCGCCAGCGTGCCGCCCGGCAGTGCCACGGTGACGCGCGCGTCCAGCAGCCCCAGGCGTCGGCCCGCCACGACCGCGGCGCACGCGCCACTGCCGCAGGCCAGCGTCTCGCCCGCGCCGCGCTCGTGCACGCGCAGCCGGATGCGATCGCGCGCGAGCACCTGCATGAAGCCCACGTTGACGCGCGCCGGAAAGCGCGCGTGGTGCTCCAGCAGCGGGCCGAGCCGGGCGACCGGCGCGCGCTCCACGTCGTCCACGCACAGCACCGCGTGCGGGTTGCCCATGCTCACGGCCGCAAGCTCCACCGTCTCCCCTGCGACCTGCACCGCGTAGCGCGGCGCGGGGGCGTCGGCGACA
This sequence comes from Burkholderiales bacterium, assembly GCA_026954015.1. Taxonomy (GTDB): domain Bacteria; phylum Pseudomonadota; class Gammaproteobacteria; order Burkholderiales; family Burkholderiaceae_C; genus Comamonas_C. Next base: position 30,676 of record JAIXLP010000005.1, on the reverse strand, counting down.
AAGGGAATCTCGGCGGGCAGGAATCGTGGCGCGCCCATGTCCACGCGCACGTCGCCGCCCTGCGTGACGACGAGCTCAATTGCCCCGGCGCGCGTGTGCACGCGGATGCGGTCCCGGTCGGTCAGCCCCTGCTCGCGCACGTAGCGCGCGAAGCAGCGCGCGCCGTTGCCGCACTGCTCCACCTCGCCGCCGTCGGCGTTGTAGATGCGGTAGCCAAAGTCCACGCCCGCGTGCGGCGCGGGCTCCACGAGCAGCAACTGGTCGAAGCCGATGCCGAAATGCCGGTCGGCCATGGCGCGGATCTCGCTGGCCGTCAGCGCAACCGGCCCGCCGGTCGCGTCGATCACCATGAAGTCGTTGCCCAGGCCGTGCATCTTGGTGAACGGCAGGGGCGCGCGATGCGCGGGCTGCATCATGGGGTGAAGGGCATCGTGCGCTTGTGGCGGCTCGCGGTGTAAGCGGCCACGATGCGCCGGGCCGACGGCTCGCTGACCGTCTGGCCGTGCAGGAACGCGTCGATGTCCTCGTACGTCACCCCGTGCGCGGCTTCGTCGGGCAGGCCGGGGCGGCCGTCTTCGAGGTCGGCGGTCGGCACCTTGTGCACGAGGTGCGCCGGTGCGCCCAGCGCGGTGCCGATCGCGCGCACCTGGCCCTTCACGAGCCCTGCGAGCGGCTCCAGGTCGCAGGCCCCGTCCCCGTACTTGGTGAAAAAGCCCATCACCGCCTCGGCCGCGTGGTCGGTGCCGATCACGAGGCCGTTGGTGGCATTGGCGATGGCGTACTGCGCCACCATGCGGATGCGCGCCTTCACGTTGCCGAGCACGCTGTCGTGCAGGCGCGTGGCCAGCGGCGCGAGCAGGTCGGTGAGCGGCTCGGCCAGCGCCACGACGCTGCCTTCGATCGGTACGGTGCGCACTTCGTCGGCTCGGATGAACGCGAGCGCCGCCTGCGCGTCGGCCTCGTCGAACTGCGCGCGGTACGGCAGGCGCACCGCGATGAAGCGCCAGCGCGCGTCGCCGCTCTCGTGGCGCAGCCCCTCGACCGCGAGCTGCGCGAGCCGCCCCGCAACCGACGAATCGACGCCGCCGCTGATGCCCAGCACCAGCGTGGTGCAGGGGCTGGCGCGCAGCGTCTGCTGGAGGAAGGCGATGCGCCGCGCGATCTGCGCCTGCGCATCGTGCGGCCCGGTGAACGGCGGCGTGACGTGCAGGCTGTCGATGATGGCGGATTGTTCGGGGTGCATGGCGTGGTCCGTTCAGGAGCCGGGCTGCCAGGCGTCAGGCGCGAAGTGCAGCGTGGCGAAGTGGTCTTGCAGCGTTTCGGCGCGGCGTATGCGCTCGACGCGCCCGTCCTGCGTGAGCAGCAGCTCCTGCGGGCGCAGCCGCCCGTTGTAGTTGAAGCCCATCGCGTGGCCGTGGGCTCCAGTATCGTGGATCACGAGCAGGTCGCCGTCGGCCACCGCGGGCAGCGGGCGCTGGATGGCGAACTTGTCGTTGTTCTCGCACAGCGAGCCGACCACGTCCACCGGCGCGTCGCCCGCCCCCGAAGGTTTGCCCACCACGTCGATATGGTGGTAGGCGCCGTACATGCCGGGGCGCATCAGCGACGACATGCAGGCGTCCACGCCGACGTATTCGCGGTAGCTGTGCTTGTGGTTGATCGCGCGCGTGACCAGCACGCCGTGCGGGCCGGTGACGTAGCGCCCGCTCTCCATGAAGAGCGCCGGCGCCCAGCCGTGCTGCGCGCGAAACTGCGCGAACTGCGTGGCGGCCTGCGCGCCCAGCGCCTGCACGTCGAATTCGGCGTCCTCGGGCCGGTACGGGATGCCCAGCCCGCCGCCCATGTTGACGAAGTCGAAGCGGATGGCGAGCTTGTCGCTGAGCATGTGCACGACCGACAGCAGCATCGCGATGGTCTCGACCATGTAGCGGTAGTCCAGCTCGTTGGACGCCAGCATGGTGTGCAGGCCGAAGCGCCTGGCACCGCGCGCGATGGCCGCGCGAAATGCATCTTCGATGCACTCGTGCGGCACGCCGTACTTGGCCTCCACGGGGTTGCCGATGATGGCGTTGCCGCTGCGCGCCGGGCCGGGGTTGTAGCGAAAGCAGATCTGCTCGGGCATGCGCGGCACCTTGGCCACCAGGCTGAGGTCGTCCAGGTTCAGGATGCTGCCGCCACCGTCCAGCGCCGCGTCGAACTCGTCGGGCGCGGTGTTGTTCGAGGTGAACATCAGGTCGTTGCCACGCGCGCCCACGCCGCGCGCCAGCTGCAGCTCGGCCACCGAGCTGCAGTCGAAGCCGAAGCCCAGGTCGCGCGCGATCGCGAGGATGCGCGGGTTCGGCAGCGCCTTGGCGGCGTAGTACTCGCGAAAGCCGGGCACACCGGCGAACGCGCGGTTCAGGCGTTCGCCGGTCGCGCGGATGCCCGCTTCGTCGTAGAGGTGAAACGGCGTGCCGAAATGCTTGGCGATCTGGGGCAGCAGCGGGTACAGGCGCTGGCGCAGGGAATCGGAAACGGGCATGGGGCTCTTGGGTGGATGGTTCAGGCCAGTGCCTGCGCAATGCGCTGCATCGCGGCTTTGACGTTGGCGTAACTGTTGAATGCGCTGATGCGCACGTGGTGCTGGCCGCAGCGCCCGAAACCCGCGCCCGGCGTGCACACGACCGCGGCCTTCTCCAGCAGCAGATCAAAGAATTCCCAGGCATCGCGCCCGGTGTCGACCCAGATGTAGGGCGAGTTGTCGCCGCCGGTGCACGGCAGGCCCAGGGCCTGGAGCCCGGCGCGGATCGCCTGCGCGTTGCGCAGGTAGCCGTCGGTGAGCGCGCGCACCTGCTGCTGGCCCTCAGGCGTGTATACCGCCTCGGCGGCGCGCTGCACCGGGTAGGAGACGCCGTTGAACTTGGTCGTGTGGCGCCGGTTCCAGAGCGCGTGCAGCGCCACCGCCTCGCCGCCCGCCTGCCACGCCATGCAGTCCCTGGGCACGACGGTGTAGGCGCAGCGCACGCCGGTGAACCCGGCGGTCTTGGAGTAACTGCGGAACTCGATGGCCACCTCGCGCGCGCCGGGGATTTCGTAGATCGAATGCGGCAGCGCGTCGTCGCGGATGAAGGCTTCATACGCCGCGTCGAACAGGATCAGCGCGCGGTGGGCGCGCGCCCAGTCCACCCAGGTCTGCAGCTCGCCGCGTGTCATCGTCGCGCCCGTGGGGTTGTTGGGCGAGCACAGGTAGGCGAGGTCCACTGGCGCATCGGGTATCTGCGGCACGTAGCCGTTGTCGGCAGTGCAGGGCAGATAGACCAGGCCTTCGTAGCGCTCGTGCACGACGGCGCCGGTGCGCCCGGCCATCACGTTGGTATCGACGTAGACCGGATAGACCGGGTCGGGGATGGCCACGCGGATGTCGGTGGCAAACAGCTCCTGGAAGTTGCCCACGTCGCACTTGGCGCCGTCGCTCACGAAGATTTCGTCGGCGTCGATCTGTGCGCCGCGCGCCTGGAAGTCGTGCCGTGCGATGGCCTCGCGCAGAAAGCCGTAGCCCTGTTCGGGCCCGTAGCCGCGAAAGCTCTCCGTCCTGGTGAGATCGTCGACCGCCGCGTGGAACGCCGTGACGCACGCGGGCGGCAGCGGCTCGGTCACGTCGCCTATGCCCAGGCGGATCAGCTCGGCATCGGGGCGGCGCTGCTGGAAGGCGCGCACGCGCTGTGCAATGTCGGCGAACAGGTAGCTTGCCTGCAGTTTCTGGTAGTGCGGATTGACGCGGATCATGGTGGCGCTCAGCGTGGCAGGGCGGTTTGGCCCATGAGGTAGAAGTCGATGGCGCGTGCGGCCTGGCGGCCTTCGCGGATGGCCCAGACGACGAGCGACTGCCCACGGCGCATGTCGCCCGCTGCGAACACGCCGGGCACGTTGGTGGCGTAGCCGGTGGCGTCATCCACGCCGGCGCGGGCATTGCCGCGCGCGTCGGTGGCCACGCCGAAGCTCGCGAGCACGCTCGCCGCCGGGTGCACGAAACCCATCGCCAGCAGCACGAGCTCGGCGGGCCAGGTCTTTTCGGTGCCCTCGACCTCCACGAACTGGCCGCCTTCGCGGCGCACCTGCACGGTTCTGAGCGCGGCAAGGCGCCCCTCGTCGCCGACGAATTCCTTGGTGGCGATCGCGAACTCACGCTCGCAGCCCTCCTGGTGGCTGGACGAGGTGCGCAGCTTGTACGGCCAGTAGGGCCAGGTGAGTGGCTTGTTTTCCTGCAGCGGTGGCATGGGCATGAGCTCGAATTGCACCACACTGGCCGCGCCCTGGCGGTGCGCGGTGCCAACGCAGTCCGAGCCGGTGTCGCCGCCGCCGATCACGATCACGTGCTTGCCGGTGGCGACGATCTGCCCGGGCACCGCAAGCCCCGCGTTCACGCGGTTCTGCTGTGGCAGGTATTCCATCGCGAAGTGCACGCCGGCGAGCGCGCGCCCCGGCGCCGGCAGGTCGCGCGACTGCTCCGAGCCGCCGGTGAGCAGCACCGCGTGGTAGTCGCGCCGCAGTTGCTCGGCGCTCACCGCGTGCGCGGCCCAGTTGTTGATGCGGCTGTCCGCGGGTAGTTCGCCCACGAGCGTGCCGGTGCGGATCTGCACGCCCTCGGCCACCATCTGCTGCACGCGCCGGTCGATGTGCGATTTTTCGAGCTTGAAGTCCGGGATGCCAAAACGCAGCAGCCCGCCCACGCGGTCGTTCTTCTCGAACAGCGTCACCTCGTGCCCGGCGCGCGCGAGTTGCTGCGCGGCGGCCAGCCCCGCCGGGCCCGAGCCGACGACCGCGACGCGCCGCCCGGTGCGCACCGCGGGCGGCTGCGGCAGCACCCAGCCCTCGGCCCAGCCGCGGTCGATGATCGCGTGCTCGATGGACTTGATGCCCACCGGCTGCGCGTTGATGTTGAGCGTGCACGCGGCCTCGCACGGCGCGGGGCAGATGCGGCCGGTGAACTCGGGGAAGTTGTTGGTGGACTGCAGCACCTGCAGCGCGCGCTTCCAGTCGTCGCGATAGACCAGGTCGTTGAAGTCCGGAATGATGTTGTTGACCGGGCAGGCGTGGTGGCAGAACGGCGTGCCGCAGTCCATGCAGCGCGCGCCCTGCGTGCGCGCCTGCTCGGTGGTGAGCGGGTGCACGAACTCCTGGTAGTGGTGCACGCGTGACGCGACGGGGTCGTACGTCTCTTCGATGCGCTCGAATTCCAGGAAACCGGTGATCTTGCCCATGGTGGGATCTCGCTAGCGTGGGGCTCAGGCGTGCACGGCCTCGGTGGCGGCAACCGGCGGTTGCGGTGCCTCGGCGGGTTCGGCCTGCGCCTGCAGCGCGCGCCGGTATTCGTGCGGGAAGACTTTCACGAAGCGCGTGCGCGCGGCGGGCCAGTCGGTGAGGATCGCGCGGGCTCGTGCCGAGTCGGTCCAGTGCACATGGGACTGCAGCAGGTTCAAGAGCAGCAGTTCGTCGGGCAGGTCGTCGTGCTGCGGTATGCCCGCGTCGGCCTGCGCCTGCGGTTCGAGCACGGGCCCCAGCGCCACCTGCGCGGTGTTGCAGCGCGCGGCGAAGCTGCCATCCTCGTCGTACACGAAGGCGATGCCGCCCGACATGCCGGCCGCGAAGTTGCGCCCGGTGGCGCCGAGCACGACGGCGGTACCGCCCGTCATGTACTCGCAGCCGTGGTCGCCCGTGCCTTCGACGACCGCGCTCGCGCCCGACAGGCGCACCGCGAAGCGCTCGCCCGCGACGCCGCTGAAGTACGCCTCGCCCGAGGTGGCCCCATAGAGCACGGTGTTGCCGACGATGATGTTGCGCGTGGCGTCGCCGTTGAAGGCCGTGCTTGGGCGCACCACGAGCCGCCCGCCCGAGAGGCCCTTGCCGGTGTAGTCGTTGGCCTCGCCCGTCAGGCGCAGCGTGATGCCCCGCGCGAGGAAGGCGCCAAAGCTCTGCCCGCCCGTGCCGGTGCATTCGATGCGCACGCTGTCGTCGGGCAGGCCGTCGGGGTAGCGCCGGATGAGTTCGCCCGAAAGCTGCGCGCCGACCGTGCGGTGCACGTTGCGCACCTGCGCCTCGATCACGACGCGCTTGCCGCGCGCCAGGCCCGCGCGCAGGGTTTCGATCCAGGGCAGATCAAGCGCGTGCTCCAGCTTGTGGTCCTGGCGTTCCTCGTGGTGGCGCGCCACGCCCGCGGGCGCCGTGGGCAGCGCGAGCACGCGGCTGAAATCCAGCCCCCTGGCTTTCCAGTGCGTGATGCCGGGCCGCGTGTCGAGCAGGTCGGCGCGGCCGATGAGGTCTTCCAGCCGCCGCGCGCCGAGCTGCGCCATGAGGCGCCGCGCCTCCTCGGCGACGAAGAAGAAGAAATTGACCACCGCCTCGGGCGTGCCCGTGAAGCGCTTGCGCAGCACCGGGTCCTGCGTGGCCACGCCCACCGGGCAGGTGTTGAGGTGGCACTTGCGCATCATGATGCAGCCCGAGGCGACCAGCGGCGCGGTGGCGAAGCCGAATTCGTCGGCACCGAGCAGCGCGCCGATGACCACATCGCGTCCGGTCTTGAGCTGGCCGTCCACCTGCACGCGCACGCGCCCGCGCAGGCGGTTCAAGACCAGCGTTTGCTGCGTCTCGGCCAGGCCCAGCTCCCAGGGCGTGCCCGCGTGCTTGATCGAGGTCCACGGCGCGGCGCCGGTGCCGCCGTCGTGCCCGGCAATCACGAGGTGGTCGGCCTTGGCCTTGGTCACGCCCGCGGCGACCGTGCCCACGCCGACTTCCGAGACCAGCTTGACCGAGACGTCGGCGCGCGGGTTCACGCTCTTGAGGTCGTGGATCAGTTGCGCCAGGTCCTCGATGGAATAGATGTCGTGGTGCGGGGGCGGCGAGATCAGCCCCACGCCGGGCACCGAGTGGCGCAGCCGCCCGATGTAGGCTGACACCTTCTTGCCCGGCAATTGCCCGCCTTCGCCGGGCTTGGCGCCCTGCGCCATCTTGATCTGGATCTGGTCGGCCGAGACGAGGTAGCCCGTGGTCACGCCAAAGCGCCCCGACGCCACCTGCTTGATGCGCGAGCGCAGGCTGTCGCCCTGGTGCAGTTCGTAGTCCACCATCACCACGCCATCGCCGAGCAGGCTGCTCAGGTGCGTGCCCTGCGCGATCGAGTGTCCGCGCATTTCCTCGCGGTAGCGCGCCGGGTCTTCGCCGCCTTCGCCGGTGTTGCTCTTGCCGCCGATGCGGTTCATCGCAATCGCGAGGTTCATGTGCGCCTCGGGCGAGATCGAACCCAGCGACATCGCGCCCGAGGCGAAGCGCTTGACGATCTCGGTCGCGGGCTCGACCTCGTCGAGCGGCACGGCCTTGGCGGGGTCCATGCGCAGCTCGAACAGGCCGCGCAGCGTCATGTGGCGGCGGCTCTGGTCGTTGATGATCGCGGCGTATTCCTCGAAGGTCTCGTAGCGGCCCGAGCGTGTGCCATGCTGCAGCAGCGCGACGGCGTCGGGCGTCCACATGTGCTCCTCGCCGCGCGTGCGCCAGGCGTAGTCTCCGCCGTCGGCCAGCATGCCCGCAAGCACCGGGTCGCCGCCGAACGTGCGCCGGTGGTTGCGCAGCGCTTCTTCCGCCACGTCGAAGATGCCGATGCCGCCGATCTGGCTCGCGGTACCCGCAAAGTGCGCGCGCACGAGCGCCGCATCCAGCCCTATGGCCTCGAAGATCTGCGCGCCGCAGTACGACATGTAGGTGCTGATGCCCATCTTGGACATGGTCTTGGACAGGCCCTTGTCCACCGCGTGGATGTAGTGCTCCACCGCCTCGGCGGGCGCCACGCCCTGCGCGCTTGCCATCTCCGCGACGCTCTGCAGCGCAAGCCACGGGTGCACCGCCTCGGCGCCGTAGCCCGCAAGCACCGCGAAGTGGTGCACCTCCCAGGCGCTGCCGGTCTCGACCACCAGCCCGGCGGCGGTGCGCAGCCCCGTGCGCACGAGGTGGTGGTGGATGGACGAGAGCGCGAGCAGCGCGGGGATGGCCACGTGCTCGCGGTCCATATGCCGGTCGGTCAGGATCAGGATGTTGCTGCCGGTTTGGATCATCTCGGCCGCGCGGGCGCACAGCGCGGCCAGTCGCGCCTCTATGCCCTCGCGTCCCCAGGCCACGGGGTAGGTGATGTCGATCTCGCGGCTGCGCAGCTTGCCGCTGGTGTGGCTTGCGATCTCGCGCAGGCGCGCCATGTCGGCAAAGTCGAGCACCGGCTGCAGCACTTCGAGGCGGATTGGCGGGTTCACCGCGTTGATGTCCAGCAGGTTGGGACGCGGGCCGATGAACGAGACCAGCGACATCACCACCGCTTCGCGGATCGGGTCGATCGGCGGGTTGGTCACCTGCGCGAAGAGCTGGCGAAAGTAGTTGTACAGCGGCTTGCTGCGGTCCGAGAGCACGGCCAGCGGCGCGTCGTTGCCCATCGCGCCTATGCCCTCGCCGTCGCCGTGCGCCATGGGCGCGAGCAGAAGCTTGAGGTCTTCCTTGCTCATGCCGAAGGCCTGCTGGCAGTCAAGCAGCGCGGTGGCGAGCGGGGGCGGCGCGTCACCCGCGGGCGCGGCGATGCCGTCGAGCCGGATGCGCACGTTGTCGATCCACTGGCGGTAGGGCCGGGCCGAGGCGTGCAGCGCCTTGATCTCGTCGTCCTCGATGATGCGGCCCTGCTCCAGGTCGATCAGGAACATGCGCCCCGGCTGCAGCCGCCACTTGCGCACGATGTGCTCATCGGCAATCGGCAGCACGCCGGCCTCGGAAGCGAGGATGACGAAGTCGTCGTCGGTGACGACGTAGCGCGCGGGGCGCAGGCCGTTGCGGTCCAGCGTCGCGCCGATCTGCCGCCCGTCGGTGAAGACCATCGCGGCCGGGCCGTCCCAGGGTTCGAGCATCGCCGCGTGGTATTCGTAGAACGCGCGCCGCTGCGCGTCCATGAGCGTGTGTTGCTCCCACGCCTCGGGAATCATCATCATCACCGCCTGCGCCAGCGGGTAGCCCGCCATCACGAGCAGCTCCAGCGTGTTGTCGAACGTGGCGGTGTCGGACTGGCCCTCGAAGGTGAGCGGGTAGAGCTTGTGCAGGTCGCTGCCGAGCACGGGCGAGCTCATCAGCCCCTCGCGTGCGCGCATCCAGTTGAAGTTGCCCTTGACGGTGTTGATCTCGCCGTTGTGCGCCACCATGCGGTAGGGGTGCGCGAGCGGCCACGACGGGAAGGTGTTGGTGGAAAACCGCTGGTGCACCAGCGCCAGCGCCGAGACCACACGCGCGTCCTGCAGGTCGCGGTAGTACAGCCCCACCTGGTCCGCCAGCAGCAGGCCCTTGTAGATCACGGTGCGGCACGACATGCTGGGCACGTAGTACTCGGCGCCGTGCGTGAGCGCCAGGCCCGTGATGCGCGCCGACGCGGTCTTGCGGATCACGTAGAGCTTGCGCTCCAGCGCGTCGGGCACGAGGATGTCGGCCCCGCGCCCGATGAAGATCTGGCGCATCACCGGGGCGCTCGCGCGCACCGCGTCCGACATCGTCACGGTGTCGTCCACCGGCACGTCGCGCCAGCCGAGCAGCACCTGCCCCTCGGCGTGCACCGCGCGCTCCAGCGCATCGACGCAGGCCTCGCGCGAGGCAGCCTCCTTGGGCAGGAAGATCATGCCCACGCCGTACTCGCCCGCGGGCGGCAGCTCCACGCCCTGCGCGCGCATCTCGGCGCGGTAAAAGGCGTCGGGAATCTGGATCAACAGGCCCGCGCCGTCGCCCATCAGCGGGTCGGCGCCCACGGCGCCGCGGTGGTCCAGGCTTTTCAGGATGCGCAGGCCCTGCGTGACCACCGCATGCGACTTCACGCCCTTGATGTGCGCGACGAACCCGACGCCGCAGGCGTCGTGCTCGGCCTGCGTATACAGGCCCCGCGCGTGCGCGGCGCGGATTTCTTCGGGGCCGGCTGGCGCAGCGGCGCGCACGGCATCGGCGAGGGGGGTGGTCAAAACCGCCTGGGTCATATCGGGGCGCTCCGCATCGGTGGATCTCGTTGTGCGCGAGCCGCCGCAGGCGCGGAGGCTCTTTTCCAGTGCGGTCGAGCAAGGAGCGTGCCAAGCCCTGGAACGGCGCCGGCGCCCTGTTTTTCCAGGGCTGTCCGTCTGGCGCGCGGCGTTTCGCCAGGCACCATGCACCATGACGGTGCATCCGCGCATCAATACCGTGCACGCATTGTTTGATGCAAATTATGCATGAACAGAGCCTATCCTGACCGGGATGGGCCATCGCGCGGCGCCTGCGCGCGATGGCCGTGGCGCGTCACGGGGCGTAGGCGCGTTCGCCGTGCGAGGCGATGTCCAGCCCCTCGCGCTCGGTTTCCTCCGGCACGCGCAGCCCCACGGTCAGATCGGCCGCCTTGCAGGCGATGAACGCCGCCACGCCCGACCAGACCACCGTGAGCAGCACGCTCTTGACCTGCACCCAGACCTGCGCGCCCATGGCGAAGGTCTCGGGCGTGGCGCCGCCGGTGCCGCCCAGACTTTGCGCCGCGAACACGCCGGTCAGGATGGCGCCGGTGATGCCGCCCACGCCGTGCACGCCGAACACGTCGAAGGCGTCGTCCACCCCCAGCAGGCGCTTGAGCCCGCCCACGCCCCACAGGCACAGCGGGCTGACGACGAGGCCCATGGCGATGGCTCCCATGGGGCCGACGAAGCCCGCCGCCGGCGTCACCGCCACCAGGCCCGCCACCGCGCCCGAAGCTGCCCCCAGCATCGACGCCTTGCCCTTGTGCAGCCAGTCGCCCGCCAGCCACGCGAGCGTGGCCGCGGCCGTGGCCAGCACCGTGTTGATGAAGGCCAGGCCCGCCACGCCGCCCGCCGAGCCGGCCGAGCCGGCGTTGAAGCCGAACCAGCCCACCCACAGCAGCGAGGCGCCCACCATGGTCAGCGTCAGGCTGTGCGGCATGAGCGCCTCCCTGCCGTAGCCGATGCGCCTGCCCACCATGCGCGCGCCCACCAGCGCGGCGATGCCGGCGTTGATGTGCACCACGGTGCCGCCCGCGAAGTCGAGCGCGCCGTCGCGCCCCAGCAGGCCGCCGCCCCAGACCATGTGCGCCATCGGGACGTAGCTCAGGATGAACCACAGCGCCGAGAAGACGAGCACGGCGGAGAAACGGATGCGCTCGGCCCAGGCGCCCACGACCAGCGCCACGGTGATTGCCGCGAAGGTGCCCTGGAAGGCCACGAACACGTATTCCGGCACCGTCGGCAGCACGCCCGAGAGCGTGTCGGGCGCGATGCCGCGCAGCAGCAGCCGGCCCGCGTCGCCGAAGAACCGGCCTTCGCCGCTGAAGGCGAAGCTGTAGCCGAACAGGGCCCACAGCACGCTGATCAGCGCGAACACGACGAACACCTGCACCAGCACCGAGAGCATGTTCTTGGCGCGCGCCAGGCCTCCGTAGAACAGCGCCAGGCCGGGAATCGTCATCAGGATGACGAGCAGCGTGGAGGTGAGCATCCAGGCGGTGTCGCCCGAATCGAGCCGCGGCGCGGGCGCGTCGGCCGCCCGGGCCATCGGCCCCAGCAGCATCAGGAGAAAGGCGATGGAGGTTTTCACAGCGCGTCTCCTCCGGTTTCGCCGGTGCGGATGCGGATCACCTGTTCGAGCGCCGAGACGAAGATCTTGCCGTCGCCGATCTTGCCGGTGTGCGCCGCGCCTTCGATCGCGTCGATCGCGCGCTCGACCAGCGTGTCGTCCACGGCGGCCTCGACCTTCACCTTCGGCAGGAAGTCCACCACGTATTCGGCGCCGCGGTAGAGCTCGGTGTGGCCCTTCTGGCGCCCGAAGCCCTTGACCTCGGTCACCGTGATGCCCTGCACGCCGACGTTCGCAAGCGCGTCGCGCACCTCGTCGAGCTTGAAGGGCTTGATGATGGCAGTCACCATTTTCATGATCCGGTTCTCCTTAGAAGGTCTTGGTCAGGTTGACGATCAGGCGCGCCTTGTTGCCGTCGCCGAAGAAGCCCTTCTTTGTCGCGCCGGCCACCGCCGCGCCCAGCGCCAGGCCGTCGCCGAAGTCGTAGCTCGCGCCCAGGCTGTAGTCCACGTAATCGGGCACGCCCTGGCTGCGGATGCCACCGGCGAAGCGCGTGTAGCCCAGCGCCGCCTTGAACGTGGTGCGGGGCAGCACCTCGTAGGCGAAGGCCAGGTTCAGGTAGCCGGTGTTGCGTCCGCTGGCGCCCGCGCCGGCCCAGCCGAAGTAGTCGCGCGAGACGGTGTGCGAGTACCTGGCCGTGAACGGGCCGTAGGTCGCCGCGCCGTACAGCTCGGTGGTGTTGCCCGCGCTGTTGCCGGGATAGGCGTAGGTGAGCGCACCCACGTCCAGGTCCACACCGCCCGCGTTGAACCGGTAGCCGCCGTAGAAATCCATCTCCAGCGAATTGCCGGGCAGCCAGTCCACGCTGGAGTTCCAGTTGCCCACGTACCAGCCCGAGTCGCCAAAGGCGTAGTCGAAGCCGCCCTGCAGCGCGGGCTTGACCGCCCGGTGGTGGCTGGCGTCCTGATCCTGCCCGCGGAACTTGTAGTTCGTCGTGAGGCCGACGTTGGCGCTCAATTGCGCGCTGGCCACCCACGGGACGGTGGCCGCCACGATGGCGCCCAGGGCCTTGAGGGATGCGAGGTTCATGGTCACTCCTGTGGTCAAGCGTTGGTGTGAACCCTGAACAGCACGGACCGTGCCAGGTGTGCAGAATGTGGATTGTTTCTGGCCTCTAGCCCTTATCCTGCAAGCGCTGACAGCTATGGTATTTGATAACTCACGGCAGCCATCGCGAAGGCCGCCGCGTGCACCGCGCCGATGGCGGTGCATGGGCTGCACCACGATGAGGAGTCGTGTTGGCGCTTTGCACCGATCGGGCGCTGCGCCCCGGTGCTCAGCCGTCCTGCTCGCTGTCCACGGCCGCGTCGTTCAGCCCCAGCTCCTTGAGCTTGCGCGTGAGCGTGTTGCGGCCCCAGCCGAGGAGCGCCGCCGCGTCCTTGCGGCCGCCGGCGGTGTGCTGCAGCGCGGCGGCGATCAGGGTGCGCTCGAAGGCGGGCAGCGCCTCGCCGAGCAGGTTGCGCTCGCCATGCGCGAGCGCGTTGGCGGCCCATTGTGTGAGCGCGCGTTCCCATTCGGCGGTCGTCGCGGCACCGGCTGCCTCCTGACCCTGCGCGGCGGGTGGCGCGAGCAGTTCGGGCGGCAGGTCTTCGACGTGCACCTCGCGGCTGGCGGCCATCACGCTGATCCAGCGGCAGGCGTTTTCGAGCTGGCGCACGTTGCCCGGCCAGGGCAGTTGCGCCAGATGCCGCTGCGTGGCGGGCAGCAGCACGCGCGGCGGGATGGTGAGCTCCGCCGCCGCCTTCTGCAGGAAGTACACCGCGAGCCGGGCGATGTCCTCGCGCCGCTCGCGCAGCGCCGGGAGCTGGATGCGGATGACGTTGAGCCGGTAGAACAGGTCTTCGCGGAAGCGCCCGTCCTGCACCAGCGTCTCCAGGTTCTGGTGCGTCGCGGCGACGATGCGCACGTCGGCGCGGATGCTGGCGTGGCCGCCCACGCGGTGAAAACTCCCCTCGGCGAGCACGCGCAGCAGGCGCGTCTGCGCATCCAGCGGCATGTCGCCGATCTCGTCGAGGAAGAGCGTGCCACCCCGCGCCTGCTCGAACCGCCCCTGGCGCAGGGCGGTGGCGCCGGTGAACGCGCCCCTTTCGTGGCCGAAGAGCTCGGATTCGATCAGGTCGCGCGGTATCGCCGCCATGTTGAGCGCGACGAAGGGGCCGTCCGCACGCGGGCTGTGGCGGTGCAGCGCGCGCGCCACCAGCTCCTTGCCGGTGCCCGACTCGCCGTTGATGAGCACCGTGATGTCCGATTGCGACAGCCGCCCTATGGTGCGAAACACCTCCTGCATGGCCGCCGCCTCGCCGATCAGCCCGTCGGCCTGCGAGATCGCCGGTGCGGCGGCCGGGGCGATGTGGCGGTGCGCGAGCGCGCGGCGCACCAGCGCCACGGCCTCGTCCACGTCGAAGGGCTTGGGCAGGTATTCGAATGCGCCGCCCTGGTAGGACTGGATGGCGCTGTCCAGGTCGGAGTGCGCGGTCATGATGATGACCGGCACCTGCGAGCCCGCCGCCTTCAGGCGCTGCAGCAGCGCCAGGCCGTCCTGGCCGGGCATGCGGATGTCGCTCACGATGGCGTTCGGCCACGCGCCCGCGGGCACTTTCAGCGCCGCGTCGGCGCTGTCGAACGAGCGCGTGGCCAGGCCCGCCTGGCCGAGCGCCTTTTCGAGCACCCAGCGGATGGACTTGTCGTCGTCGATGATCCAGACCAGCTCAGGGGTGGGCATGCGCGTGGCCTCCCGTGCCGCCGGACGGCACGTGGTGAAAGGGGATCAGCACCTTGAAGACGGTCTTGCCCGGCCGGCTGTCGCATTCGATCAGCCCGCCGTGCTGCTGCATGATGGCCTGCGCGATCGGCAGGCCCAGTCCCGTGCCCTGCGAGCGGCCCGTGACCATGGGGTAGAACAGCATCTCGCGCAGCTCTTCGGGGATGCCGGGGCCGTTGTCCTGCACCTCGATGAGGCACAGCAGCGGGTAGCGGCGCATGCCGATGCTGGCCTGGCGCAGCACGCGCGAGCGGATCGTGATGCACGGCTTTTCGTGCGCGGGGGCACCGGGCGCGGGTCGCGGCATCTCCAGCAGCGCCTGCGCCGCGTTGCGCATGATGTTGAGCATCACCTGGATGAGCTGGTCCGCGTCGGCGCGCACCTCGGGCAGGCTGGGGTCGTAGTCGCGCACCCAGGCGATGGCGTCGCCCGCCTCGGCCTGCAGGATCACGCGCACGCGCTCAAGCACCTCGTGGATGTTGACGTCGCGAAAGTTGGGCGGCCTGCGCGCGTCGAGCATGCGGTCGGCCAGCACGCGCAGCCGGTCGGCCTCGTCGATGATGACCTGCGTGTACTCGCGCAGCTCGGCGCGCGCCAGCTCGCGCTCGAGCAACTGGGCCGCGCCCCGGATGCCCCCCAGCGGGTTCTTGATCTCGTGCGCCAGCCCGCGCACCAGCGCGCGCGTGGCCTGGTTGGCGGTGAAGAGGTTGTCCTCGCGGTTCAGGTGCAGCAGCCGGTCCAGCGGCAGCAGCTCGATGAGCAGTTGCGCCGTGCGCCCGCGGGATGCAGGCAGGGGCGTGGCGACGTAGTCCACGGTGATCGGCAACGTGCTGCCCAGGCGGCGCAAGCGCGCTGCGCGCTGCGTGCAGGTCTGCTGCGCCTCGAGCGCGTGGCGCAGCGCGGGCGCGTTCCAGTCCGCGGCTTCGAAATAGCCGTCCAGCGGCTGCGCGCGCAAGTGCGGCAGGCTGGTGGCGAGCAGTTGCTCGGCGGCGTGGTTGGCGTAGGCGACGTTCAGCCCGTCGTCGAGCAGCAGCACGGCCGTCGAGAGGCTGTCCAGCAGCGCTGCCGGGCGGGTCGCCGGAGGGCGGCACCGGCGCTGCGTCTGGACCGTGTTCACGCCGGCTCCATGCTCCCGAAAAATGACTCAAAGACTGTAATACATGTCGAACTCCACCGGGTGCACCACCTGGCGCAGGCGGTTCACCTCGTCCATCTTGCACTCGATGTAGGCCTGCAGCATGTCCTCGGTGAACACGCCGCCGCGCGTGAGGAACTGGTGGTCGGCGGCGAGCGCGTCCAGCGCCTGGTCGAGGCTGTGCGCCACGCGCGGGATGTTGGCGGCCTCCTCGGGCGGCAGGTGGTACAGGTTCTTGCTCATCGCGTCGCCGGGGTGCATCTTCTGCGCGATGCCGTCCAGCCCCGCCATCATGAGTGCCGAGAACGCGAGGTAGGGGTTGGCGGTGGGGTCGGGGAAGCGGCACTCGATGCGCCGCGCCTTGGGGCTCGCGACGAACGGGATGCGGATCGACGCCGAGCGGTTGCGCGCCGAGTACGCAAGCATCACCGGCGCCTCGAAGCCCGGCACCAGCCGCTTGTACGAATTGGTGCCGGGATTGGTGATGGCGTTGAGCGCGTGCGCGTGGTGGATGATGCCGCCGATGTAGTGCAGCGCCAGCTCCGACAGGTTGGCGTAGCCCTCGCCGGAAAACAGGTTCCTGCCGTCCTTGAACAGCGACTGGTGCACGTGCATGCCCGAGCCGTTGTCGCCCACGAGTGGCTTGGGCATGAAGGTGGCGGTCTTGCCGTGCGCGTGCGCCGCGTTGTGCACGCAGTATTTGAGGATCTGCACCTCGTCGGCCTTGTTCACCAGCGTGTTGAACGATGCGCCGATCTCGCACTGCCCGGCGGTGGCCACCTCGTGGTGGTGCACCTCGATCTTCAGGCCCATGGCCTGCATCGCGTTGCACATCGCGGTGCGCACGCCGCTGAGCGCGTCCACCGGCGGCACGGGGAAGTACCCACCCTTCACGCGCGGGCGGTGGCCCTGGTTGGTGCCGCCCAGCTCAAGCGCGCTGGCCCAGGCGCCTTCGTCCGAGTGGATGCGGTAGCTCGCCTCCTGCATCTGCGAACTCCATTGCACCGCGTCGAAGACGAAGAATTCCGGCTCGGGGCCGAAATACGCCGCGTCGGCGATGCCGGTGGAGCGCAGGTAGGCCTCGGCGCGGCGCGCGATCGAGCGCGGGTCGCGCTCGTAGCCCTGCATGGTGTGGGGCTCGAGCACGTCGCTGCGCACGATCACCGTCGGCTCGTCGGCGAACGGGTCCATCACGGCGGTGCGGTCGTCGGGCAGCAGCACCATGTCCGACGCCTCGATGCCCTTCCAGCCCACGATGGACGAGCCATCGAACATCTTGCCGTTCTCGAACGTCTCTTCCTTGATCGTGTCGGCGGGAAAGGTGACGTGGTGCTCCTTGCCCAGCGTGTCGGTAAAGCGCAAGTCCACCCAGTGCGCGTCGTGTTCCTGGATGAGGGCGTGTGTTTTCAGTGGCATGGTCGTGCTTCCGTTGAAACAGGGGGTGATTTACCTCGCGGCAACCACCCACAGCAACAACCGTGCCGCGCACTGCCAGCGTAGGGCATTCACGCCGCGCAGCGCGGCGTGGTGGCTCATCAGGGTGCGCGGGCAGGCGCGGCTGCACCAAATTGGGTCACGCGCTGGTGGAGAACAGGTCCGGCCCCGCGCGCCCCTGCGGCGGCTGCAGGCCCAGGTGCCGCCAGGCGGCCAGCGTCGCCACGCGCCCGCGCGGGGTGCGTTGCAGGAAGCCCTGCTGGATCAGGTAGGGCTCGATCACGTCCTCGATGGTGTCGGCCTCTTCGCCGATGCTTGCGGCGATGTTTTCGAGGCCCACGGGGCCGCCGTCGAAGCGCATGACGAGCGCTTGCAGCAGCTTGCGGTCCATCACGTCAAAGCCCTGCGGGTCCACGTCGAGCATGGCCAGCGCCCGCCGGGCGATGTCCTGCGTGATGCGGCCGTCGCCCTTCACGTCGGCGTAGTCGCGCACGCGCCGCAGCAGCCGGTTGGCGATGCGCGGCGTGCCGCGCGAGCGGCGGGCGATTTCGGCCGCGCCCGCGGCATCGATGGGAGCGTTCATCAGGTCCGCGCTGCGAACGACGATGAGCGCAAGCTCGTCGGGCGTGTAGAACTCCAGCCGCAGGGCGACGCCGAAGCGGTCGCGCAGCGGGTTGGTGAGCATGCCCGCGCGCGTGGTCGCGCCCACGAGCGTGAAGGGCTGCAGGTCGAGCTTGATCGAGCGTGCGGCGGGGCCCTCGCCGATCATGATGTCGATCTGGTAATCCTCCAGCGCCGGGTAGAGGATTTCCTCGACCACGGGCGAGAGGCGGTGGATCTCGTCGATGAAGAGAACGTCGTTCTTTTCGAGGTTGGTGAGCAGCGCCGCGAGGTCCTTGGGTTTTTCGAGCACGGGCCCGCTGGTCTGGCGCAGTTGCACGCCGAGCTCGTGCGCGATGATGTGGGAGAGCGTGGTCTTGCCCAGGCCCGGCGGGCCGAAGAGCAGCACGTGGTCGAGCGCCTCGGCGCGTTTCTTCGCCGCACCGATGAAGATTTCGAGCTGCTCGCGCGCCTTGGCCTGGCCGACGTAGTCGGCAAGCCGCTTGGGGCGCAGCGCGCGTTCCAGCGCCTCTTCCTGCGGCGACGCGGTCGTGGCCGCGATCACCCGGGCGGGTGTGGCTGCGGGCGCTGGCGCGAAGTCGTCGGTATGGATGCTCATGCCCGCGACGGTATCAGGGATCGAGCCAGGTGCGCAGCGCGTTGCGGTAGCTCAGGTTGAAGCGACCGAAATAGTCGGTGCCGTTCGGCGCCTCGCAGCTCGTGGGCGTACCGGCGAAGAGCTGGCCCGCAAGGTAGCGGCGCGCGCCGATCGCGACGAACGCGCCCGTGCCGCTGCTGCCCGGTTCGGTGATGCCTTGCTGCCAGTTCACCGAGAGGAAGGTGCCGCTCGCCTCGTCGCTGGCGCTGCACAGGATGCTGTCGCCGGCGCCCAGGGTGCAGGTGTTGTAGCCGCGCACCGTGCCCTGGCTGACCTTTTGCAGATCTCCCTGGGGATGGTGCACGACGGATACCTGCGTGCCTATGCCCGCGTCCGGCCCGAAGTACGAGCCGGCATAGACGACGCCCGCGGGCACGGCCGCGTTCAGCAGCATGAAGGCGACGTCGGTGTCCTTGTCGGCATGCAGCAGCGTGGCGCCGCCGGTGCGCTCCTGGTGCGCGGCGTCGGTGTCGGCGTTGCCGCAGGCGCTGGCGCGCCAGAGCCAGTCGGTCACGAGCGTCGAGGCCGTGGCCTGGTCGGCGATGCAGTGGCGCGCGGTGAGCAGGTAGGGCTTGCCGCTGGACTGGGCGTCATTGAGCAGCGTACCGGTGCACAGGTAGGCGTTGCCGTCCGCCGAATCGACGAAGTACAGGCGCGCCACCGAGCGGCCCTGGTCAATGAACTCGGGCGTGCAGACGACGTTGATTTCGCACGCGCCACTGGTTTTCTTCAGGATCAGCGCCGGCGGTTGCCTGGATGCGGTGATGTGGGTGAGCCGCGGTACCGCGATACGCACGTCGGCGGCGTCTGCGGTAGCCGGGATTTCGATTTCGAGCGTGGCCTGCGCTCCCTGGGTCTGCGGGCTCCACCAGATGCGCGCGATCTGCTCGCTCGCGCCACCTGCGGCATTGCGTTGCGCCAGGTCCTGCAGTTGGCGGGAGGTGATCTCGTAGGCCACGCCGTCTTCGCCGTAGACGCGCAGCAGCGCGTCGGCCGGAAGCGCCTCGACCGAAACGCCCAGCCGCACGCCGAACGCGTCTTGCGAGGCGAAGCGCAGCGCCGCTACGTGCGTCTCGCGTGCGCTTGCCTGCCAGTGCAGCAGCGCTGCGGTGGCGTCGGGCGTCGCGGTCTGCGCACTCGCGCGCCCCTGGCCGATCTGCAGCGGCTGGCCCGGGTCGGCCGTGCCTGCCGTCGCGGGCTGCGGCGTCAGCGGCGCGAGCGTGACGGTAGGCACCGTGGCGTCGTGTGCCAGCAGCGGGGTGGATGCGGGCTGCGCCGCCAGCGTGTGCTTGGCGAGCACGCCCGGGTCGTAGGGCTCGATGCAGTCGCCGGCGCAGGACGTGGGCACGACGGTCTTGTCGCCGTCTGCACCGCCGCCGCATCCGGCGAGCGCGTACAGCAGGGGCAGCGTGGCGAGTGCCAGGGTGTACCGGTGCATGGTGTGGTCTTTCATTTGGCCAGCGCCTTGAGCGCGAGTTTGATGCCATCGCTCACGCCCACGTCCGCGGGCAGGGCCTTGAGTGCGGCGGCGGCTTCCTTGTCGTTGTAACCGAGTGCGAGCAGCGCCTGCAGGATGTCGGCGTGCGCCGCGTTTTCGGGCCGAGCGCGCTCGCCCAGGTCCGCGCCGAGCTTGCCGCGCAGTTCCAGCAGCAGCCGTTCGGCGGTTTTCTTGCCTATGCCCGGCACCTTCACGAGGCGCCCGCTCTCCTGCAGCGTGACCGCCTGCGCGAGGTCGGTGGCGCCTATGCCCGAGAGAATGGCGAGCGCCGTACGCGGCCCGACGCCGCTCACCTTGATGAGCGCGCGGAAGGTCTGGCGCTCGGCGGCGGTGGCGAAGCCGTAGAGCAGCTGCGCATCTTCGCGCACGACGAAGTGCGTGAGCAGGCTCACCTGCTCGCCCGTAGCGGGCAGACCATAGTACGTGCTCATCGGCACCAGCACCTCATAGCCCACGCCGTGGCAGTCTATGACCACTTCGGGCGGGTTCCTGTCGGTGAGCGTTCCGGTGAGTTTGCCTATCATCTATACCCTTCGCCGCGCGTCTCGCGGCTCCAGGCCAAATTATCCGCGTGATCCTGCGCCATTCCTTCACCCCCCTGAGCAATACCCGCCTGGCGCACCTGTGCGGGCCCGCCGACGAGCATCTGCGCGCGATCGAACTCGCGCTGGACGTGCGCGTCGCGCACCGGCAGGAGCACTTCAAGGTCGAGGGCCGCAAGGCCTCGGCCACGCGCGCGATGGAGGTGCTGCAGGCGCTCTACGAGATGGCTGCGCGTCCGCTGCGCGCCGAGCAGGTGCAGCTCATGCTGGCGAGCGACATGCAGCTCGCCGAGGGCGAGGACGGTGCCATCCACCTGAACACACGCCGCGCCGACCTGAAGGCGCGCACGCCCAACCAGAGCGTGTACCTGAGCAGCATCGCGGGCCACGACATCACCTTCGGCATCGGCCCGGCGGGCACGGGCAAGACCTACCTGGCGGTGGCCTGCGCGGTCGATGCGCTGGAGCGAAGCAGCGTGCAGCGCATCATCCTCACGCGCCCGGCGGTGGAGGCGGGCGAGCGCCTGGGCTTTCTGCCGGGCGACCTCACGCAGAAGGTCGACCCCTACCTGCGCCCGCTGTACGACGCGCTGTACGAGCTCATGGGGTTCGACCGCGTGCAGAAGGCCTTCGAGCGCGCGCAGCTGGAGATCGCGCCGCTGGCCTTCATGCGCGGGCGCACGCTCAACAACGCCTTCGTCATCCTGGACGAAGCGCAGAACACCACGCCCGAGCAGATGAAGATGTTCCTCACGCGCATCGGCTTCGGCAGCCGCTGCGTGGTCACGGGCGATGTGAGCCAGATCGACCTGCCCCGGGGGGCGGTGAGCGGGCTGGTGGACGCCGAGCGTATCCTCCGGCGCGTGCAAGGCATCGCGATCACGCATTTCACCAGCGCCGACGTGGTGCGCCACCCGCTGGTGGCGCGCATCGTCGATGCCTACGACGCACAGCGCAAGGCCCGCAACCCGGCCTGATTTCTTTCGTTTTCGTTTCCGCTACCGACATGATCCGTACCCTGCTCAAATCCAAGATCCACCGCGTGCGCGCCACGCATTGCGACCTGCACTACGAGGGCTCCTGCGCCATCGACGAAGACCTGCTCGATGCGGCGGGCATCGTCGAGAACGAGCAGGTGCACATCTGGAACGTCGACAGCGGCCAGCGCTTCGTCACCTACGCCATCAAGGGCCAGCGCGGCAGCGGCATGGTCTCGGTCAACGGCTCGGCCGCGCGCCGCGCCTGCGTGGGCGACCTGCTCATCATCGCGGCGTTCGCGCAGGTGGGCGAAGAAGAACTCGCCACGCACCAGCCGCGGCTCGTGTTCGTGGACGAGAAGAACCGCCAGGTCTCGCTCACGCACAAGGTGCCCACGCAGATGCTTTGATAAACATAGCTGCTGGCGCTTGCTGGCAAGGCGCTGGAGGCCGATTTTTCTTGTAAATGCCACTGAGGCACCTCACGCTCTCGTTGCAGTTCGCCCGTGACGCCGCGGCGCACCGCGCGCTGCTGGCGCGGCACAGGGTGGCGCGCTGGATACGCCACGCGCTGGACGTGGACGGCGAAATCACGGTGCGCATCGTCGCCGAGGAGGAAGGGCGCGCGCTGAACCGCGACTACCGCCAGAAGGACTACGCCACCAACGTGCTCACCTTCGACTACCAGCAGCAGCCCGTCGTGGTGGCCGACCTGGTGCTGTGCGCGCCCGTGGTCGAACGCGAGGCGCGCGAGCAGAACAAGACGCTGCAAGAGCACTACGCCCATCTGCTGGTGCACGGCGCGCTGCACGCCCAGGGTTGGGACCACGAAACCAGCGAGCAGGACGCGCGCGCAATGGAGGCGCGCGAGACGGCCATCCTGCGCGGCCTGGGCTTTCCCGACCCCTACGCGGTGTAAGTACTCATGATGGATATCGCCCTGCTGCTGGTGGCAGCCTTCTTCGCCGGCACGCTCAATTCCGTCGCCGGGGGCGGCAGCTTTCTCACGCTGCCCGCGCTGATCGCCGTGGGCGTGCCCTCGGTCACGGCCAACGCCACGGGCACGGTGGCGCTGCTGCCGGGCTATGTGGCGAGCATCTTCGGCTCGCGCGAGGACATGGAGCCCGCGCCGGGGCTGTCGATGACGCTGGTGGTGGTGCTCTCGCTCGTGGGCGGGGTGCTGGGCGCGGCGCTGCTGCTCGTGACCTCCAACGCCGCGTTCAACCGCCTGATTCCGTGGCTGCTGCTGGTGGCCACGGCCATGTTCGCCTTCGGCCCGCAACTGCGCCGCTGGGCCGACGCGCACCGCCCGCAGGGCGCGGCGCCCTCGCGCATCAAGGCCGTGCTCGGGCTGCTGCTCGTGGCGGGCTACGGCGGCTACTTCAACGGCGGCATGGGCATCCTCATGCTCGCGCTCTTCGGCCTGCTGGGGCAGACGCGCTTGAACGCGATGAATGCGATCAAGAACCTCGTCTCCACGCTGCTCACGGCGATCGCGGTGGCGATCTACGCGGCCGGCGGCATCGTGCAGTGGAAGGAGGCGCTCATCATGATGGTGGCCGCCACGCTCGGCGGCTACCTGGGCGCGCGCGGCGCGCGCAAGCTCCCGCCGGCCGTGCTGCGCTGGAGCATCGTGGCCATCGGCCTCGTGATGACGGTGCTGTTCTTCTGGAAGACGTAGGGCGGCGCGCGCGAGGGACTTGTCCAGCGCCGCCCTGGCGCCGTCATTCCGTTATTGGTAGCTGCGCGCGTCCTCGATCACCTTGCCGTCGTTGGCCAGGCTCCCGGGCGCGAGCAGCGTGACCTCGCCGCGCAGCTTGGTCACGTCGCGCAGCGCGGTGGCGAGCTGCTCGGCCAGGCCCGCGGCGGTTTCGCGGGTTTCCACCTGCAACTGCATCTGGTCGCTGGCCATCTCGCCGCTTACGATGAGCCGCGCCTTGAGCACCTGCGGAAAGCGCCGCGCGATCTCGGCGACCTGCTCGGGGTGCACGAACATGCCGCGCACCTTGGTGGTCTGGTCCGCGCGGCCCATCCAGCCCTTGATGCGGGTGTTGGTGCGCCCGGTGGGGCAGGGGCCGGGCAGCACGGCGGAGAGGTCGCCGGTGCCGAAGCGGATCAGCGGGTAATCGGTGTTGAAGGTGGTGACGACGAGCTCGCCCACCTCACCCTCGGGTACCGGGTCGCCCGTGCCGGGGCGCACGATTTCGACGATTACGCCTTCGTCGAGCACCAGGCCCTCGCGCGCCTCGGTTTCGTAGGCGATCAGGCCCAGGTCCGCGGTGCCGTAGCACTGCGTCGCGGCCACGCCGTGCTCGGCGAACCACGTGCGCAGCGACGGCGGCAGCGCCTCGGCCGAGACCAGCGCCTTGGTGACGCTGGGCAGCGGCACCTGCATCTCGGCGGCCTTCTCAAGGATCAGCCGCAGAAAGCTCGGCGTGCCGACGTAGCCCGCGGGCCTGAGGTCGGCCATGGCCTGCACCTGCTGCTCGGTCTGGCCCGTACCGCCGGGGAATACCGTGCAGCCGAGCGCGTGCGCGGCGGTTTCCATCATGAGCCCGGCGGGCACGAAGTGGTAGGAAAAGCAGTTGTGCACCAGCTCGCCCGCGCGAAAGCCGGCGGCGTAGAGCGCGCGTGCCATGCGCCAGTAGTCGGCGCGCGTGCCCTGGGGTTCGTAGATCGGGCCGGGGCTGGAGAACACGCGCGCCAGCGCGCTGCCGTAGCGCCCGGTGCTGAAACCGCCGAAGGCGTCGCGTGCGCGCTCGGCCTGCTGGCGCGCGAGCAGCGCGCTCTTGCGCGTGACCGGCAGCCGCGCGAGCGCCGCGCGGCTCGTGACGCCGGCGGCATCCACGCCCGCAAGGATCTCGGCGAACGCGCGCGAGCGCTGCTGTGCCTGCGCCACCTGAGCCGGCAGCGCGGCCATCAGCGCGGCTTCGCGCTCGTCGGGGGAGCGGGTTTCCAGCGCGTCGTAAAACTCGGTCATGGCGCGGGCCTCCTGTCAGTGTGTAAGCAAAATATGGTTTCAGCCCTTGCCCATCAAGCGCGAGCAGCTATGGATATGTGATCATGCGAGCCAGCGCTTGCGCCGCTTGTAGCTCTTGACGTCGCGAAAGCTCTTGCGCTCGGCGCCGCCGACGCCCAGGTAGAACTCCTTCACGTCTTCGTTGCTCGCCAGGTCTGCGGCCGAGCCATCCATGACCACGCGGCCGCTTTCCATGATGTAGCCGTAGCCTGCGTACTTGAGCGCCATGTTGGTGTTCTGCTCGGCCAGCAGAAAGGTCGTGCCTTCCTTGGTGTTGAGGTCGCGCACGATGTTGAAGACCTCTTCGACGAGCTGCGGCGCCAGGCCCATCGAGGGTTCGTCCAGCAGCACCAGCGTCGGGCTGCTCATGAGGGCGCGCCCGATGGCGCACATCTGCTGTTCGCCGCCCGAGGTGTAGGCGGCCTGGCTCCTGCGGCGTTCCTTCAGGCGCGGGAAGTAGGTGTAGACCTTCTCCAGGTTGGCCGCGATCTCGGCCTTGCTGGTGCGCGTGTAGGCGCCGGTCAGCAGGTTTTCCTCGATGGTCAGGTGCGCGAAGCAGTGGCGCCCTTCCATCACCTGCACCACGCCGCGCTTGACGAGCTCGGACGGGGTGAGGTTTTCGATGCGCTCGCCCTGGTAGTGGATGCTGCCCTTGGTGACCTCGCCGCGCTCGCCGCGCAGCAGGTTGGAGATGGCGCGCAGCGTGGTCGTCTTGCCCGCGCCGTTGCCGCCCAGGATGGCCACGATGGCCCCCTGGGGCACGGTGAGCGACACGCCCTTGAGCACGAGGATCACGTGGTTGTAGATGACCTCGATGCCGTTGACGTCGAGCATCGCGGAAGAGGTCGGTTCGCGCATCTTGTCTTGTCCGTGTTCGGACCGGGGCGGGCCAGGCCGCCCCGGCGCTGCGTCATGCCGTCAGTCGGCGCACTGGCGGATTTCGACCTTGTTGTCGGCCGCGTACTTCTCGGCAAACTGCTTGATCAGCGGATCGAGGATCTCGCGGTTGCCCTCATACCAGTCGCCGTTGATCTTCCACTCCTTGCCGTCCCACACCGACATGCGCGCGGCGTACGATCCCATGTGCTGGGCGCAGGTGGTCTTCATGGGCTGCACGATGCCGGTGAAGCCGAGCTCTTCGATGCGCGCGGGCGTCAGCTCGAAGTGCTCGAGCGCCCACTGCGCCTGCTCGCCGGTGATGGGCTTGCCCTTGCCGAATTTTTCCTGCGCAATGCGTACCGTCTCGGCCGTCAGCATGCCGGTGATCAGGCCGCGCACGTAGAGCACATCCCCCACGGTCTTGGCGTCCTGCGCGGTGCCCTGGCCCTTGGCATAGAGCGTGTCCTGCACGTCCTTGATGACCTTGGCGTCGCGGTTGGCGCTGGCCTGCAGGGCGGCAGCGTTGTAGCCCTTGGAGGCTTCTTCGACGCCCTTGACGTCGGATTCGGAGCCCGCCCACCAGAAGCCGTACATCTTCTCGCGCGGGTAGCCCACGGCCTGCGCTTCCTTCAGGGCCGTGGGGTTCATCACGCCATAGCCCACGTAGAGCAGGTAATCGGGCTGATCGCGGCGCACCTGCAGCCAGGTGGACTTCTGGTCCAGCCCCGGCGCGGTCACCGGCAGCTTGGCCAGGTTGAAGCCGTACTTGGCGGCGTAGGCGTCGAACACCGGCATGAATTCATGGCCGAACGGTGCGTCCATGTAGACGTAGTGAATCTTCTTGCCCTTGAGCTTGTCCAGGCCTCCGGCCTTCTTGCCGATGGCCTGCATCATCACGTCGGCCGACACGAAGTAGTTGGGGATCATGGGGAAGACCCACTTGAAGACCCGTCCGTCGGCCGCAGCCGGCGTGCCATAGCCGGCAATGATGAGCGAGATCTTGTCCTCGGGCGCCTTCTTCAGCAGTGCGTTGGTCACACCGGTGGAGATCGACTGCACGATGGCCGCACCGCCGTTTTGCCCCTTCATGCGCTCATAGCATTCGATGCCCTTGGCGGTGTCGTAGGCGAATTCGCACTCCTCGATCTTGAACTTGACGCCGTTGATGCCGCCGTGCGCATTGACCAGCTTGAGGTAGTCCACGGTGCCGTTGGCCACCGGGATGCCGTTGGGCGCATACGGCCCGGTCCGGTACGAGAGCACGGGCGCGTACTGCTCCTGCGCTGCGGCGGGCGCCGCGACCGTGCCCGCTGCCACCGCCAGCGCAGCCAGCAAGGTGTAGATGGGTTTCATGCTTGTCTCCTTCGTAGTGAGGTTGCCAGGGAAAAAACCTTCGCGCTCGCGCTCTGCCCTCAGTGAGGGAAGGGCCACAAACGCAACTTCTGCTTGCCGGTGGACCACAGGCGTGCCAGGCCGTGCGGCTCCACGATGAGGAACCAGACGATGAGCACGCCAAACAGCATCAGCTCCAGGTGCGCCGCTGCCGCCGTGCCCAGTTGCAGGCCCACCAGATCGCCCAGGGCCGGCAGGCCCAGACGGATCAGGATGGGCAGGATCACCATGAAGGCGGCACCGATGAAGTTGCCCATGATGGAGCCCAGCCCGCCGATGATGACCATGAACAGGAGCTCCAGCGACATGTTCAGGCCGAACGCCGCAGGTTCCCACGAACCCAGATAGAAGAAGCCCCAGAGCGCGCCCGCCACGCCAATGATGAAACTGCTGACGGCAAACGCCGTGAGCTTGGCGTAGACCGGACGGATGCCGATCACGGCCGCTGCCACGTCCATATCGCGAATGGCCATCCATTCGCGCCCGATGGCACCGCGCACCAGGTTCTTGCACGCGAGCGCCAGCAACACCAGCAGCGAGAGGCAGAACAGGTACTTGGCGGCATAGCTCTCCAGCGGCAGGCCGAAGATGCTCAGGTCGGGCGCGCTCACCGAGATGGACGGACTGTCCATGGTGAACCACTTGACGCGGTAGAACATCCAGTCGGCGAAGAACTGCGCTGCCAGCGTGGTCACGGCCAGGTACAGGCCCTTGACGCGCAGGCTGGGCAGGCCGAACAGCACGCCGAAAATGGCTGCAAATATCCCGCCCAGCAGCAGCGCGCCGATGAGCGGCATGCCAGGGAGGCGCATGATGACGTTCCAGGCCCCATAGGCTCCGACGGCCATGAAGGCGCCCGAGCCCAGCGAGATCTGCCCGCAGTAGCCGATCAGGATGTTGGTGCCCAGCGCCGCCAGAGAGAGGATCACCACGGGGATCAGGATGGCCGAAAACAGGTAGCTGCTGGCGGTGAAAGGCACCACGACGAAGGCCAGCAGCAGTGCGATGAGCATGACCACGCGATCTTGCCGAATGGGAAAGATCTGCTGGTCCGAGCGGTAGGTGGTCTTGAATTGACCGTTTTCGCGGTAGAACATGCTTTACAAGCCCTTTTGGCCTCTAGCCCTTGCCTGTCAATCGCTGAAAGCTATCAAAACAGAGATCAAACACGGTCAATGATCTTCTCTCCAAACAGCCCCTGAGGCCGGATCAGAAGCACCACCAGCGCCAGCACATAGGCAAACCAGACCTCGATGCCTCCGCCGACGAAGGGGCCGAGGTAGATTTCGGAAAGCTTTTCACCCGCGCCCACGATCAGGCCCGCGATGATGGCACCGGGCACCGAAGTGAGTCCGCCCAGGATGACCACGGGCAGTGCGCGCAGCGCGAGCGTGGAGATGGAAAATTGCACCCCCAGCTTGCTGCCCCAGACCATGCCGGCCACGAGGGCGCTCAGGCCCGCGATGAACCACACGATGACCCACATGCGTGCCAGCGGTATGCCCACCGACTGCGCCGCCTGATGGTCATCGGCCACGGCGCGCAGCGCGCGCCCGGTGCCGGTTTTCTGGAAGAACAGCACCAGCACGGTCACCAGCAGCGCCGCGATCAGCGCTGCCACCAGTTCCTGCGAGTCGATGAGGATGCCGCCCTCGAACAGGCCTTGCAGAATGAAGATCGGATCCTTGGGGATGCCGATGTCGATGTTGTAGACATTGCTGCCGAACACCGACTGGCCGAAGCCTTCGAGGAAGAAGCCTATACCTATGGTGGCCATGAGCAACGTGGCTTCGGGTTGGCTCACGAGATGGCGCAAGGCCAGGCGCTCGATCAGCCAGGCCAGCGCCAGCATGAGCACGCCCGCCGCAGCAAACGCCAGCACATTGGCCATCAGCCGGCTTTCGATGCCGGTCCACTGCGGAATCCACTCGGCAAGGCGCGCCATGGCCAGCGCCGCGAACAGCACCATCACGCCCTGCGCGAAGTTGAAGACGCTGGACGCCTTGTAGATCAGCACGAAGCCCAGTGCGACCAGCGAATACAGCACGCCAGTCATCAGGCCGCCAATCAGGGTTTCGAGAAAAAATCCCATGCGTATTCTTCCTTGCCCGCTCAGGCGCTCGACCCCAGATAGGCGCGGATGACCTCTTCACTCTGCTGTACCTCAAGCGGCGCGCCGTCGCCGATCTTCTTGCCGTAGTCCAGCACCACGACGCGGTCGGAAATGTCCATCACCACGCCCATGTCGTGCTCGATCAGCACGCAGGTGGTGCCGAATTCGTCGTTCACGTCGAGGATGAAGCGGCTCATGTCCTGCTTTTCCTCGACGTTCATGCCGGCCATGGGCTCGTCCAGCAGCAGCACCTGCGGCTCCATCGCGAGCGCCCGGCCCAGATCGACGCGCTTTTGCAGGCCGTAGGGGAGCTGCCCCACGGGCGTCTTGCGGTGCGCCTGGATCTCCAGGAAGTCGATGATGTGCTCGACGAACTCGCGGTGGCGGATTTCCTCGCGCTCGGCCGGGCCGATGCGCAGCGCCTGCAGGAAGAGGTTGCTTTTGATCTTGAGGTTGCGCCCGGACATGATGTTGTCCAGCACGCTCATGCCCTTGAAGAGGGCCAGGTTCTGGAAGGTGCGCGCCACGCCCATCTCGGCCACCTGGCGGCTGTTCATGTGGCTGAAGGTCTGGCCGCGGAAGGTGATCGTGCCCTCGGTGGGTGTGTACACGCCGTTGATGCAGTTGAGCATCGAGCTCTTGCCCGCGCCATTGGGGCCGATGATGGAGCGGATCTCGTGCTCGCGCACGTCGAAGCTGATGTCGGTGAGCGCGCGCACGCCGCCAAAGCGCAGGCTGATGTTCCTGACTTCAAGGATCACCTCGCCGATGTTTCTCGAACCATTCTGGCCACCAGCGCCCATCTGGCCTGCGCCAGCAGCTATGGTTTGTGATGCAACGCCGTTCATGCGGCCTTCCTCCCCGCGGGCCAGGTTTTGGCTTCGAGGATCTTGAGCGTGGCCGAGACCGTGCCCGTGCGCCCATCCTCGAACTTCACCTTGGTCTCGATGAACTGCTCGCTTCTGCCGCCGTACAGCGCGTCGATCAGCACGGCGTATTTCTGGGCGACGAAGTTTCGGCGCACCTTGCGCGTGCGCGTGAGCTCGTCGTCGTCCGGGTCCAGCTCCTTGTGCAGCACGAGAAAGCGCGCCACCTGCGTGGCCGCCATGCCCTCCTCGGCGGCGAGATCCTGGTTCACCTGCGCCATGCACTCGCGCATCATCTCCAGCACCTCGGGCTTGCCCGCCAGGTCGACGTAGCCCGCATACGGCAGGCCCCGGCGCTCGGCCCAGTTGCCCACGGCGTCGAAGTCGATGTTCACGAACGCGCAGACTTCTTCGCGGTCGTGGCCGAAGCAGACCGCCTCCTTGATCTGCGGGAAGAACTTGAGCTTGTTCTCGATGTAGTTGGGCGCGAACAT
>JAIXLP010000005.1:0-649 GCA_026954015.1 Burkholderiales bacterium | reverse complement strand
TGACCAGCTTGAGGTAGTCCACGGTGCCGTTGGCCACCGGGATGCCGTTGGGCGCGTAGGGCCCGGTGCGGTACGAGAGCACGGGCGCGTACTGCTCCTGCGCCAGGACGGGCGCCGAGACCATGCCCGCTGCAACCAGCAGCGCGGTCAGCAGGGTATTGACGGGTTTCATGCGTGTCTCCTTCATCAAGGGTTGCCAGGGAAAAATCCGTATTGCGTCAGTGCGGAAACGGCCACAGCCGCAGCTTCTGCTTGGCCGTCGACCACAGGCGCGCCAGGCCGTGCGGCTCGACGATCAGGAACCACACGATCAGCACGCCGAACAGCATCAGCTCCAGGTGCGCCGCGTCGGCCGTGCCCAGCCGCAGGCCGACCAGCTCGCCCAGCGCCGGCAGGCCCAGGCGAATCACGATCGGCATGATCACCATGAAGGCCGCGCCGATGAAGTTGCCCATGATCGAGCCCAGGCCGCCGATGATGATCATGAACAGCAGCTCCAGCGACATGTCCAGGCCGAACGCCGCCGGCTCCCACGAGCCCAGGTAGAAGAAGCCCCAGAGCACGCCCGCCACGCCGAGGATGAAGCTGCTGATGGCGAACGCCGTGAGCTTGGCGTACATCGGGCGGATGCCGATCACCGCGGCGGCCA
>JAIXLP010000027.1:54530-103147 GCA_026954015.1 Burkholderiales bacterium | reverse complement strand
GCGATGTCGCGCGCCATCTCGATGTGCTGCACCTGGTCGCGTCCCACGGGCACCTTGTGCGCGTTGAACATCAGGATGTCGGCGGCCATGAGCACCGGGTACATGAACAGGCCCGCGGTCACGCCGTCGTCGCCCTCGCGCCCGGCCTCGCGGTTCTTGTCCTGCGCGGCCTTGTAGGCGTGCGCGCGGTTGAGCAGGCCCTTGCCGGTCACGCAGGTGAAGAGCCAGGTGAGTTCGGGGATCTCGGGGATGTCGGACTGGCGGTAGAAGGTGACGTGCTCGGGGTCGAGCCCGCAGGCGAGCCAGCTCGCGGCGATCTCCAGCGTGCAGCGGTTCACGCGCTCGGGGTCTTGCGTCTTGATGAGCGCGTGGTAGTCCGCGAGGAAATAGAAGCTCTGCGCGCCGGGATTGCGGCTGGCGGCCACCGACGGGCGGATGGAGCCGACGAAGTTGCCCAGGTGCGGCGTGCCCGAGGGCGTGATGCCGGTGAGAAAACGGGTGGTTGCCATGAGAGAAAAAATCAGCGCAGCAGCGCCGCGAGCGGCGAAAGCAGCAGGTGGATCAGCAGGTAGCCCAGCTCCATCAGCGGCTGCAGCCACCAGGTGCCGACGATGCCCACGAGCACCAGCGCCATCACGATGAAAAAGCCCCAGGGTTCGAGGCGCGCGACCATCCGGGCCTGGCGCCACGGCAGCAGGCCCACGAGGATGCGCCCGCCGTCGAGCGGCGGCAGCGGAAAGAGGTTGAACGCCCACATCACGAGGTTGGCCAGGATGCCGCCCTGCGCCATCTTGACGAAGAACGCCTCGTGCACGCCGAACGCGGTGTACAGCAGCAGCAGCAGCGCCCAGCCTATGGCCTGCGCGAGGTTGGATGCCGGCCCCGCGAGCGCCACCCACACCATGTCGCGCTTGGGGTTGCGCAGCGCGCCGAAGTTGACCGGCACCGGCTTGGCGTAGCCGAAGAGAAACGCGCCCGAGGTGGCGAAGTACAGGAACAGCGGCATCGCGATCGTGCCGATCGGGTCGATGTGCTTGAGCGGGTTGAGCGTGATGCGCCCCATGCGGTCGGCGGTGTGGTCGCCGAAGTGACGCGCCGCGTAGCCGTGCGCCGACTCGTGCACCGTGATCGACAGGAGCACGGGCAGCGCGTAGGTCAGGATGGTCTGGAGGGTATCGGTGAGCACGGGGCGCGATTGTCTCAGAGCGCGGCGCCGGGGATGCTCGTCACGAGTCGAGCGGCACGTGGGCGCGGCGGATCGGGATGGGCTGCAAGGCGCCGGGCGCAGCGACAGCGGGGACAGTCGCGGGCATATGCAACGCGGCAGGCCGTCCGAGGCCGCAGATGCACACGGCGTGGTGATGCGTGAAGAGCATCCCTAAAGTCCGAGCGCCTGCAGGCTGCCCCCGCCCTCGCGCAGCACCAGCGGTGCGCCGCCGGTGCCCATGGGCGTGAGGTCGAGCACCGTGGTGGGCTGCAGCGGGCAGGCGCCGGCGTCCACGATGCCGTCGATGAGTTTTTCGAAGCGCTCGCGGATGTCACCGGGATCGTTCAGCGGCTCGGTCTCGCCCGGCGGGATCAGCGTGGTCGCAAGCAGCGGCGCGCCGTGCAGTTCGAGCAGCGC
The DNA here is from genome assembly GCA_026954015.1 of Burkholderiales bacterium. Lineage (GTDB taxonomy): Bacteria > Pseudomonadota > Gammaproteobacteria > Burkholderiales > Burkholderiaceae_C > Comamonas_C. The sequence continues at coordinate 101,523 of JAIXLP010000027.1, read as the reverse complement.
GAGCGTCGTCTTGCGCGTGGGCACGCGCAGGCCTATGGTCTTGCGCTGCGGGTGGCTCAGGCGCCGCGGCACCTCCTTGGTCGCGTCCAGGATGAAGGTATAGGGGCCGGGCGTCGCGAGCTTGAGCAGCCGGTACTGGCGGTTGTCCACGTGCGCGTAGGTGGCGAGCTCGGAAAGGTCGCGGCACAGCAGCGTGAGGTGGTGCTTTTCGTCCACCTGGCGCAGCCGCCGCATGCGGTCGACCGCGGCCTTGTCGTCGAGCTGGCACACGAGCGCGTAGCTCGAATCGGTGGGCACCGCGAGCACGCCGCCGCCCGCCAGCAGCGCCGCGGCCTGCTTGAGCAGGCGCGGCTGCGGGTTGTCGGGGTGCACCTCGAAGTATTGGGCCATGTTCGGGCGGGCGGGCGCTCAGTGCGCGGCGCGCCGGATGCGGTGCTGCAGCAGGCTCCAGACCGGGGTGAGATCGGCGGGCAGCGGGGGGAGCGAGCCGAGGTCGGCGTGCGATTCCTCGGGGCTGTGAAAGTCGCTGCCGGTGGAGGCGGCCAGCTCGAACTCGCGCGCCATCGCGGCGTAGACCGGGTACTCGGCCGGACTGTGGCTGCCGGTGACGACTTCGACGCCGCGCCCGCCGTGGGCCTTGAATTCCATGAACAGGCCGTACTCTTCGTTGGCGCCGAAGTGGTAGCGGCCGGGGTGGGCGATCACCGCCACGCCGCCCGCGCCGACGATCCAGCGCACCGCGTCGCCCAGCGTGGCCCAGCGGTGCGGCACGAAGCCGGGCTTGCCCTCGGCGAGGTATTTGCGAAAGACCTCGGCCGTATCGCGGCACACGCCGGTTTCGACGAGGTAGCGCGCGAAATGCGGGCGCGCGAGCAGCGCCGGGTTGCCCGCGTAGCGCAGCGCGCCCTCGTAGGCGCCGTGGATGCCGATCGCCTCGAGCTGCGCGCCCATCTCGCGCCCGCGCTCGTCGCGCCCGTCGCGCGTGGCCGCCAGCCCCTGCACCAGCGGCGCGTCGTCCGGATCGACGCCCAGGCCGACGATGTGCACCGTCTTGCCCGCGAAGGTGATCGAAATCTCCACGCCCGTGAGGTAGTCCATCCCGAGCGCGGCGGCGCGCGCGGCGGCGCGGTGCTGGCCGCCCACCTCGTCGTGGTCGGTCAGCGCCCACAGCTGCACGCCGCGCGCGTGCGCGCGCTCGGCGACCTGCTCGGGCGTGAGCGTGCCGTCGGAGATGGTGGAGTGGCAGTGCAGGTCTGCGCGCGGTGCGGTGGGCATGCGCTGCATTGTAGGAGTCAGGTCTGCGCGCCTTCGACCAGCAGTTGCACGCGCTGCTCGCCGCGCCAGCGGTTCACGTCCAGACGGAACGCGAGCAGCGCCTGCTCGGGCAGCGGCTCGGTGTGCGAGAACCAGATCGCATCCACCTCCTGGTCCAGGTAGTGCAGCTTCATCTGCAGGTGGTTTTTTGCCTCGCCCACGAGGCGCTGGCTCAGGATGCGCACGCGGTCGCTGAAGGTCGGCGGCGCGAAGCCCTGGCCCCAGACCTCGCGCGCGAGCAGGTCCACGAGGTCGGCGCGCAGGTACTGCGGTGCGAGCGGCCCGTCGGTTTCCAGGCGCCGCGTGAGCGTGGCGGCGTCCAGGCGCTCGCGCGCCACCTCGCGCAGCGCAGCGCCGAAGCGCTCGAAATCCGCCTCGGCGATGGTGCAGCCCGCGGCCATCGCGTGGCCGCCGAAGCGCAGCAGCACGCCGGGGTGGCGCTTGGCCACGAGGTCGAGCGCGTCGCGCAGGTGAAAGCCCGCGATCGAGCGCCCCGAGCCCTTGAGCTCGTGCTCGTGCCCCGGCGCGCCGCTGCGCGCGAAGACGAAGGTGGGCCGGTGCAGGCGCTCCTTCAGGCGCGCGGCGACGATGCCGACCACGCCTTCGTGGAACCGCGCGTCGTACACGCTGAGCGCGGGCGGCGGCTCGGCGTCGGTGCACAGGGGCTCGATCAGCGCCATCGCCTGCTCGCGCATGCCGCCTTCGATCTCGCGGCGTTCGCGGTTGATCGCGTCGAGCTGCTGCGCGAGCGTCTGCGCGCGGCCCGCGTCGTCGGTGGCCAGGCACTCTATGCCCAGCGTCATGTCCGCCAGACGCCCGGCGGCGTTGATGCGCGGGCCCAGGGCAAAGCCGAAGTCGAAGGTGCTGACCGCGTCGGCGCGCCGGCCCGCGGCGGTGATGAGCGCGGCCATGCCCGGCGGCATCTGCCCGGCGCGCACGCGCTTGATGCCCTGCGCGACGAGGCGCCGGTTGTTCGCATCCAGCGGCACCACGTCGGCCACGGTGCCCAGCGCCACGAGCGGCAGCAGCGGCTCCAGGCGCGGCTCTTCGGCGCCCGCCCAGCGCCCGCGCGCGCGCAGCTCGCCGCGCAGCGCCATCAGCACGTAGAGCATCACGCCCACGCCCGCGAGCGCCTTGCTCTCGAAGCCGCAGCCCGGCTGGTTGGGGTTGACGATGGCGTCGGCCGTGGGCAGCTCGGCGCCGGGCAGGTGGTGGTCGGTTACGAGCACGGCCAGGCCCAGCGCCTTGGCCTCGCGCACGCCCTCGACGCTGGCGATGCCGTTGTCCACGGTGACGAGCACTTGCGCACCCTGCTGCGCCACGCGGCGCGCGATCGGGGCGGTGAGGCCGTAGCCGTCCACCACGCGGTTGGGCACGAGGTAATCCACGTGCCGCGCGCCCAGCAGCCGCAGGCCGCGCAGCGCGACGGCGCAGGCGGTGGCGCCGTCGCAGTCGTAGTCGGCCACGATGCAGATGCGCTCATCGCGCGCGATGGCGTCGGCCAGAAGGCGCGCGGCCTCGGGGGCGCCCTTGAGCGTGGAGGGCGGCAGCAGCAGCGCGAGCGCGTCGTCCAGTTCGCTCGCGGCGCGCACGCCGCGCGCGGCGTACAGGCGCGCCAGCAGCGGGTGCACGCCCGCCTGCTCCAGTGCCCAGGCGGTGCGCGGCGGAACGTCGCGATTCACTATTTTCATAGCTGCTCGCACACGTCAGCAAAGCGCTGGCGGTGAAAAAGGTTCACAATTTTCTGGCCCAGGCTGCGGTGCGCGGCGGCAAAGCCGATCGCGCTGCGCTCGCCGCACAGCGTCAGTTGTGCCGCGCCGCCCGCGGCGACGTGCTGCAGCAGTTCGGCCACCGGACCCGCGTCGAGCTGCCGCCACGCGGCGGCCCAGGAGGTCCAGTCCTGCTGCAGCGCGGCGTCGAACAGTGCGGTGGGCATGGTGGGCGCGAGCGTGGTCGGCGCGGGGTCGTGCGCGAGCCGACCCGCGCCATGCACCCAGAAGGCGTTGACCGCCAGTGCCCCGGCGGCGGCGCGCGCCTCGCTCCAGGGGTGGGTGTAGAGCAGCATCTGCACCTCGCTGTGCAGGCGCTGCAGCGGGGTGGCCTGCGGCCCGCGCGGCATCCAGACGCGCACGTCGCGGCCGATCACGCGGTCGAGCGACGCGCACACGAGGCCGTCGAACACCTCGCCCTGCGCAACCCAGCGTGTGGGCTGCTCGTACTGCAGCGTGATGCCGTCCTGCGCGAACCAGGGGGCGAGGATGTCCAGCAAAGCGCGCGAGGCGTCGCCGTCGAGCTGCAACTGCGCCGGGTGCAGGAGCGTCACGTGGTCGGCGCCTACCTGCCAGTGGCAGGGGGTGAGGTAGGCCCAGGCGTGCCCCTGCTCCGCCGTGCCCTGCGCCGCGGCGGCCCAGGGGGTGACGGGCTCGGGCAGCCCGAGCGCGCGTGCCAGCGCCCGTTCATGTGGAGGTGCGTAGTCGGTATCGAGGCCCGTGTCGGTGGAAATGCGCGCAAGGCGCGCGAGCAGGCGGTCGAGCTGGGGCAGTTGCAGGCCCTGCAGCGCTTGCCGGCATCCGGGCGCCGTGCCCGCGGCCATCGGAATCAGCAAGTGGCGAGGAAGAGGCATGGCCACTATTGTCCGGGATGCCACAATCGCCCCCGCCCTGTCAGGGCGGTTCCTTGCCGATCATGCAGATTCCCTACGAGCTGGCCCTGGGCTGGCGCTACACCCGCGCGGGCCGCGCCACGCGGCGCAACGGCTTCATCTCGTTCATTTCGGGCGTATCGATGATGGGCATTGCGCTGGGCGTGGCGGCGCTCATCATCGTGCTGTCGGTGATGAACGGCTTCCAGAAGGAGGTGCGCGACCGCATGCTCAGCGTGGTCGCGCACATCGAGGTGTTCGCGCCGGGCGGCGCGGCGCTGCCCGACCTGGCGCGCACGCTGGCCGAGGTGCGCGCCAACCCCGAGGTGGTGGGCGCGGCGCCGTTCGTCGGCGCGCAGGCGCTGCTGGCGCGCGGCGAGGAGATGAAGGGCGTGCTGGTGCGCGGCATCGATCCGGCGCAGGAGGGCGAGGTGACCGAGATCGCCGACGCCAACCGTCAGGCGATCGACACGCTCGCGCCCGGCAGCTTCAACGTGGTGTTGGGCTCGGACCTGGCGCGCTCGCTCGGCGTGGGTTTGGGTGACAAGGTGACGCTGGTGGCGCCCAGCGGCCAGATCACGCCCGCGGGCATCGTGCCGCGGCTCAAGCAGATGACCGTTTCGGGCACCTTCCACTCGGGCCATTACGAGTACGACTCCGCGCTCGTGCTGCTGCACCACGAGGACGCCGAGCGCCTGTTTCGCCTCGAAGGCCCGACCGGCGTGCGCGTGAAGCTCAAGGACCTGCACGAGGCCCCACGCGTGACGCAGGAGCTCGCGCGCACGCTCTCGGGGGACCTGCTGGTGCGCGACTGGACGCAGCAGAACCGCACCTGGTTCGCCGCGGTGCAGGTGGAAAAACGCATGATGTTCATCATCCTCACGCTCATCGTCGCGGTGGCGGCGTTCAACCTCGTCTCCACGCTCGTGATGACGGTGCAGGACAAGCGCGCCGACATCGCCATCCTGCGCACGCTGGGCGCAAGCCCCGCGAGCATCATGGGGGTGTTCGTGGTGCAGGGCGCGATGGTGGGCGTGGTCGGCACGCTCGCGGGGCTGCTGCTGGGCCTGCTCGTGGCGTTCAACATCGACGTCATCGTGCCCGCGATCGAGCACCTGCTGGGCGTCACCTTCCTGCCGCGCGACATCTACCTCATCAGCCGCATGCCGAGCGACCCGCAGCAGGGCGACATCGTGCCCATCGTGGTGATCTCGCTGCTGCTCGCGTTGTGCGCCACGCTCTACCCGAGCTGGCGCGCCAGCCGCATCAACCCGGCCGAGGCGCTGCGCTATGAGTGAAGCGGTGTTGCAGGCGCGGGGCCTGTCGCGGCGCTACGTCGAGGGGCCGCTTGACGTGCAGGTGCTCTCGGGCGTGGATCTGGAGGTGCGCGCGGGCGAGACGCTGGCCATCGTCGGCGCGTCGGGCTCGGGCAAGAGCACGCTGCTGCACCTGCTGGGCGGGCTCGACGCGCCCACGGGCGGCAGCGTCGCGCTCACCGGGCAGGAGCTGAGCGCGCTCACGCCCGCCGCGCAGGGGCGCCTGCGCAATGCCAGGCTGGGCTTCATCTACCAGTTCCACCACCTGCTCGCGGAATTCACGGCGCAGGAAAACGTGGCCATGCCGCTCTCCATCCGCCGTTTGCCGCAGCCTGAATGCATGGCGCAGGCGGCGGCCATGCTCGCGCAGGTGGGGCTGGCAGAGCGGCTCGCGCACCGCCCGGCCGAGCTTTCGGGCGGCGAGCGCCAGCGCGTGGCGATTGCGCGCGCGCTCGTCACGCACCCGGCCTGCGTGCTGGCCGACGAGCCCACGGGCAACCTGGACCGCGCGACCGCGCAGACGGTGTTTGCGCTGATGCTGCGGCTCGCGCGCGAGCAGGGCACGGCCTTCGTCGTCGTCACGCACGACGAGCAGCTCGCGCGCCAGTGCGACAGCGTGCGTCGGCTCGTGGCCGGACGGCTCGCCTGAGGGCGGGCACTAATCCGTCGCGCAGCGCATCGTCCGCGCGGCGCCCCCAGGCGCGTGTTTCAATTCAGCCGGATGTTCTGTGCCTTGATGATGCCGCCGAGCAGCGCGGTTTCCTGCTGCACGCGGGTCTTGAGGCCCTCGGGCGAGGTACCCACGGCCTGCCAGCCCTGCATGAAGAGGGTCTCGCGCACCGAGGGCGTCTTCAGGATGGCGGTCACCGCGTCCGACACGCGCGCCTGAACCGCGGGCGGCAGGCTCGCGGGGCCCACGAGCGCGGTCCAGACCTCGAGATTGAAGTTCTTCACGCCTTCCTCGCTGAGCGACGGCAGCTCGGGCACGAGCGTGCTCTTGCCGCTGCTGGTCACGCCGATCGCATGCAGCTTGCCCGCCTTGACCTGCGGCATCGCCACGCCGGGCGGCATCAGCGCCATCTGCACCTGGCCGCCGATCAGCGCGGTGACGACCGCCGGGTTGCCGTTGTACGGGATATGCATCGCCTTGAGGCCGGGCACGCGCGTCTTGAGCAGTTCCATGCCCAGGTGCGCGACCGAGCCCGCGCCCACCGAGCCGTAGTTCCACTTGTCGCCCTGGCGCACCGCCTCGGCGAAGAAGGCCGCGCCCTGCGGCGTGCTCGTGGGCGCGACGAGGATCAGCGGCGCGGTGGTGAGCAGGCTCAGATCGCAGAAGTCGCGCGCAGGGTCGCAGGGCAGCCTGGAGTACAGCAGCCTGGACGACGTGAGGTTGCCGTTGATCACGATGCCCAGCGTGTGCCCGTCGGTCGCCTTGGCCACCTGGTCGGTGGCGATGTTGCCGCTTGCGCCCGGTTTGTTCTCGACCACCACCGACTGCCCCAGCGCGTGCGCGAGTGGCTCGGCGATGGCGCGCGCCACCATGTCGGGGGTGGAGCCGCCGGGAAAGCCGACGAGCAAACGCACGGGTCTGGTCGGCCAGCCCGCGGGCTGGGCGTTGGCCGCGTGGGCCCATCCGGTGGTCGCGAGGGTGGCTGCGAGAGTGAAGTGTCGGCGTTGCATCATGGTCGTGGTTCCCGGCAGGAGAGCGTGGTTCGTGTGGCGGTGGCGGTGCATGCGCCAGCGCCACCGGGGCGCTTACCTGCTCGCGCCCAGCGCCTCGTCGAACGCCGCGACGGTGCTCGCCGCGTACATCAGCGACGGTCCGCCGCCCATGTAGACCGCGACGCCGAGCATCTCGTGCACCTCTTCGCGCGTGGCGCCCAGGCGCGCGAGCGCCTGCGTGTGAAAGCCCAGGCAGCCGTCACAGCGCGCGGCCACGCCGATGGCCAGCGCGATGAGTTCCTTGGTCTTGGCGTCGAGCACACCGGGCGCAAGCGCCGCCTTGCCCATGGCGTTGAAGCCCGCCAGCACGTCGGGTGCGCTCTCCTTGAGCTTGCGCACGTTGCCGGAGATGGTCGAGGTGAGCTGCTTGTAATCGGTCGTGGTGAGGGCGGCGGGCATGGTGGGCTCCTTGCAAGGTGTTAGAGGAATGCGCCCGGCGCAATGCGCGCGGGCCCTTCTATCATGACGGTTTGCCAGGAGGATACGCATGGGAACCGACAGAACAACGGTGTTGATCACGGGTGCCGCGGGGCAGCTGGGCGCGGCGGTGGCCGCGTGGTTCGAGCGCCAGGGCGCGCGCCTCGTGCTGCTCGACCGCGACGAGGCGGCGCTGCGCCGGCGCTTCGGCGCGATTGCGGACGCGCTGCTGCTGCCCGTGAACCTGCTCGAACGCGAAGCCGTGACGGCCACCGTCGCCGAGGCCGTTGCGCGCGTGCACCACATCGACGCGCTGTGCCATCTGGCGGGCGGCTTTCACATGGGCGAGCCGGTGCATGAGCTGCCCGCAAGCGCGTGGGACTTCATGATGGACCTGAACGCGCGCAGCCTCATCCACGTGGCCGCTGCCGTGGTGCCGCACATGCGCGCGCAGGGGGGCGGGCGCATCGTCACCGTGGGCGCGGCGGGCGCGCTCAAGGGCGGGGCGCAGGTGGGGGCGTATGCCGCATCCAAGAGCGCGCTGATGCGCCTGACCGAATCGATGTCCGCCGAGCTGCGCGACGAGGGCATCAACGTCAACGGCGTGCTGCCGTCCATCATCGACACGCCGCCCAACCGCGCGTCCATGCCCGATGCCGATTTTTCGCGCTGGGTCGCGCCCGAGGCGCTGGCGGAGGTGATCGGTTTTCTCGCCTCCGACGCGGCGCGCGCGGTGCATGGCGCGCTCGTGCCGGTGCTCGGGCGCGTGTGAGCCTGTTCATCGACACGCACTGCCACCTGGACGCGCCGGAATTCGGCGCCGACCGCGACGCCATGCGCGCCAGCGCGCGCGCGGCGGGCGTGGCGCAGTGCGTGATCCCCGCCGTCGCGCGTTCCAACTGGGACGCGGTGCGTGCCCTGGCGCATGCCTGGGGCGACAGCTATGCGCTGGGCATCCACCCGATGTGCACGCCCGAGGCGGGCGAGGCCGACGTCGAGGCGTTGCAGGCCGGGCTGCAGGAGCATGGGGGCGATGCGCGCCTTGTGGCCGTGGGCGAGATCGGGCTGGACTACTTCGTTGCCGGGCTCGACGGCCCGCACCAGGAACGCCTGCTGCGCGCGCAACTGCGGCTGGCGCGGCGCCACGACCTGCCGGTGCTGCTGCACGTGAGGAAGAGCTGCGACCGCGTGCTCAAGGCACTGCGCGAGCTGCCGGTGTCGGGCGGCATCGCGCATGCGTTCAACGGCAGCCTGCAGCAGGCGCGGGCCTTCATCGCCATGGGCTTCAAGCTGGGCTTCGGCGGCGCGGTGACGTTCGAGCGCGCGCTGCATCTGCGCCGCCTGGCCGCCGAGCTGCCGCTCGACGCGCTGGTGCTGGAAACCGATGCACCCGACATCCCGCCGCAGTGGCTCTACCGCAGCAGCGCGGAGCGCGCGGCGGGGCAGCCGCAGGGTCGCAACAGCCCGGCCGAGCTGCCGCGCATCGCCGGGGTGCTGGCGCGGCTGCGCGGCATGGCGGCGGACGAGCTGGCCGACGCCACCACGCGCAATGCGCGCGCCGTGCTGCCCCGCCTGGGCGCCTTGCTGCCGCCGGGCGGGGCGGAGTTTCAAGCCTTTTTGGCCTCCAGCCCTTGACCAGCAAGCGCGGACAGCTATGAGTATAAGAGCGGTTCAGGTATAGCGCTTTTCCAGCGCGTCCCACGCGGGCTTGCCCACGAGCCGCTGGCGCTCGGCGAAGGGCGTGACGAGCCCGCTCGATTCGAGCAGTTCCTTGTCGTCGCGCAGCGTGGCGAGCGCCTTCTGCATGCCGTGCACCGCACCCTGCAGCGCGGCGTTGGCGTACAGCACCATGGCGTAGCCCATCCGCCCCAGCTCGGCGCTGCCCACGATGGGCGTCCTGCCGCCGATCACCATGTTCATGAGCAGCGGTGCCGCCAGCCGCTCGGGCAGCGCGCGGATTTCCTCGGCGCGGGTGACGGCCTCGACGAACAGCAGGTCGGCCCCGGCCTCGGCAAAGCGCGCGGCGCGCTCCACCGCCGCGTCGAACCCCAGCGTCGCCGCCGCGTCGGTGCGCGCCATGATGAGCAGGTCAGGGTCGGTGCGTGCGTCGACCGCGGCCTTGATCTTGCGCACCGCTTCCTCTTCGGAGATCACCGCCTTGCCGCTGAAGTGTCCGCAGCGCTTGGGCGCCACCTGGTCTTCGAGCTGGATGCAGTCGGCGCCGGCGCGCTCCAGCGTGCGCACCGTGTGATGGACGTTCAGCGCGTTGCCGAAGCCCGTGTCGGCATCGACCAGCAGCGGCAGGCTCACCGCGTCGCGGATGCGCGCCGTGTGTTCGGCAATCTCGGCCAGTCCCATGAAGCCCTGGTCGGGCAGGCCGAAGTGCATGTTGGTCACGCCCGCGCCGGTGATGTAGATGGCCTCGAAGCCCAGGTCTTCGATCACCTTGGCCGACAGGGCGTTGAATGCGCCGGGCACGAGCAGGCCGTTGCGGGCTTCAACGAGTTGCTTGAGTTTTTTGCGTGTGGACATGTCTTGCGCCGTCTTTGAATGAAAATGGCCGCTGGCGCTTGTCCATCAAGCGCGAGCAGCTATGAAAATGGTGGCGTTTAGATCACGAACAGATCGACGTACTCGTGCACCGGCATCGCCGCCAGCGCGCGCGCATCGAGCGAGACGGCAAGGATCGCGTCCTGCTGCTTCTTCGGGAAGCGCCGCGCGAGGTTGGTGCGGAACTTGGCCTCCAGCAGCGGGATGCCCTCGGCGCGGCGGCGCTTGTGGCCGATGGGGTATTCCACCGCCACCTCGGGCAAGCTGCTGCCGTCCTTGAACTGAACGGTCAGGGCGTTGGCGATGCTGCGCTTGTCGGGGTCGTGGTAGTCCCGGGTGTACTGCGGGTCTTCCACGCAGTGGATGCGCGCGCGCAGGGCGTCGATGCGCGGGTCGGCCGCGGCGGCGTCCTCGTAGTCGGCGGCGGTGAGCTTGCCGCGGATCAAGGGCACGGCCACCATGTACTGGATGCAGTGGTCGCGGTCGGCGGGGTTGTTCAGTGGCCCCTGCTTGTCGATGATGCGGATGCAGGCCTCGTGCGTGCGGATGGTGATCTGCTCGATGTCGTCGATGGTCTTGCCCGCGTCCTTGAGCTGCCGGTGCAGCGTGACGGCGGCCTCGACGGCGGTCTGGCTGTGGAACTCGGCCGGAAAGCTGATCTTGAACAGCACGTTCTCGCTCACATAGCTGCCGTAGGGCCGCTGGAACTTGAACGGCTGGCCCTTGAACAGCACGTCGTAGAAGCCCCAGGTCTTGGCCGTGAGCGCGCTCGGGTAGCCCATCTCGCCCGTCTGCGCCATCAGCGCCAGGCGCACGGCGCGGCTGGTGGCGTCGCCCGCGGCCCAGCTCTTGCGGCTGCCGGCGTTGGGCGCGTGGCGGTAGGTGCGCAGGCTCTGGCCGTCCACCCAGGCCAGCGACACCGCGGCCAGCGCCTCGTCGCGCGAGAGCCCCAGCAGCTGGCTGACCACGGCGGTCGATGCCACCTTGACCAGCAGCACGTGATCCAGCCCCACCTTGTTGAAAGAGTTCTCCAGCGCGATCACGCCCTGGATCTCGTGCGCCTTCACGATGCCCCGCAGCACCTCGGCCATGGTCAGCGGCTGCTTGCCGGCGGCCACCGCCGTGCGGCTGATCCAGTCGGCCGTGGCCAGGATGCCGCCCAGGTTGTCGCTGGGGTGGCCCCATTCGGCGGCCAGCCAGGTGTCGTTGAAGTCCAGCCAGCGGATGAGCAGCCCGATGTTGAAGGCCGCCTGCACCGGGTCGAGCTGGAACTGCGTGCCCGGCACGCGCGCGCCGTGCGGCACCACGGTGCCCTTGACCACCGGGCCGAGCAGCTTGCAGGCCGCCGGGTATTCGAGCGCCTCCAGGCCGCAGCCCAGGGTGTCGATGAGGATGTGGCGCGCGGTCTCGATGGCCAGTTCGGACGTGATTTCGTAGTTCAGCGCGTAATCGACGATGTCCTGGATGACCGGGTCGTAGTCGGGGCGGATGTTGGAGATGGGAGCGGACATGGGTTTTCTGTGTTGCGGGTAAGAGGAGTCAGGCGCGCTCGGCAATCGGTACGAAGGCCTGATCCTCCGGCCCGACGTAGTGTGCGCTGGGGCGGATGATCTTGTTGTCCTGGCGCTGCTCGATCAGGTGCGCGGCCCAGCCGCTGGTGCGCGCGATGACGAAGAGCGGCGTGAACATGGCGGTGGGCACCTGCATCATGTGGTAGCTCACGGCGCTGAACCAGTCGAGGTTGGGGAACATCTTCTTCGCGTCCCACATCACCGATTCGATGCGCGCGGCGATGTCGAACATCTTGGTCGAGCCCGCTTCCCGGGACAGGCGCTGCGCCACGCCCTTGATGATGACGTTGCGCGGGTCGCTCACGGTATAGACCGGGTGGCCGAAGCCGATCACGACTTCCTTGGCCGCCACGCGGCGGCGGATGTCGGCCTCGGCCTCGTCGGGGCTGTCGTAGCGCTTCTGGGTCTCGAAGGCCACTTCGTTGGCGCCGCCATGCCTGGGGCCGCGCAGCGCGCCGATGGCCCCGGCGATGCACGAATACACGTCGCTGCCCGTGCCCGCGATCACGCGCGCGGTGAAGGTGCTGGCGTTGAACTCGTGCTCGGCGTAGAGATTGAGCGACGTGTGCATCGCCCGCTCCCAGGTGGCACCGGGTTTCCTGCCGTGCAGCAGGTGCAGGAAGTGCGCGCCGATGGAGTCGTCGTCGGTCTCCACCTCGATGCGCTTGCCCGAGCTGCTGAAGTGGTGCCAGTACAGCAGCATGGAGCCGAGCGAGGCCAGCAGCCGGTCGGCGATGTCGCGCGCGCCCGGCAGGTTGTGGTCGTCCTTCTCGGGCAGCGCGCAGCCCAGGGCCGAGACGCCGGTGCGCATCACGTCCATCGGGTGGCTGGCGGCGGGCAGTTGCTCCAGCGCCTGCTTCACGCTGCCCGGCACGCCGCGCAGCGCCTGCAGCCTGGCCTTGTACGCGGCCAGTTCGGCGCGCGTGGGCAGCTTGCCGTGCACCAGCAGGTGGGCGATTTCCTCGAACTCGCAGACCTCGGCCATGTCCAGAATGTCGTAGCCGCGGTAGTGCAGGTCGTTGCCGCTGCGCCCCACGGTGCACAGCGCGGTGTTGCCCGCGGTGACGCCCGAGAGGGCGACGGATTTCTTGGCCTTGGGCGGCGTGGCGGTGGTGGGAACGGCCATGAACGCATCTCCTGTTTCACATCGTTGGATGGGGCTTGTCATGATTCGCAATTTACGCAAAATGGCGATCCACGGACAGGCCTGAAATGGCGAATCGATGCAAATGAAAAACTCCAATTTTGCGAATTTTGCGAATTACCCAACCCGGAAGGTCACACGATGAAGAAGACCTTCATGGGCGTGAAGCTGCGCCGTCTGCGCGCCGAGCGCGGCCTGTCGCAGATCGCGCTGGCGCAGGCGCTGGGCCTGTCGCCGAGCTACCTCAACCAGATCGAACAGAACCAGCGCCCGCTTACCGTCTCGGTGCTGCTCAGGATCAGCCGCGCGCTGGGCGTCGATGTGCAGCGGTTCTCCGAGGACGAGGAGGCGCGCCTGGTCGTCGCGCTGCAGGATGCGCTTGCCGGCGCGCCTGAGCCCGTGCTGCTGCCCGAGCTCCAGGAGGTGGCGGCGCAGATGCCCGCGCTGGCGCAGGCCGTGGTGGCGCTGCACCGGCGCGGCGCCGAGGCCGCCGAGCGCGCCGAGGCCATTGCGCTGCGCTTGGGTGACGAGCGCGGCGCGGCCGACGTGGCGCGTGCCATGCCGTTCGAATCGGTGCGTGATTTTTTCTTCACGCACCAGAACCACTTCGAAGCGCTGGACACCGCCGCCGAGGCGCTGGCCGGTGAAGCGGCCGGGCACGGGCAGAGCCTGGCGCATTGGCTGGGCGAGCGGCTGGCCGCGCGGCACGGCGTGCGCGTGCTGTACTCGCAGGATGCGGATGCCGAAAAGCGGCACTTCGACACGACCCGGCGCACGCTCACGCTCTCGGTGCTGCTGGCGCCGAGCCAGCAGGCGTTCCAGCTCGCGACGCAACTGGCGCTGCTGGAGCAGGCGCAGACCATTGATGCACTGGTGCAGGTCCAACCCTTCACCGAGGACGAAGCCGCGCGGCGTCTGGCGCGCATCGGCCTGGCCAATTACTTCGCGGGCGCGCTGCTGCTGCCCTACGGCGCATTCCTGCGCGCGGCCCAGGCGCTGCAGTACGACATCGACCTGCTGGGCGAGCGCTTCGGCGTGGGCTTCGAGACGGTGTGCCACCGCCTCTCGACGCTGCAGCGCCCGGGCGCGCAGGGCGTGCCCTTCTTCTTCATCCGCGTCGATCGCGCGGGCAACATCAGCAAGCGCCAGTCGGCCACGCACTTTCACTTCTCGCGCACGGGCGGCACCTGCCCGCTGTGGAACGTGTACGAGGCCTTCAGCCAGCCGGGGCGCATCGTGCGCCAGCTCGCGCGCATGCCCGATGGGCGCACCTACCTCTGGATCGCGCGCACCGTGGAGAGCGGCCCGCGCGGCTGGGGCGCGCGGCGCAAGCTGTTTTCCATCGGCCTGGGCTGCGACGTGCAGCATGCGCACCATCTCGTGTACGCGCAGGGTCTGGATCTGCGCGACCCGCAGGCGGCCACGCCCATAGGCATGGGCTGCAAGGTGTGCGAGCGGCTGGATTGTCCGCAGCGCGCCTTCCCTTACGTCGGGCGGGCGCTGGAGGTGGACGAGGACAGGAGCCGGTTCACGCCCTACAGCGCAACGCTACAGCGGCGCGCAGCTTCTCAGGGATAACCCCGCCGCACTTGTGTTGACACGTATTGTGCAACGCAACAAAATGGCTGGCGACGTATCGTCAGACCGTTCATACGAAGACAGGAGAACATCCGTGAACAAGATTTATCCCTCCGCCGCCGAGGCGCTCAAGGGGATCGTGCACGACGGCCAGCTGATCGCTGTCGGCGGCTTCGGCCTGTGCGGGATTCCCGAGGCGCTGATCGAGGCGCTGTGCGCCTCGGGCGTGAAGAACCTCACCGCCATCTCCAACAACGCCGGCATCGACGGCGTGGGGCTGGGCAAGCTGCTGAACACGCGCCAGATCAAGAAGATGATCAGCTCCTACGTGGGCGAGAACAAGGAGTTCGAGCGCCAGTACCTCGGCGGCGAGCTGGAGCTCGAATTCACGCCCCAGGGCACGCTCGCCGAGAAGCTGCGTGCGGGCGGCGCCGGCATTCCGGCCTTCTTCACGCGCACGGGCGTGGGCACCATCGTCGCCGAAGGCAAGGAAACGCGCGAGTTCGATGGCCACACCTATCTGATGGAGCGCTCGCTCGTGCCCGATCTCTCCCTTGTGCATGCCGCGGTAGCGGACACCACGGGCAACCTGCGCTTTCACCTGACGGCGCGCAACTTCAACCCGGCCGTGGCCATGGCCGGCAAGATCTGCGTCGTCGAGGTCGAAAAGATCGTGCAGCCGGGAGAAATCGCGCCCGACGAGGTGCACCTGCCGGGCATTTACGTGCACCGCATCGTGCTCAACGCCCACCCGACCAAGCAGATCGAAAAACGCACCATCACCGAGAAAGCAGGAGCCTGACCATGCCGTGGACCAAGGAACAGATGGCGGCGCGCGCCGCCCAGGAATTGCAGGACGGGTTCTACGTGAACCTGGGCATCGGCATTCCCACGCTGGTGGCCAACTACACCGGCGACAAGGAGGTCTGGCTGCAGTCCGAAAACGGCCTGCTGGGCATCGGCCCGTTTCCGACGGAAGACCAGGTGGACGCCGATCTCATCAACGCCGGCAAGCAGACCGTGACGACGTTGCCCGGCTCGGCCATCTTCGGCAGCCATGACAGCTTCGCGATGATCCGCGGCGGCAAGATCAACCTGGCCATCCTCGGCGCCATGCAGGTGAGCGAGAAGGGTGATCTTGCCAACTGGATGATCCCCGGCAAGATGGTCAAGGGCATGGGCGGCGCGATGGACCTCGTGGGAGGGGTTCCGAAGGTCATCGTGCTCATGGAGCACGTGGCCAAGAAGAAGGACGGCACGACGGATCTGAAAATCCTGCCGCAATGCACGCTGCCGCTGACCGGCGTGGGCGTGGTGCACGAGATCATCACCGACCTGGGCGTGATGAAGGTCACGCCGCAGGGCCTCAAGCTCGTGGAACTGGCGCCGGACGTGAGCTTCGACGAAATCCAGTCCAAGACGGGCGTGAAGCTGCTGCACTGATCGCAGCGGCAAGCAAGAAGGCCGGGCAGTTGCCCGGCCTTCTTGTTTTGCGTGGGCGTTGCCCGGTGCTCATGCCGCCGCGACTGGGCGCCTGATGTCGAGTTCGGCCTCGCGCTCGCTGAGCGCCTTGCCGTTCGGATCGAGCCGCGCGGCCTGCAGCAGGCTCGCAAGCTTGCGCGCTGCGTCCGGTTGGCCCGCGAGTTGCGGCACGGCGTACATCAGCCGGTCGAACTTGCCCTCACCGCGTGCATGGGTGTCGCTGTAACCCTTGATGAGCTGGCGGCAGCGCAGGATTTCCGTGGCAAGCGGGGCATCGCCCGCGTCCAGGGCCCGCTCGGCAATGGCCATCCAGGCGTGCCAGTGCGCCTGCTCTTCGGCGTGCCGGCGATTGCCCCGGCGCCAGCGCGCCAGACCTGCGACGATGTGCAGTTGCAAGTGCCCCTTGAAGGTGTGCGTGCGGATGCGCCGCCCCTTGTTCAGGCGCGGGCCGATCCAGGCCTTCAGGCGCGGCGAGCGGTCCAGCCAGTCGGCCCACTTCACGGGCAACATGCCCATCACCTCTTCCAGGCGTGGGTGGAAATATTCCTCCATGCCGAAGACGTCGCCGGCAGCGCCCCCCACTTCTGCGCGGATGCGGGCAAAGCGGTCCGCGCGCGTCTTGAGGTTGGCCACGCGGATCACGTCGTCGTAGGACATCGCCACCGCGATCCAGTGCGCCGCGGCGATCGTGAGTTCGGCTGTCTCGGGCTGCGGGTCGCGCCCGGCAAAGCGCGCGACGTTGTCCAGGTATTCCGCGCCGTAGGCCACGTCCTGCCAGTCCACCACGCGCGCAAGGCCCTCGCCGAGCCAGTCCCATGCCGCAGGAGGGAAGGCGCTGCGGATGCGCGCGAGCAGAGGGGCCAGAGCGGCGCTTGCCGCCTTGTCCGGCAGTGGGCGCGCCGGGGTCTTCATCGCTTGGGCGCGCGCAGCGAGCGCCGGTGGCGCAGGTCGGGTGCGCGCCAGCTCGGCCGCGGCACGCAGCGTCGCAAGGCTCGCCTGCGCGCCCTTGCCGCCGCGCTCGACCACCTGTTCGAACGCGAGCTGGCGAAACGGGAGCACGTCGCAGCCCGCCAGCGCGCCGAAGAGGCTGGCCGAAATCATGCTGCCGTGCTCGACCGCGAGCCGCTGCATGTCGTCGGCCACGGTGCGGCGCGACGCCTTGCGCACGAGCTCGAGCACCCCGGCGCTGTCGGCCGCGCCATCGCCGGGCATCACCTTTTCCTGTACCGCGTAGGTGCGATGCGTGCTGGTGATGACCGTGGTGCGGTTCGGCGTGACCAGGCCGCGCGCCACCGCACGCCCGGCCTCCATGAGCTCGGCGGCGATGAGGATGTCCACTTGCCCGGGAATCGGCATCTGCGCAAGCACCGGCGTCTGGCCCGGCGTGGGCTCCACCATCTCGATGTAGTAGATGGTCGCGCCGGTGCGCTGTGCCACACCCGCCACCGAGGTGGCCTGCGCGGTCCAGCCGGCGTCCTCGGCGAGCGTGGTGATCCAGTCTTCCAGCACACCGCCGCCCTGGCCGCCCAGCGCCATGATGGCGATCGTGATCATGCGGGGCTTCATGCGCGCACCTCGTCGATCGTCGGGGCATAGAGCTGGCGCTGCTCGCGTTCGCGTTCGCGCCGCCGCTGCAGCCAGCCGACGGCGCTGGCGCGCAGGCCGGAGATCCACACATCCCACTTCGTCGGGTTGTTCACCTTGTGGGCCTTGTAGAACGACGGGCAGAGCACCGCCGCATCGGCCACCTCGCCGCAGTGTCCGCAGGCGACGCAGGCTTCGTCCACCGATGCCACCGGGTCTGGTTTGAGCGCATCGCCGCTGGGGGCGAGCGTCAGGCTGGGGCAGCCCGACAGACGCATGCAGGCGTGGTCGCCCGAGCACACCGAGGCGTCGACGCCGAAGCGCTCCTTGAGCACGCGCTCGCCGCGCTTGATCGCGGCCTTCACGAGCGGCTTTTCGCGCCGCTGGCGGTTGAGCATGCATTCGCTTTGCGCGATCACCACCTTGGGGCCGGGATCGGTCGAGGTGAGTGCGTCGTGCAGTGCCTGCCGCATGCGGTCGACGTCGTAGGTGCGATCGACGAGCCGCACCCAGGTGACGCCCACGCCGCGCACTGCGCGCTCGATCGGGTGCATGGTGCTGCGGTTGGGGTTGGTGTTGCGCGACGAGGGAATGTCCTGCCCGCCGGTGGCCGCCGAATAGTTGTTGTCGACGATCACGAACACGTTGTTCTGCCGGTTGAACACCGCGTTGCCTATGCCCGAAGTCAGCCCGTTGTGCCAGAAGCCGCCATCGCCCATGAAGGCCACGGCCTTTTTGGCGGCGCCGAGCTGCTCGCCCGCGTTGAACGCCGAGGCGCTGCTCGCGCCCAGGCCGTAGCCCATGGTGGTCGCGCCGATGTTGAACGGCGGCATGATCTGGAACAGGTGGCAGCCGATGTCGGACGACACGTGGTGCACGCCGAGCTCTTCCTCCACCAGCTTGTAGGCCGAGAAGATCGGTCGCTCGGGGCAGCCGACGCACAGGCCGGGCGGGCGCGGCGGCAGCAGCTTGCCGATGGCCGCCGCCATCTCCGGCACTTCGGCAGCCGCCTGCGTGGTGGCCTGTGCTTCGGCGCTGGGTGCGCTTGCCGGTGTGTCCTTGCGGCGCGAGATGCTCACCGACACGTCGCGCTCGAGTGCAGCGGGCTGGTTTTGCCCGAAGAAGGCGCGCAGGCCCTTGCGCAGCACGTCCACGGTGTAGTCGCCCCCCATGGGCAGCACGTCCTTGCCGTGTACGGCGGTGCGCACGCCGTGGCGCGCGAGGATGGTGTTCAGGTGCTGCTCGTGGTAGTCGGGCTGGCCTTCCTCGACCATCAGCACGGCCCTCTTGCCGGCGCAAAAGCGCAGCACCTCCTCTTCGACGAGCGGGTAGGCGACGTTGAGGATGTACAGCGGCACGCGCGAGTCGCCGAACAGGTCGGCGAGATCGAGCTGCATGAGCGCGCGCAGCGTGTTGTTCGCCATGCCGCCGAGCAGGATGATGCCCACGTCGTCCAGCGATCCGTCGCCCTCGACGAAGTCGTTGAGCTGGTGCTCCTGGATGAACTTCACGGCCGCGGGCCAGCGCTGCTCGATCTTTTCCTTCTCGTGCAGGAACGAGGCCGGGGGCAACACGATGCGGTTCACGTCGCGGCGCGGGTTTTCCAACGCCTGCTTGAGCGTATACGCGGGGCGGCGGTTTTCCTGCGTGACGAAGCTGCCGTGCAGGTGGCAGGAGCGGATGCGCAGCTCGAGCATCACGGGCGTGTTGGTCGCCTCCGAAAGCTCGAAGCCGTCGTGCACCGCCTTGACGATCGCGGGCAGGTTGGGCTGGGGGTCGAGCAACCACATCTGCGACTTCATGGCGAAGGCGTGCGTGCGCTCCTGCATGATGGACGAGCCTTCGCCGTAGTCCTCGCCGACGATGATGAGCGCGCCGCCCAGCACGCCGCCCGAAGACAGGTTGGCGAGCGCATCCGACGCCACGTTGGTCCCGACGGTGGATTTCCAGGTCACAGCGCCGCGCACCGGGTAGTTCACCGACGCTGCAAGCGCCGCCGCCGCCGCGGCCTCGCTTGCGGCGGGTTCGAAGTACACCCCGAGTTCCTTGAGGATGGGCTGCGCGTCGGAGAGCACATCCATCAGGTGCGATATGGGCGAGCCCTGGTAGCCGGTGACGTAGCCGACGCCGGCTTCGAGCAGCGCCTTGGTCACGGCCAGGATGCCCTCGCCGCGAAAAACGGTGCCCGCGGGCACCTTGAGCTGTTCGACTTCCTTGAGGAACGAGCGTTCTGCCATGTGTGGACTCCTCGCCGCGGGCCCCGGGGCGGGGCCGCGGTCTTACCGTGCGGGGTCGGGGATGACGGCAGTGGCCTCGATCTCGATCAGAAAATCGGGGAGCGCGAGGGCCTGCACGCCCAGGAAGGTGTTGGGTGCCGGATCAGCCCCCTCATAGAACGCCGCGATTTCGGCGCAGACCGGCCCAAGCTTGTCCGGGCTGTGGTTGACTACGTAGGTGCGCAGCCGCACCACGTCTTTCGGGCTGGCACCGCAGGCCGCGAGCACGCGGCGCAGGTTGGCCAGCGCCTGGCGGGTCTGCGCCACCAGGTCGCCCGCGCCGATGAGTTCGCGCTTCTCGTTCCAGGCGGTCTGCCCGGCCAGGTGCAGCGTGCGCCCACCGGTTTGCAGCACCGCGTGCGAGAACCCGAACGGAACCGCTTCGTACAGGTCCGGCGGGTTGATGGCTGTGCGCTGGGCCATGGCGCGCCTTCAGGGAACGAGCGCGAGCACGCGCAGCGGGCTGCCGGAGCCGCCCTTCATCTTGAGCGGTGCGCTCAGGATGACCGCACCTGTGGGCGGGAGCTGATCCAGGTTGGTCAGGCACTGCAGTCCGTATTTGTTCGCGCCGTGCATCAGCGTGTGGCAGGGGTAGGCCACGGGCCAGGCGTAGGACTGTCCGGCGTCGGTATTGATGGTCTCCACGCCGAAGCCGCGCACGTCGCGCTTGACCATCCACTCCACGGCGGCCTGGGTCGGGCCGGGCGTGTGCGCGCCGTCTTCCTTCATGTTGACGTAGGCCGCCGGGTCGCTCAGGCGCTTGCTCCAGTCGGTGCGAAACAGCACCCAGGCCCCTGCCGGAATCTTCCCGTGCTGAGATTCCCAGGCTTCGAGGTGGTGCACGTCGAGGTTGAAGTCGGCGTTGGCGGCGACATCCTTGCTGTGGTCGATCACGCACGCCGGGCCGATGAAGGCCTTCGGGTCTATGGTGTCCACCGTGTTGTGCGGGTAGTCCTTGCCGGTGACCCAGTGCACTGGAGCGTCGAAGTGGGTGCCGGTGTGCTCGCCGCAGGAGAAATTGTTCCAGTACCAGCCCGGTCCCTTCTCGTCGTAGTGGCTGATCTGCTCCTGCTTGAAGCCCCAGACCTGCGCGAACTGGGGCGGCAGCACCAGCGCGGGGAATTCTGCCGAAAGCGTGTGCGTGAGATCGACGATGCGTATTTCGTTGTTCGCGACCGCGTGTGCGAATTGGGCCAGTGTGGAACTCATGCGGGTCTCCTTTATTGAGGTGATGGATTCTGGATTGCAATGCGGCAAATCGGTCTTGGGGTTTGTGCCCAGCGCCCTCGCTATTTTTTGGCCAGTGCGTTGGCGACGTGAAAACCGGACGCGCCGCCCAGCCCGGGGCCAGGGTGGGTCGAGGCGCCGATGTGCCAGAGCTGCTTGACCGGCGTGGCGTGGTCCTTGGTGCCACGCAGCGGCCGCCAGAACATGTACTGATCCACGCTGCATTCCCCGGAGTACGGGTCGCCTCCCACCAGGTTCATGTTCAGCCGCTCGAGGTCGGCAGGTGAAATCACCCTGCGGCCCACGATGCTCTGCTTCAGGTTGGGGATGAACGTGGCCAGCCGCTCGATGATCCGATCGGCGTAGCGCTCGCGGATGGCTTCGTTCCATAGCCCATCGGCGGGCGCCTCGATCTGTCCGAGCGCGTCGCCACGGATGACGCGCGGACATTCGGGCAGCTGTATCCAGAGCACAGCCCCGTCCTCGGGTGCGCGCGACGGATCGAGCGTGGTCGGGGTGCAGACGACGATGGTGCCCTCGGCAGGCAGCAGTCCGCGTTCGGCCTCGTTCACCGCCCGCGAGACGCCTTCGAGCCCTGGCGTGAGGTGCAGGTAGACCACCTGGTCGAGCTCCCTGTTCTTCCACTGCGGCGGCGCCGACAGCGCGAGGTGGATCTGCATGTTGCCCTTGCCGTAGCGGTATTCGGCTGCCTGCTGGCGCAGCGTTTGCGGTGCGGCGTTACGCGGGATCAGTCTGCCGTAGAGCTGCGTCGGCGTGACGTTGCAGACCACGTTCTTGGCGAGCCACTCGCGTCCGTCGGCGCTGCGCACACCCTGCGCCTTGCCGCCCTGCACCAGGATTTCGGCGACGTCCACGCCGGTGTGCAGCTCTCCACCGCCGTGCTCGATCACTGCCTTGAAGGCGTCCACCGTGCGGGCGTTGCCGCCCTTGACGAGGGGCAGCCCGACACCTTCGAGTGTGAACGCGATCACCTGCGCCATGAGCGCTGACATCGGCGATTCCGGACCGAGACCGGTGTGCAGCACCCAGGGCGCAAGCACCGCACGCACGAGGTCGGATTTGAAACGCGTGTCCAGCCACGCACGCGCGCTTTGCAGCGCGGGGCTGAAGAAGCCCAGCGTCTCGTGCGCGCCCTGCTTCCAGACTCGCCCGAGCATCATCTTGCCGACCTGCGAACTCCACAGCTCATTGCCCAGGAGCGCGAAGATCAACTCGGCGTTCTGTTCAACGAATGCCAGGCCCGCGCGGTAGGCGTCGCCGTCGCCGGGCGCGAGCGCATTC
Organism: Burkholderiales bacterium; assembly: GCA_026954015.1. GTDB lineage: Bacteria > Pseudomonadota > Gammaproteobacteria > Burkholderiales > Burkholderiaceae_C > Comamonas_C. Next base: position 79,399 of record JAIXLP010000027.1, on the reverse strand, counting down.
ATCGCCCGTACGTTTTCTTCCCGCGAGGTGCGCAGGATGAACGAGCGCCCGTCGGGCAGCAGCACCCCGGTGGGCGCGTCGCTGTTCACATAGGCGAGGCCTGCGGCGTGCAGCGCGTCCTTGAGTTCGGCGTAGCCGGGGGACGTCACGAACAGCGGATGGGCCGTGGACATCGTGTCGTGCAGGTAGCCAGGTGCGGTAAGTTGGTCGGTGCGGATGCAGCCGCCGAGTTGTGCCTCGCGTTCGAGCACGCAGACCTTTTTCCCGCGACGGGCCATCACCGCGGCACAGACCAGCGAATTGATTCCGCTGCCCACGATGATTGCATCGAATTTCGCCATGTCTTACCTCACGCAGCGAGTAGCAGTTTCAGCAGCCCGGTGGCGGGCGGCTGCTCGTATTCGGGTGTCGCGTAACGGCCGCGGTAAAAGAGCAACGGAGCGGCGCTGCGCGTGTGCAGAAGCTCCACCCTGCCAACGAGTATGACATGGTCACCGCCGTCGTAGCGGTGCTCGACCGAGCACTGGAATACGGCCGTGCAGCTCTGGAGCAGCGGCACGTTCGCCACACCCTGGCCCACTTCGATGGCAGCAAACTTGTCGTGTCCTGCCTTGGCAAAGCGATCCGACAGGGCTTGCTGGTCCGACGCGAGCACATGGATGGCGAAGTGGCTTGCCGCTTCGAACGCGGGCAGGCTCCACGAGCGCTTGGCCAGGCTCCAGAGCACCAGCGGCGGATCCAGCGAAAGCGCCGCGAAGCTGTTGACCGTGACACCGATGGGCTCACCCGAGGGCCCCCGCGTCGTCACCACGGTAACGCCCGTCGCGAAGTGCCCCAGTGCATTGCGCAGTTCGCGGGCGTCGATCATGCCCGCGTACCCTGTTGCGCCGCCTGTTCGATGGCTTTTTGGTTGGCGGCAGCGTCGAACCAGTATTCGGCGTAGTCGCGCGGATCGTTGAAGCCGTTGGCCACGCGCGAGGCCAGCGCCGGCAAGCCCTGGCATGCGCCCATCATGTTCACGATGTACTCGGGCGGCGGGAACAGCAGGCTGTTGGTCCACCGGCAGACCTTCTCGGCGTAGCCGTTGTACAGGTCGTCGAACGTGCGTGTCATCCAGGCCGCGTCGAAGGGCTGGTTGCCGCGCGCCATGATCGCCTCGAAGTAGTGCTTGGCGCCCCAGGTGGCGTTGTTGGAACCCTGGCCGGTGACCGGGTCGTTCACGATCACGGCATCACCCAGGCCCATCACGATGCGGCCCGAGGGCAGGGTCAGCACCGGCTTGCGCACGGTGGGCGTGATGCGGCCTGCCAGGATGCCGTTGTCGTCGGTGAGCTGGCAGTCCTTGCTGCGTTCATATTCCCAGGGCAGGAATTTCTTCAGGATGTCGAGGCTCATCTGCAGGTGGTCGGCCGCGTCCTTGCATTCGTGCCAGCGGTCCATCGGGCCGCCGTTGACGCCTTCGAGCACCATGATGTCGCAGACCTTGGTCTTGCCGGAACCGTAGGGGCCGTCCACCGTGAGCGAAGGAAACACGAAGTACTCGCCTACGCCGGGAATCAGGTTGAAGTTGACGCACTCGATGTAGTCGTGGCGCTTCATGCCCGTCACATAGGTGAGCGCCAGCTTGCGCATCGACTCCTTGACCGGCGAGCGTGACTCGTCGCGTTCGAGCAGCTTGACGACCTCGCCCTTGCCCCCGGCCAGCAGCACCAGGTCGTGCGTACCGGCCAGCTCTTCCATCTCGGCGATACCGACGTCCACGATCTTCAGCTTGCCGCCGCGGCGCACGAACTCATCCATCCAGCCGGGGTACTTCAGGCGCTGGTCCACCGCCTGGCCGGGCTTGTGCAGCGCGGCATACCAGTGGATCGCCTTGGTGCCCGAGCCGTCGGGGTTGGGGATGGCAAACGAGATGCCATCGGTGTTGGGGCAAGCCGCTTCCCACTGGTTCATCTTCCAGTCGCGCTCGACCTGCAGCTTGGGGTCGAAGATGAACTGCGAGGACATCACCTTGCCGTTCCAGAAGCTGGCGCCGTCGCGGTTGGTGTAGATCGTGACGTCGTGGCCCTGGTCGAGCAGGCCGGCACCCAGCAGCAGGCCGGCCTGGCCACCGCCGACGATGGCGATGGTGCGCGGGGTAGAGGTCGTCATGTGTAGTCTCCGTTGGTGTGAATGAAAAAGATGGGGCCGTGGCGGCTTCAGCCCATCAGACGGGCGATGGCGGCGGCGCGCGCCTCGGGGCCCAGGGCCTGGTAGCCGCCATCGACGGCGTAATTGGCACCGGCCACGAAGCTGGCCCGGTCCGACAGCAGGAAGACGACCACGTTGGCCACCTCGGCGGGCAGGCCGAGGCGCCCCAGGATGTGGTAGTCGGCGGCCACGGCGTCGGCCTTGGCCTTGTCGCCACCGGCCATGCCCTCGATCACGGACGACCAGGTCCAGCCGGGCGAGACGGAGTTGACGCGAATGTTCTGCGGCGCCAGGTCCAGCGCAGCGTTGCGCGTGAGCTGCACCATCGCGGCCTTGCTGATCGGGTAGAGCCAGCGCCCAGTCTGCGCCGCAAACGCCGAGATGGACGCGAAGTTGACCACCGCGCCGCCGCCGCGCGCCACCATGTGCGGCACGCAGGCCTGCAGCATCATGGCGGCGCCAACGACGTTGACGTTCCAGCTCTGGTTCCACTCGGCGCGGGTCGAGGCGGCGCCGTTGTCCACGTAGGAGGCAGCGCAGTTGACGAGGTAGTCGATGCCGCCGAACGTCTTGGCGGTCGCGGCGACGCAGGCAGCGATGGAGGCGTCGTCGGACACGTCCGTGCGGATGTAGCGGCTGCCTGCCTGACGCGCCTGTACCTGCGGCCCCTTGACGGTGTCGATGTCGGCGATGACGACGTGGCAGCCCTCAGCCAGCAGGGCTGCGACCACGCCTTCACCGATCATGGTGGCCCCGCCGGTGACGATGGCCACTTTGTCTTTCATGCTCATAGGTCTCCTTGCACGGGCATTGCGACATACCCATGCAGGAAGTGTGCAATGTGCTTTAAGCTTCAACTATCCACGGTGCGCAGCCGCCTTATCCGAAATGCGCAGGGATGTGCTGCAGTGCAGCATGAGCGGGTGCGTGGATGGCACGCCCGGCGCCAATATTCCGCGCCAACCCGGCCATGGGGTCACGGGCTGGTCAACGTGGATCGGAGGGCAGACGCCCGCCGTGCTTGAGCGTCGCCGAAGGGGTTTCGCCAAACCGCATCTTGTAATAGGCGGCGAAGCGACCGAGGTGGAAGAAGCCGTAGCGGTGCGCGACGTCGAACACCGAGGGTGCGAGGCCGTTGTCGGCGGCGAAGCGCAGGTGCTCATGCACCCTGTGCAGCCGTACTTCGCGCAGATAGGCGCTGGGGGTCGTCCCCAGGTGGCGGCGAAAGCCTGCCTGCAACGTGCGCTCGCTGACGCAGGCGGCGCGGGCAATGTCGTCCATCGTGATCGCTTGCTCGGCCTGTGCGTCGATGAATTCCTGCGCGCGGCGAACGTGCCGGGGCAATACAGCGCTGGCAGACTCTGCCGCAGGCGTTGCGCCCCGGTACGGTTGCTGGATCAACAGGCCGTGCAGCAGGAATTCCTGCAGCGAGGCCGCAGCCGCCGGGTGTTGCAGCCAGCCGTTGCCGTGGGCGTCGATGTTGCGCGCCAGATCGACCACGGTCTGGCACCATCCTGCAGTCGGTCCGGTGCGCTGGGTCAGGGCTGGTTCGTATTCCAGCGCAGCGTGGTCCTGACCGAGCCACTGCCGGCACTGCTGCTCCATGAGCTGGCGTGGGACGTGCAGCATGATCTGGGCGCAATCGCCCTGCCAGTGCATCGCGACGGGGCGGTGCGGCGAAAGGATGGACGCGGTGGTGCAGTCTGATTCGACCATCCGGTCGCCATAGCGAATTCGCGCGTAGCCTGCCAGCGGAATCTGGACCAGATAAAAATCTTCCAGGCAACCGGGACGGATGTCCACGTCGGCGCCATAACACAGGTAGTTGAGCGAGAGCGCGCCAAGGGCGACGCGGTGCATGTGACAGTCCAGCTGCTGCGCCGCCTGGGTCTGTTGCAGATGGTGCGCACAGAACACGCGCCCCACCTCCACGCGTGCCTGATCGATGTCGTGCGTCACGAAGATGGGGTGGGCTTCGAGCAGTCGATCGGAACGGATATTGGACGGTGCCAGCATGGTGAGCCTCATGCCGTGGAAGGGGTGATCCTCGCGTCGCGCCGATAGAGGTCGCGTGCATCGCTGTGAATGCATTGTGGGCCAAAATGGCCGCTGGCGGTAGCGCCGTGATGACGCCTGCCACAGTGACGGTTCGCGGCGCTCGGTATGGAGGGTCCTGGCGGGCGCATCCAGACCGGCACTGTCGTGCACTTCATCGAGGAAACCGGGTATGCGTCTCGTCATGCTCTTGATCGTGTGGGCACTCTCCTCCGGTATGGGTACGACTGCTGCGCAGCCGCGGGAACAGGCACCGGGATCGTCCGTGCGCGAGGTGACGCTGGAGGTGTCCACGCTCGACCACGGGCGTTGGCAGTTGTCTCAGGCGCGCGGGCATTGGGTGCTCGTGAACATCTGGGCCACGTGGTGCGGTCCGTGTATCACCGAGATGCCCGAACTGGACGAATATGCCCGTTCGCATCCCGAAGTGCGTGTGATCGGCCTGGCCTGGCAGGATGCGAGCCCGGCGCATATCCGCCGGTTTCTTCAGCGCCACCGCGTCAGCTATCCGGTGGCCATCATCGATCCGTTCGCGCCGATCGGCAGGTTCAAGCGCCCCACGGCCTTGCCCACGACGTATCTGATCGATCCACAAGGGGTGCTGGCGCACACTTTCTCGGGGCCCATCACCGCCGCCCTGCTGGAGCGAGCGATGGCGGACCCGCGTTCCTAGGGTTTTGTGCATTGACGCGTCTGCCTGTTTGAACTAGCTTGAACCCGCGATCTCATGGAGGAGACACGCACCACCAATTTCTGGAGGCAAAAGATGAAAGCGCGCAACATTTCGGGAGCGTTCGTCCACGGCAGTCTGGCTGCCGCCATGGTGCTGGGTGCGGGGAGCCTGGCGATTCCACTGGAGGCGCAAGCCGATGCGACCTGCAATTCCCCGTTCATGAGCAATCTGGTCAAGGATGAACAGTACGTCTACGTCTGGACCTTGGGTGTGAAGGGCATGGGAGATGGGTCGGACAAGCTGGTGACGATAGACGTCAACCCCAAATCCAAGAAATTCGGCAAGGTCATCGCAACGCTGTCTGTCGGTGGCCGTGGCGAGGCGCACCACATGGGGTTCACGGATGACCACCACCACATGTGGGCCGGACGGTTGGACGACAACAAGATTTTCATCTTCGATATCTATACCAATCCCGCCCAACCCAAGCTGGTCAAGACGATCAGCGATTTCGCGCAGACCACGGGCTATGTGGGACCGCACACTTTCTATGCGTTGCCAGGGCGCATGCTGGTGGGCGCGCTGTCCAACACCAAGGACCACGGCGGTGTGACGGGTCTGGCGGTGTACAACAACAAGGGCGAGTTCGTGAGCAAGCACGACATGCCCACGGGCGAGATGAACGGCGTGCGCGCCGATGGTTACGGCTACGACATCGGCATCAACCCGCAGAAGAACACCATGCTGACGACCAGCTTCACCGGCTGGAACAACTACATGATGGACTTCGGCAAGCTGCTGAAGGATCAGGAGGCGATGAAGCACTTCGGCGAGACCGTGGTCGCCTGGGACGTCAAGACCATGAAGCCGACCAAGGTCATGCACGTGCCTGGGTCGCCGCTGGAAATCCGCTGGTCGCTTGCCTCCGGCGACAACTGGGCCGTGACGGCCAACGCCACCACCTCCGCGATGTGGGTCTTCAAGGAGGACGACAAGGGTGAATGGCAGGCGCACAACGTGGCGACCATCGGCAACCCCGCTGAACTCCCGCTGCCCGTGGACATCAGCATGCGCGCGGACGGCAAGGGCCTGTGGATAGACACCATGGGCGACGGCAGCGCGCGTTACTGGGACATGACCGATCCGATGCATCCCAAGGAGGTGTACAAGAAGAAGATAGGCGCGCAGGTCAACATGGTTTCGCAGAGCTGGGACGGCTCGCGCCTGTATTTCACCTCGTCGCTGCTGGCTAACTGGGACAAGAAGGGCAAGGACAACGAGCAGTACTTCGCCGCCTACGACTGGAACGGCAAGGAGCTCACCGAGCGGTTTCGCATCGACTTTGCCGCGCTCAAGCTCGGACGTGCGCACCACATGAAGTTCGGCTCGGACGCGCTGCGGCCCGGCTATGCCGCGCAGCGGCAGTGGACCGATGCCCCGGCGAGCAGGGTGGCGAGCGCCCGGCTCGTCTCGAATGGTCAGTGATGGGTTGTTGCGCCGGCTGCGCTGCCGGAGCCGGCCGCCCGTAAGAGCGCTCAAGCGTGTGACGCGGGTTTGTGGTGACTGGGCGTGCAGTCGTGGAGTGAATCTGTGAAGAGCATGGCATCGCGATCGTTCATGTGCGTGGCCGCGGTGCTGGCGTTGGCGCTGGCGCCCGTGCCGGGGCAAGCCCACGATCATGCAGCGATGGGGCATGAACCAGTCGCGGCGCTGCCCGAACCCGACTACGCTGTGGCGTCGCCGGGCACCTACGAGCTGCAGCGCATCATGCGCTCGCCTGACGGCACGGTGCTCGACACTGGTGGCAAGAGCCAGCCGTTGTCGCGGTACACCCAGGGCAAGGTGACGCTGCTGGCGTTCATCTTCACCCATTGCAGTGACGTCAATGGGTGCCCGGCGGCGTATGTCCTCAACCAGCAACTCAAGGGGGCGATTGAGCAGCGGCCCGCGCTGGCGCCCTTGCGCGGCAAGGTGCGTCTCGTCAGCCTGAGCTTTGACCCGCGCCACGACACGCCAGAGGTGATGCGCAGCTATGGTGAGGGTGCTGGTGATCCCGACGCTGGGGTTGAATGGGACTTCCTGACGACGAGCGGGCCGGACGCGCTGGTGCCGCTGCTTGACGGGTTTGGCCAGGATGTGTCCGTGGCTGCCAATGCTCCCGACGATACGCAGGATTTCGCGCACATGCTCAAGCTCTTCCTGCTCGACAGCGGCGGCACGGTGCGCGAGATTTATTCGAGCGCATTCCTTCAGCCCTTGGTGGTGCTCAACGACATCCAGACCCTGGCGATGGAGCAGGCACATGCGCCTGCGCACCACCATGCGGCGCGGCATTGAGGCGCCCGGTACCGGCGCACCGCGAAGTGGCGTCCTGCGATCGGTAGCTGCGACGGTTTGCCTGTTTGTCGGCGCCGTCGCTGCGGTGGGGGCTGAACCGCAGCTCGGCTTGCCGCCGGTTCCCGTCCCCGCCGACAACCCGCAGAGCCAGGCCAAGATCGATCTGGGGCGCATGCTCTTCATGGACCGGCGGCTGTCGCCGGACGACACCATGTCGTGTGGCATGTGCCACGTGCCCGAGCAGGGTTTCGTCTCCAACGAGTTGGGCGGGGCGGTCGGCTTCGAGGGGCGCAGCCATCGGCGCAACACGCCCACGGTACTCAACGCCGCGTACTTCCAGCGGCTGTTTCACGACGGACGCGAGATATCCCTGGAGAACCAGATCTGGGGACCGCTGCTTTCGTTCAATGAGATGGCCAATGCGGCGCCGGGCGTCGTGATTGAGAAAATCCGCGCACAGCCCGAGTACCGGGGCTTGTTTGAGCGCGCGTTCGACGGTCGGGGTCCGAGCATGCTCACGGTAGGACAGGCAATCGCAAGCTATGAGCGCACCCTGGTTTCCGGCGACTCACGCTTTGACCGCTGGTACTACGGCAAGAGCGAGTCGGCGCTCGATGCGCGGGAACAACGGGGTTTTGCGCTGTTCATGGGCAAGGGCGGTTGTGCGAGCTGCCACACCGTGAACGCAGATTGGGCACTGTTTTCCGACGATGCGTTCCACAACACCGGGGTGGGCTACGCGCGCAGCCATCCGCAGGAGTCGCACGGGCGCAAACGCACGGTGGAGCTTGCGCCCGGTGTCATGGTGGAGGTGGATGAGCAGACGATAGCCAGCTTCTCGGAGCCCGGCCTCGACGATGTGGGACGCTATGAAATCACGCTCGATCCGGTGGATCGCTGGGCCTACCGCACACCCACGCTGCGCAACATTGCGCTGACCGCGCCGTACATGCACGACGGCTCGTTCAAAACGCTGGAAGAGGTGATCGATTTCTACGATCGCGGCGGTATCGACAACCCCGAGAAGGATCCGCTCGTGCGACCGCTGAACCTGCAGGCGAGCGAGAAGGCGGACCTCGCCGCGTTTTTGCGTGCCCTCACGGGCAGCAATGCGAAGGCGTTGGCCGCGGCAGCGCGGGGCAGGTAGAGCGGCACACGGCGGTGGTGTACCGCTCTCCTGGCTGCGGGCTTACTTCAGCAGCCGGAACTGGCCGTCCTTGACGGTGATCAGTTCGCGGCCGCGGTTGTCAAAACCGCTGTGGTCTTCGGGCGTCATGTTGTAGACGCCTTGCGTGGCCACGAGCTCCTTGGTCTGCTCCAGCGCGTCGCGCAACGCGGCGCGGAATTCCTTCGTGCCCGGTTTGCCCTTGCTCGCGGCCACGGGAATGGCGTTTTGCAGCAGCATGCCTGCGTCGTAGACGTTGGCGCCGAAGGTGGCGGGCGGTTCGCCGTAGCGCTTCTTGTAGGCGTCGATGTAGTTCTCGGCGATCTTCTTCGAGGGGTTGCTGTCCGCGATTTCAGGCAGCACCAGCATCAGGCTCGCGGCCATGATGGTGCCTTCGACCTTGCTGCCGCCCAGCTTGATGAACGCGGGCAGGGCCGCGCCGTGGGTCTGGTAGATCGGCCCCTTGTAGCCGCGGTCGACCAGCGTGATGTGCGGCAGGACGGTCGGGCCGCCCGCGGCCGCGATCAGAACTGCGTCGGGCTTGGCGGCAATGAGCTTGAGCGCCTGGCCGGTGACGGAGTTGTCGGTGCGGGCGAAGCGCTCGTTGGCGACGATCTTGATGCCGTGCTTTTCCGCCAGGGCGCTGGAGACGCGGTACCAGTTTTCGCCATAGGGGTCGGACAGGCCGATGAAGCCTATGGTCTTGACCCCCGTCTTGGTCATGTGGTCGAACAGCGCGGCGGCGATGATCTCGTCGTTCTGCGTGGTCTTGAAGACCCACTTCTTCTTGTCGTCCATCGGTTGCACCACGGCGGCGGTGCCCACGGGCGCGAGCATGGGAACGCCCGCCTCGGCGACAAACTGGATCACGCCCATTGCGTTGGGCGAGCCGCTGGGGCCGATCAGCGCGTCGATGTTTTGCTCGGAAAGGAGCTTGCGCACGTTGGTAACGGTTTGCGTCGGGTCGCTTGCGTCGTCCAGACCGATGTACTGCACCGTGTAGTCGCCGATCTTCTCCGGCAGCAGCGCGATGGTGTTGTGCTGCGGTATGCCGACAAACGAAGTGGCTCCGGTGGCGGAATAGATCACGCCGACCTTGATCTGGGCCACGGCCGCCGTGCCGGCGACTCCGAGCAGGGCGGACAGGGCCAGTGCCTGGCCCGTCAGTTTGAGAAAGCGTGGGATACGCATGCGATGGTCTCCTGTGGGTGGAAATGGGATGGAAAACGGCAAAACCCTAGATGACGAGCGTGCCGACGCTGGCGCCGCCGCAGACGTAGAGCGTTTGGCCGGTCACGAAGCTGTTGGCTGGGTCAGCGAAGAACATCACGGCGCGCGTGACGTCGTCAGGGCGGCCGATGCGGCCGACCGGGATTGCGGAGGCCAGCTTGTGCTCGCGCTCGCTGCCCGGCGTGATGACCTCGTAGAACATGGGGGTCTGGATGGGGCCGGGCGCGACGACGTTCACCGTGATGCCCTTGGGCGCGAGCTCCAGCGCCCAGGTGCGCGCCATGCCGATCATGCCGGCCTTGGTGGCCGAGTAGTTGGTGCGCGTGGCCAGGCCCAGCGCGCCGCGCGAAGACATCAGCACCACGCGGCCGAAGGCGCGCCGTTCCATGCCGGGCAGGATGGCCTGCATCAGCGTGAGCGCCGAGCCCAGGTGGATTTGCGTCAGGCCCTGCAGCTCGTCCAGTGTCGCGTCGGCGAGCAGGTGCGGCCAGATGACTCCGGCGTTGTGGACGAAGTGGCTCACCTCGAAGCGCTGGGCAACCTCCGCCGCGGCCTCGCGCGTGGCGGTGGCGTCGAGCAGGTCGACCTGAACCGCGTGCAGCGCCGGGTGACTCCATTCGGGCGCGCGACGCGCAAGGCTCACGACCTGCCAGCCGTCCTTCAGCATGCGTTGGCAGATATCGGCACCTATGCCGGCGGAGCCGCCGGTGACGAGGGCCGTGTATTGGGGCTCACTCATGTGGGTGTGTGCTTTTCATGCTTGGGGGATCAGCGCGATCACGCGCAGGGGGCTGCCGCTGCCATGCTCGATCTTGAGTGGCGCGGCGATGATCAGTGCACCCGTCGGGGGCAACTGTTGCAGATTGGCGAGGCACTGCAATCCGTACTTGCCCGCCCCGTGCATCAGCGAGTGGCAGGGGTAGGGGGGCGTGAGGTGTGCGGCCTGGCCCGCGTCGGTGCCTATGGTCTCCGAGCCGAAGCCGAGCACGTCGCGCTCGTTGACGAGCATGCGCACGGCCTCGGCGCTTGGCCCCGGCGTGTGCTGGCCCGTGGCATCGTAGTTCTGGTAGGCCAGCGCGTCGCGGTGCACGCTCCAGCGGTGCGACCAGTCGGTGCGCATCAAGACCCAGCTCCCGGCGGGGATGCGCCCGTGCTCGGCCTCGAAGGCCTCGATGTCGGCCACGGTCATCAGGTAGTCCGCGTCGCGCGCGGCCTGTGCGCTGCAATCGATGACGCAGGCGGGCGCAATGAAGTGCCGCGGCGGCACGGCATCGACGGCATTGCCGGGCCGGTCGCGACCGGTGATCCAGTGGATGGGCGCGTCGAAGTGCGTGCCGGTGTGCTCGCTGCACGAGATGTTGTTCCAGTACCAGCTCGCGCCGCGCTCGTCGTAGGCCGAGACCTGCTCGACGCGAAACGGCGCGCACTGGCCGAGCTCGGGTGGCAGGCCCAGCGTGGGGAAATCGGTGGAGAGCGTGTGCGACAGATCGACGACGCGCACCTGCCCGGTGAGCAGGCTGGCGGTGAAGGCGTCGAGGGCGCTGGGCGTGGGGCGGGTCGTCATGTCACTGGCCTCCGGCCGCGAGTTCGCGCTCGAGTACCTTGGGGTTGTCGCGCCAGCGCGCGAGCCAGTCCTGCGCGATGTCGCCGGGATAAACGTCTTCCACACCGCTCTTGAGCGCCTTGATGACGGCGTTGGCGAGCGCCGCGGGCGCGAGCTTGGGGGGCGGCACGTTCTGGTTCCACGCGTCATCGATGGGGCCGGGAAACAGGTTCACGACGCGGATGCCGCTTGCGCGCATCTCTGCGCGCAGGCACTGCGCAAGCGAGAGCGCCGCCGCCTTGGACGCGGCGAACGTGCCTTCGGGGGGGTAACTGCTGAGCGCGTAGATCGAGAGCACGTTGACCCAGGCGCAGGCATGCGTGGTGCCGTCCGCTGCGCGCGCCTTGAGCATGGGGCCGAACGCCTGCGCGAGGCGCAGCAGCCCGAAGTAGTTGACTTCCATTTCCTCGCGCGCGACGTCGGTGCCGCGGCGCCCGTCGATCCCGGCGTTGCGGTGCACCTCGGCGGTGTTGACCACGATGTCCACCTTGCCCGCGATGCGCCCGGCGATTTCCTGCACCGAGCGCTCGTCGCGCACGTCCAGATCGACGATGGTGACCTGCGGGAGCTGCGCCAGATCGGCAAACCCCGCGGGCTGCTTCCACGGCTCGGCCTGGCCGACCCAGATGCGGTCCGCCCCGGCCTGGGCCAGCGCGCGCACCATGGCCTGGCCGACGGGCGATTTGCCGTCGGTGACCAGCACCTTGCGGAACTTCGGGTCGCTGGCCATTTCGCGCAGCATCGGGTCGTCGGCCATGTGCTCCGATCCTTTCTCGGGGAACCCTATCAGCACCGCCTGCCCGGCGCGGTCGAGCTGCACGCCCACGCGCACGCGCGCCGGGGCCGCGCCGACCTCGCCGTGCAGGTGCACCATGACGCTGGGCCCGGCGTCGAGCCGCACCATGCCCAGGCGCCACGGCAGGCGCTCGCGAAAGTACAGGTCGTTGCTGTGCGCGAGCGTGGTTTCGGCAAGCAGCTCGCCCGCGCCGTCCTGTGGCTGCCAGCGCAGCGCGCTGGATAAACATTGATAGCAGGCTTCGCGCGGCGGGTACTGCGTAGCGCCACATTCGCCGCACACCTGCAGCATGAACCGCCCCTCGGCGGCGGCTGCCGTGAGGCCAAGCGCCACGCGCCCGCGCGCGCCCGGCGGCAGGTTGATCCGCGGCGTGCGCAGGGTGGGGTCCTTGCGCGGCGGACGGGTCAGCGGGCGCGTCATGCGGCAGCCTCCAGGATCGCGGCGCCGGTGCACAGGCAGCGGTCGTAGGTGACCATGCCGAAACCGCCGACCAGGCCGTAGCGTGCGTCCTGCACGGTGCGTGCCCCCGCCTGTCCGGTGAGCTGGCGGATGGTTTCGGTCATGCCGATGAAGCCGCCCGCCGCGCCCGCCTGCCCACATGAGAGCTGGCCGCCGCTGGTGTTCTGCGGGAAATCTCCGTTGTGGCGCAGGTCGTGCGTGCGCACGAACTCGGGCCCCTCGCCCTTCGCGCAGAAGCCCAGGTCCTCGAACTGCATCATCACGATGACGGGGTAGTCGTCGTAGGTCTGCATCACGTCGATGTCATCGGGGGCTATGGCGGCCTGCGCGTACAGGTCGTCGCGGTCGACGGCCCAGCCGCCGCAGACCATCACCGGGTCGCTGCTGTAGGCGTTGTGGCGCTCGATCGCGCCACGCAGCAGCACGTGCGGCAGGCCCAGGTCACGCGCACGCTCGGGCGCCATCACGAGGAAGGCCTCGGCGCCCGCGCAGGGCATCACGCAGTCGAACAGGTGGATGGGGTCGGAGACCGGGCGCGCCGCGATGTACTCGTCGAGCGTGAGCGGCTTCTTGAACAGTGCATAGGGATTGGCGAGCGCGTTGGCGCGCTGTGCGACCGCGATGTGGCCAAAGTCCTCGCGCCGCGCGCCGTAGCGGCGCATGTAGTGCGCGGTGATGAAGGCGAACATCGAATTGGGCCCACCCGCGCCGTAGGGGTAGCTTGCGTCGCGCGCGAAGTCGCTGAACGCGCCCAGCGTTTGCCGGAATGAATCGACGTGGTTGGTGTCGGCGGCGACGCAGGCCACCACCTCGGCGTCGCCGCATTGCACCGCGCGGGCGGCGCGGCGCAGCGCCATCACGCCCGAAGCACCGCCGGTGGGGATGTGGTCGAGCCAGCGCGGGGAGAGCCCCAGGTGCTGCGTGACGCCCACCGCGGTGTCGGGCGCGAGCGAGAAGCTGCTCACCGTGAGGCCGTCGATCTGCTCCTTGGCGAGGCCCGAGCCCTGCACCAGCGCGCGTACGGCCTGCCCGAGGAACCAGTGCGCGCCGTGGATCGAATAGCGCTCGTACGGCACGGTGACCGGCACGGTGAGCGCCACGCCCTCGTAGCCCTTGCGTTGCAAAACGGCGGCCATCGCTCAGCGCCTGATGGTGATGCCGGCCGCCTCGCGGTCCCAGGTGGCGGGGGTGATGCCACGTTCGCGCAGCTTGAATTTCTGCACCTTGCCGCTTTCGGTGGTTGGCAGTTCGGGCAGGCATTCGAGGTAGCGCGGCACCGCGAAATACGCCATGCGCGGTTCGCAGTAGCGGATCAGCTCGACCGGGTCGATCGTCATGCCGTCGCGCGCGACGATGGTGGCCATGACCTCGTCCTCGGCAAGTTCGCTGTGCACCGGAAACACCGCCGCAAGCGCCACCGCCGGGTGGCTGAGCAGTACCTGCTCGACCTCGTAGGACGAGATGTTTTCGCCGCGGCGGCGGATGGCGTCCTTGAGCCGGTCCACGAAGGTGAAGAAGCCGTCCGCATCGCGCACCACGCGGTCGCCGCTGTGAAACCACAGGTTGCGCCAGGCCTCGACGGTCTTGTCCGGCATGCCGAAGTAGCCCGAGGCGAATGCGTACGGTTCGTCGGCGCGCAGCAGCAGCTCGCCGGGGGTGCCGTCTGCCACCGCCTCGTCGTTTTCGTCGGCCACGCGGGCGGTGAAACCGGGGACGATGCGGCCCATGGTGCCGGGCTTCTGTTCGGCGTCCAGGCCAATGACGAAATTGCTTTCGGTCGAACCGTAGCCGTCGAGCAGCCGCATGCCGAAGCGCTCGCTGAAGGTGGCGTGAAAACGCTGCGGGATCGCGGGTGCCAGGGCCACGCGTACGCGGTGCGCGCGGTCGTGCGCCGTGGGCTCCTTGGACAGCAGGATGGGCACCATGGCGCCGAGCACGTAGGTGACGGTGGCCTGGTGGCGCACCAGCGCGGCCCAGAAGTCCGACGCCGAAAAGCGCGGTTCGGCCACCAGCGTGGAGCCGGTGAGCAGTGCCTGGAAGAACGCATTGAGCGCGTTGGTGTGGAACAGTGGCAGCGTGGTGAGCAGCACCTCGCCGTCGCGCAGGCCGAGCAGTTCGCTCGAATAGCGGCTCCACCAGTAGTACTGCGCGTGCGGGCAGCATACGCCCTTGGATACGCCCGTGGTGCCCGAGGTGTAGAGGATGGCGAGCGTGTCGCCGGGCTGCACCGGCGCTGCTTCGGCCAGTGCCGCGCCGGCCGGGGGCATGGGCAGTGCACCGGCTTCCCGGGAACCGTCGAGGCTCCAGACCTGCTCGAGCGCACCGCGGTCTTCGAGCCCGGCCAGCGCGGGCAGCGTGCCGGTTTCGCCGATGAACAGGCGCGCGCCCGAGTTGGAGAGGATGTGGCGCAGGTTGGCGCCGCGCGCGGCGGTGTTGATCGGCACCGTCACCGCACCCATCCAGGCGCAGCCGAGGAAGATCTGGATGAACTCCGCCCGGTTGCCGCACATGAGCGCGACGCGGTCTCCCCGCCGGATGCCGTGCGCCTGCAGCAGCGCGGCCGTGGCCTGCGCCATGCGCAGCGCCTCGGCATAGCGCCAGCGGACGTCGCCGCAGACGAGCAGTGTGCGTTCGGCAAAGCGCGCGCACTGGTGCGCGAGCATCGCGGGCAGCGTGCGGTCGTTGCTGGCGAAGCGGGCGATGGCGTCGGTCAAGCGGATCTCACATGAAGAGCTGGATGTTGGGCAGCGCGGCGTCGCAGTTGATGAGGTCGACGCGCTTGAGCCGGATGCGCAGCTTGCCGTCCACCTGCACCAGTTCGTGCGTCGTCCAGCCCGCGTACAGCGCCTGGTCGTCCATGCGCGTCTCCACGTAGTGGAACGCGGTGCGCAGCGTGTAGCGGCCCGCCGCGTCGTCGCGCTGGGTGATGCGCGGGCGCTGCAGCAGGTGGTGGCAGCGCGTGTGCGGCTGCTGCGAGAAGGTGCGCTTGCCGAAGTAGCGTTCGATGCGGATCTGCAGCAGCATGCGGTCTTCGTACATCAGCGAGCCCTGCAGGATGGGGTCGGTCTGGCCGGGCGTGAGCGGCATCCAGTAGTGGCCGTCGTCGGCGAAGAGCTGTTCCCATTCCTGCAGTTTCTGTTCGTCGATGAGGGCCGCCTCATCGTAGACGAAGTCGCGCAGTTGCGCGTCGGTGATCGTGCTCATGCGGCGCTCCCTTCGGTGGTTTCGGTCATGCTCACGGTCATGAAATGGGCCCAGGCGCGCATCTGGTTGCGCATCTGCAGCTCGTTGGTGCCGTTGGTCTCGAAGTGCGCGGCGTCGCGCGGCTCGTCTTGCTCGTAGAGCCGGTAGAGGTTCATCCAGTCGCGGCCGCGGCTGTGCAGCGCCTCCTGCGCGCGTTCGTAGACCTCGGTGTCGTCGTGCGCGACGACCGAGGTAGGCGCGTTGATGAGGCGGTTGTACATGAGCGTGCGCTCGAGCAGCTTGTCGGGCGCGCCCACGAGGCGGAAGGTCCAGGATTCGACCAGCGTCCTGTCCACCGCGATGGGCTTGAACACGCGCATCGTCTGCACCGGCCCCTTCATCGTGAGGTTGGGGAAATAGATGGTGTTGTGGCGGTTCTCGTGCAGGATGGCGTGGGCGCGCTCTTCGCCATAGGCGGCGACCATGGCCTCCAGGTAGCCGGGGATGGCGGAATAGTCGGAGTGGATGGACTTGGTCACGCCGGTGTGGCCGTGGCCGTGGGGCCAGACACGGATGCCCATCTCCGAGAAGAACTCGTACGAGCTCACGAACGGCGAGAACACCTCGACCGCCATGGGCTTGGGCGTGCCGGGGGGTGCCTTGCTCCAGGCGGAGACCGCGGTGCCGGCGGACGATTCGTGCACCACCATCGGGTGGGTGGTGTCGGTCTGGTTGTCCACCAGCATCTTCCAGTTGCAGCGGTTGATGTAGCGCAGCACGCCACCGACGATCTCCAGCTTGCCCTCGGGCGAGCGATCCACCATGTTGTCGATGGTGGAGAGCGACTGGCCGAAGTAGTCGTCGAACGAAATGCCCTCGGGGTTCAGGCGGCAGAAGACGAAGTCGCGGTAGACGTGCACGGCCTGCACCGCGGCCATGCCGCCGCTGGCCTCGCAGCAGTTGAAATCGGTCTTTTCGTAGCCCTGCTTGTACGGGATCGAGAGCAGCGAGCCGTCGGTCTTGAAGGTCCAGGCGTGGTAGGGGCAGCGGAAGAACTTGCCGGTGTTGCCGCAGGTCTCGCTCGCCACCTTCACGCCCTTGTGCGGGCAGCGGTTGTAGAGCACGCGGATGCTGTTGTCGGTGTGGCGCACCATCACCACGGGCTCGGTGCCCACCGTGGTGCTGTAGAAGTCGCCCTTGTTCGGTACCTGGCTCGCGTGGCCGACGTAGACCCAGGTGTTGGCGAACAGGTGCTCCATCTCGAGATCGAAGATCTCGGGATCGATGTAGGTGTCCTTGTGGACTTCGGCTTCGCGCACGAGCGCGCGGATCGCCTCGGGGTGGTTGGTGTATCGGCCCATGGCAGTCTCCTTGCGGTATGGGGGTTCAGGCATCGAGCACCAACCGCGCGGACCGGGCGCGGGAGATGCAGATCTGGATGACCTTGTTGGATGCGCGTTCGGCATCGTTCAGGTAATAGTCGCGGTGGTCGGGCACGCCTTCGAGCACGTCGACCTGGCAGACGCCGCATTCGCCGCGGCGGCAGTCGAAGAGCGGGTCGCACCCGGCGTCTTCCATCACTTCGAGGATCGTCTTGTCGGCCGGCACCTGCAGCACCTGGCCGCTCTGGCGTAGCTCGACCTCGAACGGCTGGTCGCCGAGCTGCGTGGCGGCTTCGACGAAGAGCTCGACGTGGATGCGCTCCTTGGGCCAGCCGCGCTCGGTGGCGAGCGCGATCGCGGCGTCGATCATGCCCTTGGGCCCGCAGACGTACAGGTGCTGCGTGGGGCGCAGCGTGCCGAGCAGCGCGGCGAGGTCCATGCGCGTGGCCGGGTCGTCGTCGGCGTGCAGGTGCAGCGCGTCGCCGCACAGCGCCTGCAGCTCATGCACCATCGCGAGCTGGTCGCGGCTGCGGCTGCTGTAGTGCAGCACGAAGGGGCGGTGCGCGGCGCTGAGCGCGGCGGCGTGGCTTGCAAGCGGGGTGATGCCGATGCCGCCGGCAATCAAGACCGTCGGGCCCTCGCCGGCTTCGGGCGCGTGCAGCGGAAATTCGTTGCGCGGCTCGTTCACCGCGAGCGTGTCGCCCACCTTGAGCTGGTGCATGTAGGCCGAGCCGCCGCGGCTCGCCTCCTCGTGGCGCACTGCGATCCAGTAGGCCGCCGGGGCCGGTTCGGCGGTCTCGGCCGTGGTGAGCTGCACTACCGAGTAGCAGCGGCGGTCCGCCACGCCGGGAATCAGGAATTGCAGGTGCGCGCCCGATGCGAGCGGCGCAAGAGGTTTGCCGGCGGGATCGACGAGGCGGATGCGGCGGATCAGCGGCGTCTCGGCGCGGATTTCGGAGACCAGTAGCGATGAGCCGGACATGCAATACCTTTGCGGTGAGAGTCGGTGGCCGCCCGTGCCGGGCAGCCACCGATGGTGTAGCCGTTTCGTATCTGCAGTCAATGTAGGGCGAATTTGTTTAGACGTCAACGAAATTCATGAAAATTCATGTAAAAATCAGGGAAAACCCCAGCGAAATTCCGCCAGCCGGCCCACGTGTGCCGCAGGGCCGGCGATATGCTTGACGCGTGAACAGCCCAGCCCGCTCCCAGCCCAGGCGCCGCGACGGCGGGCGTGCGCCGGTCGAACCCGCGGCGGCGCCGGCGCAACCACCGCGCCCGTTCCTCGATGACTATCTGGCGTTCCTGCTGGCGCAGGCGAGCCACCGCATTTCGGGCGGTTTTCACCGCGAAGTCGAATCGGCCGGACTGTCGGTGACGGAGTGGCGGGTGCTCGCCTGCCTCTCGGATGGCGCGCACGAGACCATAGGGACGCTGAGCGCGCTGGCGCTTGTCAAGCAGCCAACGCTGAGCAAGGTGGTGCAGCGCATGGAGCGCCAGGGGCTGGTTGCGCGCTGCGGCACGACGGCGGACAAGCGCCAGACGCTGGTGATGCTGACGGACGAGGGGCGCGCGGTGGCCGAGCGACACGTGCGGCGCGCGCTCGCCCACCAGGCGGCCGTGCTCAAGCCGCTTGGGGCGCGGAATGCGCGGCTTTTGATCACGGCCCTGCGCCGCCTCGTTGAGTTGCCGAGGTAGGCGTGCCGCGGGCCGCGCGCGAGGGGCTGGTTCAGCGTCGCCTCAATGAAAGTCGCGGCTCGTGGTCAGGCCCGCCAGCCGACCCAGCAGCGGTGTGAGGTCGCGCAGGCGCCGCGCCACAAGGTGGCGCACACCGCCGCTGCCCGCGCCCCGCTGCCATCGCCCCTCGACGGCGAGCAGGCGCGCGCGCAGCAGGGCGTTGCGCTGGTCCTCCTGCTCACGCAGGGCGGGCCAGACGATGACGTTGACGGGGCCGGTTTCGTCTTCCAGCGTGACGAAGATGGTGCCGTTTGCGGTGACCGGGCGCTGGCGGCCCACGACGATGCCGCAGGCGCGCACCGTACATCCGCCGGGCGTGCGCGCCAGCTCGTCTGCGGTGCGCACGCGCCACCGCGCCAGGCGCGGGCGCAGCAGCGCCAGCGGGTGGCGGCGCAGCGTCAGGCCCAGCGCCGCGTAGTCGTGCACGATGGCTTCGCCCTCGGGGGCGGCGGGCAGGTTCAGCGGCGCTTCATCCATGGGGGCGCAGCGCAGCAGTTCGGGCGGCGGGCGCTGCGCCGCGCCCTGCCAGACCTGCTGGCGCCGGTGCCCGGCCAGGCTGGCGAGCGCGTCGGCAGCGGCGAGTTGGCCAAGCGCCTGCACATCCAGCCGGGCGCGGTGCGCGAGATCGGGCACGCTGGCAAAGGGTTGCGTGGCGCGGGCCGAGGTGATGCGCCGCGCGGCGGTTTCGGCCAGGCCCGAGACGAGGCGCAGGCCCAGGCGCACGGCGGGACGGGGCGTGTCATGTTTCTCTGTTTTGATAGCTGCCAGCGCTTGCTGGGCAAGCGTTGGAGGCATATTTTTCTTGTAAATTTTTGATTGGACCGCCACCGCCTCCAGCGTGCAGTCCCAGTCGCTCGCCGCTACATCAGGCGCCAACACCACCACGCCGTGGCGGCGCGCGTCCTGCACCAGTTGCGACGGGCCGTAAAAGCCCATGGGCTGCGAATTCAGCAGCGCGGCCAGCCAGGCCTCGGGCTCGTGGCACTTGAGCCAGGCGCTCTCGTAGGCGATCAGGGCAAAGCTGTAGGCGTGGCTTTCGGGAAAGCCGTATTCGCCAAAGCCCCTGATCTGCTCGAAGATGCGCTGCGCAAAGTCAGCGCTGTAGCCGCGCGCGAGCATGCCTTCGGTGAGCGCACGCTCGAAGGGCTCGAGCCCGCCCTTCCTCTTCCAGGCCGCCATGGCGCGGCGCAATTGGTCGGCCTGTTCGGCGGTGAAGCCGGCGGCGAGCATCGACAGCTCCATCACCTGCTCCTGGAAGATCGGCACGCCCAGCGTGCGCGCCAGTGCCCTGGCCAGACGCGGCGGCTGGCCCGGCGCGTCCAGGCGCGAGCGCTCGTATGTGATCGGCAGGCCGCGGCGCGCGCGCTCGCGTGCCTTGAGATACGGGTGCACCATGCCGCCGCTGACCGGGCCGGGGCGCACGATGGCGACTTGCACCACCAGGTCGTAGAAGGTGGCGGGTTTCAGGCGCGGCAGCATGCTCATCTGCGCGCGGCTTTCGATCTGGAAGGTGCCGACGGTGTCGGCGCGCTGGATCATGGCGTAGGTGGCCGCGTCTTCGGGTGTGATGTCGGCGCGCGTGAATGGCGCGCCACGCCAGCGGCTGACAAGGTCAAGGCAGCGGCGCACGGCGGTGAGCATGCCCAGCGCCAGCACATCGACCTTGAGCATGCCCAGCGCTTCCAGGTCGTCCTTGTCCCACTGGATCACGCTGCGCCCGGCCATGCTGGCGGGTTCGACCGGCACCAGGCGCGTGAGCGGCGTTGCCGTCAGCACGAAGCCGCCCACGTGCTGGCTCAGGTGCCGCGGCGCGCCCTTGAGCTGGGCCGCCAGCTCCAGCCACAGGCGCACCAGCGTGGGCGGTGGAGACAGGCCCAGGCTCTGGATCAACCCATCCACGCGCGTGGCCACGCTTTGCGTGTCAAAACCATGGTGGTCCTTGGCCACGGCGTCGATCAGGCGCGCATCCACGCCCAGCGCCGCGCCCACATCGCGCAGCGCGCTGCGCGTGCGCCAGGTGATGACGGCGGCGGCCAGCGCGGCGCGCGCGCGGCCATATTTGGCGTAGATGTACTGGATGATCTCCTCGCGCCGCTCGTGCTCGAAATCGACGTCGATGTCCGGCGGCTCGTGGCGGCGCGCCTTGCTGATGAAGCGCTCGAGCAGCGGGTGCGAAAAGCGCGGGTCGGCCTCGGTGATGCCCAGGCACCAGCACACCACCGAATTGGCCGCCGAGCCGCGCCCCTGGCACAGGATGCCCAGGCGCCGCGCCTGGCGCACGATGTCGTGCACGGTGAGAAAGAACATCTCGTAGCGGCACTCGGCGATCAGCGCCAGCTCCTTGGCCACGTAGCGCCAGATGCGCAGCGGCACGCCGCGTGGCAGGCGCCGGCGTGCGCCCTCGATGGTGTGGCGGCGCAGCGTTTGCGCGGGCGTCAGGCCCGGCAGCACGCTTTCCTGCGGGTAGTGGTAGCGCACCTCGTCCAGGCGAAAGCGGCAGCGCGCGGCCACGTCAAGCGTGGCCGCCAGCGCGTCCGGCGGGTAGATGCGCGCCAGCCGCTGCCGTGGGCGCAGGTGGCGCTCGGCATTGGGCTGCAGCGCCAGGCCGCAGTGCTGCACCGGCCGCCCCAGGCGGATGGCGCACAGCACGTCGTGCAGGCGCTTGCGCGCGCGCACGTGCATCTGCACGTCGCCGGCGGCCACCAACGGGCGACCCGTGGCACCGCTGGCGTGGCGCAGCGCGGCCAGCCACAGCGCGTCGTCGGCGTCGCCGTGCAGTTCCAGCAGCCATGAAAATTCCGCATCAATAGTGGCTGCATCGCTTGTCCAGCAAGCGCTGGCAGCTATGAAATCAAGAGAAACAGACGTATCTCGCCACGGTGCCCACAGCAGCTCGCAACCGGCCAGCGCGCGTACCGCCGCAGCGGGCGTGCCGGCGTCGTAGTGGCCCTTGGGCGCGGCCTGCCGCGCGTGGCTGATGTGCTGGCACAGCGCGCCCCAGCCCGCCAGATCGCGCGCCAGCGCCACCAGCGTGCCCTGGCCGGCAAAGCGAAACTCCGCGCCGTAGATCAGCCTGAGCGGCGCCGCCACGCCCAGCGCCGCGCGCGCGGCGTGCAGCGGCGCGCGGGGGTCGTCGGCGGCCCCGATGGAGCGCTCCAGTGCGCCCAGCGCCTGCCACGCGCGCACCGCCCCGGCCACCGAGCATTCGTCGGTGATGGCCAGCGCGGTGTAGCCCAGCGCCCAGGCGCGGCGCACCAGCTCCTCGGGGCTGCTGGCGCCGCGCTGGAAGCTGAAATGCGTCAGGCAGTGCAGCTCGGCATAGGGCGGCGCGGGAGCGGCCGGCACCGCTCGACCGGGTGCCGGGCGGCGCGGCAAATGCAGCACCTGCGCAGTGGCGAAAGTTGTGGGTTCAGCCATACACGCCATGCAAAAACCAGCGTGCTTCGTGCGCGGGCTCGCACGCGTGGGTGGGGCGTTCGCGAAAGATCCACAACAGTTCGGCCGCCGGGTTGCGGGCGACGTAGTAGTCGCGCGCGGCGGCGGCGCCGCCGTCCCCCTGTGGCCACCAGCCGGCCTCGATGCGGCGCGGCCCGGCCAGCAAGGTGAGCGGCCCGCGGCAGCAGGGGCGCCCGCGTCGCAGCGCGAGCGGTTCGGGCGCGGGCAGCAGCCAGGTGGGCGCCAGCGCATCGACCCAGCCCGGCGGCGGCGTGTGCCCCCGCACACCCAGCACCTGCTGCGCGGGCTGCCAGCGCTGGCGCTGTTCGGGACGGTGGTCGGCCACGGGCTGCGGCGTCAGCACCCGATCGTGCCCCAGGCGGGCGCTCACGCGTTCGATGAAGACGTGCAACGCATCGCCCGCGCGGCGTTCTTCGGGCAGCAGGCTGCGGCTGTCCGCCTGCCAAGGCGCGGTTTCGGTCGCGCGCAGGCGCAGCGCCGCAGCCGGGGCAAGCAGCCGCACCTGCGCCAGCCGCTCGGCCAGCAGGCGGCGCAGGTGCTCCATGGTCTGCGTGGGCTCGGCGGTGCGGATGGTGAGCGACTGCCCCGACGGCAGCGGTTGGCCATTCAGGCGCTTCTGGTCCAGCGTCCATGAAAGCTGCAGCGCCCGCACGCCGAGCTGGCGCGCGCGCAGCCAGTGCTGCAACGCCGTCAGCAGGCGCGCCGCGGACCACAGCAGCGCGGGCGCGGTCTCGACGTGCGTGGGCAGTTCCAGCGCCTGATCGAAGCGCTCGGGCGCGACGATCCAGGGGTAGGTTTCGGGCGCCAGGCCGAAGGCCACGTCCAGCGCCGCGCGCAACCCTGGCCCGCAGCGGCGTGCGAGCCCTGCGCGCGGTAGCTGGTGCGCCTGCCCCCAGGTGCGGCAGCCCAGGCCCGAGAGCAGCGGCAGGTGCGGTTGCGCCGCGCTCAGGGTGGACAGCGGCAGCGCCTCGGGCAGCAGCGCGGGCGGCGGCGGGTTCTCTCCCGAAGCGCGCAGTCGCAGTCGCGCAAGCGCTACGATACCGATAGCTGCCTGCGTTTGCCACACCAGCGGTGGAGCCGGATTTTCCGCCTTGATTCTTGCCGCCAGCGCGGGCAGGCCGCCCCACAGGCGCAGGCTGCCCGAGACCTCCAGCAGCAGCGCCTCGTCGAGCCGCGCCACGTGGGGCGTGAACCGCAGCGCCCACCAGGCCAGGGCGTCGTCCACCGTGGTCGCGGCGGGCTCCGTGGGCGGTGTCTCAGGCGGCCACTGCAACGCGATCCACTGCATCGTGCGGTGCTTGTGCGGCGTGTGTCGCCAGAGGCAGCACCTGCGCCGCGCCGTGGGGGGGCTGTGCGCGCCGCGCCGCGCTGGCCGCGAGCAGCGCCCGCAGCGCGGGCGGCTGCGCGGGCAGGTGCAGCGGCGCCGCCAGCCGTGGCCCGCGCCGCTTGAGAACGTTGAGCACCAGCGTCTCGCCCGCCGTGTCGAGTGTGAGCGCGATGCGCAGCGGCGCGGGCGAGGCCTCGCCCGCGGCGTGCGGCGGGCGCAGCGCGAACAGCAGGCCGTCGCCGCGTCGCGCCGCGGCCAGATGCAGCCGCCGCAGGGCGCTCGAATGCGCGCGTGGCAACCAGGCGAGCACGGCGCCCACGCTGGTGCAACCCAGCGCCTGTTCGGTGGCCCACAACTGCTCGGCGGCGCTCGCGCCGCGCAGGCTGACGATGTGCTGCGCCGCCAGGCCGCAGGCGGCCAGCGCCGGGCCGTAGGGCGCATAGGGCGGGTTGACCAGCGCCACGATCCCGTCTGGCCGCTGCTGCTGCCGTGCAAGTGCCGGCAGCAGCAGCGGCCAGACGGGCGTCGGCGCGTCGGGCGCGAACAGCTCGATCAACGTGCCCAGCGGCCAGCCGCCGCCGGGCAGCGCGGCGTCCAGCGGCGCGTGGCCGCTGGGGAGCGCCGTGGTGCCGCGCTCGCCCAGCGCGCCGGCCGTCCAGACGTCGGGGCGTGCGAGCAGGGCCGCGATGGCGTCGGATCGCCACGCAATCCGTGGCGCGGGCGATCCGCCGCCGGGGCGCAGGGGTTCACAGGAAGAAATGCGGGCGCAGGCAGACATGGTTTAACTGTATTTTCATACAGTATTTCACCGTGTTCGGCGGCGTTTGGCAAGCGGTTTTCGCTGCGCCGTGGCAGGCCTTGCGCACGGTCGTCGCGACGCTCCGAAAAGAGTACTACCTCACATGCGCCTGCTGGTGCGAGGCGATCCGCCTCCCGCCGGTGTGCGATCATTGGCGATCATCTGCCCGCCACCAGCCGCCCCGTGACCGCATCTCTCGCTCCCGTTTCAGATATCGATCCCAATGCTGTCGTGGAAGTGGTGGATGCGTCTTTCCTGCAGACGCTCCTGGGCTTCAACGCGCGCATGGCCGCGCTCAAGGCCATCGCGGTCTTCATCCCGCGCATGGCGCCCTATGGGCTGCGCATCGTGGATTTTTCCATCCTCTCGATCGTGCACCACAACCCCGGCGTCACCTCGCGCCAGTTGTGCGACACGCTCAACCTGCTGCCGCCCAACCTCGTGGGCAAGATCGCCGCGCTGGAAAAGCGTGGCCTG
>JAIXLP010000027.1:0-54165 GCA_026954015.1 Burkholderiales bacterium | reverse complement strand
CCGCTCTTGATGTCGGGGTCGGTGGTGTAGCTCACGACCACGCCGGGCGCCTTCCAGCCCTCGGCCGCCACGCTGGGAAAGCCGCGGCGCTCCAGCAGCGCGCGCACCTTGGCGCCGAGCTCGATCTGCTGCTCGCGCACCTTCGCGAAGCCGCGTGCGCGCGCTTGCTGCATCGCGTCGCGCAGATGCACGAGCGGGTCGGTCGGCATGGTGGTGTGGTAGGCGTGCTGGCCTTTTTCGTAGCCCTCGGCGATCTGCATCCACTTCTTCAGGTCGCACGAGAAACTGGAGCTTTTCGTGCTCTCGATCGCCTCGCGCGCGCGCTCGGAGAGCATCACCATCGCGCAGCAGGGCGAGCTGCTCCAGCCCTTTTGCGGCGCAGAGATCAGCACGTCCACGCCGGTGGCCCGCATGTCCACCCACATCGCGCCCGAGGCCACGCAGTCGAGCACGAAAAGCGCGCCCACCTCGTGCGCCGCGCCGCTCACGGCGCGGATGTAGTCGTCGCTCAGCATGATGCCGCTGGCGGTCTCCACGTGCGGCGCAAACACCACCTTGGGCTGTTCCGTGCGGATGGCCTGCACCACCTCGTCCACCGGGCAGGGCACCCACGGCGCCTGCGCGCCAGCGCCCTGGCGCCGTGCCTTGCACACCACCGCGCCGCCGCCCAGGCCGCCCTCTTCGAAAATCTGCGTCCAGCGGTAGCTGAACCAGCCGTTGCGCACGATCAGCACCTTCTCGCGGTTGGCGAACTGGCGCGCCACCGCTTCCATGCCGAAGGTGCCGCTGCCCGGCAGCACGATGGCGGTCTGCGCCGCATAGACCTCCTTGAGCGTGGCGAGGATGTCCTGCATCACGCGCACGAAGCGCCGCGACATGTGGTTGAGCGAGCGGTCGGTATAGACCACGGAAAACTCGAGCAGGCCATCGGGGTCTACGTCGGGCAACAGTCCTGGCATGGTGGTTCTCTCCTGAAAGTGTGGTGGGCGGCGCGTACAGGCCTGCCGCGCTGCGCGGCCGCGTGAATTCAGCTTAGCACGGCGACGAACGCACGGCGGGCTCGGGGCCGTTCACGGCGTGGCGCTGCCGTAGTGGCGTGCGCCGAAGATGCCGGTGCCCACGCGCACCATCGTGCTGCCGGCGCGGATCGCCGCCTCGAGGTCGGCCGTCATGCCCAGCGAGAGCGTGTCGAACCCCGCGTGGCCCGGCGGCAGCGCGGCCGCGATCGCGTCGAACACCGCGCGCGCACGCCGGTGCACCGCGCACTGCGCGTCCAAATCGGGTCGCGGGTCGGGGATGCTCATCACGCCGCGCAGCGCCAGGCGCGGCAGGCGCGCCACCGCGAGCGCGAGCGCCGGCGCGTCCTCGGGCGTCGCGCCCGATTTGGTCGTGCCGCCGTCCACGTTCACCTGGATGCAGACCTGCAGTGGCGGCAGGTGTGCCGGTCGCTGGTCGCTCAGGCGCTGGGCGATCTTGAGCCGATCAATGGTGTGCGCCCAGTCGAAGTGCTCGGCCACGAGGCGGGTCTTGTTGCTCTGGATCGGCCCGATGCAGTGCCATTGCAGTTGCGGCGCGCCGAGCGCGGCGACCTCCTGCATCTTGCGCACCGCTTCCTGGATGTAGTTCTCGCCGAACGCCCGCTGCCCAGCTCGGGCCGCGGCCAGTACCGCGTCGGCGCCGAAGGTCTTGGAGACCGCCAGTAGCGTCACGCCATCAGGATTGCGTGCGCATTCGGCGCAGATGCGCGTGATTCGGGCGCTTATCGCTTGGATATTGTCGGCGATCGTCAGCATAATGGGTGCCAAAGCGTACTCCATACAAGTTCAAAGAGGGATCGCCCATGGATATCACCCAGCTTCTTGCCTTCAGCGTGAAGAACAACGCGTCGGACCTGCACCTGTCGGCCGGTTTGCCACCGATGATCCGCGTGCACGGCGACGTGCGCCGCATCAACGTCGATGCGCTGGACCACAAGACCGTGCACGCCATGGTGTATGACATCATGAGCGACGCGCAGCGCAAGGTCTACGAAGAGTTCCTCGAGGTCGACTTCTCGTTCGAGATCGACGGCTTGGCGCGCTTTCGCGTCAACGCGTTCAACCAGAACCGCGGCGCCGCGGCGGTGTTTCGCACGATTCCAAGCAAGATCCTCACGCTCGAGCAGTTGAACGCGCCCAAAATCTTCGCCGACCTGGCGCTCAAGCCGCGCGGTCTCGTGCTTGTCACGGGGCCGACGGGCTCGGGCAAGTCCACCACGCTCGCAGCGATGGTGAACCACCTCAACGAGAGTGAGTACGGCCACGTGCTGACGATCGAGGATCCGATCGAATTCGTGCACGAATCCAAGAAGTGCCTGATCAACCAGCGCGAGGTCGGGCCGATGACGCTGTCGTTCTCGGCGGCGCTGCGCTCGGCGCTGCGCGAGGACCCGGACGCCATTCTCGTCGGTGAAATGCGCGACCTGGAAACGATACGCCTGGCGATGACCGCGGCCGAAACCGGGCACCTGGTCTTCGGCACGCTGCACACCTCGTCGGCGGCCAAGACCATAGACCGCGTGATCGACGTCTTCCCGGCCGAAGAGAAGGACATGGTGCGCGCGATGCTCTCCGAATCGCTGCAGGCGGTGGTTTCGCAGACGCTGTGCAAGCTCAAGGACGGCTCGGGGCGCGTCGCCGCGCACGAGATCATGCTGGGCACGAGCGCGATCCGCAACCTGATCCGCGAGTCCAAGGTGGCGCAGATGTACTCCACGATCCAGACCGGCAACAGCGTGGGCATGCAGACGCTGGACCAGAACCTCACCGACCTGGTGCGCCGCAACGTGATCAGCGCGGCCGAGGCGCGCAGCAAGGCCAAGATCCCCGAAAATTTCCCGGGGTAAGCCTGCGATGCCGCGCTGCCTTCATGCCTTCCCGGTTCGCCGCGTGTGCGTGGCGGGTCGGGCTGCGGGGAGCTGCGCGTGAAGGGCATCCTCGGCCTGCTCAGGGCGCGCAGCGCGCGAGGGCGTCAGGAAGCGGGGGAATCCGCGTTCTTCACGACCGCGTTCGCCGGGCAGGGCGTGGACGAATCGCAGCTCATCCCCTGGGAGGCGCGGGCCGCCGAGGTCGGCGCCAAACGCTTGCCCAAGAGCCGTGGCGGCAAGCTGCTGCAGTCGCTCTGGTCCAAGGACCGGTACATGTCGCACCTGGATCAGAGTGCGATCGAGCGCGTGGAGCGGTTCTTCGAGTTCGCCACGGTGCAGCCCAACCGCGACGTGATCCGGCAGGACGAATACGGCAACTTCATGGTGGTGCTGCTCACCGGCACGATCGCGGTCGACCGCCTGCAGCCTTGGGGCGAGCAGTTGCGGCTGGCGGAGACGCGCCCGGGCGACATCCTCGGCGAGATGTCGCTGCTCGACAGTGGCATACGGTTTTCCTCGTGCACGACGCTCACCGAGTGCGAACTCGCGGCGCTCAACGCCGAGGCGATGGACGAGATGATGGTCGAGGACCCTGAGCTGGCCGCGAGCCTGGTGGCGTTGCTCGCGCGCAAGCTCGCGCAGCGCCTGCGCGTGGTCAGTGCACGGCTGAGCGACCACCAGGGGTGATATCGTGAGCCGCGCACCGCGGCAACAAGACGGAGGGAACGACGATGGAACGCGATCAGGCCAGTAAATTCATCAACGATCTGCTCAAGCTCATGGTCGGCCGCGGCGGCAGCGACCTGTTCATCACCGCGGACTTTCCGCCGGCGATCAAGGTCGATGGGCGGGTCACCAAGGTGTCACCGCAGCCGCTCACGCCGACGCATACGCTCACGCTGGCGCGCTCGATCATGAGCGACAAGCAGATTGCGGAGTTCGAGCGCACCAAGGAGTGCAACTTCGCGATCGCCCCCGCGGGCATCGGGCGTTTTCGCGTGAGTGCCTTCATGCAGCAGGGCAACGTCGGCATGGTGCTGCGCACGATCCCGCTCACGTTGCCCACGATCGACGGCCTGGGCGTGCCGCAGGTGCTCAAGGAAGTGGCGATGACCAAACGCGGCATGTGCATCGTGGTCGGCGCGACCGGCTCGGGCAAGTCCACCACGCTCGCGGCCATGGTCGATTGGCGCAACGAGAATTCCTACGGCCACATCGTGACCGTCGAGGATCCGATCGAGTTCGTGCACCCGCACAAGAATTGCGTGATCACGCAGCGCGAGGTGGGGCTCGATACCGACAGCTGGGAGGCGGCGCTGAAAAACACGCTGCGCCAGGCACCCGACGTGATCCTGATGGGCGAGATCCGCGACCGCGAGACCATGGAACACGCGGTAGCGTTCGCGGAGACCGGTCACCTGTGCCTTGCGACGCTGCACGCCAACAGTGCCAACCAGGCACTCGACCGCATCATCAACTTCTTTCCCGAGGAGCGGCGCGCGCAGCTGCTCATGGATCTCTCGCTGAACCTCAAGGCGATGATCTCGCAACGCCTGCTGCCCAGGCAGGATGGCAAGGGCCGCATCGCTGCGGTCGAGGTAATGCTCAACTCGCCCCTGATCGCCGACTTCATCTTCAAGGGCGAGGTGGCCGAGATCAAGGAAGTGATGAAGAAGAGCCGCAACCTGGGCATGCAGACGTTCGACCAGGCGCTCTTCGACCTGTTCGAGGCCAACGAGATCACGCTGGAGGATGCGCTGCGCAACGCCGATTCGATCAACGACCTGCGGTTGCAGATCAAGCTCAGCAGCCAGCGCGCGAAGACCGGCGACCTCGCCGCCGGCACCGAAGGTCTCGCCATCGTATGAAGGAGCGCAAGCAGGCGATGACACAAAGTATCGAGCCGCGTGAGTACACGCATATCGCGCCCCGCAAGGTGGCGTTTCTCGGCCTGGGCGTCATGGGCTATCCCATGGCGGCGCACCTGCGGCGGGCCGGCCATGCGGTGACGGTGTACAACCGGACGGCCGCCAAGGCGCAAGCCTGGTGCGCGGAGTTCGCGCAATGGGGCGACATCCGCAGCGCGCCGACGCCGCGAGAAGCGGCGCACGGCGCGGAGCTCGTTTTCTGCTGCGTGGGCAACGATGACGATGTGCGCTCGGTGGTGCTCGGTGCCGATGGAGCGTTTGCCGGCATGCAGTCGGGGGCCATCTTTGTGGATCACACCACCGCGTCGGCCGCCGTGGCGCGCGAGCTGGCCGCGCAGGCCCGTGAACGGGGTCTCGCCTTCGTCGACGCCCCGGTATCGGGTGGGCAGGCCGGTGCGCAAAAGGGCGTGCTGACGGTGATGTGCGGCGGCGATGCAACGGCGTTCGACGCGATGCAGCCGGTGGCCATGGCGTATGCGCGCGCGTGCACCCGCATCGGCGAAAGCGGTGCGGGGCAGCTCGCCAAGATGGTCAACCAGACATGCATCGCGGGCATGGTCCAGGGGTTGTCGGAAGCGGTTGCGTTCGGCCTGCAGGCGGGGCTGGACATGCCGCTGGTGCTCGAAGTGATCGGCAAGGGTGCCGCGCAGAGCTGGCAGATGGACAACCGCGGCAAGACCATGGTCGAGGGGCGCTTCGACTTCGGCTTCGCGGTGGACTGGATGCGCAAGGACCTGGGGCTGGTGCTTGATGAAGCCAAGCGCAACGGGGCGTTGCTGCCGGTCACGGCACTGGTCGACCAGTTCTACGCCGAGGTGCAGCGCGGGGGTGGCAACCGCTGGGATACTTCCAGCCTGATCACGCGCCTGACGCCGCGCGTCAGGCCTTGAGGCGCGCGGGCGCCGCGCGAAAGGTGCTACTTGCCGCCCGATGCCCCGGTCGCCGTGCCTTGCCCGGCGGTTGCTGCGGGGATGATTTCAAACACGCGCACCACCTTGCGCACACCGTCGATGCTGCGTGCGGCAGCGGTGAGCTGATCGGACTCGTGCTGCGTGACGCGGCCGAGGAAATACACCTCGCCGCGCTCCGTGATCACCTTGAACGCGCTGCTGGCCGCCAGATCCTCGATGTCAACGAGCTTGGCGCGCACCTTGCCGGTGATGTAGGTGTCGTTGGAGCGTTCGGAAAGGCTGGAATTGGGCATGACGGCGAGCGCGTTGACCGTGGAGCGCACGTTCTGCACGTTTTGCACGATCGCGAGCACGCGCTGGCTGTCCGCCTCCGTGGGCACTTCGCCCGTGATCAGCACCTGCCGGTTGTAGCTCGTGATGTTCACGTGCACGCGATCGCCCAACGCTTCCGTGATGCGGCCCGACGCGCGCAGTTCTATGCCCTGGTCATCCACCTGAGTGCCCGTCGTGCGCCGGTCCGTCGCGACCATCGCACCCACGACGGCGCCACCGCCGATCACGAGGGGTGCGCACGCGCTCAAGGCGCTGGCCAGCATCAGGCTGGCGAGCACGGTGCCGAGGGTGCGAGAGAGGGGGGCGATCATGGGTGCGGACTTTCTGTGGGTGCGGGTGAAACGACGGTGACGATGCGGATCATACCGATGCCGACACCGTGCGCGTTACGGGCGGTACGTGGCTTCGAATCTCAGAAATCCAGCAGGCTCAGGCCGACGCTGAACACCGTGCGGCGGTGGTTGTAGTCGATCAGGCTGTCGCCGTAGCCCGTGAACAGCGCGGTGTGCAGGCGCAGGTTGGAGTTGTCGCCCAGACGGTGCATCCATTCGAGGCGCAGCGACCCTCGGGCCGGGGAACGCAGTGCGTGGCGCAGGGTGGCAATGAGCGTGTCGTCGCGGGTGGCATTCCACGCCAGCGTGAATTCCGAGCGTCCCACGTAATCGCTGATGTGCGGGTTGTCGTCGTTCACGGCGCTTTCGTGCAGGCGCTGCCAGATGCGTGCCGTCAACAGCCAGTCGTCCCCGCGCTCGATGCCGGCCATCAGGTAAACGCGGTTCCAGCTACGTGAAAGCGGCAGGCTCTGGCCGTTCGACTGGTGCACGAGCCCGATGCCGCTGTAGCGCAGGCGCCAGCCCCACGGCAAATCGGCTCTCGTGGGGTAGACGTAGACCAGTTCGGGTTCGTGGTCGGTATTGCGAAACGGGCGCGAGAGGCCGGGCGAGAACAACTGCCAGTACGATTGCTGCGTGTAGCCCGCCCAGAGCGAGTCGAGCCCCGCCGCGCCGCCGCGCGCGAGCAGTCCCTTGGCCAGCTTGGTGCGGACCGACAGTTGCACGCGCATTTCGGTGCGCCGGTAGCCGATGGGGGCGCTGGCGTCGTTGAGCGGATTTTCCGAGGTCGGCTGGCGGTTGACGTTGCTCGCGTCCACCACCGAGACCGTCAAGGGCCGGTAGCCGCGAAAGCGCAGCGTGCCGCAGTCGGTGCCGTTTTCCAGTTCCCAGAAACGTGAAAGCGTCGTGTGCGCGCCATCGCGGCAGCCGCCGCTCGCTGGCTCAGGTGGTTCGGGCTGCTCGCGCGCCGTGGCATGCAAGGTCGGTGCGGCCTCGCCGACGGAGTCCGCAGCAGTGGAGGCGTTGGTGGTTGGCGGATCGGCGCGTGACTGGTGCCGTGCCCATGCGTCGAAGCACGCGAGGCGCGCATTGCCATCGGTCGTGATGCGGGCGCACGATTGCCAGTCCGGCGCAGGCTCGGTCGCGTGCAGTGCAGAGGTGGTGACCGCCAATGCCGCCGCTACCAGCACTGCGTCGAGCGCGTACCGATGCATCGAATGCAGGCGGCGCATGGCGGGCGGCACCATGGGGCGGGTTCGCCGTTCAAACAGGGGTGGCATGGGCCTTGCGCGCGAACTCGGCGCGCAGCTGGCGCAGTTTTGCGCGCGGGTCTTCGCGGCTGGTGGCGGTGTCGAGCTTCATCTCGGCGATGAAGCGGCTGGGCTGGCTCGCGACCATCTCGCGGCCCTTCTTGCGCTTTCTGGTCCAGCTCACGGCCAGCGTGCGCTGGGCGCGCGTGATGCCCACATACATCAGGCGGCGCTCTTCCTGCAGGCGGGCGACGGTGTCGTCACTCACCTTCTGCTGGCGGCCGTCGTCGTCGTCGAGCTTGAAGGGCAGCATGCCCTCGGTCACGCCGGCCAGGATGACGTGCGGCCATTCCAGGCCCTTGCTGGCGTGCAGGGTGGAGAGCACCACCATGTCCTGTTCCTGCTCGCGCTCGCCGATGGTCGAGAGCAGTGCGATGGTCTGCGCCACTTCAAGCAGGCTCTTGGTCTCGCTTTGCAGGCCCGTGCCTTCCTCGACCTGCCCGCCCGCGCGCTGGGCCATCCAGTCGCAGAACTCCAGCACGTTGCTCCAGCGCGCGGCGGCGACCTTCTCGCTGTCCTCACCGTCGTAGATATGCTGCTCGTAGCCGATTTCCTTGAGCCAGTTGGCGAGGAACGCGCGTGCAGCCTCGGCCCCGTGCGTGTGGCGCGCGCGGTGCTCCAGGTCGTTGATCAGCCGGCCGAACTCCATCAGGCCCTCCAGACCGCGCTTGGGCACCACGGCGGGCAGCATGGCGTTGAACAGGGCGCCGAACATGCTTTGCCTGTGCCGCGTGGCGAACCCACCCAGGGCCCCCAGCGTGGTGTGGCCCACGCCACGGCGCGGGCTGGTGATGGCGCGCAGGAAGGCCGGGTCGTCGTCGTTGTTGATCCACAGGCGGAACCAGGCGCACAGGTCGCGGATCTCCGCGCGGTCGAAGAAGCTGGTGCCGCCCGAGACCTTGTAGGGGATGTTCGCGCGGCGCAGCGCCTTCTCGAACGGCTTGGCCTGGTGGTTGGCACGGTAGAGGATGGCAAAACTCTTCCACGCCGGCGGCGGGTTGGCGGCGGCGCGCAGGCCTTGTATGCGGGCGACGGCGCGCTCGGCCTCGTGTTCCTCGTTGTCGCAGTCCACGATGCGCACGGGTTCGCCCTCGCCCAGCTCGCTGAACAAGGTCTTCGGGAACAACTTGGGGTTGGGCCCGATGACGTTGTTGGCCGCGCGCAGGATGGCGGAAGTGGAGCGGTAGTTCTGCTCCAGCTTGATGACCTTGAGCTGCGGAAAGTCGACGGGCAGCTTTTTGAGGTTGTCCAGCGTCGCGCCGCGCCAGCCGTAGATGCTCTGGTCGTCGTCGCCCACGGCGGTGAAGCGCGCGCGTTCGCCGACGAGAAGTTTCAGCAGCTCGTACTGCGTGGCATTCGTGTCCTGGTATTCGTCGACCAGCACATGGCCCAGCAGGCGCTGCCATTTCCCGCGCACCTCGGGGTGGCCGCGCAACAGGCGCATGGGCATGCCGATCAGGTCGTCGAAGTCCACGCTCTGGTAGGCCGAGAGGCGCTCCTCGTAGCGCTGCATGATGAGCGCGATGCTGCGCTCGTGGTCGTCCTGTGCCATGGCGAGCGCCTTGCGCGCGTCCCAGCCCCGGTTCTTCCAGGCGCTGATGGTCCACTGCCACAGCCTTGCGGTGGCGAGATCCGTGGTGCCGCCCGCGCAGTCCTTGAGGATGCCGGTCACGTCGTCCTGGTCCAGGATGCTGAAGCTGGGCTTGAGCCCGAGCACATGGCCGTCCTCGCGCACCATGCGCACACCCAGGGCATGGAAGGTGCAGATCAGCACGTCCCTGGCGGTGCGGCCAATCAGGCCGGTGGCGCGCTCGCGCATCTCGGCCGCGGCCTTGTTGGTGAAGGTGATGGCGGCGATGCGCCTGGGCAGAAGGCCCGTCTCGATCAGGCGCGCGATCTTGTGCGTGATGACGCGTGTCTTGCCCGAGCCCGCGCCCGCCAGCACCAGGCAGGGGCCTTCGGTGTAGTGGACAGCCTGGAGTTGTGCGAGATTGAGGCCGGACATGCGGGAGGGCGGAACGCGGGAGGGGAGGGGAAGCGCAAGGAGCCGCCGATTATCCGCGCCGCGATCTCGGGGCCCATGCGCCTGGGCGAGAATGCCGCCCGTGCTGCCTGTCTTCGCCGTCACCTTCCCGTTCTTCGCGCTCGTCTTTTGCGGCTATCTGGCGGCCCGCCTGCGCGTGGTGCCGCTGGCGTCGATCGGCGGACTCAACACCTTCGTGCTCTACTTTGCGCTGCCGTGCCTGCTGTACCGCTTTGGCGCGGACACGCCGCTGGCGCAACTGCTCGACCCGGTGGCTGCGGGGGTGTACCTGGCCTGTGCGCTCGTGATCGTGGGCGTGACGGCCGTGCTGACGCGCCGCCGCTGGGGGTGGAACGACGCATCGTTCGTAGCGCTCGTCACGGCGTTTCCGAATTCCGGTTTCATGGGCGTGCCGTTGCTGGTGGCGCTCGCAGGTGAGCGCAGCGCGGGCACCGTGATCCTCACGATCGCGATCGACATGTGCCTCACGTCGTCGCTGTGCGTGGCGTTGTCGCGTCTGGACGCGGGAGGCTCCGCAGGCGTCGGGCGGGCGCTGCGCCAGGCGTTGCGCGGCATGGCGGCCAACCCGTTGCCGATTTCCATCGTCCTCGGCGGTCTGGCTTCAGCCTTTCAGTGGCAGTTGCCCGGCCCTGTCGATCGCACCGTCGCGATGCTTGCCGACGCCGCGTCGCCGGTGGCGCTGTTCACCATCGGTGCGATGCTCGCGCGCTCGCAGCTCGACCGGCGCGAGGCGGTGGCACTGCGTGAATACGTGCCGGCGGCGCTGGCCAAACTGCTGGTGCATCCGGTGCTGGTGTGGGGTGCGGGGTCGCTCGCGATCGCGCTCGGGCTGGCCCTTGCGCCATTCACGCTCGTCGTGCTGATCCTGGTGGCTGCGCTGCCGAGCGCGAGCAACGTGGTCATGCTGGTCGAACGCTTCGGCGCGCACGCCGGGCGCGTTGCGCACATCATTCTCGCGAGCACCGCGCTCGCGTTTCTGAGTTTTTCGGCGACCGTCACGCTGCTGCTGTGATCGATGGAGTCCACTGTGTGAGTGCTGCGTCCGTATCCGATGTGTCGGTCCGTAAGCTGCTGGCCTGGCTGGGTGGCGCAGCGCTCGCATGGGCCTGCATCACGTGGCTCGCCCAGGCCAATCTGGACGGCTACCACGACATGCTGGAAAACTATGCGTGGTCTCAGCCGCTGCGCTGGGGTACGCACAAACACCCTCCGTTCTTCGCCTGGACGACGGGTCTGTGGTTCGTGGTGTTTCCGCAGAACGATTTCAGCTACCGGCTGCTGTCCTACGCGAACGTGGTGGTCGGATTGATCGGCGTCTGGCGACTCGGCGTGCGCCTGCGGCTCGGGGCGCTCGCGCCGTGGGGCGCGCTGCTGCTCCTGTGGAGCTTCCCCTATGCCAATCTCGCGGGCAAATTCAACGCCAACAGCCAGCTGCTCTCGCTCTGGCCCTGGGCCGCGACGCTGTTGCTCGCGAGTTGGCAGGAACGCGGGTGGCGCGGCGTGGGCGCGAGCGTCGGCCTGGGCCTCGTGGCCGCCGCGTGCATGCTCAGCAAATACTTCAGCGGCGTCTTCCTCGCGGGGTTTCTGCTCCCGGTGCTGCTGCATCCGCAGGGCCGGCGCTGGCTTGCCACCGCAAAGCCTTACGTCGCACTGGCGGTCTTTGGCTTCGCGTTGTGGCCGCACCTGGCGTGGGTTGCGTCGCACGACTGGGCGCCGCTGCATTACGCGATGGAGCAGGGCGGGGGCGCAACGTCGTGGCGCTACATCGCGCGCTTCGCGCTCGCGCCGCTGTACTACTGGTTGCCTGCGTGGCTTGCACTGTGTCTGACCTGGGCCATCGCTCAGGCGCGTGCCGAGGGCGCGAACGCCGTGCGCGTTGCGGCGCGCTTGCTGGTGCGCAGTTGGGCGCCGCAGGGCGCGAGCGACGTGCTGTTCTGGCTGGCGTTCATGCCCTGGGCACTGACACTGGCCTTCGGCGTCGCCGGTGTCGCCGAGCTCTCCACGCCATGGGCGATTCCCATCGGCTATGCGTTTGCATTGCTGTGGCTGCGCAATCTGCGCCTGGCGGCGCCGCAGGCGGAGCGGCGCACGCTGGCGCTGCTTGCGCGTGCGTGGTGGCCGGTGGTGACCGTGGTACTTGCGCTGGGTATCGCGACGGCCACGGCCCGTGCGTTGCGCGGGGACGCCGGCTACTACCGCCCCACCGAGGATGTGGCGCGCGCGGTGGTGCAGGATTGGCAACAGCGCCATCCTGGGCGCTCGCTTGCCTGGGTCGGTGGAGACTGGGCAGGGAACGCCATGCTGGCCTTCTATGCGCAGCCGCATCTGCTCACCGTTCCCGGTCTGCCGGACGATGGGCCTGCGCGCATCCTGGGTGCCGGGGCCTGGCAGGAGGGCGATGGCGTGCTGCTGTGCCTGCAGGGGCTGGCGACCTCTGCACCGGCGCAGACCGATTGCGATCGTGAAGCACGCGCGTGGCTTGCCGCGCATGGCCTGCCGGTGCTTGCGCACCGGATGCTGGCCCAGCGCAGCGGCTGGCGGTTCCCGCGGCCGCAGGTCTGGTCGTATACCGTGTATGACGTCGATGCGCGCCGCAGGCCGTGAGGAGCGCCGACAATGGCGGCCATGAACGAAGAGCCCGCAGCCACGCCGCGTGTGGACTGGCACGCCGAGTACGCGCCCGCGGCGCCGCTGGCTTCCTTGCCGCGCCCGCCGCTGCGCCTGTCGTGCGTGGTGCCGGCGCACAACGAAGAGGCTAATCTCGAGCGCTTCGTGCGCGCGCTGGCGCAGGCAGCAGGTGCGCTCACGCCGGACTTCGAGATCGTCGTGGTGAACGACGGCAGCCGCGATGCGACGCATACCATTGCGTTGCGCTTGGCTGCGGAGCTGCCCCTGCGCTACATCGCGCTTTCGCGCAACTTCGGCAAGGAGGCGGCGCTCTCCGCCGGCATTGCGCATGCGCGCGGCAACGCGATCGTGCTGATCGACGCGGATTTCCAGCACCCGCTGGCCATGCTGCCCGAGATGTGCGCGCTCTGGCGCGCGGGCTACGACATGGTGTACGGGGTCATCGCCGATCGCGTGGGCGAGAGCGGCACCAAGCGCCTGGGCACCGGGCTCTTCTACTGGCTGCTCAACACGGGCAACCGGGTGAAGGTGCCACCCAATGCGGGAGACTTTCGCTGGCTGGACCGCCGCGTGGCCGATGCGCTCGATGCCTTGCCGGAGCACCGGCGGTTCATGAAGGGGCTCTATGCCTGGGTGGGTTTCAAGACGGCGGCGCTGCCCTTCGTGCCGCCGGAGCGCGCGGGCGGCAGCTCCAGCTTCAACCTGCGCCGCCTGGGCTCGCTGGCGCTGCTGGGCCTGACGTCGTTCACCACGTTTCCGCTGCGCGTGTGGAGCGTGATCGGCGGGGTGGTTGCGCTGTTCGCGCTGGGGTACGGCGCGTGGGTCACGCTCGATACGCTGTTGAACGGCGCCGATCTCGAGGGTTGGCCGACGCTGGCCGTCGGCATCATGCTGTTTTCTGGCGTGCAACTGATGTCGATCGGCATCCTGGGTGAGTACATCGGCCGCGTCTACGACGAGGTCAAGCAGCGTCCGAGCTATTTCATTGCGCGCGACGAAGACCACAGTCCCTGGCGTGATACGCCGCCATGAGGGCGACGTATCTGGCGGGCCTGCTCGCCCGGCTGCCGCAGCCGGTGCAGTTCATCGCGGTGGGTGGGTGCGCCGCCGTGACGCACCTGGCGGTTGTCGGG
This sequence comes from Burkholderiales bacterium, assembly GCA_026954015.1. Taxonomy (GTDB): domain Bacteria; phylum Pseudomonadota; class Gammaproteobacteria; order Burkholderiales; family Burkholderiaceae_C; genus Comamonas_C. The sequence continues at coordinate 40,641 of JAIXLP010000027.1, read as the reverse complement.
TTGCTCGTGCACTTTGCGCACATGGCGCCCCTGGTGGCCAACGTCCTGGCGTTTCTGGTTGCGTTCATCGTCAGCTACAACGGCCATGCGCTGCTGACGTTCGCCCAGGTCAGCGCCCGCGGCTGGGCCGTCGTGGCGCGTTATTTCGCGGTAGCGAGCGCGTCATTTGCCGCCAACGAACTGCTCTACGCGGTCGCGCTGGACTGGCTGCACTGGCACTACCTGTACAGCCTTGCGGGCGTGCTGCTGCTGGTGGCGGTGGGCACCTTCTTCGCGAGCAAGTGGTGGGCGTTCCGGCCGCGGTGACGGGCGGTCCGTTCAGCGGTAGACGAGATCGCGCGGCGCGAGCGCCAGGTCAGGCCAGTAGGTGATGACCAGCAGGCACAGCGTCACCACGCCGACGAACGGCAGCAGTGGCCGCACGAGGCGCTCGATCGGCACCTGGGCCACTTCGCAGGCGGCGAACAGGTTCACGCCAAACGGTGGCGTGACCATGCCCAGTGCCAGATTCACCACCATGATGATGCCGAAATGCACCGGATCCACACCGAATTGCACGGCCACCGGCACGAGCAGCGGCGCGAGCACCACGATGGATGCCGAGGTCTCGATGAACATGCCGATCACGAACAGCGCGACGTTGACGCCGAGCAGAAAGGTGAACTGGCTCGTGAAGATGTGGCCCAGCCATTCGCCGAGCGCGAGCGGGATGCCGGCGCGGTTGAGCAGGAAGCCGAACACTCCGGCGTTGGCGATGATGAACATGATGATCGCCATCGACACCACCGAGCGATGGAAGGTCTGCTGCAGCACGCTCCAGGTGAGCTTGCGGTAGATGAAGATGCCCACGAACAAGGCGTAGACCACGGCCACGGCCGAGGCCTCGGTGGGCGTGAAGACGCCGCCGTAGATGCCGCCGAGCACGATGATGGGCATCAGCAGCGCCCAGCCGGCACGCCGCGTCGCAAGCCCCAGCGGCAGCCGGCCGTCGCCATCGTGCAGCCCCAGGCCGTGCCGGCGTGCGTGCCACCAGACATAGCCCATGAGCGCCAGCGCGATGAAGATGCCGGGGCCGATTCCCGCAATGAACAGCTCGCCCACCGAGGTGTCGGTGGAGACGCCGAACAGGATCATCGGGATCGACGGAGGAATGATCACGCCCAGTTCCGCCGCCGAGGCCTGCAGTGACGCGGCGAAAGGCGCCGGGTAGCCGACCTTCACCATGGCCGGGATCAGGATCGCGCCCACGGCGAAGGTGGTGGCGACGCTGGAGCCCGCGATTGCGGCGAAGATCATGCAGGTGATGACGCAACTGCAGGCCAGCCCGCCCTGCGCGCCGCCGACCGCGCTCTTGGCGAACTCGACGAGCCGCTCGGAGATGCCGCCCGACTCCATGAGGTTGCCGGCAAGAATGAAAAACGGCACCGCCATCAGCGGGTATTTGTCGAGCGCCGCGTAGAGCTGCTGGATGATCACCAGCCAGGTGATGCCGCCGTCATAGCCGACGCCGGCGATCGTGCTCAGCCCGATGGACACCGCGACCGGCACGGTGAACACGAAGCACAGCAGCATCGAGACGACCATCAACTGTGCCATGGTGATGCGCCCTGTCGGGGGGAGGTCAGATGGCGTCGGCCGGTGCAGGCCGCGGCGAGCCGTCGGCCCAGTGCGCGACCACCGCGATGAGCGACAGCGCCGCGCCGACCGGAATCGCGAGGTACACCCAGGCGATCGAGACGACGAGGCTCGGCATGGTCTGAAAGCGCACGCGCCAGCCCATCTCCACGCCGAACCAGAGCAGGAACAGCAAAAAGCCCGCCACGATCAGCAGCACCAGGTGTTCGAGCAGGCGCGCCCGGCGCGGGGCGAGCAGGTTGTGCAGCATGTCCACGCTGAGCATCGCGCCCTGGCGGAACGCGAGCGCCGCGCCCAGCATGACGGCCCAGATGACGGCCGCGCGCGTCCAGGCCTCCGACCAGGCCGAGGGTGACTCAAAGACGAAGCGCGCGAGCACCTGCCAGAACGCCGTGCCCGCGGCCGACCAGAGCAGCGCCTGCGCCACCCAGGAGACGAGCTGGAACAGCCCGCGATCGGCCAGTCGCAGCGCGCGCACGGGGAGCGCGCCTTATTTCGCGTCGCGGATGGATTCGACCAGTTGCTGGCCGAACTGCTTGTAGTACTGCGGGTAGACCGGCTGCACGGCCTTGACGAACGCTGCGTGGTCGACGGTGTTGACCTGCATGCCGTTGGCCTTGACGGTTTCGACGCCGTCCTTCTCGACCTGGTCGACAAAGTCGCGCATGCCGTGCTGCGCTGCCGCGCCCGCCTTCTGAAACGCCTGCTTGTCGGCCGCCGAGAGCTTGCCGTAGACGGCAGGGGACATCAGCACTACCGCCGGCGCATAGACGTGCGCGGTGAGTGACAGGTATTTCTGCAACTGCCAGAGCTTGACCGAGACGATGACCGACAGCGGGTTTTCCTGGCCGTCGATCGTGCCTTGTTGCAACGCGGTGGCCACTTCGGGCCAAGCCATCGGCGTGGCCAGCACGCCGAGCTGGCGGAACGCCGCGAGGTGGACCGGGTTTTCGGTGATGCGGATCTTCAGGCCCTTGATGTCCGCGGGCTCGGCCACCGGGCGCTTGCTGTTCGTGAGATGGCGAAAGCCCTGCTCGCCCCAGGCCAGCGCCGTCAGGCCGCGCTGCGGGAACTTGGCCAGCAGTTCCTGGCCGATCTTGCCGTCGAGCACCGCGCGTGCGTGCGCGAGATCGCGGAACAGGAACGGGATGTCGAACACGCCGGTTTCGGGCACGAAATTGGTCGTGGCGCCGGTGGAGACCAGCGCCAGGTCGATGGTGCCGAGCTGGATGCCCTCGATGACTTCACGCTCGCCGCCGAGTGCGCTGTTGGGGAACTCCTCGATCGCGAACGCGCTGGCGCTTGCACCCAGGCTCTTGATGAAGGCTGCGGCGCCGGCGCCATAGTGCGAGTTCTTCGCGAGGGCGTAGGCCATCTTGAGCTTGGTCTGCGCCACGGCGGGCAATGTGCCCGTGGCTGCAAGCATGGTGGCTGCCGTCAGGCTGACGAACTGGCGTCGGGTTCCGGTCATGGTGTATGTCTCCGAGTGTGTGAGGTAGGGGTGCCGCCCGTGCGCCCACGTCTCGTGGAGGGGGACAACGACGGCGGTCAGCGCGCATTCTAGTAGCCCGAAAAACTGCAAGACCCTGGAGAGAACGTGCCATGCGCGCGGGATGTACGGCAGGGGTCCGGCGCAGTGGATGACCGCTCAGATCGCCTGCGGATCCACGTCCACGAGCCAGCGCACCAGCCCCTTGTGGCGGCAGCGCTCGGCATGCAGCAAGGGCTGCCACGCCGCGAGCAGGCGTTGCAGCGCGCCGCGGCTGCTGCTTTCCAGCAGCATCTGCGCGCGCTCGACGTTGGCCACGCGCTGCACCGCCAGTGGCACGGGCGGATACAGGTGCACGTGCTCGCAGCCGGGCAGCGACGCGGCGCGCGCTGCGTCGGCGGCCGCGCGCAGGAAAGCCTGCGCCGCCTCCTGCGTGCGGGCGTCGGCGCGCAGCAGCGCCTGGTGGGAAAACGGAGGCATGGCGGCGGCCTCGCGCTCGGCGAGCTGCTGCGCGGCGAACGCCGGGTAGTCGTGCCGGGCGAGTGCGGCGAACAGGGGGTGTCCGGGGTGCCAGGTCTGCACCCAGAGCTCGGGCACCGCCTGGTGCGCGCGCATGTAATGCCCGTCGCGCCCGGCGCGCCCTGCAGCCTGGGTCAGGAGGGCGAAGAGGCGCTCGGGCGCGCGAAAGTCGCTGGAGAAGAGCGCGCTGTCAGGCTGCACCGCGGCCACCAGCGTGATGCGGCGAAAGTCGTGTCCCTTGGCCACCATCTGTGTGCCCACGAGCACGTCGATCTCGCCCGCGTGGACCTGCGCCAGTTGTGCCTCGAGCGCGCCCCGGGCGCGCGTGGTGTCGGCGTCGATGCGCGCCACGCGCGCTGCGCGGCGCTCGGGGGTGATGATGTTGCGCAAAAGCGCGGCGAGCTGTTCCTGCAGTTGTTCGGTGCCGCGGCCCACGGGCACGATGTCCGGGTTGCCGCAGGCCGGGCAGGCACGTGGCACGCGCTGCGCCGCGCCGCAGTGGTGGCAGCGCAGCGTGCCATCGGTCTTGTGGAACACCTGCGCGGCTGAGCAGTGCAGGCAGTCGCTCTTCCAGCCGCAGGCGTGGCAGTGCAGCACGGGCGCGTAGCCACGGCGGTTGAGCAGCACCAGGCACTGCTCGCCGCGTTCGATGCGTTCGGTGATCGCGGCGAGCAGCGGCGGCGCGAACACCGTCTGACGTGGTTGCTGCGCCATGTCCACGAGGCGCAGGCGCGGCAGCTCGGCGGCACCGATGCGGCTGGGCATCGCCACGCGCAGGTAGCGGCCGACCGCCGGATCGCTCGCGTGCCAGCTCTCCAGCGATGGTGTGGCGCTGCCCAGGATCACCTTGGCGCCCGCATCGCGTGCGCGCCAGAGCGCCAGATCACGCGCGGAGTAGCGCGCGCCTTCCTGCTGCTTGTAGCTGGCGTCGTGCTCTTCGTCGACGACGATGAGCGCCAGGCGCGGCAGGCTGGCGAAGATGGCCATGCGTGTGCCCAGCACGATGCGTGCGCTGCCCTGGTGCCCCGCGAGCCAGCTCTTCAGGCGCTGCGGCGGGGTCATGCCGCTGTGCAGGCTGACGATGGCGGCGTCGCCCCACAGTGGCGCGAAGCGCTCGCGAAAGCGCGCCTCCAGTTGCGGCGTAAGGTTGATTTCGGGCACGAGCACCAGCGCCTGCGCTTCAGGCCGATCGGCGAGTGCCGACTGCACGCTGCGCAGGTAGACCTCGGTCTTGCCGCTGCCGGTGCTGCCGAACAGCAGCGCCGGGCTGCTTTGGGCATCAATTTGGCATGCAGCGCTTGCCTGCTCTGCGCTAAGCGCTATCGGAGTGGGAGCGAACGCATCGACCGCCAGGGTGGCGGGCGGTGGCTTGCGACGCAGGCGCCGCGCGAGCTGCTCGGGCGTCAGATCGCGCAGCAGCGGGGGCAGCGCCGCCAACGCCACTTCGCCGAGGCCGCGTTGGTAGTAGCGCGCGGCGAATGCCGCGAGGCGGCGCCAGCCGGCGTCAAGCGGCTGCAGACCGGCGAGCACGCCGCGCACCGCGCGCAGCGCGGTGCCGTCGGGTACGGCGGCATCGTTCGCGTCCCAGACGATGCCAAGCACCTCGCGCGCGCCCAGCGGCACCCGTACCAGCGTTCCAGGGGGCAGCGCCGTGTCGTGCGTGTAGGTCAGCGCGCCCGCGACGCCGCTGTGCGCCGGGGTCTGCACGACGACGTGCACGAGGGTTTCATTGGTGGACAAGAAATTGCCGCCGCTTGTTCAGAGTGTGGATCGGGAATACCGCCTTAAGTGCTTGCCCCGTGACGCTTTTTCGAGCTGTCCACGCCGGCTGTGGATAACTTTGTGGGTATCTTGGGCCCAAAGAAGCGCGAACCGCGTGTTTGCTCGCTTCGCACGGATTGCACACAAAATGGGCAATGCGAAAAATCCTTTTGAAATCAACGGACTTGCACGGCGTGGCGCGGCCGTCCCGGTGGCGTTCGCCGCGCGGCGAACGCGCCGAGCGCTATGGATTTTTGTGCATAAGTCGTTCGGTGCAAGCTGTCAAGGGGGCAAATCACGGGGGGGACTGTCGCATCCGGCGCCCGTGCGCGTGCACCGCCTCGACCAGTGCCGTGACGTGCTCGGGCGGGGTGTGCTGGCTGATGCCGTGGCCGAGGTTGAAGATCTGCGTCGGGCCAGTGCGGGTGCCATCGGTATGCGGTGCGCCGAAGCTCTCGAGCGCCGCGCGCGCCTGTTCGGCGATCACCGCCGGCGGGGCGAACAGGACGTTGGGGTCGATGTTGCCCTGCAGCGCCTTCACATCGCCCACCTGCGCGCGTGCCCGGCCGAGATTGACCGTCCAGTCCACGCCGAGCACTTCGCAGTCGAGCGCGCGCATGTCGCCCAGCCACAGGCCGCCGCCCTTGGTGAAGACGATGCGCGGCACCGGCGTGCCGTCGGGCGCACTGCGCGCGAGCTGGCGGAGCACCTGCTGGGTATACGCCAGGCTGAACGCCTGGAACGCACCGTCGGCGAGCACGCCGCCCCAGCTGTCGAACACCATCACGGCCTGCGCGCCCGCGGCGATCTGCGCGTTCAGGTAGGCCGCCACGGCCGCCGCGTTCACCGTGAGCAACTGGTGCATGAGGTCGGGGCGCGCGTACATCAGCGTCTTGACGTGGCGGTAGTCCTGCGAGCCGCGCCCCTCGACCATGTAGCACGCGAGCGTCCAGGGGCTGCCCGAGAAGCCGATCAGCGGCACCCGTCCGCCCAGTGCGCGCCGGATGCTGGTGACGGCATCGAACACGTAGCGCAGCTTGTCCATGTCGGGCACCGCCAGTTGCGCCACGTCGGTGGCGCTGCGCACCGGCTTGGCAAAGCACGGCCCCTCGCCCTCGGCGAAGGTCAGGCCCAGGCCCATGGCGTCGGGCACGGTGAGGATGTCGGAAAACAGGATGGCCGCATCGAGCGGGTACCGCTCGATGGGCTGCAGCGTCACTTCGGTGGAGAAGTCGACGTTGGTCGCAAGCCCCATGAAGCTGCCCGCCCTGGCGCGCGTGGCGCGGTACTCGGGCAGGTAGCGCCCCGCCTGGCGCATGAGCCAGATGGGCGTGGTGTCGGTGGCCTGGCGCCAGCAGGCGCGCAGGAAGCGGTCGTTGGCAAGCGGAGCGAAGGCACGGTTCATGCGCCGATTGTCGCAGGCGGGGTGCCCGCCGCGAGCCGCCGCACCGCCGCGTCGCACGACTGCCCCACGGCGACGCCGAGCGCCTGCGCCGCCGCGTTGGCGTGGCAGATGACGCCGTCGTGCAGCGTGCTTGCGGCCTCGCCGATGCGCGCGCTGTCGTGACCGACGATCGCAGCCGCCAGACCCTCGGCCTGCAGCAGCGCCAGCGCCGCGATGCCCGCACCGTCCTTGCCTATGCCCGCATCGTTGAACACCGACAGCAACGGGCGCGCGGCGATCGCGTAGTGCGCCGCGCTGCGCCCGCCGTGCGAGCCGCTCACCGCGATGCAGCCCGCGTCGTGAGAGGTGAGTTCGGTGATCGAATCGACCACGCGCAGCGACGTCATCGCGCAGCCTGCCGCGTCAGACGTGTTCGCGCCGCTGCACCACGACGAAGCGGTCGGCGACGAAGGCGAGCGTGGTGTAGCTCGTGGTGGCCGCGGGGTTGCCACCGGTCGCGTGGTAGTCGGAGAACCCGGCGGACTGGTTCACGTACACCCCCTGCGTGAGGTTGATCGAGAGCGCGACGCGCGCGCGCAGGCTGAGCGCGATGGTGCGGTCGATCACCGCGCGGTCGGTGGAGTACACGCCCAGCGTCAGCGCGCCCTGTTCGCGCACCGTGGATTCGGCGGCCCGCAGCGACGCATCGCGCGACGCGGTGGCGACGACGAACGAGACCGGGCCGAAGCACTCGCTGCCCCAGGTGGCGCGGTCGTGCTGCGTGAGCGCGATGAGGGCCGGGGTGTGGATGCGCGCATTCGGGTATTCGGGGTGGGCAAGCGTGCGCGACGCGAGCAGCAGCGTGCCCGTGGTGCTGGCCTGTGCGATGCGCTGCACGGTCTCGGGCGCGCAGACTGCGCCGAGCACTGCGGTGGCTACGCGCGGGTTGCTCACCAGCTGGTCGATCGCGGCGGCGAGGTCCTTCCCGACCTGCTCGAAGCTCTTGTGGCCCTGGTCGGTGGTGATGCCGTCCTGCGGCACGTAGATGGTTTGCGTGGTCGTGCACATCTGACCGCTGTAGAGCGTGAGCGTGAACGCGAGGTTGTTCAGCATCGCCGCGTACTGGTCGGTGGAATCGACGATCACGCCGTTGACGCCCGCCATCTCGGCGTACAGCCGCGCCTGCGGCGCGTGGTCGCGCAGCCAGTGGCCGAACGCGGTGCTGCCGGTGAAATCGATGCTTGCGACCGCCGGGTGCTGCGCCAGCGCCTGCGTGTGCGCCGGGTCCTGGCTCAGCGCGAGGGTGACGAGGTTCTGGTCGAGTCCCTGTTCGGCCAGCACCTCGCGCAGGATCTGCACCGTGAGCGCGGCGGGCAGCACGGCGTTGGGGTGGGGCTTGACGATGACCGGGTTGCCCGTGGCCAGTGCCGCGAACAGGCCGGGGTAGGTGTTCCAGGTGGGGAAGGTGGCGCAGCCGATCACCAGCGCCACGCCGCGCCCGACGATCTCGAAGTGCTTGCGCATCACGAGCGGCGGGTTCTTGCCTTGCGGCTTTTCCCAGCGGGCTTCGGCCGGCACGTCGGCCATGGCCTTCCAGGCGTAGGCGATGGCCTCAAGCGCCCGGTCCTGCGCGTGCGGGCCGCCGGCCTGGAAGGCCATCATCGGCCCCTGCCCGGTGGTGAGCATGACCGCGTGCGCGATCTCGTGGCTGCGCCGGTGGATGCGCGTGAGCGCCTCGAGCAGCACGCCGGTGCGGCCTTCGCGGCCCAGCGCCTGCCAGCCGGGCTCGGCGGCCTGCGCGGCGGCGACCAGCGCGCCGGGCGCGCATTCGGGGTAGCGCACGCCGATCGTGACGCCGTAGGGCGAGGTCTCGGTGGCGATGCGGCCGACCTCGCCGGGTTGCTCGAGCGGGAAGTCCTTGCCCAGCAGCGCGTTGGTGGCGGCCATGCCGTCGGCCTGCGCGGTCTCGCCGTAGACCTTGGGCGATGGCATTTCGGGAAACGGCGTCCAGTAGCCGCGCGTGGCGAGTGCGTTCAAGGCGCCGTCGAGCAGCGCGCGGTGGGTGTCAAGCAACGACATCAAAGGTCTCCAAGGGTTTTCACTAGGTCGAAAAAACTTGTTCGGGGCGGTGCAGCGCAGTATATTATTGACCGACCGATCGGTCAATTTTGTGCCGCATCAAAAGTTCAAACATCAAAAATTCAAACATGCTTGTTTGATGGATGCATCAACCTCGCACCCAGCCAGCCCCATGTCCGATCCTCTCATTCTTGCCAGCACCCGCGACGCGGTGCGCACCCTGACCCTGAACCGCCCGGCGCAGCTCAACAGCTTCACGGCCGAGCTGCACGCCGCGCTGCTGGCCGAGCTCGAATCGGCGGCACATGATGCGGCGGTGCGCTGCGTGGTGCTCACGGGCGCGGGGCGGGGGTTCTGCGCCGGGCAGGACCTTTCCGACCCCGCCGTGGCGCCCGATCCGGCCCAGGCGCCCAAGGATCTGGGTGCAGTGGTCGAGCGCTTTTACCGCCCGCTGTGTCTGCGCCTGCGCTCGATGCCGGTTCCGGTCGTCGCGGCGGTCAATGGCGTGGCGGCGGGCGCGGGCGCGAGCATCGCGCTGGCCTGCGATCTCGTGATCGCGGCGCGCTCGGCGAGCTTCATCCAGGCGTTTTCCAAGATCGGCCTCGTGCCCGACAGCGGCGGCACCTGGCTGCTGCCACGTCTTGTCGGGCGCGCACGCGCGCTGGGCCTGGCGTTGCTGGGCGACAAGCTCGTGGCCGAGGAGGCCGAGCGCATCGGGCTCATCTGGCGCTGTGTCGATGATGCCGAGCTTGCGGGCGTGGCGCAGCAGACCGCCGGTCGTCTTGCCGCGATGCCGACGCAGGCGCTCGTGGCGATACGCGGCGCGCTCGATGCGGCCGCGCTGATGGACTGGCCCGGCGCACTCGCGCACGAGGCCACGCTGCAGCGCACGCTGGGCTTAGCGCACGACTACCAGGAGGGCGTGCAGGCATTCGCCGAAAAACGCGCCCCCCGTTTCACCGACCGTTGATTCCCACCATGACCCAGGAACTCACCCCCCAGCAACTCGCCGACCACGTGCGCGAGGCGATGTACGCCAAGGACCGCGCGGTGCAGGCGCTGGGCATGCGCGTGACCGCCATGGCACCGGGCACGGCCACGCTCACCATGACGGTGCGTGCCGACATGCTCAACGGCCACGCCACCTGCCACGGCGGGCTCATCACCGCACTGGCCGATTCGGCGTTCGCCTATGCGTGCAATTCGGGCAACGAACTCACGGTGGCGGCCGGCCTGTCGGTGGACTTTCTCGCCCCGGGGCGCGAGGGCGACGTGCTGACCGCGCAGGCGCACGAGGTGTCGCACGCGGGCCGCACCGGCGTGTACGACGTGAATGTGCACAACCAGCGCGGCGAGCTGATCGCGGTGTTCCGCGGCCGCTCGTACCGCATGAAGGGCAAGCCCGCGGTGGTGCCGCCCGCGGGGCATTGAGCCCCACCTCATCCCACCGTTTCATTCAGGAGACCAGCGAATGACCGCCATGCGCCCCCAGCCGGGAGACCTCGAAGCCATAGAAACCGCGAGCCGCGACGAAATCGCCGCGCTGCAGCTTGAGCGCCTGCGCTGGACGCTGCAGCACGCGTATGACCACGTGGCGCACTACCGCAAGGCGTTCGACGCGAAGGGCGTGCATCCCGGCGACCTGAAGCAGCTGAGCGATCTGGCCAGGTTCCCGTTCACCACCAAGGGCGATTTGCGCGACAACTACCCGTTCGGCATGTTCGCGGTGCCGCGCGAGCAGATCATGCGCGTGCACGCCTCGTCGGGCACGACCGGGCGGCCGACGGTGGTGGGCTACACCGCCAAGGACATTGACACCTGGGCCAACCTCGTCGCGCGCTCGATCCGCGCCTCGGGAGGGCGCCCGGGCGACATCGTGCACGTGGCCTACGGCTACGGGCTTTTCACCGGGGGGCTGGGCGCGCACTACGGCGCCGAGCGTGCGGGCTGCACGGTGGTGCCGATGTCCGGCGGCCAGACCGAGAAGCAGGTGCACCTCATCAACGACTTCAGGCCCGACATCATCATGGTGACGCCGTCGTACATGCAGGTGATCATCGAGGAGTTCGTGCGCCAGGGGCTGGACCCGAAGCAGAGCTCGCTCAAGATCGGCATCTTCGGCGCCGAGCCCTGGACCGAGGCGATGCGCAGGGAGATCGAGGGCACCTCCAGCCTCAAGGCGGTGGATATCTACGGCCTGTCGGAGATCATGGGCCCGGGCGTGGCCAACGAGTGCATCGAGACGCAGGACGGCCCGGTGATCTGGGAAGACCATTTCTACCCCGAGATCATCGACCCCGAAACCGGCGCGGTGCTGCCCGATGGCCAGGAGGGTGAGCTCGTGTTCACCACGCTCACCAAGGAGGGCCTGCCCATGGTGCGCTACCGCACGCGCGACCTGACGCGCCTGCTGCCGCCCACGGCGCGGTCGTTTCGGCGCATGGGCAAGATCGTCGGACGCTCGGACGACATGCTCATCATCCGCGGTGTCAATATGTTTCCGACCCAGATCGAGGAGATCGTGCTGCAGCACGAGCGGCTCTCGGGTCAGTACCAGATCACCGTCACGCGCGACGGCAACCTCGACGAGGTGCAGGTGCTATGCGAACTGCACCCCGAGACCAGCAACGCCTCGCCCCAAGAGGTCAAGGCCATGCAGGACTGGGTGCAACACCGCATCAAGACCTTGGTGGGGGTGTCCACGCGCGTGTCGGTGCTGCCAGCGGGTTCAATAGAGCGCACGCTTGTCGGCAAGGCCCGGCGTGTGATTGACAAGCGCCCGCATTGAACTTTCCCTTCTCTTTTCTGCCCCCCGTACTGGAGGTATCACACCATGAACAAGGAAAAACTCGCCCAGAAGATGGAGTTTCCGCCCGCGATCGAGCAACCCAACGTCTACCCGCTTTCGTGGCAGCAGCACACGAAGAAGCTCGAAGAGATCTGGGATGCCTCGCAGCGCGAGGTCTGGGACGTCAAGAAGCTGCCCTGGGACACCTTCAACGTGAACAAGTACACGTGGGAGCAGCGCGAGGCCATCGCCTACTGGTGGACGCTGCTGTCGGTGTTCGACGCCTCGGCGCCGCCGGTGTTCGCCACCGCGATGATCAAGACCTACGAAGCGCACGAGGAAGATGCGGTGCGCCGCTGCTTCTTCAGCGTGACGCGTGACGAGCAGGGCCACGAGCAGATGTGCGGCACCGCGATCACGAAGTTCCTCGAGCATCCCGATCCGCTCACCTACACGCCCAGGACCGAGCTCGGCAAGCGCCTGCAGAAGAACGCCCGCTGGCTCTACCACAACGGCGCGCGCTACTGGAACGGCTACAAGCAGGCCGTACCCAAGTACAGCCTGGCGGTGCTGTTCAGCTCGTTCCTGATGGGCGAGATCGCTGCCGCCACCATCTTCCACCAGATGGCCGCGGGCTGCACCGAGCCGGTGTTCAAGGAGGCGTTCCGCAACATCGGCAAGGACGAAGGCCGGCACATGGGCATCTGCCTGGCGCTGATGGAGCGCGACTACCCCAAGCTCGACCTGTCGGACAAGCCGCTCATCACCAAGCAGGTGCGCGCGGGTTACCTGTTCCTCTCGGCCGTGCTGTTCGAGCCGCCGATGGACTTCTGGGACCTGCCCGAGGACTTCATCGCCAACCAGCGCGAGGGCGAGGCGGTGGCGCGCGCGGCCGGTTTCGCGATCCCCGAGTACGAGGCCAAGAAGGCCAACTGGCGCGGGGCGATCCTGAACCTCAAGGGCGTGCTCGACAAGTACGGCATTCCGTTCCCGGCGATTCCCGAGGTGGACATCACGGGGCAGGAAATCACCGACGTTGACATGGAAGACATCATTCCGGTGTTCTGAACGCGAGGCCATGGACCATCAGATCAAGCTGCATCCTTCCGGGCAGCGCGTTGCCTGGGGCGAGGGCCTCACCGCGCTCGAGGCGCTCGAGCGCGCCGGTTACGCGCTGCCCAACAACTGCCGCGCGGGCGCCTGCGGAGAGTGCAAGGTCAAGGTGCGCTCGGGCGAGTTCGACCAGGGCTTCGTCCTCGACATGGCCCTGTCGCAGGAAGAGCGCGCCAACGGCTGCGGTCTGATGTGCATGGCCAAGCCGGTGTCCGAGGTGCTCGAAATCGAATGGGGCACCGAGGATGCCAAGCCCAAGCTGTTTCCGGTGCGCGACGCGCAGTACGCGGTGCTCATCGACCGCATCCCGCGCACGCCGCGCATCACCGAATTCGTGCTGCGCCCGCTGGGCGACCCGATGCGCTTCTGGCCGGGGCAGTTCATCAAGCTGGGCGATCCGTCGCAGGGCGCGCCCATGCGTTCGTACTCGCTCGCGGGCGCGCCGCAGCACGACGGTGAGCTGCGCCTGCAGGTCACGCGCGTCGATGCCGCGCAGGCCGATTCGCCCGAGGGGCGCACGAGCCGCTGGTTGCACGACACCGTGCAGCTTGGCCAGACGCTGCGTTTTTCGGGGCCGCACGGCACCTTCATCGGAGACCCGTCGGTGAATACGCCCGTGCTGTGCCTGGCGGCCGGCTCGGGCCTGGCACCGATACTCTCGCTGGCCGAGGCGGCGCTGCGCCGCGGCTACGCACAGCCTGTGACGCTGATGTTCTCGGCCCGCAGCAAGGATGAGCTCTACGACGTGGGCCTGATGCGTTATTGGGAGGCACGCCACCCGAATTTCCACTACCTGCCCACGACCACGCGCGAAGAGGCGCCGGGCATCGCGCACGGCCGCATCCCCGCCATCCTCGCGCAGCATTTCCCCGATCTGGCGGGCTACAGCGTGTTCGTCGCGGGCACGCCCGGTTTCGTTGATGATTGCGTGGAGGCGGCCAAGCGGTTGGGTGCGACCGATGCGCTGATCCACACCGAAGGCTTTTACGAGCAGCTTTGAAACGAGCCGCCGAGAACTGAAGGAACGCCGATGTACACCCAGGCCATGGACACGATGGGCAAGGAAGCGGCCGGGCCGCGGCCCGCCGCAAGCGCGCAGGAGCAGGCGCTGCAGCGGCGCTTTGACGCGCGCATCGACGCGGGCGAATTCATCGAGGCCAAGGACTGGCTGCCCGCCCACTACCGCAAGACGCTGATCCGCCAGATCAGCCAGCACGCGCACTCCGAGTACGTGGGCATGCTGCCCGAGGGCAACTGGGTGACGCGCGCGCCCACGCTCAAGAGGAAGGCCATCCTGCTGGCCAAGATCCAGGACGAGGCGGGCCACGGCCTGTATCTGTACAGCGCCGCCGAGACGCTGGGCACGAGCCGCGACGAGATGCTCGCCGCGCTGCACAGTGGCCGCGCCAAGTACAGCTCGATCTTCAACTACCCCACGCTCACCTGGGCCGACGTGGGCGCCATAGGCTGGCTGGTGGACGGCGCGGCCATCATGAACCAGGTGCCGCTGTGCCGCTGCTCGTACGGGCCGTATGCGCGCGCCATGGTGCGCATCTGCCGCGAGGAGAGCTTCCACCAGCGCCAGGGGTTTGATGCGCTGCTCACGATGATGCAGCGCGGCACCGATGCGCAGCGCGCCATGGTGCAGGACGCGGTCGATCGCTGGTGGTGGCCGTCGGTGATGATGTTCGGCCCGCCCGACGACCAGTCGCCCAACAGCGCGCAGTCCATGCGCTGGGGCATCAAGCGCAATTCCAACGACGAGTTGCGCCAGAAGTTCATCGACGCCTGCGTCGAGCAGGCCAGGGTGCTCGGCGTGCAGCTCCCCGACCCGGACCTGAAGTGGAACGAGGAGCGCCAGCACCACGACCACGGCGCGATCGACTGGGACGAGTTCTGGCGCGTGGTCGGCGGTGACGGGCCGTGCAACCGCGAGCGCCTGGCCGCGCGCAACCAGGCTTGGGACGACGGCGCCTGGGTGCGCGAGGCGGCGCTGGCGCACGCCGCCAGGGAAGCGGGGCGCGAGCGGGCAGCCGCGTGATTTTCAAACAAGACAGGGCTCCAACGCTTGTCCAGCAAGCGCAAACAGCTATAAATCAAGTAGTAATCGATGACTGATATTTCCGGGGATACCGCGCCACCCGCCAGCGCCGAATGGCCGCTGTGGGAAGTCTTCGTGCGCAGCAAGGCGGGGCTCGATCACAAGCACTGCGGCAGCCTGCACGCCGCCGACGCGAAGATGGCGATCCAGATGGCGCGCGACGTCTATACCCGCCGCCAGGAGGGCACGAGCATCTGGGTCGTGCCGTCGAGCGCCATCGTCGCGAGCGATCCGGGCGACAAGGACATGTACTTCGACCCGGCCGAGGACAAGGTGTACCGCCACCCCACGTTCTTCAAGCTGCCCGAATCCGTCAACCACATGTGAGGGCGGCCGCCGTGCAAAGCATACGCATCGGTCGCGATCCGGCCTTCCACTACCTGCTGCGGCTGGGCGACACCTGCCTCATCCTCGGCCAGCGCATCAGCGAATGGTGCGGTCACGCGCCCATCCTCGAAGAAGACATCGCGCTGTCGAACATGGCGCTCGACCTCATCGGCCAGGCGCGCGCGCTGCTCACCCGCGCGGGGCAGGTGGACGGGCGCGGGCACGACGAAGACCAGCTCGCCTTTCTGCGCGCCGAGGGCGACTTCCTCAACGTCACGCTGGCCGAGCTGCCGCGCGGCGACTTCGCCGTCACCTGCGTGCGCAACGCGATGCTCGCGACGCTGCTCAAGCTCCTGTGGGAGCGGCTGCAGACGTCGAGCGACGCCGAACTCGCGGCCATCGCCGGCAAGGCGGTGAAAGAGGCGCGCTACCACCAGCAGCACGCGGCCGACTGGGTGGTGCGCCTGGGTGACGGCACCGCCGCCTCGCGCGCGCGCACCGAGGCGGCGCTGGAGCAGCTCTGGCCCTACACCGCCGAGCTGTTCGAGGCCGACGCCGTGGACGAGGCCGCGCTCGCGAGCGGCCTGGGCCCGCGCTGGGCCGACCTGCACGGCGCGTGGCTGGAGCAGATGCGCGCCATCCTCGCCGCGGCCGGTCTGGCGCTGCCCGAGGGCGAGATCAAGTTCCGCAGCAGCGGCAAGCAGGGCCGCCACAGCGAGCACATGGGCTACGTCCTCGCCGAGATGCAATACCTGCAGCGCAGCTACCCCGGAGGCGTGTGGTGAGCGCGGCCCTCAAGCCGCGGGCCAGCGCGCGCGTGCAGGCCGCGTGGCAGGCGCTCGAAGCGGTGGCGGACCCTGAAATCCCCGTGATTTCGCTCTGCGACCTGGGCGTGGTGCGCGACGTGCGCGAGGCGGGCGCGGTGCTCGAGATCGTGCTCACGCCCACCTACTCGGGCTGCCCCGCCACCGAGGTGATTGCCCACGATGCGCAGGCCGCCGTCGAGGCCGCGGGCCTGGGCCCGGTGCGCACGCTGCTGCAGCGCGCGCCCGCCTGGACGACCGACTGGATCAGCGCCCGCGGGCGCGCCGCGCTGCGCGAATACGGCATCGCGCCGCCGGGCCCGGTGCCGCTCGAAGACGCGCGCCCGATCTGCATCACGCGCCGGCGCCAGCCGCCCGTGCCCTGCCCGCGCTGCGCGAGCACGCGCACCGAGCGCATCGCGCCCTTCGGCTCCACGCCGTGCAAGGCGCTGTACCGCTGCCTTGCGTGCCACGAGCCGTTCGAACACTTCAAGCCGATATGAGCGTCATCTTTCACCCGCTGCGCGTGCGCGCGATCGAGCCGGACACGGCCGAGGCCGTCATCGTCTCGTTCGACGTGCCGCCCGCGCTGCGCGAGGTCTTCGGCTTCATCCAGGGCCAGTACCTTACGCTGCGCGCGCAGGTCGACGGGCAGGATGTGCGCCGCTCGTACTCGATCTGCGCGGGCGTGGACGACGGCGAGCTGCGCGTGGGCGTGCGCCGCGTGAACGGCGGCGTGTTCTCGCACTGGATCAACACGCGCCTGAAGGTGGGCGACACGGTGCAGGTGATGGCGCCGCAGGGGCGCTTCTATCTGCCGCTCGACGCGCATGCGCACCGCCATTACCTCGGCATCGCCGGCGGCAGCGGCATCACGCCTATCCTCTCGATCATGAAGACCGTGCTCGCGCGCGAGCCCCACAGCCGCTTCACGCTGCTGTACGCCAACCGCACGCTGCAGTCGACCATGTTCAAGGAGGAGCTCGAAGACCTCAAGAACCGCTACCTCACGCGCGTCGCGCTGCACCACGTGTTCTCGGGCGAGCCGACCGACGTGCCGCTCAACATGGGGCTGATGGACCGCGCCAAGGTGGGCGAGTTCCTGCGCGCGGTGGTGCCCGCCGCGCAGGTGGACGCGGCCTTCATCTGCGGGCCGTTCCAGATGAACGACGAGGCGCAGGCCGCGCTGCAGGCCGCGGGCATGCCCGGGGAGCGCATCCACGTCGAGCGCTTCGGCGTTGCGCTGCCCGCGGGCGGCCAGGTGGGCGCGGTGGAGCACCGCGCCGCCGCGGGCGACGCCGAGCGCGCGAGCATCACCATCATCCGCGACGGCCTGAGGCGCGAGTTCGGCTTCAGCGGCGAGCAGGCGAGCATCCTCGACGCGGCATCGGCCGCGGGGCTGGAGGTGCCGTTTTCGTGCACTTCGGGCGTGTGCGGCACGTGCCGCGCCCGGCGCCTCGAAGGCGAGGTGCGGATGGAGCGCAACTTCGCGCTCGACCAGGGCGACCTTGCCGCGGGCTTCGTGCTCACCTGCCAGAGCCGTCCGCTCACGCCGCGCGTCGTGCTCTCGTTCGACGAGCGTTAGACGCTCGCCCAGCAACGGTTTCAAAGGGAAAGCACCACAATGTCACGGGGACGGGCAGCAGGTTACGAAGAGCAGCGCGAGCAGATCCTGCTGCACGCCGCGCGGTTGTTCGCGCAGCACGGCTACCCCGGCACCTCGATGAACGAGGTGGCGCAGGCCTGCGGCCTGTCCAAGCCTTCGCTCTACCACTACTTCCGCGACAAGTACGACCTGCTCGTGCACATCGCCGAGAGCCACATCGTGCGCCTGCGGACGCTGGTGGACGAGGTGATGCACGAGCAGCTTGCGCCCGAGGCGCGGCTGCGCGAGCTGATCCACCGCTTCGTGCGCGAATACGCACAGGCGCGCTACGCGCACCGCGTGCTCACCGAGGACGTGAAGTTCCTGCGCCCCGAGGACGCCGAGCGCATCCTGGGCACCGAGCGCGCGGTCGTCGCGGCGTTCGCGGGCACCATTGCCGAGCAGTGGCCGCACGTGGGCAAGGCGCAGCTCGCCAAGCCCACGACCATGCTGCTGTTCGGCATGATCAATTGGATGTTCACCTGGTTTCGCCCCGAGGGCGAACTGGACTACGAGGCGATGGCACCCGTCGTCGCCGATCTGTTCTGTGGCGGCGCGCCGGCGCTCAAGGCACCCGCCCGGAAGACGCCGCGCAGACGCGCGGCGAAGGCGCAGGGCTCAGGGTAGTCCCGACTGACGCGTACCCCCGACCTGCCTCACCATTGCCCACCCGCGAAATTTCGCACTTCAACCATCTCGAAAGAAGGAGACTCACCATGAAACTGCGCTGGACCCCCATCGCTCTCGTTGCCGCGGGCCTGATCGCCGCCAGCGGTGCCGCGCTGGCCGACGTCAACGTCGGCGTCACGATCTCGACCACCGGGCCGGCCGCCTCGCTCGGCATCCCGCAGAAGAACACGATCGCGCTCATGCCGCACACCATCGCGGGCGAGAAGATCAACTACATCGTGCTCGACGACGGCTCGGACACCACCGCGGGCGTGACCAATGCGCGCAAGCTCATCAGCGAAAACAACGTGGACATCATCCTCGGCTCCAGCACCACGCCGGTGTCGCTCGCGATGATCGACGTGGTCGCCGAGGCCAAGACGCCGATGATCTCGGTGGCCGCGTCCGCCAAGATCGTCGAGCCGGTCGATGCCAAGCGCCACTGGGTGTTCAAGACGCCGCAGAACGACATCATGATGTCGCTCGCGATCGCTGAGCACATGGCCAACGCGGGCGTCAAGACGGTGGGCTTCATCGGCTTCTCCGACGCCTACGGCGAAGGCTGGGCGCAGGAGTTCCAGAAGGCGGCCGACCTCAAGAAGATCAAGATCGTGGCCAGCGAGCGCTACGCCCGCACCGACACATCGGTGACTGGCCAGGCGCTCAAGATCAAGGCGGCCAACCCCGACGCGGTGCTCATCGCCGGCTCGGGAACGCCCGCCGCGCTGCCGCAGACCGCGCTCAAGAAGATCGCCTACAAGGGCAAGTACTACCAGACGCACGGCGTGGCCAACAACGACTTCCTGCGCGTGGGTGGCAAGGACGTCGAGGGCACCATCCTGCCCGCCGGCCCGGTGCTCGTGGCCAACCAGCTGCCCGCGTCCAACCCGGTGCGCGCCTCGGCCCTCGCCTACGTGAATGCGTACGAGAAGGCCTACGGCAAGGGCAGCGTCTCCACCTTCGGCGCGCACGGCTGGGATGCCGGCGTCCTCATGACCGCCGCGGTGCCCGTTGCGCTCAAGCACGCCAAGCCCGGCACGCCCGAGTTCCGCTCGGCGCTGCGTGACGCGATCGAGGGCCTCAAGGAAGTGCCTGGCGCGCACGGCATCTTCACGATGTCGCCGACCGATCACCTCGGCCTGGACCAGCGCGCGCGCGTGATGGTCACGATCGAGAACGGTCACTGGAAGTACCTGCCCTGACCCTGCGCGGCAGGCGTGCGGTCAGCGCCCGATGCTGACCGTGCCCTGCAGCGTGGTTTCGGTGAACGCGTCCACCAGAATGGCGACGCGCACCGTCCACCGGCCGGCGGTCGGCACCAGCACCTTGTCCGCGCGCCACACGCCGGGGCGCACCTCGGTCGCCTGCGCGTGCAGCGCCTCAATGCCGACAGCGGGGTTGGCAAGCGTGTAGCGCACCTCCCGTGCGGCCAGCGCCCCGGACGCGCCGTGGATCGACGCGGTGATCGCGACCGGCCCCACGCGCGCAGGCGTGACTTGCAGATCCACCATCGCACGCGGGTCGTGCAACTGCACCTGCACGCTCTCCTGCGTGTGCGCTGCGTGCACCAGCGAGCGTGGCGGCACCGTGAAGCGCCACAGCGCCACCACCGCGAGGATGGCGAGCAGCACGGCGGTTTCCACCGCGATCGAGCGCCGCAGCTGCTGCGCGGCATTGGCTTCGCCCTTCGCCACCGCGTCCGTGAGGCGCCAGCGGTTGAATGCGGCCAGCAGCAGCACCAGCGCCACCAGCGCGAGCTTGAGCGCGAGCACGCGGCCGTAGTCGGTGGTGAGCAGTGCCTTGGGACTGCCCATCTGGATCGCCGCGAGCACCACCCCCGCGAGCACCAACGCGCCCAGCGGATAGACGATGAGCCGCGAGAAGCGCGCCAATGCGGGTGGCCCGCTGCCGCCCGCGCGCAGCGCAGCCATCAGCGGCAGCAGCGCGCCCACCCAGAGTGCGATGGCCGTGGCGTGCAGGAACACGGCGGGCCGCGTGGCCCACTGGGGTGGCGCGGTGCTCGCGTGGCCGCTGGCTGCCAGCGCCAGCCCCACGCCGATGAGTGCCAGCAGGCTCGTGGCCCGCGCCGCACCCGGTGCGCGCACGCGGCGGGCGATGAGCGCCAGCACGATCGCGCCTGCGGCGATGCCCAGCGTCACGCCGTAGGGGCTGCCCGCGCCCGCGCGCCAGGCGTGCCAACCCAGGCCCTGCGCCGGGCCCAGGCCCAGCATGTCCGCGCCCTGCAGCCCGGCGGACACGGCAGCGCTCAGCAGCCCGAGCGCCAGCGCCGCGCCGATTGCGTGTCCCGCAGCGCCCTCCGTTGGCGCATGGCCGGGCACGAGCCATGTCTCGGCAAACGCGCCGCCCACGCCGACGAACAGGCCCAGGTACAGCACCACTCGCGCGAGCCAGATCGCCCCCGCCAGCGCGGCGGGCATGGGGGCCGAGACCGGCGCGGGCTGGACGGCCGCCGTGCCCACGGCAAACGCCACCACGCCCGCGACCGGGTGGCCGTCGGCGGAGATCACGTGCCAGCTCACCGCATGATGGCCTTGCCCCAACGGCGGCAGTTGCACGGTGAGCACGGCACCGTCCGCGTGGATGGCGCGCGGCGCGAGCGTGCTGCCGTCGGGCTCGACGAGCTCGACGCGCGTGGGCGTGACGTCCTCGTTGAAGTGCAGCGTGAGCGCCTCGGGCGGCTGCGCGAGCACGCTCGCGTTCGCCGGTTCGGAGTGCACCAGCGACGCATGCGCCCACGCGGGCGCGCTGGCCAGCGCCAGCCACAGCGCGGCGGCGAACAGCAGGCAGATGGGCCAGATGCGCGGGGCGCGCACCGCCGGTGCAGCGTTCACGGCTTTTCCGTCGGCAGCAGGCGCAGCGCGGGCGCGGGCATTTCCAGGCGCGTGCGCTGGCCCGCGGCGGGCACCTCGATCCAGCGCTCCGCCGCGTCCCCGCAGGTTTGGACCACCGGAAAATACAGCGGCGTGCCCGGCGGCAGGGACGAGGCGATCTGGCTGCTGAAGGCGAACTCGTCGTAATACTCGTCCGGCAGCGGCCCGCCCGACCAGGTGATGGTGCGCACCCCCTCGGTCAACTGCGCGCCGTGGAAGGCGTAGGCCTGCGCGTACTTGCCGTGCGTCATCGTGATCTGCCAGCCCGGCTTGGGCTGGGGCTTGACGGCGATCACCCCGGCGGGGATCTGCACGCTCAACTGTGTCGTGGCCGCGCCCTTGCAGCCGTGCGGCACGCGCAGCACCGCCTTGTAGCTGCTGCCGACCTGTGCCTGCGTGGTCTGCAGCGTGACATGCGCCTGCGCCGTGCCGGCGCACAGCGCTGCGCTGGTGAATGCGAGCAGGGTCAGACCCGTGGTGGAAATCTTCATGATCGGTTCCTGATATCAAAATTGGTAGCGCATGCCGGCGTAGATGCTGCGCCCCGTGCCCGGATAGAAGGTAGCAACCGGGGCGGCGCCTGCATCGAGCACCGGCGCGAAGTCGGCGACGTAGCGCCGGTTCGTGAGGTTGCGCAGGTCCACGTAGAAGGATAGGCCGTCCTTCAGCGTCGCGCCGAACTTCAGGCCCAGCAGCGCGTAGCCCGGCGTCTTGAGGGTGTTGGCGTAGTCCACCCAGGCGCCGCCGGGCACCCAGTCCAGCGTGGGCGTGATGTAGAAGCCGTCGGCGCGCGCATAGGTCAGCGCCGTGCGCAGCACGTTGCGCGGTGCGCCCGGGATCGCGTTGTCGCCATGCTGCGGGTCGCCCTCGAAGCGGAAGTCGCTCCAGTTCCACATCTGGCTCAGTTCCAGCCGGTCGCCCGCGTTGGGTGCCAGCAGGTTGCGCGCCAGCGTGAGCGTGGCGCCCAGCTCGATCCCCTGGTGCAGGGTGCGGCCCGCGTTGAAGGTCGCTGCGGGGATGGCCGGGTTCACCGTGTACTGCAGCATCTCGCCGCGCACCTGCGAGCGGTACCAGGTCAGGTCCCAGCGCAGCGGCCCCTGCTCGCCGCGCGTGCCGACCTCGGCCGTCCAGGCGCGCTGCGAGGCCAGCGGCGTGAAGCGACTCGCGGCGCCGAAGGTCTGCGTCAGGTCGGTGAAGTCGGGCACGTCCTGGCTGCGCGTGAGGTTGGCGAAGACCTGCAGGTGCTCGCGCGGCGTCCACAACAGGCCGATCTTCGGGTTCAGGCCGCTGTAGGTGACCTCGTCGGATGCGCCGCTGCCCAGGTCGGTGTAGCGCCGCTCGTGGCGCAGCGCCTTCAGGCCCGCGACCACGGCCAGTTGCGGTGTGACGATGCTGCGGTTTTCCAGGTAGACCTCGGCGTTTTGCGCTTTCTGGCGCGAGTCGAGCGTGGGCGCGCCCGCCGCGCCGCCGACGTTCACGAAGCGCTGCGCGTGGTAGCTGCCGCCCACGAGGCGCGCGCCCAGCGTCAGCTCGTTGCGCTGGTCGCCCAGTTGCCACGCGCCGCGCCAGCGTGGCGCGAGCCCCCAGGTGTCGCCGTTCGTCGTCAGCACCTGGAAGATGGGGTGGAACATGTCGGTGTGGATCAGCCAGCTGTCCACGTCCAGCTGCCCCTGGCCGAGCGCCACGCTGGTGCGGTTGGCGAGGCGCTGCACGCGCATGTCGCGCGCCTGGTCCTGCGCTACCACGCCGGCCCCGGCCTGGCGCGGATCGCCCAGCGCATCGGCCAGCGTGAGCGTGCCCGGCAGCAACTGGTTGGTGGCGTACAGGCCGAGGTAAAAGCGCGTCTCCGCCGACGGCCCGAACCGGTAGCCGAGGTTGCCGTTGAACTGCCCGTAATTGCCGGTTTCGTGCGCGCGCCAGCCGTCGGCGTGCGAAGCGGTGAAGTTGGCCAGCAGGTCCAGGTTGCCGAGCACGCGCGAGACCTGGCCGCTCGTCTGCACGCTGCCAAAGCTGCCGCCCGAGACCTGCACGATGGCGGGCGCGAGCGCGGTGTAGGCCGTGGGCGTGACGAAGTTGACCGCGCCCCCCAGCGTGGACGCGCCCATGCCCAGCGCGTTGCCGCCCTTGTAGATCTCGGTGGCGCGCAGGCCCATGGGGTCGATCTCGTAGAAGTCGCCGCTGCCGTCGGCCAGGTTGGTCGGGATGCCGTCCTGCAGCAGCTCGATGCCGCGCACGTGGTAGCCGCGCGCGATGCCCGAGCCGCGCACCGACAGGCGCATCTCCTGCCCGTAGCGGTTTTGCGTGAGCACGCCGGGCGCGTCCCGCAGCACGTCGCGCAGGTTGGACTGGTAGCGGTCCAGCAGCGTGGCGTTGTCGATGAAGCCGACGGAGCCGGCGGTCTGCTCGATGGTGTCGCGCAGGCTGGCGACGCTGGGCACCGTGGGCGAGCCGGGCTCGCTGTCGGTGACCGTGACCGTGGGCAGCGACGGCGCAGCGGAGGCGGGGGGCGAGGATTGCGCGTGCGCCGCCGCGCAGCACGAGGCGGCGAGCAGGGTCCGCCAGGCGTTTCGTGCGCATGGGGCGAGAGAGTGGAGGGCCATTGAGAATTCCTTGAGCAGCCCGGGCGCGTCGATGCGATCGCGCGTGCGCCCGTGGCATGAAAACGTATGAAGCGCGCCGCTGTGCCCGCGCAGCGGCAATGCGCGGCACGATAGCGGTGGCGTGCGTGGCGAAGCGTGGCTTCGCGGGTCAGGCGGCGGCGGGCGGCCCGCGCGGGCGCGGCAGCAGGGCGGGCTGGGTGCCCGGCAGACGCGCCGGGTCGGCCCGCGCGAATCGGGGCGTGTCGGTGGCTGCGACGGTGGGTGGCAGGGGCGCGCAGGGCACCGCGGACGCGCCGTGGTGCGCGGCGCAGCCCAGCAGGCAGCACAGCGCGTGCGGGCAGGCGGGCTGGTCCGGCGCGGCGGGGGCCTGCGGCGCAGCGTGGCTTTGCGAGCAGATATCGGTGGCCCACGGCGGCAGGTCGGGCGAGGCGAGCGCCGGCAGCGGCGCGAGCACCGCGGCCATGGCATACAGCAGCCACGCACCGGCACAGACGGCGGCGATCCACCGCCGCCGTGCTGCACCGAGAAATTGCCTTCCTGCGCTCAACGTGTCCCCGATCCGTCGTTCAC
Organism: Burkholderiales bacterium; assembly: GCA_026954015.1. Taxonomy (GTDB): domain Bacteria; phylum Pseudomonadota; class Gammaproteobacteria; order Burkholderiales; family Burkholderiaceae_C; genus Comamonas_C. The sequence goes on along the minus strand of JAIXLP010000027.1, from coordinate 16,267 downwards.
CGCTGGCATGCGATTTGGATGCCTGCGCACGTGCGCGCGTTTCCAGCCATGCCGCGCGTGATTGTCGCGGAAATGCGCGGCCCATGCGCGCTTTGCAGTAAGGTGCGCGCATGCAGCACGACACCCCCCGCCCCGAACATCTGCAACCCACCGCCGCGATCGACAGCGACCACCCGGCCGTCGCCGCGTTCGCGCGCGAGCATGCGCGGGGCGGCGGCGAGCGCGAGCGCGCCGTGGCGCTGTACCTCGCGGTGCGCGACGGCTTCCGCTACGACCCCTACCGCATCGACCTGAGCCTTGAGGGCCTGCGCGCCAGCACCGTGCTGGCGCACGGCTACGGCTGGTGCGTGCCCAAGGCGGTGCTGCTGGCGGCCGTGGCGCGCGCCTCGGGCATTGCGGCGCGCCTGGGTTTTGCCGACGTACGCAACCACCTTTCCACCGAGCGCATGCGCCGCACGATGCAGACTGACACCTTCTACTGGCACGGCTACACCGAACTGTGGCTGGACGGCGCCTGGCGCAAGGCCACGCCCGCGTTCAATATCGAGCTGTGCGAGCGCTTCGGCCTGCTGCCGCTGGAATTCGATGGCGTGCACGACTCGATCTACCACGCGTTCGACCGCGCGGGCCACCGCCATATGGAATACCTGAACCAGCGCGGCAGCTTCGACGATCTGCCGCTCGCGCAGTTGCGCGCGGACTTCGAGCGCCTGTACCCGCGCTGGCTCGAAATGGCGTCGGCGGACTTCCAGGCCGAGGTGCACCAGGAGACGCGCGCTTGAGTGTGGGCGCAGCCGGCGCCGCACCGGTGCCTGCGGGCCATACGCGCTTCGAGATGGGCGGCCCCCGTTCATGGCGGCGAACGGCCCGATGTACCGCCGCGGCAGCGGCGCGCAGGCAATGCCCGGCCTGCGCGTGGAGCAGCGCCATGTGAATCCCATGGGCAATCTGCACGGCGGGATGATGGCGAGCTTGTGCGACATGCCGCTGCCGTTTGCCGCGTTCCACCAGAACGCGGCGCTGCGGGGGTATTTCCTGCCGACGGTGAGCCTGCAGATCGTCAAGGTGGGGTCTGCGCTGCAGGGCGTGTTCCCCACGTAAGATGCGCGGCCATGATGACTACCCTCAGGAGTTGGCCATGTCCGATCTGAATGCATTGTTTGAAGCCACCGTCGCGAACTCCAAGACGCTGAGCGAACGTCCCGACAACGCCACGCTGCTCAGGATCTACGCGCTCTACAAGCAGGCGACGCAGGGCGACAACGGCGAAAGCAAGCCCAGCCTCACCGATTTCGTCGCGCGCGCCAAATGGGATGCCTGGAACAAGCTCAAGGGGACGGCCCCCGACGTGGCCAAACAGCAGTACATCGACCTCATTGCGGAGCTGCGCGCATAGCGTCGAGTTCGGCCTGCCGCTGCGCGGACGGCAAGGCCGCAAGCCGTGCGACCGCTGCGTGAAAGCGCGTCCAGTCGGCCCCCTCGCGGGCGAACAGCGCGACGAAGTTGGGCACGAGGTCGTCGTAGGCGCCTTGCGCGGCAAAACTCGCGTTGTTGGCTTCGCGCACCCAGCGGTCCAGCGGCGCGAGCTGTGCTGCGGGAATCTCGTGCTCCATCCACCGGGCACGCAATTGCGCGTAGCGGCTTCTGAAGGCGTCCATGGCATCGAATTTCATAGCTGCCAGCGCTTGTGTATCGGGCGCTGGTGGTTGATTTGATGCGTAAATCTCGGTCAGACGCTCGCGCGTGGCACGGGTCAGCGCACGCCACTCCTCGCGGCGCTGTTCGCTGGCCTGGAACGCGGCGCGCGCGGCGGCGCTTGCGTGTTCCGCGAGCCAGCGCGTGGTGCCCAGGCGCTCGACGGCGGTCGCGTAGCTCTCGTTGAAACGCGTGTCTCCGCTGGCGTACACCTTCTGGTGCGCCAGCTCGTGCAGCATGAGGCGCACGAAGTCTCCCTCGGGCCACGCGACCCAGGTCGAGAGCAGCGGATCGCCGCCCAGCCAGTTGCTGTAGCCCAGCGTCGAGTACGCGGGCACACCATAGACGCTCACCTCCAGGCCGGTCGCGGCCAGGCGCGCCGCCTCGGCACGGGCGTCGGCCTCGTCGAAGTAGCCGCGGTAGCCTACGCACCCGGTGATGGGGAAACACCAGGTGTGCAGCGTGAGCGCATACGGCGGCGCGGCGACGACGTTCCACACGGCGGCCCTGCGGTCGATGCGCGCATAGCGGTGGTAGCTTGCGTTGTCGGGCAGCGCGAGCTCGCGCACCGCGAACGCGCGCACCCGCTCGGCCAGTTGCAGGCGCTCGCGCAGCGGCTCGGGCGTAGCCGGGTCGGCGATCCACTGCGGCAGCGGGCGCGCCGCGTTCAGAAGCGCGAGGTGCCCGCGCAGCGACTGCCAGTAGTAGCCGGTGCCGGCGCAGCCCGCGAGCAATGCGCCCGCGACCAAGGCGGCCCCGAATAGCAGAAGGCGCTTCATGACGTGGGGGTGAAAGGCACAATCGTGCCATGGCTGAGACCCCGCAAACCGACGGCTTGTTCCACGACGAAAACCACCATGCACGCTGCGCCTGGTGCCGCGCGACGCCCGCCTACCGCGACTACCACGATCACGAATGGGGCTTTCCCGTGGCCGACGACCGCCGGCTGTTCGAGAAGCTGTGCCTCGAAGGGTTTCAGGCGGGCCTGAGCTGGCTCACGATCCTGAACAAGCGCGAGGCGTTCCGCGCCGCGATGGCGCGCTTCGACGCCGAGGAGCTGGCGCGCTTTGGCGATGCCGAGGTGCGCGCGCTGCTGGCCAACGCCGGCATCGTGCGCCACCGCGGCAAGATCGAGTCGGCGATCAACAATGCGCGCCAGGTGCTCGCGCTGCGGCGCGAATTCGGCTCGTTCGCGCACTACGTCTGGAGCTACGAGGCGCAGGCGCAGCACGGGCGCCCGCGTCGCATCACCGCGCAGGCGCTGCGCGCGACGACCGCGACGCCTGCCTCGACCGCGCTCTCGCGCGACCTCAAGCGGCGCGGTTTCCGCTTTGTCGGGCCGACGACGATGCACGCCTTCATGCAGTCCATGGGTCTGGTGAACGACCACTTCCCCGGCTGCGCCACACGCGCGCGTGTGGAGACGGCGCGCGCCGCGTTCGAGCGGCCCTGATCAGCCGCCGGCGTGCGTGCGCTTGCCGGGATTCTTCTTGAAGCGCGTGTGCGCGCCGCGGTCCAGGCTCACGCGCTGGCCACGGGCCGTGCGGGGGCCGGGCATGCCGGGCATGGGAGTGGGACGGGGGGCGCGTTTGCGATCGGCTTCGGTGACGATTTTGTTGCCCATGGCGTTATCCTGTGACGAAACGGGTGGCTGAAAGCCCTCTATTAGGCCATAGTTGCGCAGACCGTCACTGATTCCGGAGTACCCGATGTTGTTCAAATTCAAATCCCGCGCCACCGCCGATCTCATCATGCTTGAACCCGTGGGTGAGCGCGTGCTGAAGATCCTGGGCAAGGAAGTCGCGCCCCACGGCATCATCACCGTTGAACAGATCCCGGCGGCGGTGGCGGCGTTGCGCGCCGCGGTGGCCGAGGAAGAGGCGGGCGAGCCGCCTGCCCCGCCGGCGGACCCCGCGCCGCAGGGCGCGCAGCGCGAAGACGACCCGAGCGAGCGCGTCTGGCTGCGCCAGCGCGTGGCGCCGTTCATTGAGATGCTGGAGACCAGCGCCGCCAGCGGGCGCGAAGTCACCTGGTGAGCTGCTGACGGCGGATGCAGTGCGCGGGCGCCGTCATTGCGGCGCGATACCGGCCGCCTGGATCACCTTGCCCCAGCGCGTGATGTCGTCGGAGAGCATGGTGGCCGCCTCCTGCGGCGTTCCGGGGTGGGGGTCGAGGTTGAGCGCTTGGAGCTTGGCGCGCACGTCCGCGTCGGCCAGTGCCGCGTTGACCGCCGCGTTCAGGCGCTGCACCACTGCGGCGGGCGTACCCGCGGGCACGGCCACGCCGTTCCACGACGCGGCATTCAGCCCTTCGATGCCCGCTTCGCGCGCCGTGGGCACCGCGGGCAGCACGCGCGAGCGGCGCGCACCGGTGACGGCCAGCGGATGCAGTGCGTGCCCTTCGATCTGCGACAGGATGGGGCTCAGGATGTCCAGCCCCGCGTCGATCTGCCCGCCGCGGATCGCGTTCACCACCTCGGGCGTGCCGCGAAACGGCACGACCTGCAGGTTCAGCCCCGCGGCGCTCTTGAACAGCTCGGCCGCCAGATGTTGCGTGGTGCCGATGTTGGGCGTGCCCAGGTTGACCTTGCCCGGATGGCTGCGTGCGTAGGCCACCAGATCGGTCAGCGTCTTGAATGCGCCGCCTTCCTTCGCGACGATCACGAGGTCGAATGTGGCAAGCGGCGCCACCGGCGTGAAGGCCTTGAGCGTGTCGTAGGGCAGTTCCTTGAACAGCACCTGGCTCACCGCGCTGCCGCTGGAGATCAGGAGCAGCGTGTACCCGTCGGGCGCGGCGCTCGCGACCACGCGCCCCGCAACCACGCCGCCCGCGCCGGGGCGGTTTTCCACCACCACCGGCTTGCCCAGCGTGCGCGCCATGTGCTCGGCCACGGTGCGGGCCGTGATGTCGGCCGCGCCGCCCGGCGCGTTGGGCACGACGATGCGCAGTGGCTTGTGCGGGAAATCCTGCGCACGCGCACCCACGAACGGGTAGAGGGCGAATACGGCGAGGAGGGGACGGCGCTGCATGGTGATCGGTCTCGGAGCGGGGTGTTTCGAGTGTAGTCACGCATCGCCGTTCACGCGGGCCCGGGTGCGCGCTGGCGCAGCGGCGCGCAGTAGTCGCGCTCGGGTATCGCGGGTGTGGGGTGAACGTAATCCACTTCGTTATCGATAGCTGCTCGCGCTTTTCCAGTCTGCGCTGCAGCCACTTTATAGGAGATGTTTTGCGGCAACCAGGTCGGCGCGGCGGCGTGGCGCCCGACGTGGCCCGCGCCAGCGACCAGCACCACGGTGCGCCCCGGTTGCAGCGCGGCCTGGGCGGTGGCCGCGAGGCTCGCGTCGCGCGCCAGTTGCACGCGGGTCATGGGAGCGATCTGGCTCGGCGGCAGCAGCCCGCAGTGGCCGTCGCGCACGGCCTCGCGCTGGCGCGCCAGCGCCTCGGGCGGCAGGTGATCGTCCAGCGCGGCATCGTTCATTGCGTTGCGCTGGCGTGCGCGCGGCAGGTTGCCGCCGAGCACGGGGGCGCCCGCGCGCACGGCAGCCATCACCACCGGGCCGTAGTGCGCCCAGGGCCAGCCCGCCTCGTTCCAGCGCAGCGCCTCGCGCACCTGCGATGCGCTCGCGTCGGGCGGCAGGCCGCGCGTACCGTTGCCGGCCTCGGCCATTTCGATGACCAGCGCGGCCAGTTGCTGGCGCGTGGCGAGCCACCGCACGGTGTCGCGCTCCCACGCCTGGTGGGTGGGGGCGTCGTGCTGCTCGCCAAGCAGGAGCAGCGGCGTGCCCTGCCAGCGTTGCAGCTGTGCGTGCCAGGCGGCGTCCTCGGGTGTGGGCGGTGGCGCGGCGCATCCGAGCAGCGCTACGCACACGCCGAACGCCGCCCCCCATCGCGCGGCGCGCTGCAGCGGCGGGCGGGCGTCGGGTTGCAACATGGTGTATCGGCGGGAAGGGAGTCAGATGGCGGCCGGGGAGTGCGGGTGCGCCGGACGCATGCTACAGGAATGGGAGTCTGCCGCGGTGCGGTTCGGTGTACAAACAGTGTTTGCCGTGCGCCCGGCATTTTTCATCTGGAGCACCCTCGCCATGCAACGTGAAACTACTGACCTCGCCCCCAGGCTGTCCGTCCAGACTATCAGCCTGGACGTGCTGCGGGAAAAGTATTTCAAGGACGGCGAGCAGACCGTGGACGCGCTGTACGCGCGCGTGGCGCGGGCCCTGGCCTCGGTGGAGAAACCCGAGGCGCGCGAGACCCTGCAGGCGCGCTTCCTCGAAAATCTGCACGCGGGCGCGATCGGTGCCGGCCGCATCATGAGCGCGGCGGGCACCGACATCCAGGCGACGCTCATCAACTGCTTCGTGCAGCCCGTGGGCGACTGCATCCAGGGCGTGGACGACGAGGGCTATCCGGGCATCTACGAGGCGCTGCGCGAAGCCGCCGAGACCATGCGCCGCGGCGGCGGCGTGGGCTACGATTTTTCGCGCATCCGCCCGCGTGGCGCGCGGGTCCTGGGCACGCACTCCATGGCCTCGGGCCCGTGCAGCTACATCAACGTGTTCGACCAGTCCTGCTCCACGGTGGAGAGCGCGGGCGCGCGCCGTGGCGCGCAGATGGGCGTGCTGCGCATCGACCACCCGGACGTGCTCGACTTCATCACCGCCAAGCGCACGCCGGGGCGCTGGAACAACTTCAACGTCTCGGTCGGCGTACCCGACGCCTTCATGCAGGCGGTGGAGCAGGACGGCACGTGGGAGCTCGTGCACAAGGCGCGCCCGAGCGCGGAGGCGGTCGCCGCGGGCGCCCGCCAGCGCGCCGATGGCCAGTGGGTCTACAAGACGCTGCCTGCGCGCGAGCTCTGGGACACGATCATGCGGTCGGCCTACGACTTCGCCGAGCCGGGCATCCTGTTCCTGGACCACATCAACACCGACAACAACCTGCGCTACACCGAGCGCATCGATGCCACGAACCCCTGCGTGACAGCCGATACCTGGGTGTTGACCGAGGAGGGTCCGGCGCAGGTGGGCGACCTTGTCGGCAAGCCGTTTGCCGCCATCGTCGATGGTCGTGCCTACCGCACCGAAAGTGCTGGCTTCTACGCCACCGGCACCAAACCCGTGCTGCGCCTGCGCACCCGGGAGGGCCACGAGCTGCGCCTGACGGGCAACCACCGCCTGCGCCGCGTGGCGCGCAAGACCCGCTGCACGCTGGCCACCGAGTGGGTGGAAGCCGCCCAGCTGCAGGCGGGCGACGAAGTCCTGCTGGGCAATCACCGGGCGCTGGGTGGCTGGGAAGGCGTGGGCAGCGAGGCCGAGGGCTATCTGCTCGGCCTGCTGGTGGGCGATGGCACGCTGAAGGCGGACAAGGCCGTGCTCAGTGTCTGGGCGCCTGAATTGCGCGCGGTCGGCAGCGAGACAGCGGTGCCGGCGCGCAGTGGCGGCGCGGCCATCATGCGCGCCGCCGAGACCGCGGCGGCCACACTGCCGCACCGAGCGGATTACCAGGGGTTCCAGAAGCCGATCGCCGGCCCGGGCGAGGCGCGCCTGGCCAGCAGCGCGCTGCGCGACCTGGCCTTCGGCATGGGCATGGCCGTGGGCCACAAGACCATCACGCCGCAGATGGAGCGCGCCAGCTCCGATTTCGCGATCGGGCTGCTGCGCGGCCTGTTCGATGCCGACGGCAGCGTGCAGGGCAGCCAGGACCAGGGCGTGAGCCTGCGCCTGGCGCAAAGCGACGCGGATGCGCTGCACCGCGTGCAGCGCATGCTGCTGCGTCTGGGCGTGGCGAGCACCGTGCATGAAAACCGTCGCCTCGCGGCGGTGCGTGCGCTGCCCGATGGGCACGGCGGTTGGCACGACTACGCCACGCGGGCACAGCATGAGCTGATCATCAGCGGCGACAACCTCGCGGTGTTTGCCGAGCGCATCGGCCTGGCCGATGCCGATAAAAGCGCGCGCCTGCACGAGCTGCTGGCGAACTACCGCCGCCGCCTGAACCGCGAGCGCTTCGTCGCCACGGTCGAGAGCCTGCGCCCCGATGGTGAAGAAACGGTTTACGACGTGACCGTGGCCGACTGCCATGCGTTCGACGCCAACGGCCTGCATGCCCACAACTGCGGCGAGCAGCCCTTGCCCTCCTACGGCTGCTGCGACCTCGGGCCCATCATCCTCACGCGCTTCGTGCGTCATCCCTTCGGCTTCTCGGGCGAGGCGGGCTTCGATTTCGAGCGCTTCGCGCAGGTCGTGGCCACGCAGGTGCGGGCGCTGGACAACGTGCTGGACGTGACCTTCTGGCCTTTGGAGCAGCAGCGTGCCGAGGCCGCGGCCAAGCGGCGCATCGGCGTGGGGTTCACCGGCATGGGCAACACGCTGGCCATGCTCGGGCTGCGCTACGACCGCCAGGAGGGGCGCGACATGGCGGTGCGCATCGCCGAGTGCATGCGTGACAGCGCCTACCGCGCCTCTATCGCGCTGGCGCAGGAAAAGGGTGCGTTCCCGAAGTTCGATGCCGATGGTTATCTCGCCAAGGGCACCTTCGCCAGCCGTCTGCCCGCCGACATCCAGCAGGGCATCCGCGCGCATGGCATCCGCAACAGCCATCTGCTCTCGATCGCGCCCACCGGCACGGTGAGCCTGGCGTTCGCCGACAACGCGTCCAACGGCATCGAGCCGCCGTTTTCCTGGACCTACACGCGCAGGAAGCGCGAGGGCGATGGCACGATGAGCGAGTACGTGGTGGAGGACTACGCCTGGCGCCTGTACAAGACACTGGGCGGCGACGTGAACCAGTTGCCCGACTACTTCGTCAACGCGCTGGAAATGTCCGCCGCCGACCATGTGGCCATGATGGAGGCGGTGCAGCCCTACATCGACACCGCCATCTCCAAGACGGTCAACATCCCGGCCGATTACCCCTACGACGACTTCAAGCACCTGTACCTGCAGGCCTGGCATTCGGGACTCAAGGGCCTGGCCACCTACCGGCCCAACGACATCCTGGGCGCGGTGCTGCAGGTGCCGGCGAAGGAGCCGACCAAGGCGCAGGAGCCGCCGCCTGCGCCCGCCGATCCGATGCGCACCGTGATCGAAAGCCGCCCCAAGGGCGAGCTCGCGGCGGTGGCCGAGAAGGTCGAGTACTGGACGCAGGAGGGCCACAAGACGCTCTACCTCATCGTCTCGTTCCTGCCGGTCCAGGATGGCCACGGCGGCACGGTGGATCGCGCGATCGAATTCTTCATGCCCGTGGGGCAGAGCGGTGAGTCGCAGCAGTGGATCACGTCGAGCATGCGCCTGCTGTCGCTGGCCGCGCGCGGCGGCTTTCTGGAGCGCGCGCTGTCGGACATGCGCAAGGTGGCGTGGGACCGCGGCCCGGTGCGCCTGGGCACCTACGCCAAGGTGGACGGCACGCTGGTGCCGCTGTGGCACGACTCCGAGGTGGCGGCGCTCGCCTACGCGGTGCAGAGCATCCTCGCGCGGCGCGCGGGCACGCCGCGCCAGCAGGAGCTGCCGCTCGAAGAGGCCGAGGCGCCGCGCGGCCTGCCGCCCGCGATGTCGGGCAAGAAATGCTGGGAGTGCGGCGCGCACGCGGTGATCCGCAAGGACGGGTGCGACTACTGCACGCAGTGCGGCGCGCTCGGCTCCTGCGGTTGACCGGTTGAGACCGTTCCTGCGCCCCTGATTCGCATGGGGGCGCTCCGGGTGCGCTATCGTCGGGCCATTACGGCTGTGGTTGATTTTTCCATGATGTTCAGTACCTTGCGGGTGGCGCGATGAGCGGCGCCACCGGTTCCGCGCCCGCGCTCGACCCGCACTGGCGCCTGCGCTATGTCACGCTGGCACCGCACCGGCTCGGGTTTGCCCTCGCCACCGTGCTGCTCCTTGCGGCCAGCTTGTGGTGGGCGCTGGTGCAGATCGACCGTTCGACGGGCGCGCTTGGCCTGCCCAACGGCACGCCGCCATTTTTGACGCACGCGGCGCTCATGAGCTTCGGCTTCATGCCGCTGTTCTTTTCGGGCTTCCTGTTCACCGCGGGGCCGAAGTGGCTCAATGTGGAGCCCCTGACGGTGCGGCAGATCCAGACGCCGTTGATCCTGCAGGGCGTGGGCTGGCTCATCTGGCTGCTGGGCGGGCTGGCAAGCCAGGCGCTTGGCCTCGTCGGGCTGGCGCTCGCATGGGTGGGCCTGGTGTGGATGTCGCTGCTGTACGCGGGCCTGGTGCGCGCGAGCACCGCGCCCAACCAGATGCACGGCAAGATGGCGCGCGCCGCGTTCGCCGTGGGCTGCGTGAGCGTGGGCGCCGTGGGCATTTCAACTGCGCTCGGGCGCTACGACCTCGCGCGCGCCTGGGTGCTGACGGGGCTCTGGGGCTTCATTGGCGTGGTGTTCATGACGGTGGCGCACCGCATGATTCCGTTCTTCACCCACGGCAAGATTCCCGGCGTGGAGGCGTGGCGGCCCGGCTGGGTGATGGCGCTGCTCGCGGTGGCCGTGGGCGCGCAGGCGGTCTTCGTCTGGCTGTCGATGGTGCCCTGGGCGCCGGAAGCGGCCGCGGCCGGACTCTGGGCGCGTGGGGCGTTCGAAGGGGTCATCGGCTTGCTGCTGATCTGGCTCGTGGTGCGCTGGGGGTTGATCCCCGCGCTCAGGATTCCGCTGCTGGGCATGCTGCACATCGGCTTTCTCTGGCTAGGCCTGGCGAACCTGATCGCGGGCGCCACCGACTGGTGGAGCGCCGTGGCGCAGGCGCCGGTCTGGCATCTGGGCGCGCTGCATGCGTTCACCATGGGGTGCCTGGGCTCGCTCATCCTCGCGATGGTCTCGCGCGTGGCGGCGGGGCACAGTGGCCGCCCACTCGAGGCGGGGGCGCTGGTCTGGGGGCTGTTCCTGCTGCTGCAGGCCACCGCCGTGGTGCGCGTGGTGGCGGCGCTGCCGATCGCGGCCTCTTCCAGCCTGCTTGCGGTCGCGGGCGTGCTGTGGCTCTTCGTCGTGGCCGTCTGGGGGCTCAGGTTGCTGGGCTGGTGGGGCCGCGTGCGCATCGACGGCCACCCTGGTTGACCTTGGTCACGAAGCAGAAAACAGAAAAGCCCGGAGACTTCCGGGCTTTTTTGTCTGGTGGTGGTACCGGGACTTGAACCTGGGACATCAGCATTATGAATGCTGCGCTCTAACCAACTGAGCTATACCACCGAAGGCGCGCATTCTAGCCGATTGCCGGGGCGCGCCGGGCCTATTCGTTGGTGAATTTGGCGGCGCGTTTGTGCACGAACGCGTCCATGCCTTCCTTCTGGTCCTTGGTGGCGAAAAGCGCGTGAAAGAGCCGCCGCTCGAACATCACGCCGTCGCTCAATCCGCCCTCGAACGCGCGGTTGACCGACTCCTTGGCCGCCATCACCGCGATCTGCGAGAAGCCGCAGATCGTGAGCGCCGCGCCCAGGGCTTCTTCCATGAGCTTGTCCAGCGGCACGATGCGGCTCACGAGGCCCGCGCGTTCGGCTTCCTGCGCGTCCATCATGCGCGCGGTGAGCGCCATGTCCATGGCCTTGGCTTTGCCGACGGCGCGCGGCAGGCGCTGGGTGCCGCCGGCGCCGGGGATCACGCCCAGCTTGATTTCGGGCTGGCCGAACCTGGCGTTGTCGGCCGCGATGATGAAATCGCACATCATCGCCAGCTCGCAGCCGCCGCCGAGCGCGTAGCCGCTCACCGCGGCGATCACGGGCTTGCGGATGCCGCGGATGCGCTCCCAGTTGCGCGTGATGTAGTCGCCCTTGTAGACGTCCGCGAAGCTGTAGCTGGCCATCATGCCGATGTCGGCGCCCGCGGCGAAGGCCTTCTCGCTGCCGGTGAGGACGATGCAGCCTATGCGCTCGTCGGCGTCGTAGGTCTGCAGCGCGTCGCCGAGCTCGTTCATGAGCTGGTCGTTGAGCGCGTTGAGCTGCTTGGGACGGTTCAACTGGATGATGCCGACGCGGTCCGCCTCGGTGCGGACGGTGATGCATTCGTAGGCCACGGGGTGCTCCTGTGTGTCGTTGGTCGAAAGCACCGAATATACCGATCCGGTGCGTGCGGCTCTACGCGCCCAGCCAGCGCGCCGCCAGCGCGGTGTCCGCCACGCTGAGCGCCACGGTGTCGCCACACCCGCCCGCTGCCGGGATGGCGAGCGGCAGGCGCAGCAGCCGCGCGTCGCGCGCCACCAGCGCCACCACATCGGGCTGCGCGCCCGCGTAAAGCGGCAGGTCGTCCAGGCGCTTGAGCCGCCAGCCCGCGCCCGCGGCCTCCACGCCCAGCCATTCGTCGCCCGCCATCATGCCGGCGCGCGCCGCGGCGCCGTCGGCCAGCACGGTCTTGATCTGCACGCTGCCTGTTTCCTGCACGCGCAGGCCCAGGCGCTGAGCCATCTGCGCGGTCTCGGTCTTGAGCGTGATGCCGTGCGCCGCAAGCAGCTCGCCCAGTGGCAGGTCGCCGGTGCCGTGCACCCACGCATCGAACTCGGCATTCCAGGCGCGGCCCGAGCAGCGGCGCAGCGCGCGGCGCACGTGCGCCTCTGCGATTGGACCGCCGCCGCTCGCGTGCCAGAGCGCGCGCATCACGTCGTCCAGCGTGCAGCGGCCCGCGCGCCGCAGCGACAGGTCGAGGCACAGCGCCACGAGCGCGCCCTTGGTGTAGTAGCTCACCGTGGTGTTGGCGGTGTTTTCGTCCGGGCGGTAGTAGCGTATCCAGGCGTCGAAGCTCGCCTGCGCGACGCTTTGCACGGCGCGCCCCGGCGTCTGCAGCACCTGGTTGATGGTCTTGGCCAGCCGCTTGAGGTAGGCGGCGTGGTCGATCAGGCCCGCGCGGCGCAGCAGCAGATCGTCGTAGTAACTGGTGAAGCCTTCGAAGAACCAGAGCAGCTCGGTGTAGTTTTCGCGCGCGTAGTCGTAGCGCGCGAGCGCTTTGGGGCGCATGCGCTTGACGTTCCATGCGTGGAAGTACTCGTGGCTGAACAGGCCCAGCAGCGTGGTGTAGCCCTCGGGCGGGCGGGCCTCGCCGGTGCGCGGCAGGTCGCGGCGGTCGCAGATCAGCGCGGTGCTGGCGCGGTGCTCGAGCCCGCCGTAACCGGCGTCGACGGCGTTGAGCAAGAAGGTGTAGTGGGCGAACGGCGCGCGGCCCTCGGGGCTCCAGAAGCGGATGGCGGTCTCGCAGATGCGCTGCACGTCGCGCACCAGCCGCGCGTGGTCGAACGAGGGCGGCGCGCCGCTCACGACGAGCCGGTGCGGCGTGCCGCAGGCGTCAAGGTGCAGGCTCGTGAACGCGCCCATCTCGACCGGGCTGTCGGCAAGTTCGTCGTAGCTTGCGGCGCGGTAGCTGCCAAAGCCGTGGGGCGCCGCCTTCAAGGGCGCGAGCGCGGTGGCGAGGCGCCAGTTTGCGTGCGCTGCCGGGCGCGCCACCTGCAGCACGTGCTCCGCGTCTTCCTGGCCGTGCACGCGCAGGCAAACGCTGGTGGCGTTGAAGAACCCGCGGGTCGCGTCCAGCCACGCGGTGCGCACCGAGCGGTCGCTGGCCACCACCGCGTAGCGCAGCGTGAGCGGCTGCCCCGGCGTGCAGGCGGCGCGCCAGGTGCTTTTGTCGAGCTGCGTGAGTGCCACCGCCTTGCCACCCTGCTCGGCGCGCAGCGGCAGCAGGTTGCGCGCGAATTCGCGCACCAGGTAGCTGCCCGGGATCCACACCGGCAGCGACAGCGTCTGGCGCGCCGCGGGGCGCGCGATGGTCAGCGTGACGTGGTAGCGGTGGGTCTGCGGCGCGGGCAGTTCCACGCGCAGGTGGACGGCCGCGGCGCGGGGGGCAGGCATCGGGCCTTACTTGCCGTTGCCGGCCTGCGCCAGGCGCCGCTCGACTTCCTGCGAGGAGATCGCGCCCGGCACGCGCGTGCCGTCGGGGAAGATCAGCGTGGGCGTGCCGGTGATCTTGTGCTTGCGCCCCAGCGCCAGGTTGCGCTCGAGCGCGGCCACGTCGCAGCTTGCCTGCTGCGGCGTGACGTCGCGCAGCATGTGGTCCTGCCAGGCGGAGGCGGGCTCCCTGGCGCACCAGATGTTGCGTGACTTTTCGGCCGAATCGGGGCTCAGGATGGGGTAGAGGAAGACGTGCATCGTGACGTTGTCCACCTTCTGCATGTCGCGCTCGAAGCGCTTGCAGTAGCCGCAGTTCGGGTCTTCGAAGATGACGATCTGGCGCTCGCCCTTGCCGTGCACCACGGTGAAGGCGTCCTTGAACGGCAGGCTCTTGTAGTCGATCGCGCTCAGCTTGTTGACGCGGTCTTCGGTGAGGTTGCGCCGCGCCTTGGTGTCGATCAGCTCGCCCTGGATCAGGTAGTTGCCCTGGGCGTCGGTGTAGTACACGTCGGTGCCGATGCGGATTTCGTACAACCCCTTCATTGGCGTCGCGCGCACCTCGTCGATCTGCGCCAGTTGCGGAATGCGCTCGGCCAGCGTCTTGCGGATTTGCGCGTCCTGTGCCTGCGCGGCGGGGCTGCCGAGCAGCAGCGCCGCGAGCAGGAGGGGAAGGGGTCGGGTCAGGGTTTTCATGGGGTCCACGGTGGGGCGGGTTGCCCCGCGCAGGGTAAAAGGGGTCAGGCCACGCCCATGGCGTGGCGCGCCACCCAGGTCTTGAGCGGGGTGCAGCGGTCGAACAGGTTCATGCCGTGGTTGCGCAGGGGTATCAGCGGCGCGTCGGAGCGCGTCAGGCACTGCTGCAGCCCGTCCATCGCCAGCGCCGCGATGCGCACCTCGGCCTTGCGCTCGCGCTCGTAGCGGCGCAGCAGCCGCGCGTCCGATACAGCCCGCCACGGCGCGCGCTGCCCGAGCAGCCGCGCGAGCGCGGCCACGTCCGCCAGCCCGAGGTTCAGCCCCTGCCCCGCGAGCGGGTGCACCGCGTGCGCCGCATCGCCCGCGAGCACCCAGGCGCCCGCGCCGTCGCTGCGGCCCTGCCAGTGGGTTGCGCGGGCCTGCACGAGCGGCCAGTGGGCGCGGGGCGCGGTCACGGTGAGCGTTCCAAGCGCGCTACGGCTGGCTTCCTGCAGGGCGAGGGTGAATTCCGCGTCGTCGCAACCGAGCTTGTGTGCCGTGTCCGCATGGGCGACTGACCACACCACGGCCACGGAGTTCCCCTGTGCGCCGCCAAGTGGCAGCAACGCCAGGATGGAACCGTCCGCGCCGAACCATTGCCGCGCCACCGCGCCATGTGGGCGCTCGCAATCGAGGCGCGTGGCGATTGCGTCCTGCCCGTAGGGCGTGGTGGCGTATTCGACGCCGAATTCGGTCCGCGTGCGGCTCGCCCGGCCCTCGCAGACGACGGTGAGCGGCGCCGCCACGGGGGCGGTCACGCAGCGCACCAGTGGCTGAAAGCCGATCGCGTCCTGCAGGCGCTGCTCCAGCGCGGGCACGTCGACGATCCACGCGAGCGCCGCAACGTGCTGGCGGGCGGCGTCGAACTGCACCGCGCCGTTGCCGTCGGCCCAGACCTGCATGCGCTCGACCGGCGTGGCGTGCTGCGCGTCTGGCCAGGCGCGCACCGATTCGAGCATGTCGCGCGACGCCGCGTTGAGCGCATAGGCGCGCACGTCCGCCGCGCCCTCGCCGCCTGCCGGTGGCGTCACCAGCGCCACGCGCAGGCCCGCGCGCGCCAGCAGCAGCGCGCAGGCGCGGCCCACCACGCCCGCGCCGCGGATGCACACATCGGCCTCGTGTTCCATGGCGCCGATTGTAGGAGGGCACGCCCGCCGCCCGGCGCCCACAATACGGGTCTTGCACGGCCTTTTGCGGCCCTTACCCGGCGCATCTCCCTTCATGTCCACCGACCTGCCCGATGTCCGCGCTCACGTGGCGCGGCTCTTCGTCTATCCCGTCAAATCCTGCGCCGGGGTGGCGCTCGAAGAGGCGCTGGTCGCGCCCACCGGGATCGCGCTGGACCGCACCTGGATGGTGGTGGACGAGCATGGCGTGTTCCTCACCCAGCGCCAGTGGCCGCGCATGGCGCTGGTGCGCCCGCGCATCGTGCGCGGCGGGGTGGCGCTGGACGCGCCCGGCATGGCCACGCTGCGCCTTGCGCTCGACGCGCCCGGCGCGCACAGGCAGGTGCGCGTCTGGCGCGACACGCTGCAGGCGATCGATGTGGGCGACGCGCCCGCGCACTGGTTCAGCGCGTTCCTGGGCCAGCCGGGCCTGCGCGTGGTGCGTTTCGACCCGGCGCAGCGGCGCCTGTCGGACCTGGCCTGGACCGGCGGCGTGCAGGCGGTCAACCAGTTCGTCGATGGCTACCCCTTCCTCGTGATCGGCGAGGCGTCGCTCGGCGGGCTCAACGCGCGCCTTGGCGCGGGCGGCCACGCGGCCATCGGCATCGAGCGCCTGCGGCCCAACCTGCTGCTGGGTGGAATCGAGGCGCACGACGAAGACCACCTCGCCGAGCTGCGCATCGCCACCGCCGAGGGCGACGTGGTGCTGCGCCCCGTCAAGCCCTGCGTGCGCTGCCCCATCCCCAACATCGACCCGCAGACCGCCACCAGCAGCCCCGAGGTGCTGGCCACGCTGAGCCAGTACCGCGCCGATGCCC
>JAIXLP010000020.1 GCA_026954015.1 Burkholderiales bacterium | reverse complement strand
GGCTGGTGTCGCGCGCCTCGGGGCAGGAGATGCTGCAGCGCCTGACGAGCCACGACGGCGACGAGGTGGAGCTGGTGGCGCGGATGCTCGCGAGCAAGATCGAGCAGAACCAGCGGGTGCTCGGCATGCTGGCCGACGGCCTCAGCCCGGACGTTCTGGCCTCGGGCATGCAGTTGCGCGCCTGGCTGGAGCAGAACCAGCCCGCGGCGCGGCTCTTCGATGTGATTGCGATCCTGCCCGCCAGCGGCGCGCCCGGCGTGCGGCTGCACGCGGGCCGGGCTCTCGTGCCCGACCAGCAGGATGGCGCCGAGCGGGCCGTGGTGAGTCAGGTGCGCGCCAGCGGCAAGCCGGTGGTTTCGGGCCCGATCGGCGCCACACCCGCGCAGGCCTACGTGCTGCTGGCGATGCCGGTCTTCGGGCCGGACGGCGCGGTGACGGCGGTGGTCACGGGGGCGCTGCGCGTGCAGGCGCAGAGCCTGCTGCCGCCGTCGCTCGCGCTGCCGGCGCGCAGCCAGTCGCGCGTCATGGTGTTCACACGCGACGGCGTGATCCTCTCGCACCCGCGGCGCGAGCGGGTGCTGGGCCACGCGCGCGACGAGCCGGGGCTGGATGCGGTGCTGGCGCGGCAGGACAGCGCCGCGCTGCTCTCGGCCCCCGGCGCGCTGACCTTGCAGGGCGGCTACGTCGTGAGCTGGGCCGACGTGGCGCTGCCGCAGTGGGTGGTGGCGCGCGTGAGCGACACGCAGGTGCTGCTCGGACCGCTCGTCGCGGCGCAGCAGCGCGCCTGGTGGATTGCCGGCTGGGTGATTGCCGCCATCGGCCTTGCGGCGGCGCTGGCGCTGTGGTGGCTGATGCGCCCGCTTGCGCAGCTGCGCAGGCGCGCACGCACCGTGCTGGAGGGCGGTCAGGCCGCGCGCCTCGCGTGGCAGCCGCCCCAGGGTACGCGGGCTGATGACGAGGTGGGCGACGTGGTGCAGGTCTTCGCGCGGCTCGTGGAACTGCGCCGCCAGCAGCAGCGCGGCAACGACGCGCTGCGCGAGCAGTTGCGCGCGGTGCTCGACCACGCGCCGCTGGGCATCGCGCTCACGCGCGGCGAGCAGATCGAGCTCGTGAGCCTGCAGGCGTGCCGGCTGCTCGGCTACACCCCGGCGCAGTTGCTCGGGCGCAACCTGCTGCGCCTCGTGGCCGAGCCGCCGGGCGTGGGCAACGTGATCGACGCGGTGCGCGGCGACTTCGCCTCGCACGGCAGCTTCAATGGCGAACTGCCGTTGATGCACCAGGACGGCACGATCTTCTGGGCGCGCGTGCGCGGGGAACCGCTGCACGCGGGCGACCCCTTGCGTGGCGTGGTCTGGACGCTGGAAGATGGCACGGCCGAGCGTGAGACGCGGCTGCAGCAGGATTGGGAGCGCTGGCACGACCCGCTCACGGGCTTGCCCAACCGCGCGGCACTCGAACGGCGCCTGCAGGTGCTGCTCGCCGAGCGCGCCGACCGTGGCCCGCCCGTGCGCGCGGCGCGCGATGCGGGCGGGGTGCTGCTCTACCTTGACGTGGACCACTTCACCGTGATCAACGAGGTGGCTGGCCACAACGCGGGCGACGACGTGCTGCGCCACCTCGCGCGGCTGCTCGAATCGGAAGTGCGCCAGATGGGCTGGTCGGCACGCCTGGGGGGCGACGAGTTCACCGTGGTGCTGCCGGGCGCGAGTGTCGCGCGCGCCACCGTCGTGGCCGACAAGCTGCGCGCGGCCGTTGCCGCGTGGCAACCCACCTACCACGAGCGCAGTTTTGCGATCGGCCTGTCGATCGGGCTCGTGCCGCTGGTGCCGGGCGAGGGCGACGCGGCCGCCGTGCTGGCCGCTGCCGACATGGCCTGCTACGCCGCCAAACGCGCCGGGCGCGACCGCGTCGAGGTGCGCGAGGTGGCGCGCCCCGGCGAGGGGGCCGCATGATGCCGCGCCGCTACGCTGGGTGTGACGGCCCGTTGCGAGCGTGTACATTTGCGCCGGTGCGCGCGCCCGGTACCGTTGCCGGATTCCATCTGGAAACAATAGCGACGTATGCAGTTGGACAGGGCCCCTGCGCCACTATGAACTGAAAACAAGAGACAAGCCGCATGCCCGCATCGCAGGTTTCTCCATTCGCCGGGGCCGCAGTGCCGCGCCTGCAGCTCGCGGGCATCACCAAGCGCTATCCCGGCGTCGTCGCCAACGATGGCGTCTCGCTCACGGTGCAGCCCGGCGAGGTGCACGCGGTGCTGGGCGAGAACGGCGCGGGCAAGAGCACACTGATGAAAATCATCTACGGCGCCGTCAAGCCCGACGCGGGCGACATGCGCGTCGATGGCCATCTGGCGCTGGTGCGCAGCCCGCAGGCGGCGCGCCAGCTCGGCATCGCGATGGTGTTCCAGCACTTCAGCCTGTTCGAGACGCTGTCGGTGGCGGAGAACGTCTGGCTCGGGCTGGACAAGACACTCACGCTCGCGCAGGTGAGCGAGCGCATCCGCCAGACCGCCGCGACCTATGGGCTCGATGTCGACCCGGAGCGCCCGGTGCACACGCTGGGTGTGGGTGAGATGCAGCGCGTGGAAATCATCCGCGCGCTGCTCGCGGGCCCGCGCCTCCTGATTCTGGACGAGCCCACCTCGGTGCTCACGCCGCAGGCGGTCGAAAAGCTCTTCGTTACGCTCAGGCGCCTGTCCAGCGAGGGCTGCTCCATCCTCTACATCAGCCACAAGCTGCACGAGATCCGCGCGCTGTGCACCG
>JAIXLP010000077.1 GCA_026954015.1 Burkholderiales bacterium | reverse complement strand
GCCGCCGCGCGCAGCCCTTCGGCGCTCGCCTCGCCCTGCGCCTGCACGCGCAGCACCGGCGTGCGCTCGCCCTCCGGCGCCTGCAGGCCGCCGGAGAGCCGCACCTCGCCCCCGAGCGCACGCGCGCGCACCTGCTGCAGCGTGAACCCACGTTCGGTGAACTGCACCGTGCCGCGCGCCTGCGCGAGCACCGGTGCCGCGGGAGAGACACGCACCTCATTGCCCGCAAGCTGCACGCTGCCGCGCACCGCTGCCTTGCCCAGATCGGCCACGGGCAGCTCCAGCTGCAGGCGCAGCGCAGCGTCGCCCGTGGCGCCCATCGCATCCAGGGCACCGTCGGTGAGCTGCGACACCTGCGAGCCACGCACGAACGCGAGCATGTCCGCGAGCGGCCCGCGCACCGTGCCGTCCACCTGCACCACGGGCTCGGACAGATCGGCGATGCGCGCGCCCACCTGCGCCACCTTGAGCCGCGCATGGCCCGCGACGCTGCCCGCCGCGCCTTCGACGCGCATACCGGCGCGGTCGAACACCAGCGTGCCGGACAGGCCCGTGAGCGCCGGCCAGGGCTGGTCGCCACGCTCCTGCAACGACGCGGGCACGTAGGCAAACGTGGTGTCGCGCACCTGCGCGGCGATATGGAATTCCCCCGACGGGTCGCCGTCGAACGGCAGGCGGCGCAGGTCGCCCTTCACGCGAAACCGCACGTCGTCGCTCGTGCCGGCGGCGATCGCGGCGCGCACGTAGTGGCGCGCCTCGGCCCCGACCGCCAGCGGCAGGTAGCGGTACACGCGCGCGCCGTTGGCCCGGCTCAGGCGACCCGCAAGGTCGAGCACGCCGGGCAGCCGCGCCTGCGCGTCGTCGCTCGTGTGCCAGGCCAGGCGCGCCTCGCCCTCGGCGTCGGCGTTGGCGAACCGCAGGTCGTCGATCTGCACCTGCGCGCGCGCGCCGTCGATCTGCCAGCGCACGGTGGCCGAGAGCGTGTGCACCGGCACATCGGGGTCTTCGAAGATGCCGGGCAGCCGCAGCGCGCCGTCGGCGATCGCCAGCGTGGCCGTGCCGCCCGCCTGCGTCAGCGCGAAATCGCCGCGCGCACCACGCACGCCGAGCGCCTGCGGCGCGTGGGCGCCGCTGGACGCCGCGTGCGCGGCCAGCGCCAGACCGGCAAACCGGCCGCGCGCGTCGTACTGCGTGGGCGCGTCGAACGGCCCCTGCCAGTGCGCCTGCAACTGCTCCACCGTCCCTGCGGGCGCATAGCGCGCGAGGGCACCGCGCAGCGCATCGGCCAGCGGCAGGCGCGCGGCGATATGCGCCAGCAGTGCCAGATCCACCCGGTCGGCCTGCAGCTCGTGCCGCGCGGCGGCGGGTGGTGCGCCCGGTTCGGGGGTGACGAGCCGCAACCGGGTACTGTCCCACGCGAGGCCGTCGTCGGTGCGCAGCTTCAGGCCGCGCGCGGTCAGCTCCAGCCCCTGCGGCGCGCGGCCCGCCTGCAGGCGGGCCGCGGCCTGCGCCAGTGCCAGCGGCTCGGGCGCACCCGCCAGATGCAATTGCACCTGCTCCAGCGCCACGTCGGCGGTCGCGCCAGTCCAGCTCCCGCGCCGCACGTCGAGCCATGCGCGCAGTGCGCCATGCCCGCCATCGAGCGTGGTCGCGCCCAGGTCCACGTAGGGCGCAAGCTGAGCGAAATCCACCTGCGGCCACTCGGCATACGCCTGCCCGCTCCAGCGCTCCCACGCGCGGGGCAGCGGGTTCCACAGCGGCTCCTGCAGCTGCGCGCGCACGCTCAGGCGCGCGCCCCAGCCGGGCGGCGGCGTGGCGTCCACGCGCAGGGCATGGCGCCACGGCCCGCCGCGCAGCAGCACGTCCACCGCGCTGAACTGCACCGGCGGGGCGCCGCGCAGCGCGTCTTCCCAGCGCAGCGTGCCGCCGTGGACCACGACCTCGGTCTGCGAGAGCAGCCAGTCGGCGCCCGACGCATCGCCACCCGCGCCGTCAAGCGCCCACCCCGCGACGAACCAGCGCCCACTGGCGTCGCGGCGCGCCTGCAGCACCGGCTGGTCGATGTAGAGCTGCTCCACGCCCCCGCGCAGCAGCGAGCGCGGCGACAGCGCAACCCGCACGCGCGGCAGGCGCAGGGCCTCGCGCCCTTCGGGATCGAGCACGGTCACGTCGCCCAGCTCGAACGTCGGAAACACGCCCTCGCTGCGCGCCGCCAGGTGCCCGATGCGCACCGGCATGCCGAGCGCGCGCTGCGCCTGGCGCTGCACCAGCGGGCGCCAATCGTCGATACGCGGCACAATCCAGAAATGCAGCCCACCCCAGGCCAGCGCCACGAGTACCCAGAACGCGAGCACGAGTGCCAGCGCCCAGCGCGCGGCACCCGCCCCCCATTTGAGCCAGCGGGAAGGATGGGGAGGCGCCTCGGTCATGACGGGTGGATGCGGTGCCGGTCATTATGGCAACGCTGAACACCACGCGCCGGCGTCCGTGCCGAGCGCCCGATACACCCTGAGCGCCATGCCGTCCGCCTCCGAGCACGCGGTGGCGCCCGAGCGCCTCGCGCCGCACTCCCGTCTCTACCAGCGCCTGCACCGGCGCTATGACGCGCAGTTCGCGCTGCTCGCGAGCGGCCTGCCCGACCGCGCCGCGATGGCCGAGACCTGCGACGCGCTGCTTGCGAGCGGGCTGGAACTGGCGGGGGCGCTGCGCCTGCTGCGCCAGCTCGTGATCGAGCGCCTCATGGTGCTCGACTGCGACGAGGGCGCGCCGCTGGCGCAGGTGTGCACGGCGCTGACCACGCTGGCGGAAGTGACGCTGGACCGCGCCTGCACGCAGGCGCGCGCCGAACTGGACGCGCAGCACGGCGCGCCGCTCGCGCCCGACGGCGCGCCGGTGCAGCTCTGGATCATCGGCATGGGCAAGCTCGGCGCGCGCGAGCTCAACGCCTCGAGCGACATCGACCTGATCTGCGTCTACGAGCACGACGGCGACACCGCGGGCGCCGCGAACGCACGCGGGCGCATCTCCAACCACGAATACTTCGTGCGCGCGGTGCGCCGCGTGAGCGCGCTCATCGGCGAGATCACCGAGGACGGCTTCGTGTTCCGCGTCGACCTCGCGCTGCGCCCCCACGGCGGCTCGGGGCCGCTGGCGATCTCGCTGCCCGCGCTGCAGGATTACCTGCGCCTGCAGGGGCGCGAGTGGGAGCGCTTTGCCTGGCTCAAGAGCCGCGTCGTGGCGCCCGCCGCGAGCATCGTCTCGCCCAACGTGCAGGCGCTGCGCCAGGTGGTGCTGCCCTTCGTGTTCCGGCGCTACCTCGACTACGCGGTATTCGACGCGCTGCGCGTGCTGCACCGCCAGATCCGCCAGGAGGCGCTGCGCCGCTGCGCCGGCCACCCCGAGCGCGCCAACGACGTGAAGCTCTCGCGCGGGGGCATCCGCGAGATCGAGTTCACCGTGCAGCTCGTGCAGGTGGTGCGCGGCGGGCAGTTCCCCGAGCTGCGCTGCCGCCCGACGCTGGAGGCGCTGGAGCGCCTCGCGCACGCCGGGCTCATGCCGCGCGAAACCGCCGACGCGCTGGGCCAGGCCTACGTGTTCCTGCGCCGCGTCGAGCACCGCATCCAGTACCTGGACGACCAGCAGAGCCACGTGCTGCCCACGCACGACGACGACCTCGCCTGGATCGCCCGCACCATGGGGCTGCCGTGCTGCGACTTCCTGCGCCAGCTTGACGCGCACCGCGAGCGCGTGGCGCAGGAGTTCGACGCGCTGCTCGGCGGCCCCGAGAAGAAGCAGTGCAGCGGCCCGGGCTGCGGGCGCGCCCGCGAGAGCACGCCCGACTGGGATTCCGTGATCGACGCGCAGCCCCCGGCGGTGGCCGAGCGCATGCGCCAGTGGCGCGAGCAGCCGCGCGTGCAGCAGCTGCGCGAACAGGCGCTGGCGCGGCTCTTGCGCATCCTGCAGCAGAGCGGCCGGTGGCTGGCCGAGGGCGCGGTGAACGAAGACGCGGCGCTGCGCCTGCTCGACTGGCTGGAGCTGCTGCTGCGCCGCGAAAGCTATCTCGCGCTGCTGGTCGAGCGTCCGCTGGTGCTGCGCCGCCTGCTCGACCTGCTGGGCGCGGCGCGCTGGCCCGCGCGCTACCTGCAGCGCCACCCCGGGGTGATCGACGAGCTTGCGAGCCAGGCGCTCTTCAGCGAGCGCTTTGACGCCGGCACCTTCCAGGACGAGCTGCAGGCGCGGCGCGCCTCGCTGCGCTCGACCGGCGAGGACGACGAGGAGGCGCTCCTGAACCTGCTGCGCCGCGCCCACCACGCCGAGGTGTTTCGCACGCTGGCGCGCGACGTGGACGGGCGGCTGACGGTGGAGGAAGTGGCCGACGACCTCTCGCTGCTGGCCGACAGCGTGCTCGCCGTCACGGTGCAGTGGTGCTGGGAGCAGTTCAAGGGCCGCCACCGCGACGCGCCGAGCCTGGCGATCATCGGCTACGGCAAGCTGGGCGGCAAGGAGCTCGGCTACGGCAGCGACCTGGACATCGTGTTCGCGTTCGACGACGACGACGAGCGCGCGGGCGAGATCTATGCCGCGTTCGTGCGCAAGCTGCTCGCGTGGCTGAGCGTGAAGACCGGCGAGGGCGACCTGTTCGAGATCGACACGCAGCTGCGCCCCAACGGCAACTCGGGCCTGCTGGTGACGAGCTTTGCCGCCTACGCCGCCTACCAGCAGCAGCGCGGCAGCAACACCGCGTGGACCTGGGAGCACCAGGCGATCACGCGCGCGCGCTGCGTGCTCGGCAGCGACGCGCTGCGCCAGCGCTTCGATGCGGTGCGCGAGACCGTCATCACCGCGCCGCGCGACCACGCGCTGCTGCGCACCGAAATCCTCGCGATGCGCGAGCGCCTGCGCGACGCCCACCCCGGCACGGGCGCGCTGTTCGACATCAAGCACGGCAGGGGCGGCATGCTGGACGTGGAATTCGCGGTGCAGTACCTCGTGCTCGCGCACTCGGGCGACCACCCCGGCCTGCGCGAGAACAAGGGCAACATCGGCCTGCTCGAACGCGCCCAGGCCGCCGCGCTGCTGCCGCCGGGCACGGGCCACGCGGCCGCCGACGCCTACCGGCGCCTGCGCCAGGCGCAGCACCGCGCGCGCCTGAACGAAGACGCCACGCGCGTCGCGCCCGAACAGCTCGCGCCCGAGCGCGAGGCCGTGCTGGCGCTGTGGCGCGCGGTGTTCGGCGGCGCGTAGCCGCCCGCTTCGCGCACGTGAGCCCCGGACGGCGGGGCACAACGACATGGTGCAACACCGCCCGCACGGGCGCATGCGACACTTGCGCTTTTGTCCGCGCAACGCCCATGCAGCGACCCCTGTTGTTCCTCGCCGCTCTGGCCGCCGGCTGTTGGCTCGTCGCGGGCCGCGCGGCCGAGCCGGCCCAGCCGCGGCCCGCGCTCACCGTCAACGCCACCACGCCGGTGCGCGCGCCCATCGCCGGGCGGCTGCCCGCCAACGGCAACGTCGCCGCCTGGCAGGAGGCGAGCGTGGGCGCCGAGGTCGGCGGCCTGCGCCTGGCGCAGGTGCTGGTGAACGTGGGCGACACGGTGCGCGCGGGCCAGGTGCTGGCGCGCTTCGCCACCGACACGGTGCAGGCCGACGTGGCGCAGGCGCGCGCCGCGCTGGAGCAGGCGCGGGCCGGCGCCGCCGAGGCGCAGGCCAACGCCGCGCGCGCCCAGGCGCTGGCCGACAGCGGCGCGATGAGCGCTCAGCAGATCCAGCAGTACGCCACCGGCGCGCAGACCGCGCAGGCGGGCGTGGCGGCGGCGCAGGCGGCGCTTGCGGCGCAGCAGCTGCGCCTGAAGCACACGGAGGTGCGCGCGCCGGATGCGGGCGTGATCTCGGCGCGCCAGGCCACCGTGGGCGCGGTGGTCGGCGTGGGCGCCGAGCTGTTTCGCATGGTGCGCCAGTCGCGCCTGGAGTGGCGCGCCGAGGTGGCCGCCGCCGACCTCGCGCGCATCGCGCCGGGCACCGCCGCGCAGGTGACCACGCCCGGCGGCGCGCAGGTGGCGGCGCGCGTGCGCATGCTCGCGCCGACGGTGGACGTGGCCACGCGCAACGCGCTGGTGTACGTGGACCTGCCCGCGCACCGCGAGCTGCGCGCGGGCATGTACGTCACGGGCGCCTTCCTGCTGGGCGAGCGCGAGGCGCTCACGCTGCCGCTCTCGGCCGTGGTGGTGCGCGACGGCTTTCCCAGCGTGTTCACCGTGGGCGCGGACGGGCACGTGCGGCTCGCGCGCGTGCGTACCGGCCAGCGCCAGGGCGAGCGCGTGGAGATCGCCGAGGGTCTGGACGCGAATGCGCGGGTGGTGGCACGCGGCGGCACCTTCCTGAACGACGGCGATCTCGTGCACGTCGTGCCGGATGCCGAGCCAGATCAGGCCCCGGCGCCCGCCGTGCAAGCGCCAGCAGCTACAAAAACCAAGTGACGATGAACGTCTCCGCCTGGGCCATCCGCAACCCCGTCGCGGCGGCGATGCTGTTCGTGCTGCTCACGCTCGCGGGGCTGGCGTCGTTTCGCACGATGAAGGTGCAGAACTTCCCCGACATGGACCTGCCCGTGGTCATCGTCACCGCCGCACTGCCGGGCGCGGCGCCGGGGCAGCTCGAAAGCGACGTGGCCACGCGGCTGGAAAACGCGATCGCCACCACGCAGGGGCTCAAGCACATCACCACCACGCTGACCGACGGCGTGGCCACGCTCGCCGCCGAGTTCGTCCTCGAAAAACCCGTGCAGGAGGCGGTGGACGACGTGCGCGCCGCCGTTTCGCGCGTGCGCTCTGACCTGCCGGCCGACCTGCGTGACCCCATCGTCACCAAGTTCGAGCTGACGGGCCAGCCCATCCTGGCCTACGCCGTGGCCTCCGGCCGCTGGGACGACGAGGCCCTGTCGTGGTTCGTGGACGACACGCTCACGCGCCGCCTGCTCGCGGTACCCGGCGTGGGCGCGGTGGCGCGCGTGGGCGGCGTCACGCGGGAGGTTCGCGTGGCGCTGGACCCGGCGCGGCTGCAGGCGCTGGGCGCCACCGCCGCCGAGGTCTCGCGCCAGTTGCGCCAGGTGCAACTGGAGAGCGCGGGCGGGCGCGCCGAGCTCGGCGGCGGCGAGCAGCCGCTGCGCACGCTGGCCACCGCACGCACCGCCGAGGAGGTGGCGCGCATCCCGATCACGCTGGGCGCGGGGCGGCACGTGCGCCTGGACCAGCTTGCCACCATCACCGACACCTTCGCCGAGCCGCGCGCCGCCGCGCTGCTGGGCGACCAGCCCGTGATCGGCTTTGAGGTCTCGCGCGCGCGCGGCGCGAGCGAGGTAGAGGTGGGCGCGGGCGTGGAGCAGGCGCTGGCGCGGCTGCGGGCCGACTACCCGCACCTGCAGCTGACCAAGACGGTGGACTTCGTGGACATCGCGCAGGACGAGTACGACAGCTCGATGCGCCTGCTCTACGAAGGCGCGCTGCTGGCCGTGGTGGTCGTGTGGCTGTTCCTGCGCTCGGGGCGCGCCACGCTGATCTCGGCGGTGGCGCTGCCGCTGTCGGTGATTCCGGCGTTCATCGGCATGCACCAGCTCGGGTTCTCGATCAACATCCTCACGCTGCTCGCGCTCTCGCTCGTGGTCGGCATCCTGGTGGACGACGCCATCGTCGAAGTGGAAAACATCGTGCGCCACCAGGGCCTGGGCAAGAGCCCCTACCAGGCCGCGATGGAAGCCGCCGACGAGATCGGGCTGGCGGTGATCGCCACCACGTTCACGCTGATCGCGGTGTTCCTGCCCACCGCCTTCATGAGCGGCATTCCGGGGCGCTTCTTCAAGCAGTTCGGCTGGACGGCGGCGCTCGCGGTGTTCGCCTCGCTCGTCGTCGCGCGCCTGCTCACGCCGATGATGTGCGCCTACCTGCTCAAGCCCGTCGCCGCGCATCCGAAGGAGCCGCGCTGGCTCACGCTGTACATGCACGCGGTGCGCTGGTGCCTGCACCATCGGCTCGTCACGCTGGCGCTGGCCACGCTGTTCTTCATCGGCTCGCTGGCGCTCATTCCGCTGCTGCCCTCGGGCTTCATCCCGGCGGACAACAACGCGCAGACGCAGGTGAGCCTGGAGCTGCCGCCCGGCAGCACGCTGGCCGACACCCAGGCGCTCGTGGCGCGCGCCACGGCGCTTGCGATGGGCGTGGGCCACATCGAGTCCATCTACAGCACCATCGGCGGAGGCAGCGCCGGGTCCGACCCGATCTCCGGCGGGGGCGCCGCCGATCCGCGCATGGCCACGCTCACGCTGCGCATGACCCCGCGCGGCGAGCGCCCGCGCAAGCAAGTGATCGAGGAGCGCCTGCGCGAGGTGATGCGCGATCTGCCCGGTGCGCGCGTGCGCGTGGGCCTGGGCGGCTCCAACGACAAATACATCATGACGCTCAGCAGCGACGACCCGCAGGCGCTGGACAACGCCGCGCGCGAGGTGGAGCGTGGCATCCGCACCATCGCGGGCATCGGCGGCGTGAGCTCCACGGCGAGCCTGGTGCGCCCCGAGATCAGCGTGGTGCCCGACTTCACCCGCGCGGCCGACCTGGGCGTCACCTCCGCCGCCATCGCCGACACGCTGCGCGTCGCCACCGTCGGCGACTACGAGCAGAACCTGGCCAAGCTCAACCTCGCGCAGCGGCAGGTGCCCATCGTCGTGCGCCTGGCGGACGCGGGGCGCGAGGATCTGTCGGTGCTCGAACGCCTGGCGGTGCCCGGCAACCGCGGGCCCGTGCGCCTGGGCGAGGTGGCCACGCTCACGCTCTCGGGCGGCCCGGCGGTGATCCGCCGCTACGACCGCGCGCGCAACGTGCGCTTCGAGATCGAGCTGGGCAGCCGGGGGCTGGGCGAAGTCACCGAGGCGGTGCACCAACTGCCCGCGGTGCAGGCCATGCCCGCGAGCGTGCGCCTCGTGAACGTGGGCGACGCCGAGATGATGACCGAGCTGTTCGAAAGCTTCGGCCTGGCGATGCTCACCGGCGTGGTCTGCATCTACATCGTGCTCGTGCTGCTGTTCAAGGATCTGCTGCAGCCCGTCACCATCCTCGCGGCGCTGCCGCTGTCGCTCGGCGGCGCGTTCGTCGCGCTCATGCTCGCGCACCAGAGCTTTTCGATGCCGTCGCTCATCGGCCTGGTGATGCTCATGGGCATCGCCACCAAGAACTCCATCCTGCTCGTCGAGTACGCGATCACGGCGCGGCGCGAGCACGGGATGCACCGGCTGGACGCGCTGCTGGACGCCTGCCACAAGCGCGCGCGCCCCATCATCATGACCACGCTCGCGATGGGCGCGGGCATGACGCCGATCGCGCTCGGCTTCGGCGGCGCGGACATGAGCTTTCGCTCGCCCATGGCGGTGGCGGTGATCGGCGGGCTGCTCACCTCCACGGTGCTCAGCCTGCTCGTGGTGCCCGCGGTGTTCACCTACGTGGACGATGTGCACGCGCTGCTGCGGCGCTGGTCGGCGCGGTCTCGGGCGACCGCGCCTTAGCCCGAAAGGGCCATTTCGCCCGGAGCGAGGCTGCCGATAAGCTAGGCAACGCCCTCGCCGCCATGAATCTCGTCGCCTTCAACACCACGTCGCTGCCCGTCGGCCGTCCGCTGCCGTTCGCGTTGCGCAACGCCCAGGGCACGCTGATGGCGGCGCGCGGCTATGTGATCCGCTCGCCCGAGGAGGTACAGGCGCTGGTCGCCCGTGAAACGCAGCTGTACGTCGACACCAACGAAACCCCCGAGACGCACCGCCGCTATGTCGACCAGTTGCAGCACCTGCTGTGGTCCGACCCGCCGCTCGGCGACATCGCCACCATGCGCATCGCGGCCCCGGCGTACCGGCCGCCCCCGCCGCGCCCGAGCGGGCCGCCCGACTGGTACGACCTGCAGCATCGCGCCGCGCGGCTGCTGCGCCTGCCGCAGCAGCGCGGCTTTCCCGACGCGCTGGGCACGCTCGCGCTCGAACTCGCGCAACTGCGCCACCACGCGCCGGACGCGACGCTGCTCGCACTCATCTACCTTTCGGGCCAGCAGCCGCACCTGTACAGCGCCACCCACGCCATGCTGGTCGCGTGCGTGGGCATGGTCGCCGCGCAGCAAACGCTGCAGTGGCCCGATGCGCAGGTGCTGCAACTGGGCTGCGCCGCGCTGTCGATGAACGTGGCCATGACCCGGCTGCAGGACAGCCTCACGCGGCAGGCCCAGGCGCTCACCGAACGGCAGTTGCACACGGTGCACGGCCACGCCGAACAGTCCGAGCTGCTGCTGCGCGAGCACGGCGTGACCGACACCCTCTGGCTCGAAGCCGTGCGCCACCACCATCAGCGCGCGCGAGGGCCGCTGTCCGCGCAAAGCCCGGGGCAGCAGACCGCGCGGCTGATCCAGCGCGCGGACGTGCTCGGCGCGCGCCTGGCGCCGCGCGCCACGCGTCCGGCGCTGCCGGCCACGGCGGCGCTGCAGGCCTGCTACTACGACGACGAACGTCAGGTGGACGAAGCCGGCGCGGCGCTGCTGCGCACGCTGGGCGTGTACCCGCCCGGCACCTTCGTGCGCCTTGCCAGCGACGAGGTGGCGGTGGTGCTGCGCCGGGGCCTGAGCGCCACCACGCCGCACGTGGCAGTGGTGGTCGGCCGCTCGGGCCTGCCCACGGGCGAACCCATCCCGCGGCGCACCGCGCAGCCCGCCTATCGCATCACGGCGCCGCTCGCGCCCCACCAGGTAAAGGTGCGCGTGCCGCTGCGCCGCCTGCTCGATCTCGCCACCCACAGTGGTTGAACTTTTTGCGTACGCCCCCACTCTACGCACTACCAGCGGCCATCGCACTTTCGAGCTATGCTGTTGCGGATACGTTATTGAGAATTTCAAGTTGCGAAGTCTTCCGGTTCACCCGGTTGCAACCCTGGGGCGGCCTCTCCTCCCTCCCTCTCTTCATTCGTTTCAGGGCGCTTCGCAGCTTTTTTTACAAGCCGCACAAGGCGCGCGCTTCCTCGCGAAGCGCGCGCCTTGTGCGTTTGGTGTGCAAAAAAGTGCTGGCAGCGAGACTGCAACGCGCGCGAACTGGCAGCCCTGCGCAGCCCTACTGCAAGCGGGGCGCGGTTTCCGTGAAGCTCGGCCGCTGCGTCAGCTTGTCATGCAGGCGCGCAAGGTTGGGGTGCTCGCCGCGCCAGTCGAGCTCGGGCAGGCGAAACGCCAGCCAGCCCAGCGCGCAGCCCACCGCCACGTCCGCCAGGCTCAGGTAGATCCCGGCGCAAAACGGCTTGTCGCCCAGCCCCTGGTCGAGCGCGCGCAGCGCCCCGCGTACCTTGCCGAGCTGCCGGTCCACCCACGCCTGACTGCGCTCCCCGTCCGTGCGGCCCGGCCAGTTGCGCTCCAGCCAGGCGAGCACGCCCGCGTCCAGCAGCCCGTCAGCCAGCGCCTCCCAGGTCTTGACCTCGGCGCGCTCGCGCCCCGGCTGCGGGATCAATCGCCCCACGGGGGAGAGCGTGTCCAGGTATTCGACGATCACGCGCGAATCGAACATCGCGTCGCCCCCGTCAAGCACCAGGCACGGCACCTTGCCCAGCGGGTTGGACGACGCAATCGCCGTCTCGGCCGACCACACGTTGTCGATCTCGAAATGGCATTCGAGCTTCTTCTCCGCCAGCACGACGCGCACCTTGCGTACATACGGGCTGGTCAGGGTTCCGATGAGCTTCATGAACGCGGCGGCCCGCGCGCGGGCCGTGGCAGTTGTGGTGCGTGCGATTTTAGGGCGGCGCTGAACCAGCCCCTCCCTACAATCGCGCGCCATGGAACTCTCCCCGCTCACCGCCCTTTCGCCCCTGGACGGACGCTACGCCGCCAAGCTCGCCACCCTGCGCCCCCTGATGAGCGAAACCGGCTACATGCACCGGCGCGTGCAGGTGGAGGTGGCGTGGTTCATCGCGCTCTCGGATGCGGGTTTTGCCGAATTTGCTCCTTTGTCAAGAGCTGCCCGCGCTTACCTGCAAAGCGTGGTAGCCCAATTTGACGATAAAGATTGCGCCGCGATCAAGGCCATCGAGAAAACGACCAACCACGACGTGAAGGCCGTCGAATACTGGATCAAGGGCCGGTTCGAGGGTCAGCCCGAACTGCTCGCCGCCGCCGAATTCGTGCACTTCGCCTGCACCAGCGAAGACATCAACAACACCAGCCACGCGCTGCAGCTCAAGAGCGCGCGCGACGCCGTGCTGCTGCCCGCGCTCGCCGCCATCGCCGACGCGCTGCGCGCCATGGCGCACCGCTACGCCGCCGTGCCCATGCTCAGCCGCACGCATGGCCAGACCGCCAGCCCCACCACCGTGGGCAAGGAAATCGCCAACGTGCTCGTGCGCCTGGAGCGCGCCACGCGCCAGATCGCCGGGGTGCCCATCCTTGCCAAGATGAACGGCGCGGTGGGCAACTACAACGCCCATCTGGCCGCGTGGCCCGACTACGACTGGGAGGCCTTCGCCCGCCGCGTGGTCGAAACGCCGCAGCCGCACGGTCTGGGCCTCACCTTCCAGCCCTACAGCATCCAGATCGAGCCGCACGACTACATGGCCGAACTGTTCGACGCCGTGGCGCGCGCCAACACCATCCTGATCGACTTCGCCCGCGACGTCTGGGGCTACGTGAGCCTGGGCTACTTCAGGCAGCGGCTGAAGGCGGGCGAGATCGGCTCATCGACCATGCCGCACAAGGTCAACCCCATCGACTTCGAGAACGCCGAGGGCAACCTGGGGCTGGCCAACGCGCTCTTGCGCCATCTGGCCGAAAAGCTGCCCATCAGCCGCTGGCAGCGCGACCTGACGGACAGCACCGTGCTGCGCAACATCGGCGTGGCGCTGGGCTACGCGGTGCTGGCCTACGGCTCGCTCAGCGCGGGCCTGGCCAAGCTCGAACTCAACGAGGCCGCGCTCGCCGCGGACCTCGACCACGCCTGGGAGGTGCTCGCCGAGCCCATCCAGACCGTGATGCGCCGCTACGCCGTGCCCGGCGCCTACGAAAAACTCAAGGCCGTGACGCGCGGCCACACCGTGACGCGCGAAGCGCTGCACGAACTGATCCGCGCGCTGGAGATTCCGCAAGCGGAAAAAGACCGGCTGCTGGCGCTGACGCCGGGGGGGTATGTGGGGAAGGCCGCGGAGTTGGCGGGGAGGGTGTGAAATAGTGCCGTAACGGGAGCCACATGCGACGTACCTCTCGGTTGGCCATCATGTCTGATGAAATATATGAGACGATGATAAGTCCTCATCCTATTTATATAGAGCAAAGACTGGCTGTATTTGATTTGTCGGCCAATCTTAGTAGTTGAAGGGGGTGGATATCTCTATGACGACTGTCAGGGAATTCTTCGATACGGATTCCAAAGTTCTAACTGTACAAAGACCTATACCTGTATTCCATGAGAATGGCAGGCTCCACACTGAAATAATTGCGAAAATCGCTTATGACTTCGAAGCAAACGCAAGATATTGGTATATTTATATTTCGGAGACAAATTGGTTATCGCAAATTCTGACTAATTTCTTCCAATCAGAAGTTTTGGCATCTTGCAATTTTCACCCAAAGGGTGATGAGTTCTACGTCGAATTGCCACCATCCGACCACACAAATTATCGGACATCAGAAACCTTACAATTTACAAAACAAATTAAACTTTATTTTGATTCTATCATAAGTGACTCAATTCGCGTTTCGCTCGTGAAAGAGGCTCTCGGCAAGGGATTTTATTTGTCAATCTACGATAGAAAGTACGCAGCCGATCAATCTCGAAACGAAAGACCTTTAGCATTCATATCTCATGATAGCCGAGACAAGGATGATATTGTCCGTGACCTTGCTAGTGAGTTGACCAAGCTTAAATGCCGGGTTTGGTATGATGAATATTCTCTGAAGGTGGGCGACAGTTTACGCGCGAGCATAGAAAAGGGGCTAAAAGAGTCTCATAAATGCATTCTTATATTATCGCCGTATTTTCTTTCGAACAAAGGATGGGCTCGTGCGGAATTTGACTCTATCTTCACACGAGAAATCCTTGAAAAGGAAAATGTAATATTTCCTATTTGGCACAATGTCGATTCCAAAGCTGTCTATGACTATTCACCTCACATGTTAGATAGATTTGCGTTAACATCGACGCTCGGCGCACCAGAACTCGCAAAGCGATTAGCGCTTGCTATCAAGAACAACTAAAATTTCGCGGCTGAAACCTATATACGATAGCGGTTGAATCCACGACATTAGCCTTGCGCCAAAGTCATTGTTTCTCATATTTCTTCTGGTCTATTATTTTGCGTGTAATCAAGCCAATCCGTAGATCATCTGGAAAATCATAGAGGGAATCAACGGTGTTGCGTTTCAAATCGGAGGCCCCGGAATATCAAGTTGTGAGCCTGCTTTCATTCAGGCCAGCGCCTCGTCGGCCTGCACCGTGAAATCCACGTGCACCGCGTCGTACGGAAACACGATGCGGCCCGCATCGTCCCGTTCCAGCACGCCAGCCGCCAGCAAGGCGTGCACATCGCCATGCACGGCCTTGACGTCGCGCCCCACGCGCCGGGCCACTTCGCGCAGCGACACCGGGCCCGCGCCGCACAGCGTGCGCACGATCTGCCAGCGCCGGGGCGTGAGCACCTGCCACAGGACTTCGACTGAATCGAAGGCGATGGACACGCCCTGCGGCTGCCCGGTCTGAAACGCCTGCACGAAGCGTGCATCCCGCGTTTGCCGGTCGGTCACTTCAATCGTCACGGTGTTCATGCGTCTGCCTCCATTGCGCCACGTCGCGCCAGAAGTCGTCCAGCAGCGCCTGCGGCGTTAGCCATCTCCACCCACCCCGCTACACTGTCCGGTCACAGGAGGTTTCCATGTCTACCCTCGTTGAAGACATCTCACGCCAAGCCCTCTCCCTCTCGGCAGCGGAGCGAATTCAACTCGCCGAGACATTGCTGTCCACGGTGCAAGAAGTGGATGCAGAGGTGGAGGCAGCCTGGGATGATGAAATCAAGCGCCGCATCATCGACGTTGACAGCGGAGCAGCCGGGCTGACTCCAGCCAAGGAAGTTTTTGCTGAACTTCGACGCATGATCCAGTGAAGCCCGTTCTGTTCCACGATGAAGCCAAAGCCGAGATCGCACACGAAACGCTCTACTACCACGCCATCAGCCCGGCGCTGGCAGAACGGTTCATCAAGGCTGTCGAGGATGCTGTCGCTCTTGCCTCCACCTTCCCGGCGATGGGGGCAAAGTACAAGCATGGAACCCGGCGCTACTTTCCTAGGAAATTTCCTTTCGCCATCGTCTACCTTGAACGGCCTGGCGACGTCTATGTTCTAGCCCTCGCGCCATCCGCGCGAAAGCCAGGATACTGGCGCTCGCGCCGCAACGATGGCTAACCGTTTGTCGCAGCCGCTATCGATGGAAAACGTCGGCGAGCCCGCAAAGGCCGCCGCCGAAGCACGTGAAATCCGCATCATCTCCCTCCGCGAAGCGACCAATCGAGAGACGCGCTTCTTCTTCGGCCAAATCCAGAACTGACTGGCCCCGACTCATGTCGCCCGGCGCAGAGGCTGAGCCGTCTCGCGAGCATCCAGAGTTCGACCCCGAGCACATGATGCGCGGCATCGTCCGGCGGGGGGGCTGGCTCCGGCCCCCAGCAAAGAGCTGATCTCTCTGCGCATCAATCAGGACGTCATCAAGTGGTCCAAGGCGCAAGACTCGGGAATCAGACCCGGATCAACGTCGTGCTTCGCGCCTTTCGGAATGCCTCCGTGGCCTGATTCCTTACAAGCTCTTTCCCCGTATAGGTCTTTCCACGCCTGCGCTAGCGGCTATCAAAACCATAAAATTCGCACTGCCCCATGGCCCTCAAATCCACCATCTTCAAGGCCGAGGTGCAGCTCGCCGACATCGACCACGGCTGCTACACCAACCTCTCGCTGACACTCGCGCGCCACCCGAGCGAGACGGACGAGCGCATGCTGGTGCGGCTGGCGGCGTTGGCGCTCAACGCCCACGAGGTGCAGGACCTGTGCGGCGGCGACGCGCGCATCGCCTTCGGCGCGGGCCTGTCCAGCCCGGATGAGCCGGACGTGCTGCTGCAGGACTACACGGGGCGCACGCGGCTGTGGATCGAGGTGGGCCAACCTGACGAAAAGGCGCTGTCCAAGGCGTGCAGCAAGGCGGATGCGGTGCGGGTCTATGCCTACGGCCCGGCGGCCGAGCTGTGGTGGCGCGCCGCCGGGGGCAAGCTCGCGCGGCTGGACAGGCTCGGTGTGTGGCGCATTCCCGCCGACCAGGCCCAGGCGCTCGCGCCGCTGGCCGAGCGCGGCATGCAATTGCAGGCCACGGTGCAGGAGGGGCAGCTCACGCTGTCAAGCAGCACGGCCAGCGTGACGCTGGAGCCGGCGCGCTGGAAGTGAACCCGCGACCCGGCTGCGGATTTCAGTGATTTCTGCCCTTGCCGCAGATCTGGCAAGCGCTGGCAGCTATGGAATTCATAGGCCGCGCGGCAGCTTCCAGAACGTGAACGCGCCCGCGAGCAGCAGCGCGCTCATCGTGAGCAGCGCGGCGGTGAAAGGCTCCACGCCAAAGCGCGGCGCGAGGCTGGCGGCCATGCCGCTCAGCGACTGCATGAGCGAGACGCCGAGGAACATCGCCATCGTGAGCAGCGAGAGCGCCCGCCCGCGCACCTCGGCGGGGTAGCTTGCGTGCACGTAGCCGTGCTGCAGCACCATGTAGCCGGACATGAGGCCGAGCGTGATGGCAAGCGCTGAATCCATCCACGCGGCGGGCGCGAGCGCCATGGTGGCGACCAGCAGCGCCACGAGCACGGCCATGGTGATGAGCCAGCGCTGGCGGCCCCGGCCCGCGGGCGCGATGCGGCCGAAGAGCGCGGGGCTGCCGATGCTCGCCAGCGTCATCGCGAGCGCGACGTTGCCGCTTTGCACGAGCGAAAAATCGAAGCGCTCCACCAGCAGCGGCCCGAGCCACAGGCCGCGGATGGTGATGTAGGTGGCGTAGGCGACGAGCGCGTAGGCCACCATGCCGCGCGTCTGCGGCAGCTTGAAGAGCGCGAGCAGTCCGGTGAACGCGGCCAACGGCGAGGGGCGCGCGGCGCTGGCGTCGCCCGCCACGGGCGGCTCGTGCACGCGCCACGCCATCAGCAGCCAGGTGGCGAGCGCGGCCAGCGCCAGCGCGCCCAGGCCCCAGCGCCAGGAGGTCTGCTCGATGAGCCACGCGAGCGGCGTCGCGGTGAGCAGCATGCCGGTGTAGCCTATGCTCATGACCGCGCCCGAGACCGGCGTGAAGCGCTCGGGCGCGAAGTGGCGGCTGATGAACACGGTGCACACGAGAAACGCGGGCGAGCAGCCGGTGCCGATGAGCAGCTGCCCGAGCATGAGCAGGCCGTAGCCGTCGGCCTGCGACGCGAGCGCCGCGCCGGCGATGGTGAGCGGGAACGCCAGCAGGATGGTGCGGCGCACGCCCCAGACGTCGAGCGAAACGCCCATCGCCACCTGCATCACGCCAAACGCGAAGTGGTAGGCGGCCGACCAGTTGCCCAGCTCCTGCACGCTGAGCTTCAGGTCCTGCGTGAGCGGCGGGCCCATGATGGCCGCGAGCGAGCGAAACGCCTGGCTGAGCACGAAGGCGCACGAGAGCGCCAGCAGCATGCCCCACGCCGCGCGCGCGGGCAGCGGCGCCGCGCGCGGCGTCATCGGGGCATCAGCGCGCCGCAATTCCAGCATTGCTCGAAACCGCCCTCGACGAGCTCGCCGCACGACGGGCAGTACCAGTGGCGCTGCGGCAGGCGTTCAAGCTCGGCGAGCAACGCGCGGGCGCGCGCCTCGTGCTCGGCGTGGTCGAGCCAGATCTCGGGCAGGCACTCGCTGGGCGGCAGCTGCCCCGCCGCCGAGCTCAGGTACTGGCGCTGCACCGTGGCGGGAAGGCCGGCCTCGCACAGCAGGTCGCACCAGACGGTGGCGATCGCGATGTTGGGGGCTTGCGTGAGGCGTTGCATGACGGTCGGCGGCTACCGAAAAGCAGCGCCTGGATCATAGGCGGATTGCCTCAGCGCGATCCCTGTGGTCTAATTTCGCCCTTCAAGGGGGAGTAGCTCCCCGCCGGCATCGGGCGCTGCCCCGGTCCGGCGGATGGCACGGTCGTCATCACGAAGCGCGTATGCGCTTCCGGCCCGCCAGACGCGGCACCAGCCGCGCCGAGCAAGACCTTTGAGCCCCGGGTTTCCCGTGCGCGGCTCAAGGTGTCTCCCCTGCAATCTCCTGCAGCGCCACCAGCAAGCCGCGCCGGTGCCCATAATCATGGCGCCGCCGCCCGGCAGCGGCGCGCCAGAGCCAAGGAGACCTACGCCATGGATTTGGAATTCTTCATGCATGCCCCGTTCTGGATTGCGCTCGGGCAGCTCATCGTCATCGACATCCTGCTCGGCGGCGACAACGCGGTGGTGATCGCGCTCGCCTGCCACAAGTTGCCGCCGTCGCAACGCACGCAGGGCGTCATCTGGGGCACGGTGGGCGCGATCGCGCTGCGCGTGGTGCTCATCATCTTCGCGATGACGCTGCTCACGCTGCCGTTCCTCAAGCTCGTGGGCGCGGTGCTGCTGGTGTGGATCGGCATGAAGCTGATCGCGCCGGAGCCCGAGGGCGAGGAGCACATCGAGAGCAGCGACAAGCTGCTCACCGCGATCAAGACGGTGATCGTGGCCGACCTGGTGATGAGCCTGGACAACGTGATCGCAATCGCCGCGGCGGCGAAGAACGCGGGCGAGTCGCACGAGATCGTGCTCGTGGTGCTGGGTCTGTTGATCTCGGTGCCCATCATCGTCGGCGGCTCGCAGATCGTGATGAAGATCATGGAGCGCTTCCCCATCGTGATCGTGCTCGGCGGCATGCTGCTGGGCTGGATCGCGGGCGGCATGTTCGTGACCGACCCGGTGTTCACCCACCCGGAGAACTGGACCTGGATGCCCAAGTTCGGCGGCATGGACGAGCGCGGGCTGGCGCAGGTGCACGGCGCGGTGTACTACGGCGCGCACGTGGTCGGCGCGCTGCTGGTGCTGGTGCTGGGCAAATGGCTTGCGGCGCGGCACGCGGCCAAGGCGCGCGCGGCGGGCGCCTGAGGCGCGCGCGGGGTCACTGCTATGCTGGCGTCATGCGCATACTTCTGAAATGGCTTTTGCACGCGGTCGCGCTGCTGTGCGTGGCCTACCTCTACAGCGGCGTCGAGGTGCGCAGCTTCGGCGCGGCGCTGGGCGCGGCGTTCGTGATCGGGCTGCTCGACACGCTGCTGCGCCCGGTGCTCGTGATCCTCACGCTGCCGGTGACCATCGTCACGCTCGGGCTGTTCCTCTTCGTCATCAACGCGCTGATGTTCTGGGCCGCGTCGGGGCTGCTGGGCGAGAGCTTTCAGGTGCACGGCTTCGGCGCCGCGCTGCTGGGCTCGCTGATCTATTCGGCGCTGGGGCTACTGATCGACGCGGCGCTCACGGGTCTGCTGCGCAAGCAGTGACTGCACCGCGCGCAGGCGCGTGTCGATGATCGACGCCTCGATGTAATCCTGCGCGCCCGTGCTGCGGTGCGCCAGGTCCTGCCCCGCACGAAAGCGGTCAACCGCGCCCGCGTAGTCGTAGTGCGCCGCCTGCGCCTCGCCCTCGGCGCGCACCGCGCGCAGCGCCTGGCCCTGCGCGTGCCACACCTGCGCCAGCGCCTGCCACGCGGCGGCGTCGTGCGCGTGGTCCGTCACCCAGGTCTGCAGCACGCCCGCCATGGGCGCCGCCTGCCCGAGCGCGAGCAGCACGCGCGTGCGCAGCAGCATTTCGGGGCGCGCGCTCGCGTCCGCGCCCGCGTTGCCCAGGGCCGCGAGCGCCGCAGTCGCGTCGCCCGCGTCCAGTTCCAGCTCGGCGGCCATGAGCCGCGCCTGGCGCGTGCCGGGCGCATCGCCCCGCACGTCGGCCTGCAGCGCGGCCACGAGGCGCCGCGCCAGCGCCCATTCCTGCAGCTGCACCGCCGCCAGCGCGCCCTGCGTGCGCGCGCCCACGCGGTCGGCGAGCGAGCGCGTGGCCAGTTCCGGTGCCTGCGCGTCGACCACCCAGCGGCGCCAGGCGTCGATGCCGGGGCGCATCAGCACGCGCGCGCGCGCCGCCATCATCGCGTGCACCAGGGGCGCGGGCGGCGCGGGCGGCAGGCCCTTGGGCAGGCGGCCGTGCAGGTCGGCGATGCGCTGGCTCGTGAGCGGGTGGCTGCGCAGGTAGGGCCAGTCGCCGTTGTCGTTGATGCGGTTGGCCGCCTGCAGCTTGTCGAACATCGTGACGAAGCCCTGCGGCGCGTAGCCCGCGGGCCGCATCAGCGAGAAGCCCACGCGGTCGGCCTCGCGCTCCATGTCGCGCGAGAAGTTGAGCTGGTTCTGCACCGCGAGCGCCGAGCCGCCCATCATCACCGCCTGCCCCGCGTCGGGGCTGCGGCTGGCGACGAGCGCGCCCAGGATGAGCGCGCCGATCATGAGCGGCGTCTGGCGCTTTTCCTGCGCGATCAGGCGCGCGATGTGGCGCTGCGTGACGTGGCTCAGTTCGTGCGCGAGCACCGACGCGAGCTCGTCGGGCGTGGCCACCACCGCGATCATCCCCAGGTGCAGCCCGAAGAAGCCGCCGGGCAGCGCGAACGCGTTCACGCTGCGGTCGCGCACGAGCAGGATCTGCCAGGCGTAGCGCTCGGCCATCTCGTTCGTGAGCTCGCCGCGCTCGCGCGCCGCGTGCAGGAGCGCGGCGAGCATGGCCTGCGCGTACTCCTGCAGCACCGGGTCGGCAATGTAGTCCGGGTCGCGGTAGAGCTCGGCCACGATGCGCTCGCCGAACTCGCGCTCGGCGCCCAGCGACAGCTCGGCGCCATCCCCCAGCGCGGGCAGCAACTGCGCCTGCACCCACGCGGGAGCGAGCCAGGCGTTGACTATCAACAAGATAGCTATCAGCGCTTGACGCAAGCGTGCCAGAGCCATATTTTTCTTGAAGAATCTCACGCATAACCTTACGGTGCGCGCCACGGCGCGTGCGCCGTATGATGCCCTTCCCGCCCGAATGTTTCGCACACCGACGATGACCGCCGCCTCCCAGCTCACCCACTTTGATGCCCAGGGCCAGGCGCACATGGTCGACGTCGGCGGCAAGAGCGCCACGCACCGCGTGGCGGTGGCCACAGGGCGCATCCGCATGCAGCCCGCGACCTTCGCGCTGGTCGAGGCGGGCAGCGCGAAGAAGGGCGACGTGCTCGGCGTGGCACGCGTCGCCGCGATCATGGCAAGCAAGAAGACGAGCGAGCTCATCCCGCTGTGCCACCCGCTCGCGCTCACGCGCGTGACCGTCGAGTTCGCGCTGCACCCCGCCGATGGCAGCGTGCAGTGCACCGCCACCGCCGAGACCGTGGGGCCGACCGGCGTGGAGATGGAGGCGCTCACCGCCGTGCAGGTGGGCCTGCTCACGATCTACGACATGTGCAAGGCGGTGGACCGCGGCATGACCATCACCGACGT
This sequence comes from Burkholderiales bacterium, assembly GCA_026954015.1. Lineage (GTDB taxonomy): Bacteria > Pseudomonadota > Gammaproteobacteria > Burkholderiales > Burkholderiaceae_C > Comamonas_C. The sequence continues at coordinate 82,568 of JAIXLP010000077.1, read as the reverse complement.
GCGCCTGCTCGAAAAGCATGGCGGCAAATCCGGCAGCTACGTGGCGGCGGGCGTCTGAGGTGAGCGCCGCGCGTACAGCGCGTACAGGCGCCAGCCCCGTGGTGCTGGCCGCCGCGGTGATGCTCGCGGCCGTCAACCTGCGGCCCGCGCTCACGAGCGTGGCGGCGCTGCTGAGCCTGATCGGCGAGCGGCTCGCGCTCGGCCCCACGGCGCTGGGCGTGCTCACCACGCTGCCGGTGCTGTGCCTGGGGCTGGCCGCGCCGCTGGCGCCGCTGCTCACGCGGCGCATCGGCATGGAGCGCGCGGTGCTGTGGCTGCTCGCGGTGCTGGCGCTGGCGCTGCTGGCGCGGCCCTATCTGGGTGCGGCGGGGTTCTTCATCGCGACCGCGCTCGTCGGAGCGGCCATGGGCACGACCGGCGTGCTGCTGCCCGCGCTGGTCAAGCGCGATTTTCCGACGCAGGTCGGGCTCATGACGGGGCTGTACACCGTGGTGCTGAGCCTGGGCGCGGCGCTGGGCGCGGGCGCGACCGAGCCGCTGCGCATCGCGCTGGACGGCGCGTGGCAGTTCGCGCTCGCGGCCTGGATGCTGCCGGTGCTGCCCGCGCTGGCGGTCTGGCTGCCGCTGGCGCGCGGCACGGGCGCGGCGCCCGCCCCCGCGACGCGCCGCGCGAGCCTGCTGGGCGATGCGCTCGCGTGGCAGGTGACGCTGTTCATGGGCCTGCAGAGTTCGCTGGCGTACAGCGTGTTCGGGTGGCTGCCGGCCATTCTCGCGGACCGGGGCCTGTCGGCCGTGACGGCCGGCGTGGCGCTCTCCGCCGCGATCGTGATCTCGATGGCGAGCGCGCTTGCCGCGCCCTGGGTGGGCGGGCGCATGCGCGACCAGCGGCTGGTGAATGCGCTCTCCATCGTGCTCTTCATCGCGGGCGCGATCGGCTGCGTGGCCGGGCCGCTGGCGCTGCTGTGGCCCTCGATCGTGCTGCTGGGCACAGGCATGGGCGCGGCGTTTGCGATGGCGCTCACGCTGATCGCGCTGCGCGCGCCCGACACCGAGCGCGCGGGCCAGCTTTCAGCGATGGCGCAGGGCTTCGGCTACATCCTCGCGGCCGGCGGGCCGCTGGCGGTGGGCCTGCTGCACGACGCCACCGGCGGCTGGAATGCGACGGTGGGGCTGCTGCTTGCGATTGGCGCGGCGGCACTCGCCAGCGGCATCGCGGCCGGACGCGACCGGCTGGTGGGACAAGCGCGCGTCACCGACTAGGGCCAGCGTCGAATGGGCGCCGGTCTGAAGCCGGACGGTCGCCTTTCGATCGCGCGATCCGCGACAGTGAAACGCTTCAGCCCCAGCCTGTCCGGGTCAGCACGGCGCCCGCTTCACTGGTGCATCAAATGGGAACGGACCGCCTGTTCCACGTCATAGTCATACAACGTTTTGCGGAATGCCGCTGAGTTCGCGATCTCCCGATCGCGCTGCGCCAGATCGGCGTACCGGGAGTCATAACGCAGCCCGTTCTTGCGCGCTTCCGCCTGAATGAGGTCCGTGCGCGGACGCCGCAAGGATTCATACGCCTGCAGCACATCGGTGATGGGCTCTTCGCGGCCCCGTCCTTGCAACAGCGCGGCCAGTGCAATGCCGTCTTCCACCGCCTGATTGGCCCCTTGTCCCAAGTGCGGCAGCATGGCGTGGGCAGCATCCCCCAGTAGCGCGAGCCTGCCATGGACCCAGCGATCCAGCGGCTTGCGGTCGAACAAACCCCACCAGAAGCAGCTCTCCACCTTGCTGAGCAGCTCCTCCACCCGGGGATCCCAGCCAGAAAACGAAGCCGCCAGTTCATCCCTGTCGCCGATCGCGGACCAGGACTCCACGGTCTCTCTTTGCATCGGCACGAAACCGACGTAATTCAGCAACTCGCCCCGGCGTACCGGAAACACCATGAAGTGCTTGTTGTCGCCCATCCAGACCTGGTGAGCCTCCTTCCTCCAATGAGGCAGTCTTTCCCTGGGCACCAAACCCCGATAGGCGCGAAACCCCGAATATTCCGGTGGCTGCTGTTGCACGACATATTTCTGGAGCGTGGAGTGGATGCCGTCAGCCGCGATGACAACGTCGGCCTCCACGGATCTCCCGTTCCCGAACTCCAGGTGGGCAGACGTCGCGTCCTGGCTGAATCCCGTGCACTGGTGATCGGTATGAATCCTGTCGGGCGCGATCGCGTCGGCCAGCACCTGCAACAGATCTGCACGGTGCATTCCGTACATGCCGCTCCAACCCGTGGAATCCGTCGTCAGAACGGGCCCGACCACCGACCCATCCATGCGGTAGTACTCCGACCCGGCACCGACCCTGGCACCAACGGCGCCAAGTGCCGCCCCCAGCCCAAGGCGCTCCAGCTGCCTCAGGCTGTTGGGATAGACGAAGACCCCGGCTCCTACTTCCCCGAGCTTCCTGGCCTGCTCGAATACGGAGACGTCGATGCCGCGCTTGAGCAGCGCCACCGCGGCGGCCAGGCCACCGATGCCGCCACCGACGATGGCCACGCGGATTTTGCTTTGCATGTGTTCGCCCCAGCTCATTGCTTGACATTCCTGCGGATCAGTCCCTGCATCGTCGAATACTCGCGCTGCATCTCGGCGACGAGCTGCGCGTCGGAGGACCACTCCTGGACAATGCCCATTTGTTCCAGCTTTCCCCCGATCGCGGGATCACGAGCTACCTTTTCAAGCGCGCGGGTGAATTTGTCCGCCACCGCCGTCGGCACCCCTGCCGGCATGAAGAAGGCAAACCACACACCCTGCAATTCCTGCGGATAGCCTAGTTGTCCCAGCGTCGGCACGTCCGGAAATTCCGGGAACCGGGAGGAGATGGCCAGCCCGCGCAAGGTGCCGGCGCGCATGTGTGAACTGACGGCACCCAGCGCGAGGACGACCGCCTCGATGTGCCCTCCCAGCACGTCGCTGATGGCTGGAGCGGCGCCCTTGTAGTTCACTGATCGAATGCTCGTCTTCGCGATGGAGTTGATCAGCTGCACGCTGATATCCCCGGCAGATCCGGGGCCGGCGTTGCCGATATTGATGCTGTTCGGATTGCGCAGGGACTGCTCGACCATCTCCTTGAAGTTCTTGAAGGAAGCATTCGTGCGCGCCACGAGGATGGACGGTGTGCGCGTCGTGAGCGCCAGGGGTGTCAAGTCCTTGGCAGGGTCGTACGCCGCCGTCTCGGGATCGAGCACGCGGCGGATCGTCAGCGGGCTGTTCTGGGCGTAGAGCACCGTGTATCCATCCTTCGGCGCCCGAATGACCGCTTCCGTCCCGATCGATCCGCCCGCGCCCGGGCGGTTGCCGATGGTGACCGCAACCCCCAGCAGCGTCGAAAGCTCCTGCGCCATCAGGCGAACCGTCGAGTCTGCGGCGTCCCCCGGCGCCAGAGGCGTGATGATGTTGATCGGCGCCGTGGGGTAGTCATTTGCGTGGACGATCACGGGGATCGGAGACATCAGCGCCAGGCTGAGCAAGTCGCGTCTGTTCATGGGTTGACTCCTTAAAGTGGATGTGATGGAAACTGCCCGGTACTCCCCGGGACAACGCCAAATGGAGTCGATGGACTGGATCAGCGTCGAGAAGGGCACCCAGCACACCGTTTGATGTGCGGCGGGCGACAGTATGGACACCCATCACTGCGGAAGAAACCCGTTTTTGCGCCATGCGCAAAAATAGGCAGATCGCACCCGAACGGCCTGCCATGCAAGACAAGAATTTTGTGGAATCCCTGCGCAAGGGTCTGGACGTGTTGACGTGCTTCGATCGGCGCCACACCCGGTTGACGCTGTCGCAAGTGGCCAGATTGACGCAATCCACGCCGGCATCCGCCAGACGCTCGCTGAGCACACTGGTGCGGCTGGGGTACATGGAGACCGACGGCAAACTGTTCTGGATGCTGCCCAAATCGCTGCTGGTCGCGTACTCTTTCCTGTCGTCGCGCCCCATGCCGGCGCTGGCCCAGCCGCTGCTGGATGCGCTGGCGGAGCGCACCCGGGAATCCGCGGCACTGGGCATGCCACTGGATGACGACGCGATCATCATCAGCCGCTCCACGGCGCGGCGCAGCCTGAGCGCCGGTCTGGCCACAGGCTCGCGGTTACCGCTCTATTGCTCGGCCATGGGCCGCATCATGCTTTCCAGCCTGCCGCCGCAGGAAGCTCGCGGCCGGCTGCAAGGGCTCGACCGCACCGCACTGACGAATCGCACGGTGGTCGACTTGAACGCATTGCTGCGGCTACTCGACACCTGCCGGCAATCTGGCTGGGCCTACTGCGACGAGGAGATAGAACCTGGGGTGCGTTCGATGGCGGTGCCCGTGCGCGATCCGCAAGGCGCAACCATCGCCGCCATCAGCGTGGCTGCTCGCGCGCACAGGCTCAGCATGGGCGAATTCAGCGAGGCTTTTCTCGCACCGCTGCAGCGCGCGCGCAATGCGTTGGAGAAAAAACTGTATGCGTGCGCGTTTACACCGTGAAGATCTTGCCGGGATTCATGATGTCGTGCGGATCGAGCGCCTGCTTGATCGCGCGCATCACGCCGATCGCGCCCGCGCCCGCTTCGTCGACGAGGAACCCCATCTTGTGCAGGCCTATGCCGTGCTCGCCGGTGCAGGTGCCGCCCAGCGCGAGCGCGCGCGCGACCACCTGGCGGTTGAGCTGCTCGGCGCGTTCGCGCTCGTCGGTGCTTGCAGGATCGATCAGGTAGCCCATGTGGAAATTGCCGTCGCCCACGTGGCCCACCATGAAGTAGGGCACGCCGCTGGCCTTGGCCTCGTCCACGCTGGCGAGCAGCGCATCCGCCAGGCGCGAGATCGGCACGCACACGTCGGTGGTGATGGCGCGCGCGCCGGGGCGGCTTTGCACGCCGGCGAAGTAGGCGTTGTGCCGCGCGGTCCACAGGCGCGTGCGCTCCTCGGGCGTGTCGGCCCACTGAAAGTCCGCGCCGCCGTGTTCGTCGGCCAGCGCGCGCACGCTCTCGACCTGTTCCTGCACACCCGCGGGCGAGCCATGGAATTCCATGAGCAGCATGGGCGAGGGGCGCAGGTCGAGCTTGCTGTACTGGTTGACGATGCGCACCGTGCCTTCGTCGATGAACTCCACGCGCGCGATCGGCACGCCGAGCTGGATGGTTTCGATCACGGTGTCCACCGCATCGGCCACCGTGGGGAAGGAGCACACCGCGGCGCGCACCGCCTCGGGCAGCGGGTAGATGCGCAGCGTGACTTCGGTGATGACGCCCAGCGTCCCCTCGCTGCCGACGAACAGCCGCGTGAGGTCGTAGCCCGCGCTGCTCTTCCGGGCGCGCGTACCGGTGCGGATCACCTCGCCGCTGGCAGTGACGACTTCCAGCGCCAGCACGTTCTCGCGCATCGTGCCGTAGCGCACCGCGTTGGTGCCACTGGCGCGCGTGGCCGTCATGCCGCCGAGCGTGGCATTGGCGCCGGGGTCGATCGGGAAGAACAGGCCCTGCGTGCGGATCTCCGCATTGAGCTGCTCGCGCGTGACGCCGGGCTGCACCGTGACGGTGAGGTCTTCGGCGTTGACGCTGAGCACGCGGTTCATGCGGCCCAGGTCCAGGCTCACGCCGCCCTGCACCGCGAGCAGGTGGCCTTCCAGCGACGAGCCTATGCCGTAGGGGATCACCGGCACGCGGTACTGCGCGCACAGGCGCACGGCGTCGGCTGCGTCCTGCGTGCTTTCGGCAAACACCACGGCGGCCGGGGGGGGCACGCTGGTGAAGGCCGATTCGTCGCGCCCGTGCTGTTCGCGCACCGCAAGCGCGCTGGAGCATTGCGCGCCGAAGCGCTCCTGCAGCGCGACGAGCAGCGCCTCGGGCACCGGGCGTTGTACGACTTCGGGAAGCAGATGGGTGGCGGGGGCGGGGGCGTTCATGGCGGGCCTATCGATGACGTAGCCGCATTCTAGAAAGCCGCGCCCAACCTTGCGCGGGCGCGGGTCGCCCGCTCAGGGTTGCTGCTGCAGCCACACCTGCACGTCGGCCGCCACCTGCGCGGCGGCTTCGGCAAGCGCGCGCGCGCCGCCCGCGGCGTCGGGCGTGGCCGCGGGCCGCTGCGCGACGAACACGCGCTGCACGCGGCGCTGCTCGCCACCGGCGTCGCCCTGCGCGAGCGAAGCGCGCACGCGCACCAGCCCCACGCTCTGCTCGGGCGTGCTGAACACCTGGCTGAACTCTTCCAGATCGACGCGCAGCACGTCGGGCAGCGTGCCGGCCACCATCTGCCCCTGCGCGCCCGGCCCGAGCACCGCGCGGTGCGCGCCGAGCTCGCGGCGCAGCGCCTGTGCCAGCAGCTCGGCGGGCGGCTGGCTCCAGCGCGACTGGCCGTAGGGCCGCGGCTGCTGCGCGTTGGCGTAGGCAAGGCGGTAGCGCAGCGCGGTGCCATCGGGCAGGCCGCTCGCCTCCACCCGCGCGAGCACGATGGGCGCACGTGGCACGGGCCGCTCCTGCGCCACCGCCGTGGGGCCGGGGCCGAAATCGTAGGTCTCGACCACCGCCGGGGGTTGCGGCAGGGACGAGCATGCGGCCAGCGCGGCCGCAAGCATCAAGCACAAAACGGCTCCAGCCCTTGTCTGACATGCGCTGACAGCTATGATTTTGGTATTTTTCATGGAAGATCACCGGGCCGCAGGGGGTGGAACAAAGCCGGGCTCGCCCGGTCCGGGTGCGGCACGCGGCGCACCGTAGAGCAGCGACTGCGGGTTCTCGCCCACGCCGCTCGCCACCTGGCCCAGGCCCCGCGCGGCCTGCGTCACCGCGTCGGCGGCGCGGTCCACCTGCACGAGCGTGCCGCGGCCCACGCGCTCGGTCACGCCGGTGAGCGCGCGCGCGCTGCGGGCGGCCTCGCCAAGCACGCCGTCGGGCGCGCTCAGCACCTGCATCGCCTGCCCCACCTGCTGCGCCGCCTTGGCGGTGTTGTCGCTTGCTTCGCGCAGCGCGGCGAGCGACTGGCGCGCCTCGCTCAGCACCGCAGGCGCCTGCGCGAGCGCCGGGGCGAGGCCGGTGCGCACGGTGTCGTCCAGCCCGCGCGCGAGGCGGCCGACGCTGCCCACGGCGGCGCTCAGCTCGGTCAGCGTGGTGTCCAGGTGATGCAGGTTGTCGTCGCTCAACAGACGGTTCACGCGCTCGGTCGCCTCCTGCACACGCGCGAGGATCAAGGGCCCCTGCTCGGCGAGCTGGCTGAACGGCGAGCTTTGCAGCGGCAGGCGCGGCAGGCCGCTCGCGCCCGGTGCGGGGCGCTGCAGCGGCGCCTGCGCGTCGTCGAGCAGCACGTGCGCGAGCCCGGTCACGCCCTGGTAGCCCAGCGTTGCGTAGGTGGTGGCGCTTACCGGCGCGTCGGCGTTGACCGCGATGCGGATGAGCACGTTGCCCGACTGCTGCGGATCGAAGCCGATGCGCTCCACCCGCCCCACCGCGACGCCCTTGTAGCGCACCGCCGCCTGCGGCTGCAGGCCCGAGACGCTCTCGCGGCTGGAGAGCTCGTACAGCGTGTAGTTCGCGCGGTCGCGCGTGAGCCACAGCCCCAGCGCCGCGAGCAACGCCGCCACGACGATCACGAAGAGCCCGGCGGCCAGGGCGTGTGAACGGTTTTCCATCAGCGCCTGCAAATGTAAGGCAACGCTGAACCAGTCCCTGCCACGCAGCGCCTCCTTGGTGTGCGCGCGCTGCTGCGTTGCAAATCCTCGCCATGGCTATGGCCATGGCTGTGGTTTACGCCTTGCATCGCGTCACTAACCAAGGCGCGCTGCATCGCCTGTACTGGTTCAGCGTTGCCATAGGGAAGGGCCCGGACGGGATACGGGTATTTTTTCATACGCCCGCCCCCGGGGTGGACGGCGGGGGCGCAGCCGCGCGCCGACCGCGCTCCCCGAGGAAGAAATGCTCGATGAACGGGTGGCGCAGGCGCACTACCTCCTGCGGCGTACCCTCGACGATCACGCGCTTTTCCGCGAGCACCGCCACGCGCGTGGACAGCGCGTACAGCGTGTCCAGGTCGTGCGTCACCATGATTACGGTGAGCCCAAGCTGCGCGTGCAGCTCGCGCAAGAGTGCGCAGAATTCATCGGAGCTGTTCGGGTCGAGCCCCGCCGTGGGCTCGTCGAGCAGCAGCAGCGGCGGGTCCATGATGAGCGCGCGCGCCAGCGCCACGCGCTTGATCATGCCGCCCGACAGATCGGCGGGCATGCGGGTCGCAGTCTCGGCCGCCAGGCCCACGAGGCGCAGCTTGACCATCGCCGCCGCTCGCACCACGTCGCGCGGCAGCGTTCCGAGCTCTTCGAGCGCGAACGCGACGTTCTCCAGCACGCTGAATGCCGAGAACAGCGCGCCGTGCTGGAACAGCATGCCCACGCGGCTGCTCGCGCCGTCGCCCACCAGCTCCGACGCCGGGCGCCCGAGCACGCTCACACCGCCACGCGTGGGACGCGTGAGCCCGAGGATGTGGCGCAGCAGCACCGTCTTGCCCGTGCCCGAGCCGCCGACGAGCGAGACGATCTCGCCCGCGCGCACCGTCAGGTTCAGCCCCTCGTGCACCGTGAACGCCTCGGTGCCCTTCCCGAACACCGTGGCCAGGTCGCGGATCTCGACGATGGCAGGGTTCGGCGGCGCGATCGTGGGCATGCTCACACCCCGAAGTTCCTGAACGCCACGGCGAACACCGCATCCACGAGGATCACCATGGTGATCGCGCTCACCACCGACGCGGTCGTGCCCTCGCCCAGGCTCTGCGTGTTGGGCTTCACGTTCAGCCCCCAGTGGCAGCCGATGAGCGCAATGCCGACGCCAAACACCACCGATTTGCCCATGGCAACCCACAGGTTGGAGGCGTTGACCGCCAACGGCAGCGCCTGCGCGAAGTACGCGGGCGAGATGCCCATCGTCAGGTCCGCCGCGAGCATGCCCCCGGCCAGCGCCGCGAGCGTCGTCCACAGCGCCACGAGCGGCATCGCCACCGCCAGCGCGAGCGCGCGCGGCATCACCAGCCGAAAGCCGTGCGCGATGCCCATCACGCGCATCGCGTCCAGCTCCTCGGTCACGCGCATCACGCCGATCTGCGCGGTGATCGCCGAGCCCGAGCGCCCCGCGACGAGGATGGCCGCGAGCATGGGCCCGAGCTCGCGGATCAGCGAGATGCCCAGGATGTTCACGATGAAGGCCTCGGCGCCAAACTGGCGCAACTGCAGGCTCATCAGGTAGGCGAGCACGATGCCGATGAGAAACCCCACGAGCGCGGTGATCGGCAGCGCCGCCGCGCCCATGCGGTAGACGTGGCCGGAGAAATCGCGCCACGGCCCGCGCGCGGGCGCACGCACCAGACGCAGCACGTCGAGCAGCAACTGGCCCACGAGCTCGACCATATCGCGCCCGTAGCGCAGCGCCTGCAGCACCAGCATGCCCAGGTGGTCGATCGGGCGCGAGGGCGCATGCACCTGCGGCTGCTCGGCGGGCGAGAACTGCGCGACGCGCTCGAGCAGCGCGCGCTGCGCATCGGAGAGCTCCAGGCGCTCGGGCCAGCGCCCGCCCCAGTGCTGCCACAGCACCTGCGCGCCGATATGGTCCAGCCGCCCAAGCTGCGCCAGGTCCCACGCATCCCCGGCGCCGCAGGCGCGCAACTGGCGCGCGAGCCGCCGCGCCGCGCCGCGGTCGGCGAAGGCCGCGGCCACCCAGTCGCCCTGCAGACGCGCACAGGGCGACGGCGTGCGCTCGCAGACCAGTGACGGTGGTGTGTAGGACGGCATGAAGGCGCCAAGTGTCACACAACAGCGCGGGCGCGCCCATAGGCACCTGGCCCATGAACAAAACCGGCTGTGGCGCCCTTCCATCAAGCGCCGGCAGCTTTCATTTTAAGAGTAACCGGAAAATACTTCCCCCGCGCCCGGGCGCGTCGCACAATCGGTGCAACCCGACCGCGCCCGTTCCTTCATGAGCAACACCACCTTCGACACCATCATCATCGGCGCCGGCACCGCCGGCTCGCTGCTCGCCAACCGGCTCAGCAAGGATCCGCAACGGCGCGTGCTGCTGCTCGAGGCCGGCCCGCGCGACAACTACCACTGGATCCACATCCCCGTGGGTTACCTCTACTGCATCGGCAACCCGCGCACCGACTGGCTCTACCAGACCGAGCCCGACGCGGGCCTGAACGGCCGCCAGTTGCGCTATCCGCGCGGCAGGACGCTGGGCGGGTGCTCGAGCATCAACGGCATGCTCTACCTGCGCGGGCAGGCGCAGGACTACGAGCACTGGGCCGACGTGACGGGCGAGGACGCCTGGCGCTGGAGCAACGTGCTCGCCACCTTCAAGCGCCACGAAGACCACTGGCGGCTGGACCGGCCCGAGGGCGTGCCCGAAGACTTCAAGCGCCTGCACGCCAACTTTTCCACCGGCAGCAGCGGCGAGTGGCGCGTGGAGCGCCAGCGCCTGCGCTGGGAGATTCTGGATGCGTTTGCCGCCGCCGCCGTGCAGGCGGGCATCCCCGCGACCACGGACTTCAACACCGGCAACAACGAGGGCGTGGGCTACTTCGAGGTGAACCAGCGCCGCGGCTGGCGCTGGAACACCGCCAAGGCCTTCCTGCGCCCCACCTGCGAGGCCCGCGCCAACTGCACCATCTGGACCGGCGCGCAGGCGACGAAGCTCATCGTCACCCACGAGCCCGACGGGCGCCGGCGCTGCACCGGCGTGCAGGTGCTCAGGGACGGCCAGCAGGTGACGGTGCACGCCGCGCGCGAGGTGGTCCTGAGCGCGGGCTCGATCAACTCGCCGCAACTGCTGCAGCTCTCGGGCATAGGCCCCGGCGCGCTCCTGCAGCGCCACGGCATCCCGGTGATCCACGACCTGCCCGGCGTGGGCGCCAACCTGCAGGACCACCTGCAGATCCGCGCGGTCTTCAAGGTGCAGGGCGTGCCCACGCTCAACACGCTGGTGAGCGACCCCTTCGGCAAGGCCTGGATCGGGCTGCAGTACCTCTTCACGCGCAGCGGCCCGATGAGCATGGCGCCCTCGCAGCTCGGCGCGTTCACGCGCTCCGGCCCCGAGCGCGAGCGGCCCAATCTGGAATTTCACGTGCAGCCGCTGTCGCTCGATGCCTTCGGCGAGCCGCTGCACGAGTTCCCCGCCTTCACCGCCAGCGTGTGCAACCTGCAGCCCACGAGCCGCGGCAGCGTGCAGATCAGGAGCGCCAACTTCAAGGACGCGCCCGCGATCGCGCCCAACTACCTGTCCACGCCCGAAGACCGTTTGATTGCCGCCAACAGCCTGCGCATCACGCGCCGCATCGCCGCGCAACCGGCGCTGGCGCGCTACCGGCCCGAGGAATACAAGCCCGGCGTGCAGTTCCAGAGCGACGAAGACCTCGCGCGCCTGGCGGGCGACATCGCCACCACCATCTTTCACCCCGTGGGCACCACGCGCATGGGCCGCGCGGACGACCCGCAGGCGGTGCTCGACGCCCGCCTGCGCGTGCGCGGCGTCGAGGGCCTGCGCGTGGTGGACGCGGGCGCCATGCCCACGATCACGAGCGGCAACACCAACAGCCCCACGCTCATGATGGCCGAGATGGCGGCGCAATGGATGACCGCTGACCGATAGTCGCGCTATTCGGGAAAATCCCGATGCGCGTCCAGGCGCCGCTGACTACAGTCTTGGCCACTCCGGGTGCGACGACACGTGCCCCGCGAGGGCCGGGGAGACACCACCAGCAAGACCATCCCATCAGAATATGACAAGGCGCCCACCAAGAGGCGCCGCTTTTTTCCAAGCACCTGCATGTCGGGTGCTTTTTTTATGGCGGCGCTGAATGAGCCCCCGCGATGTGGCGCCCCCTGCAGGGGGATGGGATGCAAGACGCAACACGCAGACATGGCCCCAGCCATGGCGCGCATGTGCAACGCCGCAGACCGCCCCGGGCAGGGATGCGACGCGCGCAAGGGGCTTGTTCAGCGTCGCCTTTATCGCGGCGGTGCGAGAATCCGCACGATGGATGCCGTCATCGTTGCGCTGGCCTCGCTGCTGGCCGGGTTTGTCGATTCGATCGTGGGCGGCGGCGGCCTCATCCTGCTGCCCGCGCTGTTCGCCACCTACCCCGCGGCCCTGCCCGGCGACCTGCTGGGCACCAACAAGAGTGCCGCCATCTGGGGCACCGGCGTCGCCACGGCGCAATACGCACGGCGCGTGCAGATCCGCTGGCCCGCGATGCTCCCGGCCGCGCTCACCGCCTTCGTCGGCGCCTTCGCCGGCGCCTGGGTGGTCACGCTGATCTCGGCCGACATCCTGCGCAAGCTCCTGCCCGCGATCCTCGTTGCGCTGCTCGCCTACACGCTGGCACGCAAGGACCTGGGAAGGGTGCATGCGCCGCTGCTGGCGCTGCGCGCCGAGCGCCTCGTGGCCTGCGTGATCGGCGCGGTCATCGGTTTCTACGACGGCTTCTTCGGGCCGGGCACGGGCAGCTTCCTGGTCTTTCTCTTCGTGCGCTTTCTCGGCTACGATTTCCTCAACGCCTCGGTCTCGGCCAAGCTGCTCAACCTCTCGACCAACGCCTCCTCGCTCATCCTCTTTGCCGCCAAGGGCCACGTGTGGTGGCATCTCACACTCTGGCTGGCGCTGGCCAACGTGGTCGGCAGCGTGCTCGGCGCGCGCCTGGCGCTCAGGCACGGCGCGGGTTTTGTGCGCTGGATTTTCATCGCCGTCGTCGGCGTGCTGATCCTCAAGACCGGCTACGACGCGTTCCTGCGCTAGAACCGCCCTATGGGCGCACCGGCAGCTCGACCTCGTCCACGCGCCGGGGCGTGCCGATCGGCACGGTGGCCTGGCCGCGCGCCACCGCGGCGATGTCTTCCTCGCTCGGGTACTGGCCAAGCAGCCAGTAGTCGAACACGCGCCGCACGATGGGCGCTGCCGCCGCCGCGCCGAAGCCCGCGTTCTCCACGATCAGCGCCACCGCGATCTGCGGGTCTTCCAGCGGCGCGAACGCGGCGAAGAGCGAGTGGTCGCGCTGGTGCTCCTCCATGAGCCTGGCGTTGTAGCGCACGTTGCGCCCCAGGCTCACCGCCTGCGCGGTGCCGGTCTTGCCGGCCGAGCTATAGGGCGCGCCCGCGAAGATGCGCCTGCCCGTGCCGGCCTGGTTCACCGCGGCCAGCGCGCTGCGCACGATGTCGAGGTCTCGCGGCCGAAAGCCCAACGCCTCGCCGGCGGGCATGGGCACGGGCGTGACAGCGCCAGTCACCGCGTCGCGCACCGACCGCGCCACGTGCGGCGTGTAGCGCGTGCCCCCGTTGGCCAGCACCGACTCGGCCAGCGCCAGTTGCAGCATCGTGAAGCTGTTGTAGCCCTGTCCGATGCCGAGAGACACCGTCTCGCCGGGGAACCACTTCTTCATCTCGGCGCGCTTGTACGCGTTCTTCTTCCACTCGGTGCTGGGCAGGATGCCGCGCACCTCGCCGCCCAGATCGATGCCGGTGAGCTGCCCGAACCCGAGCGGCGCCATGAAGTCGTGGATCGCGTTCACGCCCATGTCCACGGCGAGCGAATAGAAGTACGTATTGCTCGAATACTGGATGGCGCGCGTCATGTCCACGCCGCCCAGCCCCCCCTCGTGGCTGCGGAACGTGCGCCCGCCGAAGTTGAAATACCCCGGGTCGTTGATCACCAGCCTCGGGTCGCGCTTGCCCAGTTGCAGCGCGGCCAGCGCCATGAACGGCTTGTAGGTGGAGCCCGGCGGGTAGGTGCCGCGCAGCGCGCGGTTGAGCAGCGGCTTGTCGATCGACTCGTTGAGCGCCTGCCAGCTCTCCTGGTCTATGCCTTCGACGAAGAGGTTGGGGTCGAACGTGGGCTTGGACACCAGCGCCAGCACCTCGCCGCTGCGCGGATCGAGCGCCACGAGCGCGCCGCGCCGATCGCCGTACAGGTCCTCGACCATCTTCTGCAGCTTGATGTCGATCGAGAGGATCACCGTGCCACCCGGCGTGGCCGGGTGGTTTTCCAGCCGCCGCACCGCGTAGCCGCCGGCCGAGGTTTCCAGCAGTTCCACGCCGGTCTGGCCGTGCAGGGTCGCCTCGTAGCTTTGCTCGACGCCGAGCTTGCCGACGTAGTCCGTGCCGCGGTAGTTGGCCGCGTCGTCGGTGTCCTCGATGCGCTCCTTCTCCTTCTGGTTGATGCGACCGATGTAGCCGATGGCGTGGCTGCCGATCTCGCCCAGCGGGTAGGTGCGAAACAGCCGCGCCTTGATCTCCACGCCGGGAAAGCGCCAGTGCTGCGCCGCAAAGCGCGCCACCTCCTCGTCCGTGAGGCGCGTGCGGATCGGCAGCGAGTCGAAGCGCCGCGACTCGTCCATGAGGCGCTTGAAGCGGCGCTTGTCGCGCGGCTGGATTTCGACGATGGTCGACAGCGCCGCAATCGTCGCATCCACGTCGAGCGCACGCGAGGGCGTGATCTCCAGCGTGTAGGCCGAATAGTTGGTCGCGAGCACGACGCCGTTGCGGTCCAGGATTTCTCCGCGCATCGGCACGATGGGCACCACCGCGGTGCGGTTGCTCTCGGCCTGCTCGGCCAGGTCGTCGTAGCGCACCACCTGCAGCACGTACAGGCGCCACGCGATGAGCGCGAACGCCACGAGCACGAGCGCGCCCACGGCCGCCAGTCGCAGGCGAAAGCGCCCGACGTCCGCCTGGGCGTTGCGCAGTTCATCCATCACAGCGGGCGGTTGTCATCCTGGTCGGGCGGGCGCCGCTGCGGCGCGAGCAGCAGCACGCTTGCCAGCGGCCAGATCAGCGCTTCGAGCAGCGGCGCGGCGAGGCTGCTCCAGCCCGGCACCACCCCCGCACCCAGCAGCCGCAGCACGAGCAGCAGCACATGCGCGCCGACGAACAGCGGCAGCAGCTGCAGCGCCTGCGCGAAGGGGCCGAACCACAGCAGGCGCCGCTGCAGGAGCTGCACGCCGAACACCAGCGCGCAATAGACCAGCGCGTGCTGCCCCAGCAGCGTGGACTGGTGCACGTCGATGCACAGCCCGAGCACGAACGCCACGCCCATGCCGACGCGCTGCGGCTGGTGCATGCCCCAGAACGCGAGCAGCACCATGAGCCAGTCGGGCGTCCACGCCACGCGCCCGAGCGGCAGCAGGTCAAGCGCGAGCGCCACGAGCAGGCTCGCCACGATGAACGCCGGGCTGACCGGAAGCAGCAGCTGCTGGCCCTTGGGCAGGATCACGGCTGTGCTCCACCACCGTCCGCCGCGGCCGTATCGGCGCCGGGTTCGCCCTGGTCCACGGGGCGCAGCAGCATCACGTAGCGCGCGCCCTGCATCTGCGCCAACGGCGCGCAGTAGATGCGTGCGAAGGTGGAATCGGCCCGGCGCTCGATGTGCACCACGCGTGCCACCTGCAGGCCCGGCGGGTAGACACCGTCCACGCCGCTCGTGGTGAGCAGGTCACCCTCCTGCACGTCGGCGTTGCCGGGCATGAAGCGCAGCTCCATGCCGCCGCCGTGGCTCGCAAGCGGATCGCCGTAGGCGACGCTGCGCGCGCCGGTGCGCACGTTGAGCACGGGGATCGTCTGCTCGCGGTCGATCAGCAGCGTGACCTCGCTGCGCATGGGAAATACGCGCGTCACCTGCCCCAGCACGCCCCGCGCATCCACCACCGGCGAGCCCGGCTGCACGCCGGCCAGCCGACCCCGGTCCACGGTCACGCGGCGCGCAAACGGGTCGGCCGTGTCGTAGAGCACCTCTGCCGCGAGCGCCGGCGTTTGGAGCCGCGCGCGCAGCGCCAGCAGATCGCGCAACTGCGTGTTCTCGCGCTGCAGCTGCTCGGTCGCGCCCGCACGCACCGCCATCTGCGCCATCTGGCGACGCGTCTCTTCAAGCGCCTCGCGCGCCTCTTCGATCGACTGGAAATACCCCGCGCCGTGCTGCACCAGCGCCACCGGCTGCAGCATCAGCCACTGCAGCGGGTAGAGCACCGTGGCGACGACCTGGCGCACCGGCTCGGTGACGTGAAAGCGTGCGTCGGCCACCATGAAAAACAGCGCCAGAGCGCTGTACAGAACCAGACGCGAAAGGGCCGAGGGCCCTTGCCGCATGAAGGGCGGGGCCTTGCGCTCCAGGGTTCCCAGAGGCATGCGCGCGGCCCCGCGATCAATCGCTGGTGAAGATGCCGCCCTGGCGATCGAGTCGGTCCAGTGCCATGCCGCAGCCGCGCACGACGCAGGTGAGCGGCTCCTCGGCCACCAGCACCGGCAGCCCGGTTTCCTCGGCCAGCAGGCGGTCGAGGTCGCGCAGCAGCGCGCCGCCGCCGGTGAGCATCATGCCGCGGTCGGCGATGTCGGCGCCGAGCTCGGGCGGCGTCTGCTCGAGCGCGTTCTTCACCGCCGAGACGATCTGGTTGAGCGGCTCGGTCAGTGCCTCGAGCACCTCGTTGCTGGATATCGTGAAGCTGCGCGGCACGCCCTCGGAGAGGTTGCGACCCTTGACCTCCATCTCGCGCACCTCGCTGCCGGGGAAGGCCGAGCCGATCTGCTTCTTGATCGCTTCGGCGGTGGGCTCGCCTATCAGCATGCCGTAGTTGCGGCGGATGTAGTTGATGATGGATTCGTCGAAGTTGTCGCCGCCTACGCGCACGCTCCCCTTGTAGACCATGCCGCCGAGCGAGATCACGCCGACCTCCGTGGTGCCGCCGCCCACGTCCACGACCATGGAGCCGCTCGCCTCGTTGACCGGCAGCCCGGCGCCTATGCCCGCGGCCATGGGCTCCTCGATGAGGTAGACGGCGGTGGCACCCGCGGCCTCGGCCGCATCCTTGATCGCGCGGCGCTCGACCTGCGTGGAGCCGCAGGGCACGCAGATGATGATGCGCGGGCTGGGCGTGAGCACGCTGCGCGGGTGCACCATCTTGATGAACTGCTTGATCATCTGCTCGGTGATCACGAAGTCGGCGATCACGCCGTCCTTCATCGGGCGGATGGCCTCGATGTTGCCCGGCACCTTGCCGAGCATGGCCTTGGCCTCCCTGCCCACGGCCTGGATGACCTTCTTGCCGTGCGGCCCGCCCTCGTGGCGGATCGCGACCACCGAGGGCTCGTCGAGCACCAGGCCCTTGTCACGCGCGAAAATCAGGGTGTTGGCCGTGCCCAGGTCGATGGCCAGGTCGGTGGAGAAATACCGACGGAATGCTCCGAACATGCGGGAATCCTTCTCCGGCACGGCATGCGCGTCGGCCTGCCGTCGCCGTAAACTGTGGTGTGAGGAATGCTTTTTCGCTCAATGACCAGCGCGGCGCGGGGTATTGCGGCAAAGCCGGGATAATACCGCATCCCCTGTGAATAACTTCACGCGGCACGCAGCCGTTTGCAGCGGTTACAAGCCGTTGCGACCACCCCACCCCATGGCACTCACCCCCGAAGACATCACGCGCATCGCCCGCCTCGCGCGGCTTGAACTCTCCAGCGCGCAGGCCGAGCGCATGCGCGCCACGATCAACGACTTCTTCACCGTCGTCACGCAGATGCAGGCGGTGGACACCCACGGCGTGCAGCCGCTCGCGCACCCCCTGGCCGCGGTCGAGCCCGTGCAACTGCGCCTGCAGGACGACGTGGTGACCGAGCCCGACCGGCGCGACGCCTACCTGGCCAACGCACCCGCGAGCGAACGCGGGCTGTTCCTCGTGCCGCGGGTGATCGAATGAGCGCAATGACCGGCGAACCGCACACCCTCGGCGTGGCCGCGCTGGCGCGCGCGCTGCGCGCCAAGCAGGTGAGCAGCGTGGAGCTTGCGCGGCACTTCCTCGCCCGCGCACGCGCGCACCAGCAGCTCGGCGCCTACCTCGCGCTCGACGATGAAGCCACGCTCGCGCAGGCACGCGCGCAGGACGCCGCCATCGCAGCGGGCCAGGCGGCGCCACTCGCGGGCGTGCCCATCGCGCACAAGGACGTGTTCGTCACGCGCGACTTCCCCACCACCGCGGCCAGCAAGATGCTCGCGGGCTACCGCTCGCCGTTTGACGCGACCATCGTCGAGCGGCTCGCGCAGGCGGGGTGCGTCACGCTCGGCAAGCTCAACTGCGACGAATTCGCGATGGGCGGCTCCAGCGAGAACTCGGGCGTCGCGCCCGTGGGGTTCGATGCTCCGCAACCCGTGCGCAATCCGTGGGACACGGCGCGCGTGCCCGGCGGCTCGTCGGGCGGCTCGGCCGCGGCAGTGGCCGCACGCCTCGCGCCCGCGGCCACGGGCAGCGACACGGGCGGCTCGATTCGCCAGCCCGCGGGCTTTTGCGGCATCACCGGCATCAAGCCCACCTATGGGCGCGCAAGCCGCTACGGCATGATCGCCTACGCCTCCAGCCTCGACCAGGCAGGCAGCATGGGCCGCTCGGCCGAGGACTGCGCGCTCATCCTCTCGGCCATGTGCGGACCGGACGTGGCGCACGACGCCACCAGCGTGGATCGCCCCGCCGAGGACTACACGCAGGCGCTGGGCCAGCCCATCGACGGCCTGCGCATCGGCGTGCCCGAGGAGTTCTTCGGCGACGGCCTGGCCCCCGACGTGCGCGCGGCCATCGACGCGGCGCTGGCCGAATACGAAAAGCTCGGCGCCCGGCGCGTGGCGATCTCGCTGCCGCGCACGCACCTGGCGGTGCCGGTCTACTACATCCTGAGCCCGGCGGAGGCCAGCTCCAACCTCTCGCGCTTCGACGGCGTGCGCTACGGCCACCGCGCCGCGCGGTACACCGACCTGCTGGACATGTACCAGAAGAGCCGCGCCGAGGGCTTCGGCGAGGAGGTCCAGCGCCGCATCATGATCGGCACCTACGTGCTCTCCGAGGGCTATTACGACGCCTATTACCTGCAGGCGCAGAAGGTGCGCCGTCTGATCGCGCAGGACTTCCAGCAGGCCTTCACGCAATGCGACGTGATCGCGGGCCCCGTGGCGCCGACGGTGGCGCCCGCCATCGGCGCGCAGACCGACCCGGTGACGAATTACCTCGCCGACGTCTACACGCTGCCCGCCTCGCTCGCGGGGCTGCCCGGCCTCTCGCACCCCGTGGGCAGCGGCGCGCAGGATCTGCCCGTGGGCCTGCAGCTCATCGCCAACCACTTCCAGGAAGGGCGGCTGCTCGCCGCCGTGCACTGCTTCCAGCAGGCGACGGACTTTCACCTGCGCACGCCCGCCGGGTACTGACATGAACGCACCATTGATCGAGGGCTACGAAGTCGTGATCGGCTTCGAGACGCACGCCCAGCTCGCCACGCAGTCGAAGATCTTCAGCCGCGCCAGCACCGCCTTTGGCGCCGAGCCGAACACGCACACCAGCCCGGTCGATCTGGCGCTGCCCGGCGCGCTGCCGGTGATGAACCGCAAGGCGGTGGAGTGCGCTATCAAATTGGGCCTTGCACTCGGCTCCCGCATTGCGCCAGAGAGCATTTTTGCCCGCAAGAATTACTTCTACCCCGACCTGCCCAAGGGCTACCAGATCAGCCAGTTCGAAATCCCCGTGGTGCAGGGCGGCAGCGTGTCGTTCTACCTTGGCGAAGAAAAGCGCACCGTGCGCCTGGTGCGCGCACACCTGGAGGAAGACGCGGGCAAGAGCCTGCACGAGGACTTCATCGGCCAGTCGGGCATCGACCTGAACCGCGCGGGCACGCCGCTGCTGGAGATCGTGACCGAGCCGGACATGTCCTCGTCCGCCGAGGCCGTGGCCTACGCCAAGGCGCTGCACCAGATCGTCACCTGGATCGGCATCTGCGACGGCAACATGCAGGAGGGGTCGTTCCGCTGCGACGCCAACGTCAGCGTGCGCAAGCCCGGCCAGCCGCTGGGCACGCGCCGCGAGATCAAGAACCTCAACAGCTTCAAGAACATGCAGCTGGCGATCGACTACGAGATCCGCTGGCAGATCGAGCAGCTGGAGGACGGCCACGCGATCCGCCAGGCCACGGTGCTGTTCAACCCCGACACGGGCGAGACGCGCGCCATGCGCAGCAAGGAAGACGCGGCCGACTACCGCTACTTCCCCGATCCCGACCTGCCGCCGCTCGTGATCGCCGACGAATGGGTGGCGCAGGTCAAGGCGCAGATGCCCGAGCTGCCTCAGCACATGGCCGCGCGCTTCGTTGAGCAGTACGGCCTGCCCGAGTACGACGCCACCACGCTCACGCAAAGCCGGGCGATGGCGGACTATTTCGAAGAAGCGGCACAGGCCTGCGGCCAGGCCAAGCTGGCGAGCAACTGGGTCATGGGCGAGATTTCGCGGCGCCTGAACCAGGAAGAGATCGGCATGGAGGCGGTCAAGGTCACGAGCGGCCAGCTCGCCCGGCTCATCACGCGCATCCACGACGGCACGGTCTCCAACAACGCCGCGCGGCAGGTGTTCGAGGCGCTGTGGAACGGCGAGGCAGAAGACGTGGACGCGGTGATCGCGGCCAAGGGCCTCAAGCAGATGCAGGATACCGGCGCACTGGAAAAAATCATCGACGAGGTGATCGCCGCCAACCCGGGCAACGTCGAGCAAGTCAAGGCGGGCAAGGACAAGGCCTTCAACGCCCTGGTCGGCCAGGTGATGAAAGCCAGCAAGGGCAAGGCCAACCCGCAGCAGGTGAACGAAATACTCAAGGCCAAGATGGCCTGATCGCCCTTTGCTCCCGCCGGTTAGCCAGCGTATTTTTTGGCCCCCGCCACGCATAGCACTGTGCCCAGCGTCGCCGCCAGCATGGCGGGGTTGACTGCTTCGTGCAGCAGCAGCGCCGCCAGTCCCAGGCCCATGAAAGGTTGCAGCAGTTGCAACTGTCCCACGGCGGCAATGCCGCCCAGGGCCAGGCCGCGGTACCAGAAGATGAAGCCGATCAGCATGCTGAACAGTGTCACATAGCCCAAACCGAGCCACGCCGGCCAGCGCACCTGCGCCAGCGACGGCGGCAGCACCCACCAGGTGAGCAGCACCATGGCCGGCAGCGCCAGCACCAGCGCCCAACTGATGACCTGCCAGCCCCCGAGGCGGCGCGAGAGCTGCGCACCTTCGGCGTAGCCCATGCCGCAGGCGACGATGGCCGCCACCATCAGCAGGTCGCCGCGCAGCGCCCCCGGCGCGCCGCCCCAGGCGGCGTAGCCCGCCACGCAGGCGCTGCCCAACAACGAGAACAGCCAGAACAGCGGGCGCGGACGCTCGCCGCCGCGCCATACGGCAAACAACGCCGTGCTCAGCGGCAGCAGCCCCACGAACACCAGCGAGCGCGCCGCGCTGATGTGCTGCAGCGCCAACGCGCTGAGCAACGGAAAGCCCAGCACCACGCCCAGCGCGGTAAGCGCCAACGCTGGCAGATCCGCGGTGGCCGGACGGCGCTGGCGCAGCAACAAGAGCAGCCCCAGGCCCAGCAACGCGGCGATGCTGGCGCGCGCGCCCGTCAACAGCAACGGCGCAATGTCGGCCACCGCCACGCGCGTCGCCGGAAGCGATCCGGCAAAAATGGCCACACCGACCAACCCGTTGACCCAGCCGCTGGTGGTTTTCTCCATGCATCACTCCCGTGTTCGAGGGAATGGAGTACATCACCGGCACCCGCTGACGTCGAGGCACAATACAGCACAATTTTTAAGAACTGTATCGCACACAAATCCAGTACAGTTACTCAAGCCAGCCGCATACCATGCAAGCCCAAGGCACTCGTATCGCTTCGGTTATTCACACCGTCCGCACGCGCATTGCCGCGCGCAGCTACGCGCCGGGCGCGCGTCTGCCGTCGGTGCGCGCGCAGGCGCAGACCATGGGGCTGTCGGTCTCGACCGTGGTGCAGGCCTACGAGCGGCTGGCTGCCGAGGGGCTGATCACCGCCCGCCCAGGATCGGGCTTTTACGTGACGGGGCCGACGGCGCCACTGGCACTCATGGAAATGGCGCCGCAAATCGAGCGCGATATCGACCCGCTGTGGGTGTCGCGCCAGTCACTCGAATCAGACGGCGGCATGCTCAAACCCGGCTGTGGCTGGCTGCCCGCCGACTGGATGTACCACGACGGCATGCGCCGCGCACTACGCACCCTGGCGCGTGCGAATGCCGCCGAACTGGCCGACTACGACACGCCGCTGGGCCACTCGGGGTTGCGCCAGGTGCTGGCGCGGCGCATGGCGGCCTGCGGCATCGAGGCCACGCCGGGACAGGTGCTGCTGACCGGCTCGGGCACGCAGTCCATAGACCTCATCTGCCGCCTGCTGCTGGAACCGGGCGACGCGGTGCTGCTCGACGACCCCTGCTACTTCAATTTCCACGCACTCCTGCGCGCGCACCGCGTGCGTGCCGTGGGCGTTCCGTATACGCCGCAAGGGCCGGACTTGGCGGCCTTCGAAGCGGCGCTGCAGGCGCACCGCCCACGCCTGTACATCACCAACTCGGCCATACACAACCCCACGGGCGCGGTGCTGACGTCGGCAGTGGCGCATCGGCTGCTCAAGCTGGCGGGGGACGCCGCCCTGACCATCGTGGAAGACGACATCTTTGCCGACTTCGAGCACAGCCCGGCCCCGCGCCTGGCCGCCTTCGACGGCCTGGAGCGCGTGCTGCACATCGGCAGTTTTTCAAAAACGATATCCGCGTCGCTGCGCTGCGGCTACATCGCTGCGCGTGCCGACTGGATCGACGCGCTGACCGACCTGAAGATCGCCACCGGCTTTGGCGGAGCGCAGTTGGCCGCATCCATCGTGCACCAGGTGCTGACCGACAGCGGCTACCGCCGCCACCTGCAGGCACTGCGTCAGCGGCTGGCGCATCGCATGCACCAGAGCATTCCCCGTCTGGAGGCATTGGGACTGCATCCCTGGCTGGTGCCGCAAGCGGGCATGTTCGTCTGGTGCCACTTGCCTCCACCAGCGGACGCCGCGGCGTTGGCGCGCACCTGCCTGCGGCACGGCGTGGTACTGGCGCCCGGAAACGTGTTCAGCCAAACCCCTAGCGCCAGCGGCTTCGTGCGCCTGAACGTCGCGCAAATGGACGACGAACGAACGTTCACGCAGCTGGCTCGGGCACTGGCCGAACCAGCTGCATAGCCAAACGCACGGCACAAACATGGACGCGTCGACTGCCGGCCCCGCCAACGTCAAGCAGCGCAGGGCCGGCAAGGACAAGGCTTTCAACGCTCCGGTCGGTCAGGTCGTGAAGACCCCCAAAGGCAAGGCCAACCCGCAGCAGGTCAATGATCTTTTGAGAGCCAAATTGACCTGAAGCACTTGCCTGAAAAGCGCGAGCAGCTATTGCAAAAATAGCGCTCAGGTCTTCAGCGGCGCATCGAAGACGACGGGGGCGGCGCCACCTTCTCCTGTGATTCGCGCTGCTGCGCCCAGAGCTGGCGCAGCTTGGCGAGCTCGGCGTCGAAACGCTCGTTCACGCGCTGCTTTTCCTTGTTCTGGCTCGCGATGAAACGTTCCTGCTCGGCCACCGCCTCGTCGTTCTCGGCAAACAGCCGCTGCAACTTGGCGGGTGCCTTGGCCAGTTCGCCGCGATAGAACTGCAGCTCTTCCTGCAAGGGCTTGCGGTCGGCGCGCAGTGTGGTGAGGCGCCGCTGCGAGACCGCGATCAATTCGTCGATCTGGCCGAGCACCTGCTCGCGCTCCATCTGGTGCGAGGCTTCATCGGGATAACGCGCCACCAGCACGCGCTCGGCACGCCGTTCGGCCACGATGCGCGCGCGTTCCTGCGCCTCCTTGCGGCGCTGCGCCTCCAGCGCGGCCCGTTCGTGCTCGGTCAGCGTGGGGCCCAGGCGCCGGCGCTCGGCCCCGGTTGCGTCGAGCACCCGCTGCTCGCGGTCGCTGCAGGCGGCGATCGGCCGGTCAGCCGTCAGCCGCCGGCCATTGGCATCAATGCAGGTGTAGACCTCGCCCGTGGCAGCCCCCGGCTGCGGCTGCGCGAGCGCGCCAACGCTGCCCAGCGCCGCGCACACCACCCACATTCCCATCCTGCGCACCGTCATCACTGCTGCGTTCCTTTCGCCACCGGGCCGGCATCGACACCGTAGCGCGCGCGGTAAGCCAGCACGCGCTCGCGGTGGGTCTGCATCGTACCGTCGCCCGCCTCACCTGCGAGGTAGTCGAGCAGATCGGCCAGCGTGGCGATCGCGCACACCTGCAGGCCCAGCTCCCGGCGCACGTACTGCACCGCGCTGTGCGGCACATCGTGGCCGTCCTCCGTCGCCATCTCCTGGCGGTCGAGCGCGATGGCCACGGCGTGCGGCGTCGCACCCGCCGCGCGGATGAGTGCGATCGACTCGCGCGCCGCGGTGCCCGCGCTCATCACATCATCGACGATCAGCACCCGTCCCTTGAGGGGTGCGCCCACCAAGGTCCCGCCCTCGCCGTGGTCCTTGGCTTCCTTGCGGTTGTAGGCGAACGGCACGTTGCGCCCCAGGCGCGCGAGCTCGATGGCCACCGCGCTCGCCAGCACGATGCCCTTGTAGGCCGGGCCGAACACCATGTCGAACGCCACGCCACTGGCGAGCAGCGCCTGTGCATAGAATTGCGCAAGCCGACCCAGCTTGGCGCCATCGTCGAACAGCCCGGCATTGAAGAAGTACGGGCTCATGCGCCCGGCCTTGGTCTTGAATTCACCAAAGCGCAGCACGCCGCACTCGACGGCGAAGCGCACGAAATCCTGCGCCAGATCGCCCTCACCCGGCCCGCGCCGATCCACCTGCCCCATGACGACTCCCGTGTTCACGCTGACCAGCCTCAACCTCAACGGCATACGTTCCGCAACCGCCAAGGGCCTGGAGCCCTGGGTTGCGCAACTGCGTCCGGATTGTATTTGCGTGCAGGAACTCAAGGCCCAGGCGGGCGATGTGGCCGGCCGCTTTGAAGCGCTCGCGGGCATGGCGGGGTACTTCCAGTTCGCCGAGAAGAAGGGCTATTCGGGCGTGGGCATCTACACCCGCCACGAGCCCAGCACCGTGGTCACCGGCTTCGACTGCCCCGAATTCGACGCCGAGGGGCGCCTCGTGGAACTGCGCTTCGACACCCCGGCGCGCAAGTTCTCGGTCATCAGCGCGTATTTTCCGAGCGGCTCGTCCGGCGAAGACCGGCAGCAGGCCAAGTACCGGTTCCTCGACACGATTGCCCCGCACCTGGCGCGCCTGCAGGCCGAGCGCGACTTCATCCTCTGCGGCGACCTCAACATCGCGCACCAGCAGATCGACCTGAAGAACTGGCGCGGCAACCAGAAGAACAGCGGCTTCCTGCCCGAGGAACGCGCGTGGATGAGCCGGCTGCTCGCCCATGACGGTGAGCACGAACCATTGGTGGACGTGTACCGCCATCTGCACCCCGATACCACCGACGCCTGCTACACATGGTGGAGCAACCGCGGACAGGCCTGGGCCAACAACGTCGGGTGGCGCATCGACTACCACCTCGCCACCGCCACGCTGGCAGCGCAGGCGCTGGAGACGTCGATCTACAAGGCCGAGCGCTTCAGCGACCACGCGCCGATCACGGTGCGCTACGCCTTCGGTCTATAGCGCGCGCGGCCGCGTTCGGCGGCCGCCGCGCGCCTGTCACCTATTTCGTGTACTTCTGAATCAGCTCACGCGCTGCCTTGATCAACTCGGCTCCGTTCGCGCCTTTCTTGTCGGCGCTCTCGATCCACTGCTGTTCGACGATCTTAGTGGCGTCCACGAAGCGCTGGTACTCGCTCTGCGGCATGTAGTAGAACGTGCCGCCGAGCTCCTTGGCCTTGGCCTTGAACTTGGGCACCTGTTCATCGAACGTCACCCGTCCGGCCCAGCCCGAGGCTTCCAGTCCGCTGTTGTCGTCGATCACCTTCTTCAGATCGGCGGGCAGCTTGTCGTAGCGCGCCTGGTTCATGCCGAAGATGAAGATCGAGCCCGCCATACGCGGAGCACCCTCAGGCACGTCGAAGTGGTACTTGGCGATCTCGTCGAGCTTGATCGCGGGCACACCCTCCCACGGCACGGCGGCGCCGTCGATCACGCCCTTGGCGATCGCATCGGGCACGGCCGGCAACGGCATCTGCACCGGCACCGCGCCGATCGCTGAAATCATTTGCGCGTTGGTGCGGTTGGCCGTGCGGATCTTCAGACCCTTCATCTCCTCGAGCGTCTTGGGCTGCTTGCTGCTGAAGTGAAACAGCGTGCCGTCATGCATGTGCATGAGGATGGGGTGCACACCCTTGTACTCATCCATCGCGTACTTCTGTGTGTATTCCCACAGCGCCTTGCTGCCGGCTTCGGCCTTGTTGTTCATCCACGGCAGCTCAAACACCTCGCTCTTCGTGAAGCGCCCGGCCGAGTAGGTCTGCAGCGTCCAGATGATGTCGGCCACACCGTCTTTGGCCTGGTCGAACAGCTGCGGCGGCGTACCGCCGAGCTGCATCGCAGGGTAGATCTGGCAGACCATGCGCTTGTTCGATTCCTTGGCGATCTTGTCGCACCAAGGCTGGATCATGCTCACCTGCGCATTGGACGTTCCGGGCAGAAAGTGCGCCACCTTGAGCGTCACCTCCTGCGCCTGTGCGGCGGTGGCGAGCGCCCAGACGGCGCCAATGCCTGCGATTGCGCGCAGGACGAGGTTGAATTGGTGCATGAGAGTTTCCTTCATGGTTCTGGTTGAAAAACGCGCGCTCACTTCGTGAACTGCCGGACCC
Organism: Burkholderiales bacterium; assembly: GCA_026954015.1. Classification (GTDB taxonomy): domain Bacteria; phylum Pseudomonadota; class Gammaproteobacteria; order Burkholderiales; family Burkholderiaceae_C; genus Comamonas_C. The sequence goes on along the minus strand of JAIXLP010000077.1, from coordinate 55,891 downwards.
CGTCGCGCACCACGGTCAGCAGTGGAACTTCGTTGTCCCCTTCCTGTTCACCACTACGATCCACTCCAGATCAATGACCTTGGAGGCATCGACGAAGTGTCGATACGCGCTCCGCGACGGTCGTGGAAGGTATGGCCTTTGATCTTCGCTTCTTCCCTGCATTTCGGGATGACGGCATCGAATCTCCTTCGCCGGTGCGGTGCATGCAACGACCGCGAGATCACAGTGCACCGAAGGTCTTGACGAGCACCAGTGCGAGGCTCGGGAACAGCACGAGCAGCGTGACGCGAACCGCGTCCGACAGCAGAAACGGCACGACGCCCTTGAACGTTTCGATGAGCGGCACGTCCTTTGCAAGGCGGTTGATGATGTAGACGTTCAGGCCCACCGGCGGGTGCACCAAGCCGATCTCAACCACCATGAGCGTGAGGATGCCGAACCAGATGGACTTGTCCTCGTGGCCCATGCCGTAGAAGTCCAGCCCCATCACCACGGGAAAGAAGATCGGAATGGTGAGCAGGATCATCGCGAGCGAATCCATCACGCAGCCCAGCAGGATGTAGACCGCCAGGATGGCCACCATCACCAGGAAGGGCGAGAGGCCGCTGCCCTGCACCCAGTTCGCCAGCTCCACCGGAAGCTGCGAGAGCGCGAGCGTCGCGTTGAGCATGTCCGCGCCCAGCAGCACGAGGTAGATCATGGCTGTGGCCTGCGCGGTGCCCAGGGCACTGGCAAGCAGCCCCTTCCAGCGCAGGCCGCCCGAGACCACCGCGATGATGCCGCAGGCTGCGGCGCCTATGGCCGCCGCTTCCGTCGGCGTCGCCCAACCCGCATAGATGCCGACGATCACTACGACGAACACCAGCAGCACCGGCCCCACCTGGACGAGCGAACGCAGGCGCTCAGGCCAGCCCACGCGCGCGCCGGCCGGCCCCGCGCCGGGGTTGCGATGCACCCAGATCTTGATCACGATCATGTAGCCGATCATCGCGATGATCCCCGGGATGACCGCAGCCATGAAGAGCTTGCCGATCGACTCCTGCGTCAGGATGGCGTAGATGATCAGGGGCACCGATGGCGGGATCAGAATGCCGAGCGTGCCACCAGCCGCCAATGCCCCTGTGGACAGGCTGCCCGAATAGCCGTAGCGGCGCAGTTCCGGCAGCACCACCTGGCCCATCGTGGCTGCCGTGGCGAGCGAAGAGCCACAGATCGCGCCGAACCCGGCACACGCTCCAACCGCCGCCACCGCTACACCACCCGGCTTATGCCCCATGAACGCACTCACGAACCGAAACAGGCTGTGGCTCAAACCACCGTGCGTCGCGAACTGACCCATCAGCAGAAACAGCGGTATGACCACCAGGTCGTAGTTGGACAGCCGCGCATACGCGAGGTTCTTGAGCGACGACAGCAACGGCATCCAGCTGTCGGTCAGGTATACATAGCCCCCGGCCCCCGCGATGAACATCGCGATACCGATGGGGATGCGCACCACCATCAGCGCAAGCAGGAACGCAAAGACCAGCGACCCGACGGCGATGCCGCTCATGATGCAGCCCCCTTGCGCGGCACGCGGCGGCGCGCAATCCAGCACATCGTCGCCATGTAGAAACCTGCCAGAGCGAGCAATACGAAGCCGGGCGTCATCGCAATCTGCGCGAGCCAGACCGGCCAGCCCAGGATCGCCGACGTCTCACCCGCTTCCTGCAACGAGAACGCGCCGACGGTGCTGCGCCAGGCGATGACCGCGCCGAAAACGCCCACGAGCATCGACGCGATCGCATCGAGCAGCAGGACGGTGCGCGGATGCGCCTTGGCAGTGAAAAAATCCACCTTGACGTCCCCTCCTTCGAGGTGGCAGTACGCAAAGAAGGTGGCGGAAGCACCCGCCGCAACCATCATCAGAACCTCCATGTCGCCCGGCACCGGCACGGAAAACAGCTTGCGCCCAACGATGGAAATCAACGACATGATCACGAGCGCGACGAACGCCAGCCCTCCAAGCGTGGCCACGAACTCAGACACCAGGAGCAGAGCCCGCCCATAAGGGCCGAAGTCGGCCGGCTTGGGGTGCGGCGTCGGCAGGACGTCTTCTGGTGAGGAAGGGGCGGGATTCATGTCTGGTCTCCAGGGATGGTGCTCAGGTGCGGAGGTTCACGACAGGACCAGTCGGGAGAGCGACGCGCAGCGGACCACGCAGGTTCTGTAACATCGCTGCGGCTGCGAGCACGCCATCAAAACGGGTAGTGCCGCGGCCCGATCTGCACTGTGACCCAGCGCAGATCGGTGAAGGCGTCGATACCGGCCTTGCCACCGAAGCGGCCCCAGCCGCTGTCCTTGACGCCGCCGAACGGCATCTGCGCCTCGTCGTGCACCGTCGGACCGTTGACGTGGCAGATGCCCGACTGGATGCGGCTTGCGACGCGCATGGCCCGCGCCACGTCGGCGCCGATCACCGCCGCCGACAGGCCGTAGGCGTTGTCGTTGGCGCAGGCCACCGCAGCCTCCTCGCCGTCGACCCGCACCACCACCCTCACCGGGCCGAACGCTTCTTCGCTGTAGATGCGCATGGCGGGCGTAACCTTGTCGAGCAACGTCGCTGGCATCAGCGTGTTTTCGCTCTTGCCGCCGCACACGAGGGTGGCGCCCTTGGCCAGCGCATCGTCGATCATCGCGTTGCAGCGCTCGACGGTGCTCATGTCCACCACCGAACCAAGCACCACCGGCCCCTTGCGCGGATCGCCCACCGGCAGCGCACGCGCCTTGTCGGCAAGCTTTTGCACGAAGGCGTCGGCGACGCGCTCGTCGACCACGATGCGCTCGGTAGCCATGCAGATCTGTCCGGAGTTCATGTAGGCGCCGAACGCCGCGACGTTCACCGCGGTGTCCAGATCGGCGTCATCGAGCACCACCAGCGGCGCCTTGCCGCCAAGTTCGAGCACCGACGGCTTGAGGTGCTCGGCGCACAACTTGGCGATGATGCGGCCGACCCTGGTCGAACCAGTGAAGTTCACACGCCGCGTGGCCGGATGCGCCACCAGCGCCTGCACTACGGCAGCGGCATCCTGCGGCGCATTGGTGATGAAGTTCACCACGCCCGCCGGCATGCCCGAAGCCTGCAGTGCCTCGATGATCAGGCCGTGCGTCGCAGGGCACATCTCCGAGGCCTTGAGCACCACGGTATTGCCGCAGGCGAGCGGCGTCGCAACGGCACGCACGCCCAAGATCACTGGTGCATTCCACGGCGCCATGCCGACGACAACGCCGGCCGGCACGCGCAAGCCCATTGCCAGGTTACCCGGCACGTCCGACGGGATCACCTCGCCGCCCACCTGCGTGGTCAAGCTCGCCGCTTCGCGCAGCATGCCCGCCGCCAGGTGCACGTTGAAGCCGCCCCAGATGGCCGACGCGCCGGTTTCGCTCGCCATCGCGGCAATGAAGGCCTGTTCGCGCGCCTGGAGTTCGTCGGCGGCACGCAGCAGGTATTCGCGTCGCTGCGTCGGGCCGGTTTGCGACCACTCAGAAAACGCAGCGGAAGCCGCATCGACCGCGCGGCGTGCGTCCTCGGCCGTGGCCGCGGGAGCAACCGTGGCGGCGCCGCCGTCGAGCGGGTTGTTGCGGGTGAATGTCTTGCCGCCCGTGGCGCCCTGGTGGTCACCGTTGATCAGCATCTCGATCGTGGACATTGCATCTCCTTGTCGTATGAAATGGATGAGGGCCGGGGCGGCGTCACGCGACGTCGATCTCCACCAGCGTGGGTCTCTGGGCGGCCAGCGCGGTACGCAGCACCTGCTCCAGCCGCGTGGGGTCGGCAACGTTCAGCGCATCGCAGCCAAGCGACTTCGCCAGTCCGACGAAGTCGATGCCCGGCAGTGCCGTGCCCTGCAACGTGTCCTGCGCGGTGAATCCGTACACCGGAGAAAACATGCGCAGCGCGGCATAGCTGCGGTTCTTGAGGATGAGGAAGGTGATCGGCAGTCCAAGCTGCGCCGCGTTCCAAAGTCCCTGGAATGAATAGAGGCTGGAACCATCGCCGATCAGGCCAATGACCTTCCTGTCCGGCCGCGCCAGCGCCACGCCCACTGTCGCGGGCAACCCGAAGCCCAGGCCACCGCTGTCCATGGTGTAGAAGGTTTCGGACTCGTAAATCGGCAAATAGCGCTGCATGATGGGGCGCGAGCTCGGCGCCTCTTCAACCACGATCGAATCGCGCGCGCGCACCCGTGCCAGCGTCTGCAGCGCGTATTCGACCGTCATCGGCGCGGTCGCCTCGGCCAGCGGCGCCGGAGCGCGCGGCGGCGGCGCCAGGCGCGCGGGCGGGGTGGGGCGCGCCAGCAGATCGCGCACACTCAGGCGCACGCTGCCGATCGCTGCGGTGCCGACAGGCGCCCAGGCGATGGTGTTGGGGTCGTCGATGACCTGCGCCAACTGGCAGCCAGCGGGCAGGTGTGGACCGCTGCCCTCGACGTGGTAGGTGAACGCCGCGGCACCCAGCGCCAGCACAAAATCATGCCCTCCCAGCAGGCCGACAATCGATTCACGCGCGGCGGGCAGGAAGCCGGCGAACAGCGGATGGTCTTCGGGAAAGCCGTTACGGCCCGACATGGGCGCCACCCACACCGCTGCCTGGTGGCGCTCGGCGAGCTGCACAACATCATCCCAGGCGCCGTCGCGGTCCACCGCCGAGCCGATCACGAAGGCCGGGCGCCTGCTGGCATCGAGCTGGGCGCCCATCGCTTCAAGCACCGCCGGATCGGGCCGCACCGAACGGCTCACCCGGCGCACCTGCACCGGCTCGCACATGCGCGCCCAGTCGTCCGCCGGCACCGATACGAGCACAGGCCCGCAGGGTGGCTGCATCGCCATGTAATACGCACGGGCGATGGCCTGCGGCACGTCTTCGGCGCGGGCGGGCTCGATGCTCCACTTGACGTAGGGCTTGGGCAGCTCAGTGGCCTGGCTGGAGAACAGGAAAGGGTCGTAGGGCAGGATCGCGCGCGACTGCTGGCCCGCGGTGATCACCAGCGGCGTGCGGTTGCGAAATGCGGTGAAGATCGCGCCCATCGCATGACCGACGCCTACGGCGGCGTGCAAGTTGACAAAGGCGGCGTTATGCGTGGCCTGCGCGTAGCCATCGGCCATGCCCACAGCCACCGACTCCTGCAGCCCCAGGACGTAGCGGAAATCGGCGGGAAAGTCGAGAAACAGGCCGAGCTCGGTGGAGCCGGGGTTGCCGAACATCGTCGTCATGCCCAAGTCGCGCAACAGGCGGACCACCGCCTCGCGTACGTTTACCTGCCCGGCGGGCTGCGCTACCGCGGCGCGTTCCTGAGGGGTCTCCTGCATCGTCATCCTCCACAAACCGGCCTGTGCCGTCAGCAAATTGTCAGCTTGTCCGTCATCTTCAGCGGTATGAAAATATAAATCAATAAAATATAACTAATAATTTATATTAGATTAATGAATACAAAAAATCTTGATCTCAACCTGCTGCGCGTCTTCGACGCGGTCTACGCCACGCGCAGCGTGAGCCGCGCGGCCGAGCAGCTCGACGTGACACAACCGGCGGTGAGCCAGGGATTGGCACGCCTGCGCGAGGCACTCGGCGATCCCCTGTTCCTGCGCGCCGCGGGCGGCATGCGCCCCACCGCACGTGCAGACCAGCTCTCGGAGACGGTGCACGATGCGATGCAGGCGCTGGAAAACGCGCTGCTGCTATCAGCGACGTTTGATCCGCAGCAAGCGCGCCGGGTATTCCGGCTGCACATGACCGACATCGGCGAGATGCGCTTTCTCCCCGAGCTGATGACCGCGGTGCGCAAGCGGGCGCCCATGGCGCGCATCGAGACGCAACCCATGCCACTCGCGGAACTGGGCAGCGCGCTCGACCGTGGCAGCATCGATCTGGCACTCGGTTTTCTACCGTCGCTCAAGGACGTGCGCAGCATGCGGTTGTTCTCCGACCGCTACATCGTGCTGCTGCGCCGCGGCCACCCGCTGCTGGCGGGCAACGGCCGCCCCATGGGTCTGCCGGAACTGCGGCAGCTCGAGTTCGCCACCGTACGTACGCACGCCTACACACGCGAGGCACTGCGCTCGGTCGAACTGGAGCACCGCGTCCGCCTCACGGCTGAGCATTTCATGTGCCTGCCCGGCGTACTACGGCACACCGATCTGGCAGTGATCATGCCGCGCGACATCGCCATGGCGCTCGCCCCACCGCGCCACTACACCATCGCCGAAATCACACTGCCGATGCGCCAGTTCGACGTATCCATCCACTGGAGCCGGCGCTACGACGCCGATCCGGCCAACCGCTGGCTGCGCGAGTTGGCGATGACCCTGTTTAGCGGGTAAGCATCCGCGCTTGGCCGTCAGACGCTCTCGAACGGAAACTTCTCGGTATCCACCTCGCGCTGCGCCGCGAGCGCGTAGCGGTCCCCTTCGACGCGGTCGGGCGCGAAGAGCACGCCGAGTTCGGCCAGGGTGATCGGATCGAGCGCGAGTGTCGCGGCGCCGAGGTTTTCGCGCAGGTGCGCGACGCGCGTGGTGCCAGGCAGCGCCACCACGTGCTCGCCCTGGTGCAGCAGCCACGCGAGCGCCAGCTGCGCGCGCGTGCAGCCCAGACGTTCGGCCACGGTCTGCAGCGGCGCAAGAAGCCGGTGATTGCGCGTGAATACCTCGGGCGCGAAGCGCGGCATCTTCAGCCGCAGATCGTCGCCATCGAGCTGCGTCACATCGGCAAGCGCGCCGGTGAGAAAACCGCGTCCGAGCGCGCTGAACGCCACGTAGGCCACGCCCAGCTCCCTGCAGGCCGCCAGCGTCCCCAGTTCGGCGTTGCGCGACCACAGCGAATACTCGCTCTGCAGCGCGGCGATCGGGTGCTCGCGGTGCGCCCGGCGCAGCGTCGCGGCGCTCACCTCCGACAGGCCGAGCGCGCGGATCTTGCCCTCTTCCTTGAGCCGCGCCATCGCGCCCACCGATTCCTCGATCGGCACGCGCCGGTCCCAGCGGTGCAGGTAGTACAGGTCGATCACGTCGGTGCCCAGGCGCCGCAGGCTGTCCTCGCAGTTGCGCCGGATCGCCTCGGGCCTGCCGTCGATCACGCGGCGCACCACGCCATCGTCGCCGCGCACCCCGGCCATCCCGCCCTTGCTGGCCAGCGTGATGTGCGCGCGGTGCGGCCTGAGCACCGGGCCGACGAGCGACTCGTTGGCGCCAAAGCCATAGAGCGCTGCCGTGTCGAACAGCGTGACGCCGGCATCAAGCGCGGCATGCAGCAGCGCACGCGCGCCCTCTTCGCTCGGGCGGCGGCCATAGCCATGGCTCAGCCCCATGCAGCCCAGCGCGATGCTGCCGACGCTGAAGGGGCCCAGGGTGCGGTACGGGAGGGTAGCAGCAGACATCGAAAACCTCGGAATCGCTTCACAAAACGCCGGTGCGAACCTCAGCGCGCGTCACCCACCCCGATCGGCGGCGGCGCGAGCTGCGTGATCCGCTTGAACAGTTGCGCGTAGCGGTTGTCCCCGCCGCTCCACGGGTCGCCGTTGCGCGCAAAATCCTCGTTGATTGCGTGCCACTCATCCGCACTGAAGAGCTTGCGCGCCGCCGGCAGGATGTGGCGTTCCTCGGTGTTCAGGTGCACCCACTCGTCGGCGATGTACGAGCGCACCGCGTCGCGAAAACCGGCAAAGCCCGCCGCACCGCCCTGCACGTAGCGCACCAGCGCACGGTCGAGTCTGCTCGTGAGCGCCTCCGCTTCGCGGTGTTCGGCTTCGAGCCGGTCCAGGTACCGGTCGACATCGTGCGTCTTGGTGCGCAGCAGCGCGAAGATCTGGTTTTCCTTGGGGTGGTGGACCTTGTCGGGCACTTCGGCGATGTACTCGATCAGGCTCGCAAGCAGCGTGAAATCGGGCGCAAGCCTGCCGGCCTCCAGACCGTCGACGACGTGCGTCAGTGCGTCGAGGATCGCGGCGATTGCACGGTGCTCGTTCTGGATCGCGTCGATCGCGACGATGCGTTCACGCGCGGGCGTGGGCGCCGCGGCTGTCGTGGCTGTGGCGGCATTGCTGCCCGTGGTGGAGCCCGCGCCCAGCCAGCCGTCGAGCCTGGCGCGGTCGGCCAGCAACGCGGCGCTGTCGCCCGCGTAGACGACGCGGCCGCGCTCGAGCACCAGCGCGTTCTGCGTGATCGGCAGAATCTGGCGCGCATGCTGCTCCACGAGGATCACCGCCATGCTGCCCCCGGTCACCATGCCATGGATGATGTGCAGCAACTCCTGCACGATCAGCGGCGCCAGGCCCTCCAGCGGTTCGTCGAGCAGCAGCATCTTGGGGTTGAGCATCAGCGCGCGCCCGATCGCGAGCATCTGGCGCTCGCCCCCCGAGAGCTGGTTGCCCATGTTGGCGCGGCGCTCGCGCAGGCGCGGGAACATGCCGTACACGCGCTCGACGTTCCAGTGGCCGGGCCGCGCCACCACGGTGAGGTTTTCCTCCACCGTGAGCGACTCGAACACGTCACGCTGCTGCGGCACCCAGCCCAGGCCCAGATGGGCGCGGCGATGGCTGGGCATCTTCGTGATGTCAACGCCATCGAACATGATGCGTCCGCGGCGCAGGCGCGTGGCGCCCATCAGCGTCGTGAGCAACGTCGTCTTGCCCATGCCGTTGCGCCCGAGCAGCGCCAGGCTGCCGCCCGCCGCGACGCTGAACGACTGGTCTTCAAGCACGATCGCATCGCCGTAGCCCGCCCAGACCCCTTCCACCTGCAACAGTTCAGCCATGGGCCTCCCCCAGATAGACCTCGCGCACGCGCGGGTGGCTGGCGATGACCTCGGGCGTGTCCTCGAGCAGCAGCGCGCCCGAGACCAGCACCGAAATACGTTCGGCGAAGCGGAACACCAAGTCCATGTCGTGCTCGATCAGCAGGATGGTCACGTCGCGCGGCAACTGCGCGATCACGTCGAACAGCTCGCGGCTCTCGCTCGTGGGCACGCCCGCCGCGGGCTCGTCCAGCAGCAGCACCCTGGGATGCTGCGCCAGCGCCAGCGCGATCTCGATCAGGCGCTGGCGGCCATAGGCCAGATTGCGCGTGGTCTCGTAAGCGTCAGACAGCAGCCCGAGGCGCTGCAGGATCACCGCGGCCTCGTCCACCGCCTCGCCACGCACCGCGAGCGGCTTCCACCAGCGCGCGCCCAGCCCGAGGCGCTCGCTCACCGACATGGCGACCGATTCGAGCACCGTCATGTCGTTGAAGAGTTGGTTGATCTGGAAGGTGCGCACGAGGCCCTTGCGGCAGCGTGCGTGCTGCGGCATGTTCGTCACGTCCTCCCCCATCAGCGCGATGCTGCCCTCGGTGGGCGCAAGATAGCCGGTCAGGAGGTTGATGAGCGTGGTCTTGCCGGCGCCGTTGGGGCCTATGAGTGCGTGGCGCGCGCCCGCTTCAACCGCAAGATCGACGTGATCGGTGGCGACAAAACCGCCGAACCTGCGCACCAGGGCGCGGGTCTGCAGTACCGCGCTCATGACGCACCCCCCGCCTGGCGGCTGCGCTCGCGCTGGCGCCTGCGCTCCAGCCATTGCGCGGCCGTCCCCAGGATGCCGCCACGCGCGAACATCACCAGCAGCACCAGCGCCAGGCCGAGCCAGAACTGCCAGTACTGCGGGTTCATGTCCGAGAGGAAGTGCTTGGCCACGATGAACACGATGGCACCGATCAGGCCGCCGTACAGCCGCCCGGTGCCGCCCAGGATCAGGATGAGCAGCAGGTCCGCCGAATTCTCGAAGCCGAGCACCGACAGCGACACGAACTGGTTGGTCTGCGCGAGCACCGCACCCGCCACGCCGGCATAGGCCGCGCCCAGGGTGTACACCGCCACCAGGCGGTGATTGACCGGCACGCCCAGCGCCGGCATGCGCTGCGCGTTCATCTGGATGCCGCGCAGGCTCTGGCCGAACGGCGAGTGCACGAGGCGGCGCGCCAGCCAGAACAGCACGAACAGCACCACCACCGCATAGATGTAGCCTACGCGGCCGTACATGTCGAACTCGAACAGGCCGAGCACGGGCTTGATCTCGATGCCCGGGATGCCGTCGACGCCGCCGGTGATGCTGCTGAACTTGTTGGCCAGCTCGTAGAGCATGAGCGCCACGCCCAGCGTGACCATGAGCCGCGCCAGGTCGCTGCCGCGCAGCAGCAGGAAGCTGCTCAGGAACCCCAGGACGGCCGCGAACACGGCCGCCAGCAGCAGCCCCGTGAGCGGGTCTCCCATGCCGCGCATGCCCAGCAAGCCCACGGTGTAGGCCCCGACGCCGAAGAACGCCGCATGCCCGAGCGAAATGATGCCGGCGTAGCCGAAGATCAGGTCGAGTGAGAGCGCGAACAGGCTGGTGACCGCGATCTGGCTGAGCAGCAGATAGTTGCCCGGGAACAGGAAATAGGCCGCGACGGGCAGGCACCAGAACAGGTATTCGAGAGGCTGCCAGCGCGCCGAGCGGCGGTAGCGCCGCAGCACCTCGTGCAGGGCCGGGGCCTGGCTGGCCACGGCCGGGCGCAAAGCGGAGGAGTCCATGTCGCTGCCTTATTGATGGGCACGGCCAAACAGTCCCTGCGGCCTGAAGATCAGGATCATGACCATGATGGCGTAGATGATGAAGGCGCCGATCTGCGGCACGTAGTACTTGCCCGCCACATCGGCCACGCCCAGCAGCAGCGCCGCCCAGAGGGAGCCGAGGATGTTGCCGCCACCGCCCACGGTGACGACGATGAGGAAGTACACGAGGTACTTGACCGGAAACTCCGGATCGAGCCCCAGCATCTCGACGCCCAGCGCGCCGCCCAGGCCCGCGAGCGCTGAGCCCAGCGCGAAGGTGAGCATGAACACGCGGTTCACGTCGATGCCCAGGCCCCGCGCGGTGCGCTGGTTGTCCACGGCGGCGCGCAGGCGCGCGCCGAACGAAGTACGGATCACCGACCACTGCAGGCCGACCGCGACCACGATGCCCGCGATCACGAGGAACAGCCGGTACACGCCGATGTCGATGCCTGGCAGGTGGATTTGTCCCGAGAGAAAGCCCGGCAGGTGCAGCGGCTGCTGGCGCGCGCCGAAGAAGTAGTGCGTCGCCGCCACCGCCATGAAGACGAGGCCGAGCGAGAACAGCACCTGGTCGAGCGCCGACGCCTCGTAGAGGCGCCGGTAGAGCAGGCGCTCCAGGATCACGCCGACGATGCCCGGCACGATGATCGCGAACGGTATCGTCGCGAGAAACGGCACGCCCCAGTCATTGAGCAGCACGACGCAGACGTAGCCGCCCACCATCGCGAAGACGCCATGGGCGAGGTTCACGAAATTCATCAATCCCAGCGTGACCGACAGGCCCACGCTGATCAGGAAGAGCAACATGCCGAAGGCGATACCGTCAAAGATGATCGTCATGGTGGCTCACACAGGCTGGATGAACCGGGGCGCGCCCGCCGGCACGCCCCGCGGGCCGCGGGTTGGGGCTACTTCGCTTCCTTGCCGGGGTCCTTGACCGCCGTGAGCGTCGCGAATTCGACGTTCTGCAACTGGCCGTTGACGTTTTCCAGCTTTCGGATGTATTCGTTCTGGACGACGTCGCGCGTCTGCGGGTCGATCTGCACCGGACCGCGCGGGCTCACCCACTGCATGCCCTTGGCCGCCGCCACGAAGGCGTCGCCGCTGGCGTCGCCCTTGGTCTTTTCCAGCACCTGGTAAATCAGGTGCATGCCGTCGTAGCCGCCGATGGACATGAAGTTCGGCCGGTCCTTGGGGAAGGCCTTGAGATAGGCCGCGACGTAGGCCTTGTTCTCGGGCGAATCGTGCGCCTGCGAATAGTGGAAGGCCGTGACCAGGCCGAGCGCCGAATTGCCCATCGCGGCCAGTTCGTTCTCGTCCGTCAGGTCACCCGGGCCGATGGCCTGGATGCCGACCTTGTCCAGGCCCAGCTCGCGAAAGCCCTTCATCAGCGCGACCATGGAGCTGCCCGGCGGCACGAAGGTGAACATGGCGTCCGGCTTGGCGTCCTTCACGCGCTCCAGATAGGCCGCGTAGTCGGCGGTGTTCACGGGGGTGCGCACCTCGCCGACGATCTTGCCGCCCAGCTCGGTGAAGGTCTTCTTGAACTGCACCTCGGCGTCGTGGCCCGGGCCGTAGTCGGCCACCAGCGTGTACGCGGACTTGATGTTGTTCTCGGCCGCCCACTTGGCCATGGCCCACGAGCCCTGCGGCAGCGTCATCGACACGCGCACGATGTAGGGCGATTTTTCGGTGACCGACGAGGTGGCGGCGTTCATCACGATCATCGGCACCTTGCCCTGCGTGGCCAGCGGCGCGGCGGAAAACGCGTTGGGCGTGAGGTCGAACCCGGCGAGGATGTCCACCTTGTCGTTCACGAGCAGCTCCTGCGCGACGCGCTTGGCCACCTGCGGCGCCATGCCGGTGTCGTCCTTGACGATGAGCTTGACCTTGCGCCCGGCCACCGTGTCGCCGTGCTCGGCCATGTACACGTCGATGCCGTGCTTGATCTGCTTGCCGTAGTCGGCGAACGGCCCCGACACCGAGAGCACGAGGCCGATGGTGAGGTCCTTGGCCTGTGCCAGCCCGGCCGTGGCCAGGGCAGTCGCCACCAGCGTGGCCTTGATCACGTTCTTGACGAATCGCATGAGAGTCTCCAAAGGTCATGAAAAGAATAAACGGGCACTCAAGCCCCCAGTTGGTGCTCCAGGCCGTCCAGGACCTGGTAGCAGCCGAACACCTGCTGCACGCTGGCGTTGGGCTCGCGCCCTTCGCGGATCGCGGCGAAAAATTCACGGTCCTGCAGCTCGATGCCGTTCATCGACACGGCCACCTTGGACACGTCGATCTTTTCCTCCTTGCCGTTGTAGAGGTCGTCGTAGCGCGCCAGGTAGGTGCCGCTGTCGCCGATGTAGCGGAAGAACGTGCCCAGCGGGCCGTCGTTGTTGAACGAGAGGCTGAGCGTGCAGATCGCGCCGCTGGCGGTCTTGAGCTGGATGCTCATGTCCATCGCGATGCCGAGCTGCGGATGGATCGGGCCCTGCACCGCGTTGGCCTGCACGATGGGGCTGCCCGCCTGCCAGGCGAACAGGTCCACGGTGTGCGCCGCGTGGTGCCACAGCAGGTGGTCGGTCCACGAGCGCGGCTGGCCCAGCGCGTTGGTGTTGGTACGGCGAAAGAAATAGGTCTGCACGTCCATCTGCTGGATGTGGAATTCACCCGCCGCGATCTTCTTGTGCACCCACTGGTGGCTGGGGTTGAAGCGGCGCGTGTGGCCCACCATCGCGACGAGCCCGGTCTGCTTGCGCAGATCAAGCACCGCCTGCGCATCGGCCAGGCTGTCGGCCAGCGGAATCTCCACCTGCACGTGCTTGCCGGCCCTCAGGCACTGCTGCGCCTGCGCCGCGTGCATCTGCGTGGGGGTGCACAGGATCACCGCGTCCACCTCGGGCAGCGCCAGGCTCTCGGCCAGATCGGTCGCCACGTGCCCGATGCCGTACTTGTCGGCGACGTCCTGCGTCTGGTCGCGCCGGCGGCCGACGAGCGAGACGACCCGCACGCCCTCGATGTTGCGGATGCCGTCCAGATGCTTGATGCCGAAGGCCCCGGCGCCCGCCAATGCGACGTTGATGGGTTTGTTCATGGTTCTCCTCTTTCGATAGCTGTCAGCGCTTGTGCAGCAAGCGCTCAGGCCGGGTTTTCCAGAATAAGATGGCCGACGGCCGTGTTGGACGCGGGCACGTGATAGAAGCGGTGCACCACCTTGGGCAGCGGCCGCGCCTGATCGACGTCGGCCATCGCGCCGCGTGCGATCAGCCACATCACGAGCTCGATGCCCTCGCTGCCCGCCTCGCGCACGTATTCGATGTGCGGAATTTCGGCCAGGCCCACGGGGTTTTCGATCAGGAGGTCGAGGAAGCGGTGGTCCCACGCCTTGTTGATCAGCCCGGCGCGCGCGCCCTGGAGCTGGTGGCTCATGCCGCCCGTGCCCCAGATCTGCACGTTGAGATCCTCGTCGTAGCTCTCGATGGCCTTGCGGATCGCGCGGCCCAGGTTCAGGCAGCGCATGCCCGAGGGCACGGGGTACTGCACCACGTTCACCGCCAGCGGAATCACGGGGCAGGGCCAGGCGTCCTTGACCGGGTCTTTTTCGCCGCACATGAGCGAAAGAGGCACGGTCAGGCCATGGTCCACGTCCATCTTGTTGACGATGGTGAGGTCAAAGTCCTGCTGGATCACGCTTTGCGCGATGTGGCTCGCAAGCTCGGGGTGGCCGATCACCTTGGGCACGGGGCGCGGGCCCCAGCCTTCGTCGGCCACGTGGTATTCGGCGGCGGTGCCGAGCGCGAAGGTGGGGATCATGTCCAGGCTGAACGCGGTGGCGTGGTCGTTGTAGACCAGCAGGATCACGTCGGGCTTGTGCTCCTTGAGCCACTCGCGCGAGAAGTCGTAGCCCGCGAACATCGGCGCCCAGTAGGGCTCGTGCGTCTTGTGCAGGTCCATGGCCGCGCCGATCGCGGGCACGTGCGAGGTGTAGACGGAGGCGGTGATGCGCGCCATGTTCAATGTCCTTTCGATGCTGCCGCGGCGCGCCCTGCGCTGCCCTGGGGCTGGTGCTGGGGCTGTGCGTCGCCGTCTTCGCCCAGGTAGCGGTTGCCTTCAGCCGAGCGACCGCCCGCCACCATCATGGCGCGGTACTCGTCCTCGGTCATGCCGGTCATGGAGCCGGCCATCTGCTGGAAGCTCTTGCCGTCGGTGGCGCCGATGCGCGCGAGGAAGTAGATGTTGCCGCCGGTGCGCATGCACCAGTTCAGGTCGCGCGCCAGCACCGCCTGCTTCTGCTCCTCGGTCATCGGCCATTCGTCGAGGTAGGCGCGCTCGTTGGCCTTGAAGCGTTCGCGGTTCTCGGGCTTCATCAGCGAGACACAGAACTGGTTGAGCCAATAGCCTTTGCGGCTTTGCTCGGCATCGAAAATGATCGTGCCGGGCACGTCGAGATAGGGCTTTTCGAGGGCCATCGTGTGCTCCTTTCAGTGTTCGTCAGGCCAGTACAGCCGCATCGGGTTGTCCACGAGGAGCTTGCGCTGCAGCTGGGCCGTGGGCGCGATGTGCGGTATGAAATCGACCAGCAGGCCGTCGTCGGGCATGTGGTTCTTCAGATTCGGGTGCGGCCAGTCGGTGCCCCAGAGCACGCGGTCAGGGAAGCTCTCGACCACCTTGCGCGCGAACGGCACCACGTCGCGGTAGGCGCTGCGCTCGCCATTGAGGGCAGGCGGGCCGCTGACCGAGAGCCGCTCGGGGCAGCTCACCTTGCTCCAGACGTTGCCGTGCTCGCGCATGAACTGCAGGAACAGCGAGAACTCGTCGCTGTCCACGCCCTGCTTCACATCGGGCCGCCCCATGTGATCGACGACCACGGTGGTCGGCAGACTGGTGAAGAAGTCCCACAGCTCGGGCAGGTCGACCGCCTCGAAGTAGATCACCACATGCCAGCCCAGCGGCTTGATGCGCTCGGCGATCTCCATGAGTTCATCGCGCGGCGTGAAGTCCACGAGGCGCTTGACGAAATTGAAGCGCACGCCGCGCACGCCGGCGGCGTGCAGGGCCTGCAGCTCGGCATCGCTGACGCTGCGGCGGACGGTGGCCACGCCGCGCGCCTTGCCACCGGAGTGTTGCAGCGCATCGACCAGCGCACGGTTGTCCGCGCCGTGGCAAGTGGCCTGCACGATCACGTTGCGCACGAAGCCCAGGTGATCGCGCAGCGCGAAAAGCTGCGCCTTGCTGGCGTCGCACGGCGTGTACTTGCGCTCGGGCGCGTAGGGAAACTGGTCGCCCGGGCCGAACACGTGGCAGTGCGCGTCGACGGCGCCCGCGGGCAGCTGGAAGTGCGGCTTGGACGGCCCCTGGTACCAGTCGAGCCAGCCGGGGGTTTTTTCGAAAATGCTCATATCATGCTTTCCTTGCAATGGGCCCGCAGTCGGTTGGCCTCGGTGCGCCAATCGGCGCTGCGGAGAGGGCCATGGCGCACGCCTGCGTCCGATCAGTTGGGCTTGATGCCGGCTTCGCGCACGAGCTTTTCGTAGCGCACGCGTTCGGAGTGAATGAGGCTGGCCACCATCTCGATGCTGCCCGGCGCCACCTCGCCGCCCACCTGGGTCATGCGCTCCTGCACTTCCTTCGTCTGCAGCGCCTTCTGCACCTCGGCATGCAGCTGCGTGACGATCGCCTTGGGCGTGGAGATGGGCGCCATCAGCGCATACCAGACGGACGCCTCGAAGCCGGGGAAGCCCGACTCGGCGATGGTCGGCGTATCCGGGAAGATGGGACTGCGGCCGACGCTCAACACCGCCAGCACCTTGAGCTTGCCGCTCTTGACGTGGGGTGCGACCTCCAGCGCGTTCATCGCCGCCAGCGGCACCTGGCCCCCTATGGTGTCCGTGAGCGCCTGCGCGCCGCCGCGGTAGGGAACGTGCTGCAGCTCGATGCCGACCGCGCGTTCGAAGAGCTCCATCGCCATATGCGGCGTCGCGCCGTTGCCCGGTGATGCGAAAGCGATGGAACGGGGATTGGCCTTTGCTGCCTGGATGAGGTCCTTGATGCTGCCGTAGGGTGCATTGGCATTCGCGGCAATCACCACCGGCACGCGGCCGATCAGCGCGACCGGCGCCAGATCGCGTTCTGCGTCGAACGGCGCAGGCTGATACAACGACATGTTGGCGGCCAGAGCATTCGCGGCCATCAGCAGGGTGTAGCCGTCGCCAGGCGCGTCGATGGCGGCCTTGATCGCGATGTTGCTGCCCGCGCCGGGCTTGTTCTCGATGATGAACGCCTGCCCCATGGAACGCGACAGTGCCTGTCCCACCGTTCGCGCCACGGCGTCCACGGCGCCTCCCGCCGAATAACCCACGTACATGTGGACGGGCTTGGCCGGATACGCCTGAGCGCGGGCGAGACCGCCCAGACCGGCGAGCGCCGTGGGGATCGAGAGTGCGAGCATGCGCCGCGTGCGGCTGATGGAGGTGTGTTGCATTTCCTATCCTCGCGGAATCAATCGATGTAGCGCAGCCCGGCCTTGGCCAGGTTCTCGCGCATCTTGTAGTAGTCCAGGCCCAGCGTGCCACCGGCAAAGATCTCGCGCTTGCCGCTTTCGTTGGCTTCGCGCTTTTGCGCGGCGGCCAGCGCGGCGGCGGCCTTCTCGCGCGGCACGCAGACGATGCCGTCGTCGTCGGCCACGATCACGTCGCCCGGGCGCACCCACATGCCGGCGCAGACCACGGGGATGTTCACCGAGCCCGGCGTGGCCTTGATCGTGCCCTTGGCCGAGATCGCCTTGCTCCAGACGGGGAAGTCCATTTCCTTGAGCGTCTTCACATCGCGCACGCCCGCGTCGATGATGAGCGCGCGCGCGCCCTGCGCCTTGAAGCTGGTGGCGAGCAGGTCGCCGAAATAGCCGTCGGTGCATTCGCTGGTCACGGCGGCAACGACGATGTCGCCCGGGCGGATCTGCTCGGCCGCGACGTGCATCATCCAGTTGTCACCGGGCTGCAGCAGCACGGTGACGGCCGTGCCCGAGACCTGCGCGCCAGGGTAGATGGGGCGCATGTAGGGCTTGAGCAGCCCCACGCGGCCCAGGGCCTCGTGCACCGTGGCGGCGCCGTAGTGCGCCAGCGCATCGGCCGTCGCGCGGTCGGCGCGCTCGATGTTGCGGTAGACCACTCCCAGTTCGTACATCGCTCACTCCATTACACGTTTGATAGCTGGCCGCGCTTGTCTGGCAAGCGCTGGGAGCCCTGTTTGACCCATATATTGCGGCTACAGCCCGCGCGCCTTCAGGCGCGCATCCAGCCGCGTGAACACGCGCCGCGCGTTGCCTTCGTAGACCTGGTGCTTCTCGTCGGCCGTGAGGTTCTGCGTCGCCTCGACGTAGCGCTTGGTGTCGTCGTAGTAGTGGCCGGATTGCGGGTCGATGCCGCGCACCGCACCGATCATTTCGCTCGCGAACAGGATGTTCTTGACCGGGATCACCTCGGTCAGCAGATTGATGCCCGGCTGGTGGTAGACGCAGGTATCGAAGTAGAGGTTGTTCAGCAGGTGCGTATCCAGCAGCGGCTTCTTCAGCTCCTGCGCCAGGCCCCGGTAGCGGCCCCAGTGGTAGGGCGCCGCGCCGCCGCCGTGCGGGATCAGGAACTTGAGCGTGGGGAAGTCCTTGAACAGGTCGCCCTGGATGAGCTGCATCACCGCCGTGGTGTCGGCGTTGATGTAGTGCGCGCCGGTGGTGTGAAAGCACGCGTTGCACGACGTAGACACGTGGATCATCGCGGGGATGTCGTACTCCACCATCTTCTCGTAGATCGGGTACCACGCGCGGTCGGTGAGCGGCGGGCTGGTCCAGTGCCCGCCCGAGGGGTCGGGGTTGAGGTTGATGCCGACCGCACCGTACTCTTTCACGCACTTTTCGAGCTCAGGGATGCAGGTGGCCGGGTCGACGCCGGGCGACTGCGGCAGCATCGCGGCGGGCACGAAGTGGTCGGGAAACAGCTCGCTCACGCGGTGGCACAGCTCGTTGCAGATCGCGGCCCAGGTGCTCGAGGTCTCGAAGTTGCCGATGTGGTGCGCCATGAAGCTCGCGCGCGGGCTGAAGATGGTCAGGTCCGAACCGCGCTCCTTCATCAGCCGCAGCTGGTTCTTCTCGATGCTCTCGCGGATGTCGTCGTCGCTGATCTTCAGCTCCGACACCTTGGGCTGCAGGCTCGGGTCCTTCAGCGCCGCGATCTGCCGGTTGCGCCACTCGCCCAGCGCCGCGGGCGCGGTGGTGTAGTGGCCGTGTACGTCAATGATCATGAATGCATCCTTTCTTTCATACTCACAGCGGCTGCATGCCGTGGTGGCGCTTGGCCGCCGTGGCCTGCGGGCCGGCGAGGAAGGCCAGAAACCCCCGCGCCGCTTCGGCATCGCGGCAACCCGCCACCAGCGCGCCGGAAAACACCGTGTCGATCGCGACCGCCGGCGGCAGCTCGCCCACGACGGTGATGCCCGGCACATGCAGCAATTCACTGAGCTGCTGAAACCCCAGCGCCGCTTCGCCCTGCGCGACCAGCTGCCCCACCGGAATGCCGGGGCGCGCCTGCACCAGGCGCGCCTGCACCTGCGCCGCGATGCCCCAGCGCGCGAACAGCGCCAGCAGCGCCTTGCCGCTCGGGCCCGTGGAATAGCCGATGCTCGCCGCCGCCAATACCGCCGCCTGCAGCGCCGCTTCGGTGCCGATATCCGGCAGCGGCGCCTGCGCGGCAACCGCGACGGCCGTGCTGGAACGCACCCAGTCCACCTTGCTCCCGGCCACCGCGTGGCCGTCGGACTCCAGCCTGTCGATGGCGTCGCTCGACAGCAGCACCAGGTCGAGCGCTTCGCCCGCCTGCACGCGCCGCGCGGCATCGACGCCGCCGACGGATTCCACCGCCACCGGCCGCCCGCCCTGCTGCTGCCACGCCGACGCCAGATCCCCAAGCACCGCGCGCGTGGCCATCGAAGAAATGGCGCGCAAGGCGGGGCTGGTGCGGGCGTTCATGGTGATCGGTGGGTCGCTGCTGCAATTGCGGTCATTGTGGATAACCGAGCCAGATCAAACAAGGGCAGACAGCCACTAGCAGGTAGAACAAAATGGCATAACTTGATCTGCGACAACGGACTGCCCCTCGCCATGGACTTGAAGCAACTGGAATACTTCGTGCGCGTGGCCGAACTCGGCAGCTTCACCCGCGCCGCACAGGCGCTGGAGGTGGCGCAGCCCGCGCTCAGCCGCCAGGTGCGCGCGCTGGAGCTGGAGCTGCGCGAGACGCTGCTCACGCGCACAGGCCGCGGCGTGGTGCCCACCGACGCGGGGCAGCGCCTGCTGGAGCACGGTCACGCCATCCTGCAAGGCGTGGCGGCGGCGCGCGACGATCTGCGCAGCCAGCGCGGCGAGCCGGTGGGCCAGGTGACGGTGGGCCTGCCTCCGAGCCTGGCGCGGCGCCTCACGCCGCTCCTGATCCGGCGCTTCCAGCGCGAGATGCCCAAGGCCAGACTGCAGATCGTCGAGGCGTTTTCCGTCACCATCGCCGAGTGGCTGGGCAGCGCGCGCATGGATCTCGGCCTGGTCTATACGCCCGCCAACCACCCGCAAATCGAAGCCGAGCCGGTGCTGGAGGAACGCCTGTGCCTGATCGGCCCGGCCGGCAGCCTCCCAAACGAGGGCGTGGCCTTCGCCGACCTGGCGCGCTACCCGCTCGTGATGCCCCAACGCAGCCAGATCTTTCGCAAGCTCATGGAGGCGCAGGCCCTGCTCTCGCACGTGAAGCTCGACGTGGTCTGGGAGGTCTCGAGCGTGCCGGTCATCCTGGATCTGGTACGCGCCGGCTACGGCTACGCCGCGCTCACCGACAGCGCGCTGCAGGGCCAGGGCGGCGACCGCGGCCTCATCGAGGCACCGATCCACTCCCCGCACATCGTGAGCACGCTGTGCGTGGTGCAACCCGCGGGCAAGCGCGCCACCCCGCTCGTGCGGCGCACGGCGCAGTTGCTGCGGCAGGTGAGCCTGCGGGTGTGCGCTGCGGAAAGCGGAGAGGCTTGAGGCGCAATGGGTGGGCCACGTCTACCACCCGCGATCATTTGTTCATCTCTTGATAAAACGTGGATTTTTTTGCATACTTTTCAAGTACGTATTGAACGCAGGAGTACTCCATGAACGCCATCGTTGCCGAGCGGGGCCAGGTCACCATTCCGAAGGCCCTGCGCGACCAGCTCGGCATCGGCCCCGGCACCGTGCTCGAATTCACCGCTGAGAACGGACGCCTGATCGCCACCAAGCGCGTGGACAACCACCCCGCCTTTCAGCTCCTGGGCAAGCGCAGCCGCGGCCGCAGCACCGCGCAGGTCATGGACGAGCTGCGGGGTCGGGCGCAATGATCACCGCCGTCGACACCAACGTCCTCATCGACATCCTCGAAGGCGATCCCGAATTCGGCGCCGCCTCCGCCGCGGCCTTGGCGCGCGCGGCGCAGGAGGGTGCACTGGTCGCCTGCGAAGCCGTATGGGCCGAGGTCGCCACGGCCTATGCACCAGCCGAAGACGTGGCCGAGGACCTGCGCACGCTGGGCCTGCGCTTCGCGCCGATGAACGAGGAAGCCGCCCTGCGCGCCGCCCGGGCCTGGGCGCGCTACCGTCAGGCCGGCGGCACCCGCAGCCGCATCGCGGCGGACTTTCTCATTGGCGCGCACGCCGCCTGCCAGGCCGACCGGCTGCTCACCCGCGACGACGGTTTTCACCGCAAGCACTTCACCGGGCTCCAGGTGCAAGCCCCGGCAACCACATGACTTCCATGGCGCACAAGCGAGATAGTTTCGACATCCACCCGCGCGCGCCTTCGCTGTGCTTCACACCAGCGGCCGCAACCCCCGCGCCGCCTCCTGCAGCAGCGGCAGCAACTGCCGCACCAGCTCTTGCGGCTGCATCCGGTGGGTGGCGGTGACCACATTGAGCGCGGCCAGCGTGTTTCCGCGCATGTCGCGCAGGGGCACCGCGAGCGCCTGGATGCCCAGCTCGTGCTCCTGCACCGCGAGGCAGTAGTCCTGCCGCCGCACCTCGCCGAGCACCGCGTCCAGCGCGGCGACATCGTTCACCGTGTGCGCCGTCAGCCGCCGCAATCCGGTGTTCGCCAGCCAGGCGGCGCGCTCGGCATCGGGCAGCGCGGCGAGCAGCACCCGACCGGTGGAGGTAGCGTGCACCGGCAGGCGCGAGCCCAGGTGCACGCCGTGCGCAAGCAGCCGGTCGCCGCTTTCGCGCACCGCGCTGCGTGCGACGATCACGACGAAGTCGCCATCACGCACCGCGCACGAAAACGACAGCCCGGTGCGCGCGGCCAGGCTGTGCAGCTCGGGCTGCACCACGCGCGGCAGCCGGGCGCTGGCCATGTAGGCGCCTGAAAAGCGCAGCACCTTCGGCGCGAGCCAGTAGTACGCACCGTCGGATTCGAGATAGCCCAGGTGCGTCAGCGTGAGCAGGTGGCGGCGTGCGGCGGCGCGGGTGATGCCGGCGCGCTGCGCGGCCATGGTCGCGTTCAGGCGCTGGCGCTCGGTGTCGAAGCTTTCGAGCACCGACAGGCCCTTGGCAAGGCCGGCGATGTAGTCGGCATGCGCCAGTCCGGAAGGGGCAGAGTCGCTCATTTTGCGCGATCACCGAATGATTTGCGCGATCATCGCACAACACGCGCCGCAGCCGACTGGCCGGCAGGCCACGGAATCATTAGGCTTGAAGTTTCTCGACCACCGCACCACGGCAGCATTCACGGAGACCCGGCCCATGCCCGCTACCCCACACATTCCCGTCGTCATCATCGGCGCGGGCCCCGCCGGCCTGCTGCTTGGCCAGTTGCTCTACAAGGCGGGCATCGACAACATCATCCTCGAGCGCCACACGGCCGACTACGTGCTCGGCCGCATCCGCGCGGGCGTGCTGGAGCAGGTGACGATGGACCTGCTGCACGACGCCGGCGCAGCCGAGCGCATGGACCGCGACGGCCTGCACCACCACGGCATCGAGCTGCTCTTCGAAGGCAAGCGCCACCGCATCGACCTGCACGGTCTCACCGGTGGCAAGTTCGTCATGGTCTATGGCCAGACCGAGGTCACGCGCGACCTGATGAAGGTACGCGCCGACGAAGGTCTGACCACCGTGTACGAGGCCGCGCACGTGCAGCCGCGCGACTTCGACACCGACCGCCCGCGCGTGCGCTACGAGCACGGTGGCGAGGTGCACGAGATCACCTGCGACTTCATCGCCGGCTGCGACGGCTTTCACGGCGCGTGCCGCGCCAGCATTCCGGAAGACCGCATCCGCCACTACGAGAAGGTCTACCCCTTCGGCTGGCTGGGCCTGATGAGCGACACGCCACCCGTGAGCAAGGAGCTGATCTACGTGAACAGCGAGCGCGGCTTCGCGCTGTGCAGCCAGCGCAGCCTCACGCGCAGCCGCTACTACCTGCAGGTGCCGCTCACCGACAAGGTGCAAGAATGGAGCGACGACGCCTTCTGGACGGAGCTCAGGCGCCGCCTCGACCCCGAGGCGCGCGAGCACCTCATCACCGGCCCGTCGATCGAAAAAAGCATCGCGCCGCTGCGCAGCTATGTGTGCGAACCGATGCGCTTCGGCCGCATGTTCCTCGCGGGTGACGCCGCGCACATCGTGCCGCCCACCGGCGCCAAGGGGCTGAACCTCGCGGCGTCGGACGTCGGCTACCTCTCGCGCGCGTTCATCGACTACTTCAAGAACAAGAGCACCCACGGCATCGACCGCTACTCCGAGCAGTGCCTCAAGCGCGTGTGGAAGGCCGAGCGCTTCTCGTGGTGGATGACCACGCTGATGCACAACTTTCCCGAGGAGGGCGCGTTCCACACCAAGGTGCAGGAGGCCGAGCTCGACTACGTGGTGCACTCGCACGCCGCCTCCACCAGCCTCGCCGAGAACTACGTCGGCCTGCCGATGGAGTGAAGGTGGCGCGGCATGCGCCACAATCGCCGGCCATGCTGCACTACCTCACGGTTCCGGTCACGCCGTTCGCGCAGAACTGCTCGCTCGTCTGGTGTGACCAGACGCAGCAGGCCGCGGTCATCGACCCGGGCGGCGAGCTCGACCGCCTCATCGCCGAGGCCCGGCGCCTGGGCATCACGCTCGCCGCGATCTGGCTCACGCACGCGCACATCGACCACGCAGGGGGCGCGGGCGAACTGGCCGAGCGGCTCGCGCTCCCCATCATCGGCCCGCAGGAGGGCGACCAGTTCTGGATAGCCGGCCTGCCGCAGCAGGCAGCGATGTTCGGCTTTGCGCCCGCGCAGGCGTTCACGCCCACGCGCTGGCTGCACGACGGCGACACCGTCACCATCGGGCGTGAGACCTTGCACGTGCGCCACTGCCCCGGCCACACGCCGGGCCACGTGGTGTTTCACGCGCCGCAGATCCAGCGCTGCTTCGTCGGCGACGTGCTGTTCGCGGGCAGCATAGGCCGCACGGATTTCCCGCGGGGCAACCACGAGCAGCTCATCGCCAGCATCACCGAGCGCCTGTGGCCCATGGGCGACGACACGGTGTTCATTCCGGGACACGGGCCCGAGAGCACGTTCGGCCAGGAGCGGGCCACGAACCCCTACGTGGGCGGCACCTGAAACTTTCGTTTCGATAGCTGCCAGCGCTTTCCAGCAAAGCGCGGGGCCCTGTTTTCCCTGTAAACCGCGGCCTGCGGCGCTGGCGTACACTGCGCGCCAGCTACCGCATCACCGCATGTTCATCGCTCCACCCCTCACGCGCCGCCGCCGTTTCATCACGCGGCTGCGCCACTGTGGGCCGCCCGGGCAGCAACACGAATGCGCAATTCGTCGTTCGACCGTCCTCGCCTGGAGCAATGACCATGGCTCTCGCCTTTCGCCCCCGCACTCTCGACGCCCTCAAGGGCTATGACCGCGCGCGCCTGATCGCCGACATCGGCGCGGGCCTCACCGTCGCCGTGGTCGCGTTGCCGCTGGCGATGGCCTTCGCGATCGCTTCGGGGCTCAAGCCCGAAGCCGGCATCTTCACCACCATCATCGCGGGCTTTCTGGTGGCGCTGCTGGGCGGCAGCCGCGTGCAGATCGGCGGGCCGGCCGGCGCGTTCATCGTCATCGTCTACGGCATCGTGCAGCAGTACGGCGTGGCCAACCTCATCATCGCCACCGCGCTCTCGGGCGTGATGCTCTTCGTGATGGGGCTGTTCAAGCTCGGCACGCTGGTGCGCTACATCCCGGTGTCGGTCATCACGGGCTTCACCAACGGCATCGCGGTGCTGATCGCGCTGTCGCAGATCAAGGACTTCCTGGGCCTGTCGATCACCGACATGCCGGCGGACTTCTTCGGCATCCTGGGCGCGGTCGGCGCGCACCTGCACACGCTCAACGGCTGGGCGCTCGCCATCGCGCTCGGCTCGCTCGCGGTCATCGTCACGTGGCAGCACTTCCTGCCGTCGCTGGGCGCGCGCGCACCATTCTCGGGCAAGCTCACGACGGTGCCGGGCGCGATCGTCGCGCTCGTGCTCGCCACGACGCTCGTCGCGCTCTTCGGCGTGCCGGTGGAAACCATAGGCAGCCGCTTCGGCGGCATTCCGGCGGCGCTGCCCGCCTTCGCACTGCCGGCGTTTTCGTGGGAGTCGGCGCGCTTTCTGCTGATGCCCGCGATCACGCTCGCGCTGCTGGGCGCCATCGAATCGCTGCTGTGCGCGCGCGTGGCCGACGGCATGATCGGAGACCGGCACGACCCCAACCAGGAGCTGATGGCGCAGGGCATCGCCAACGCCGTCGTGCCGTTTCTCGGCGGCATGCCCGCCACCGGCACCATCGCGCGCACCGTCACCAACGTGAAGAGCGGCGCCACCAGCCCCGTCGCGGGCATGGTGCACGCGCTGGTGCTGCTGGTGGTCATCCTCATCGCGGCGCCGCTCGCCAGCTCCATTCCGCTCGCGTGCCTCGCGGCCATCCTGATGCACGTGGCGTGGAACATGGGCCAGTGGCGCGCGTTCGCGCACCTGCGGCGCTTTCGCGCCCCCTACGGCACGACGCTGCTCGCCGTGTTCCTGCTCACCGTGGTGTTCGACCTCACGGTGGCGGTGCAGGTGGGCATATTCGCGGCCTGCGCCACCTTCATCTACCGCATGTCGCGCCTCACGCGCGCCGAGCCGGTGGCCCTGCCCGAGCCGGATGGGGTGGCGGGCGAAGTACGCGCCTGGCGCATCGCCGGCGCGCTGTTTTTCGGTTCGACCACGGCGCTGGAGACCCTGCAAGACGCGCTGCCCACGCGCGCGCTCGTGCTCGACCTTGCAAGCGTGGTCTACATGGACACGACCGGCGCGGCCACGCTGGGCGCGCTGCTGCAGACGTGCAGCGACCGCGGCGTGCGCGTGCTGATCGCGGGCTTGGGCGGACAGCCTCTGGAGATGGCCGAACGCAGCGGGCTGCCCACGCGCGGCGAGGTTCACCTTTATCCCGATCTGCCGAGCGCCATCGCGGCCACACGCAGCAATCCGGTGGCCTGAGATCACCGCGCAATAATCAGCCAGGCCCTCTGGGCGAGGGGCCCGCGTGACTCCGGCCCGTCGCCATCGGCACGCCGGCCAAAAAGGTCCCCTTTCGGGGTAAATCATGGGCACGAATCAAGAGTCAGAAACCAACGCCAACGGTGAAAACACGTTGGGCCGGATATGGTCATTTCTCAACCGGGATGTTCGGTCATTCCTTCCGTTGCGGAAACCAGAACCCTCGGTTACCCCAAAGACGCAGGAACCAGCGGAGCCGCAACTCATCGTCCAGGAAGAATCGGCGCCGCCCCCTCCACCAGTGTTGCCGCTGACCCGCCCAGACCGGTTGCGCGTGGTGGAATTCGAACGCAAGGTGCTTGACTGGCGTGACAAGGCTCACATCGACATTACATCCACGATGGATACGCAATGCCGGTCCCTGATCGACGAAATGGATCGGGAGCTGGACCGCTTGGGTTTCCTGGGGAGGTGGTTCGCCGACCCTGCCAGTGAAGTCCTCAGCCATCAACTCGAGGCCTTGATCCGCGCACCCATGACCAAACAACTCGGGGCTTTACAGGCGGAGCTCTACGTCGTAAATCCACCCGCAGACCCGGGCCTCGGCAATCGACCGAACGGGTCACTGTTCAACAAAGCACGTCTTGCGCAACACCCTGCGGGCCTCAAACAGGTGCCGTTCAAACCCTCGGCCCGGGAAGAGATCGTCCGGCAACTACGCGCGTGGATACTGGAACCGGACGGACTCGCACCACATTTTTGCGCACAAGCCACGAAAATCGGCGCCCACCTGTTGGAGGAACACGGCACATGCTAGGGTCCATCCCATTCGAAATTCCGGCCGAATTCGCAACGCGCATGGCTACCGGCGAACTCCTGCGCTACGGGGCCATCCTGAAGGACGCAGGGACTGGCCAGATCGTCGGCCATCTACAGGAGACCGGCCTTCTGCAGGCAGCGCTCTCCAGCGTCGCTGGCTCCCCCTTCTCGCTGGTCAGTGATGCACTCAATCTCGGCTCCAACCTCTATACCGCCGTCCAAATCACCCAGATCAAGGCCGTGATGCACGCGTTGCAAACACTGCAGATCGGCACACTGGGCGTCTCACTCGCCGGTGTCGGGGTCAGCGTCGCGGGTTTCATGTACATGCGCCGGCGCTTCAACGCTCTGGACAAGCGGCTGGACGAGATCATCAACGAAATCCGAAAGGGTTTCGAAGAACAGCGCCAGGCGGAAGTGCGCAAGCACATCTCGCGCACCAACGGATTGCTGGAGCGGGCGGCGCGGGCACGCGATCTCTCCGACCCTGCCCGCGAATACCGGGATGTCGCCGCTGCGCTGACAGACGAGGCGGCCTATTTCTGCGGCGAGATCGCCTACTTGAGAGGCGACGCCAAAGCATTACCTACGGACTTGTTCTGGCAGTTGGCCCAGTCCTTCATGCTGTCCAACAACGCCCGCATCGACTGCAGCATGCGCGGCAACGAACTCCAACATGCTCTGCGCACTGCGGAAACCATCGAGAGAGACTATCGCAAGATATTCAACCCGCTGACTCCGATCTCCTTCAACTGCGATACCAAACAAGGCATGACTATGGTTCAGATCATGCGAGACGCCACGGACAGCGCCGCATGCAAGCCATACCTGATCGACGAATTGCGCATGCGCAGGCTGCAGGGCGATGTCTATATCGAAGCGCTTGAACAGGAGACCATCCATCCTTTCATGGTCCTGCCGGCCCACTGACCCAAGACAGCGACACAGTCCCTCCCTATTCCACTCGTTAGACTGACGCCAGCCAATACCATAGAAAGGAGACGTCCCATGCCCACGATCGACCGACGCAGCCTCTTGCAACTCGCGGGCGCCACCAGTCTCGGCGCCGTACTGCCCGGCGCGTTGGCCGCTGAAGCGGACCTCGCCGCCGCGCGCGCCGAAGGCAAGGCGGTGTTCTACGCCAACATCACCGCGGTCAAGCCCATCATGGAGGCGTTCGGCAAGGACACCGGCGTGCAGGGCGAGTACACGCGCATCTCCAGCTCCAAATTCGTCTCCACCGTCGCAACCGAGGCGCGCGCGGGCAAGCTGCTCGCGGACGTGGTGCAGGCGCCGCTGCCGGTGCTCGAACTGCTCAAGGCCAACGGCGTGCTCGCGCCCTACCGCTCGCCCGCGGCGGCCGACTATCCCGACTGGACGCGGCCGGACGACACGATCCAGCTCTTCGGCATCGAGTACGTCTCCTACCTCTACAACACCAAGCTGGTAGCGGCGGCCGACGCGCCGAAGAAGTACGAAGACCTGGGCGACGCCAGGTGGAAGGGACGCATCGTGATGGCCGACCCGGCGACGCATTCCTCCACCATCTCGTGGCTCGTGGGCCTGAAGGAAAAGGTCTTCGCCTCCGAGGGCGAGTGGACGAACTTCGTGAAGGCGCTGGCGGCCAACCAGCCGATGTTCGTCGCCTCGTTCGGCCCCACGCCCGCGCCGATCGAAAGCGGCGAGAAGGCAATTGCCATTTCCATGCCCAAGTACATCGTGACCAAGGCCCCCGCGCCGCTGGCCTGGGGCCCGCGCGGTGGTGGCCAGCCGCTGCTGGGCACGCCACGCGCGATGGCGCTCACCGCCAAGGCGCCGCACCCGGCGGCGGGACGCGCGTTCATGGATTACTGGCTCTCCAAGAAAGCCGCCGGCATGCTCGCGAAGGACGTGGGCGAATACGTGGCCGCGCCCGGCGTGTACCCGCCGGTCGAGGGCATCGATCAGGTGAAGGTGCTCGCGATCCGCGATCTGCCCGACGCCGAAATCCAGAAGTGGGGCGCGGAGTTCAAACGCATCTTCAAGGGCTGAACGGCCCATGGAAATCCGCGTCACCGGGCTGACCAAGCACTACCAGGCCGACGGGCGCACCGTGAAGGCGCTCGACGGCGTGGATCTCACGATCCCCGCCAACGAGATCTTCACGCTGCTCGGCCCGAGCGGCTGCGGCAAGACCACGCTGCTGCGCAGCATCGTGGGCCTGGAGACACCCGACGACGGCGAGATCCGCATCGGCGAGGACGTCGTCTGGTCGCGCCGCAAGGGCATCGCGGTGCCGACCGAAAAGCGCGGCCTGGGCATGGTGTTCCAGACCTACGCGATCTGGCCGCACATGAGCGTGTACGAGAACGTCGCCTACCCGCTCACGGTACGCGGCACGCCGGGCGCGCAGATCGCGGTCAAGGTGGCCGAGGTGCTGCGCTTCGTGCAACTCGCGGGGCTGGAAAACCGCCCGGCCACGCGCCTTTCGGGTGGCCAGCAGCAGCGTGTGGCGCTGGCGCGCGCGCTCGTGGCCGAGCCGCGCGTGATCCTGTTCGACGAGCCGCTCTCCAACCTCGACGCCAAGCTGCGCGAGGAAACGCGCAAGGAGCTGCGGCGCTTTCTGAGCCAGCTGGACATCACCGCGATCTATGTGACGCACGACCGCGTGGAGGCGCTGGCGCTGTCGGACTCGATCGCCGTGATGCGCGCGGGCCGCATCGTGGAGATCGGCGCGCCACGCGAGATCTACTTTCGCGCGCGCCACCGCTTCGTGGCCGACTTCATCGGCCGCGCCAACCTCATCGACGCCACGGTGCTCGGCCACGCCGACGGCGCGACGCGGATCGACTGCGCGCTCGGCAGTGTGATGTGCGCGGGCAGCGAGCACGCGCAGGGCAGCCAGGTGACGCTGTGCCTGCGCCCCGAATTCCTGCAGGTACAGGGCGGCACGGTGGCCGGGCCCAACCTGGTGCACGGCACGATCGAGGCCATCGACTTCGTCGGCGAGGTGAACGAGGCGGAAATCCGCGTGGGCAGCGCGCTGCTGCTCGCGCGCACCGCGCCCGACGCGCAGCTCGCGGTCGGCAGCGCCGTGAGCATCGCGCTCGCGCCCGAGCATTGCCTGCTGGTGGCGGCATAGACCATGCAGGGGCAACGCCGGGGTCTCACGCTCACGCTGATACTCATCGTCGGCCTGCTCACCGTCGCGCCGATCGCGATGCTGACGCTGGGCAGCTTCTCGGAGGGGCTGGACGCCTTCGGCCACTTCACGCTCGCCAAGTACGCAAGCGCCTACACCGACCCCGGGCTGTGGCAGGTGCTGGGCAACACCGCCGTCTTCGTGGTCGGCTCCACGCTGCTGGCTACGGTGCTCGCGCTGTTCCTGGCCTACCTCAACACGCGCACCGACATTCCGTTCAAGTTCCTCTTCGGCGTGCTCGCGATCGTGCCGATGATGATTCCGCACGTGCTGTTCTCGGTGAGCTGGGCGCTGCTCGCCAACCCCTCCAACGGCCTGCTCAACCTTGCGCTGATGCAGGCGTTCGGCCTCGCGCAGGGGCCTTTCGACATTTATACGCTGCCGGGCATGATCTTCGTGGAGGCGCTGCTGAACATGCCCATCGCCTACCTCATCATCGCGCCGGCGATGGGCTCGTTCGACGTGTCGCTTGAAGAATCCTCGCGCGTGTTCGGCGCCGGCGCCTGGCGCACGCTCGTGCGCATCACGCTGCCGGTGCTGCGCCCGGCCATTCTCGCGGCCTTCGTGCTCGGGGTGGTGCGCTCGCTCGCCTCCTACGCCGTGCCGCGCGTACTCGGCATGCCGGGCAACGTGGACGTGCTGGCCACCTACCTCTACGAGATGATCTCGGTGGGCTTTGCGCCCGACTATGGCAAGGCGGCTGCGCTCGGCATGAGCGCACTGTTCGTGGCCGTGGTGCTGATCTGGCTGTACCGGCGCCTGACGGGCGAGGGCAGCCGCTTCGTCACCATCTCCAGCCGCGGCTGGAAGCCCGGCGTGGTGGCGCTCGGGCGCTGGCGCCTGCCGCTGTTCGCGCTGGTGGCGCTGCTGTCCTTCGTCGTGATCGTGCTGCCGGTGGCGGTGCTCGCCTACACCTCCTTCGTGCCCTATGCCATGGTGCCGGGCGCCGAGGCCTTCGCGCAGATGAGCTGGCGCCACTGGAGCGAGGTGCTTGCCGACGCCACCTCGCTCCTGGCACTGCGCAACAGCCTGTTCCTGGCCATCGTGGGCGCGACGCTGGGGGTGGTGCTCTCGCTCTTCGTCGCCTACGTGATCGTGAAGATCCGCACGCGCGGCGCGGCGCTGCTGGAGACGCTCACCTACCTCTCGTTCTCGTTTCCGGGCATCGTGATCGGCATCGGCTTCATGTGGTTCTTCGTGCAGACGCCGCTGTACGCCACCGTGACGGCGCTGCTCATCGGCTACATCGCCACCTACCTGCCGTACGGCGTGCGGCCCCTGGCCAGCGCCTTCGTGCAGGTGCACGACCACCTGGAAGAATCGTCGCTCGTCTGCGGCGCGGGGCGCATGACGACGCTGCGCCGCATCATCGCGCCGCTGCTGGTGCCGGGCATCGTCTCGGCGTGGATCCTGATGGCGACGATGTTCCTGCGCGAGCTCACGCTCTCGGTCGTTCTCTCGCGCCCCGGCAGCGAGGTGCTGGCAGTGCAGGTGCTCGCGTTCGCCGACGACGGGCTGTGGGGCCAGCTCTCGGCGCTGGGCATCATCATGATCGCGATCTCTACGCTGCTCGTCGTTGGCGCGCACCTCGTGGGGGGGCGCTTCGGCGCGCGCGCCGGCTGAATCTCAGGCGCTGTCGGTTTTCTGCCCCCGCGTACCGATACGCCGGCGCACCGGAAACAGCTCCCAGCGCGTGTAGCGCGTGCACAGCCCCCAGAGGCCCTTGTCGAAGAACAGCATCACCACCATCGTGAGTACACCCAGCGTGATCAAGTAGACGCTGCCCAGGTCGGCCAGCCATTCGCGCAGGAAGAAATACGCGATGGTGCCGATGATCGGACCCTCCAGCGTGCCGATGCCGCCGATCACGACGATGAAGAACATGGTCGTCGTCCAGTCAATCGAGAATGCCGAGTCGGGCGCAACACGCAGCTTGGTGATGAAGAGCAGCGCGCCGGTCATTGCGCAACCAGCGGCAGCCGCAACCCAGACGGCCCATTTGATCCGACCCACGCGTACGCCAAGGCTGCGAGAGGCACGTTCCGAGTCGCGCACCGCCACCAGCGCCAACCCCCAGCGCGAGCGCAGCAGCAGATAGACCGCGAGCGTCGCGCCGGCACCCAGCGCCAGCGCCCACCACAACGTGAGACTGACGCGCGTGTCGGCGCCCATGCCCATCACCGTCTTGGCGACGCTGACGCCCGAGCCACCGCTCACGAACGGCAGATTGGCGACGACGAGGCGAAACACTTCCGCGACGACCCAGGTGCCGATCGCGAAGTGCGCCCCGCTCAGACGGAACACCAGTGGCGCGACGAGCGCTGCCGCGAGCGCGCCCACGATGCCCGCCAGCGGTATCACGAGAAAGGCATTGAGCCCCACCTGCAGACCAAATACCACAAGCGCATAGGCGCCCAGGCCGACGAAACCCTGCTGTCCCACCGAGAGCAACCCGCCGTAGCCCGCGAGCAGATTCCACATCTGCGCCAGCGCCAGCATGGCGAGGATTTCCACCGCCAGATAAATCGTCGCGCGTTCCGCCCACCAGGGCATGCTGGCGATCGCGACGACCGCCAACACGCCAACGGCGGCGGCGAGGCGGGCAGGCATGTCGGCTCTCATGGTCTACCGGTCCCGTGTCGTCGGGAACAGCCCCTGCGGCCGCGCCCACAAGATACCGAGGAATGCCAGATGGCCCGCGAGCGTGCCCCAGCCCGGATCGAGCTTCGCACCTATGGCCTGCGCCACTCCCAGCACCACGCCACCAGCGACCGTGCCCCAGAGCGAGCCGAGGCCGCCGATGATGACCGCCTCGAAAGCGTAGATGAGACGCACCGGCCCGTCGGTGGGATTCACCGTAGTGCGCATCACGAGGAAGGCCCCTGCGAGCGCCACCATCGCGCTGCCAAACACCATGGCGAGCGCGTACACGTGCTTGCGGTTCACCCCCATGAGCGAGGCGGTGTCGGCATCGTCCGAGGTGGCGCGAAACGACCGGCCCATGCGCGTGTGGCCGAACAGCCATTGCAGCGCTGCAATCACCACCAGCCCGATCAGCATCACCACGAGCGGCAACACGCCGACGTTGATCTGGGCGCCCAGATCCCAGGTCGCGGTGGCAAGCGGCCCAACGTTCACGCTGCGCACGTCGGCAGAAAATACCGCCTGCAGACTCTCGCGGATCACGATCGACAAACCGAACGTGAGCAGCAGTGGGCGCAGCAGATCGTCGCCCAGCGCCCGATTGAACACCAGCCGCTGCGCCGCGTAGCCCATGGCCGAGAGCACGATCACCACCAACACCACGGTGAGTGCCATCGGCAGTTTGAGGTAGGACGCACCAACAATGGTCGCGTAGCTGGCAAAGATGATCATGTCGCCGTGCGCGATATTGATCATGCGCATCACGCCAAAGCTGATCGACAGGCCCGCGGCGAACAACGCATAGAGCCCACCGAGCAGCACACCCTGCACGACGGTGTTGATCCACTCGGCGATCACCGCGACTTCTCCACCGCGGCGCCGAAGTACGCCTGTGCGATCTGATCACGCAAAAGCCGATCGGGAGCGCCTTCGAGGACGACCCGACCTTCGCGCATGCACACCACGCGCCGCGCCACACGCAGTGCCTGGCTGATGTCCTGCTCCACGACGATGACCGACACGCCCTGCTCGCAGACTAACGGCAACGCCTGATAGATGCCCTTGACGACCACCGGCGCGAGTCCGAGCGAAATTTCGTCACACAACAACAGGTGCGGGTTGCTCATCAGCGCACGACCGATCGCCACCATCTGCTGCTGCCCGCCCGACAGCTCGGTCGCGGGACGGCGGTGAAACTCGTGCAGGATCGGAAACAGCCCGTACACCGCCTGCAGGTTCCACGGCCCCGAGCGGCGCACGTACGCACCCATCAGCAGGTTCTCCTCGACGCTCAGGCTTGGGAACAGCCGTCGTCCCTCGGGCACGAGCGCGATACCGGCCGCGCAAATCCGGTGCGCAGGTAAGCCCCCCAGTGCATGTCCATCGAAGGACACGCTGCCGGAACGCAGCGGCAAGGCGCCGGCGAGCGTGCGCAGTAGCGTGGTCTTGCCCGCGCCGTTGGCCCCGATGATCGCCAGCACCTCGCCGGACTCCAGCGTCAGATCGACGCCATAGAGCGCCTGGAAATCGCCGTAACCCGCGATGAGCGCACGCGCTTCGAGCAGGCTCACGGCACGACCTCCTCGGCAGCGTCTATGCCCATGTAGATCTCGCGCACCGCTGGATCGTCCATCACCGCCTGCGGTGCGCCTTCGGTCACCTTGCGGCCGAAATCCAGCGCCACGAGGCGATCGACAACCGCGAGCAATGCGTGCACGATGTGCTCGATCCAGATCAGCGTGACGCCCGAGGCACGGATCTCCCGAACCGTGTCCAGCAGCGCGCGCACCTCCTGATCAGTGAGCCCACCGGCGATCTCGTCGAGCAGCAGCAGCCGCGGCTTGGATGCGAGTGCGCGCGCCAGCTCCAGACGCTTGCGGTCGAGCAGCGTCAACGTGCCCGCGAGCCTGTCGGCCCGGTCGATCAGACCCGTGCGTTCGAGCACTGCCACGACGTGCGGCCGAGCAGCCTTTTCGCTCATGTCGGCGCCAAATACCGCACCGACGAGCACGTTCTCGAACACCGTCAGGCCGACGAAAGGATGTGGTACCTGGTAGCTGCGCGCAATACCAGCGCGGCAACGCTCCTGCGGCGGCAGATCGGTCACGTCGCACCCGTCGAACACCACCTGCCCGCTGTTCACCGGAATGTCGCCCGCGATCAAGTTCATCAGCGTGGTCTTGCCTGCACCGTTGGGCCCGATCACGCCCAGCGCCTCGCCGGGCGCTACCTGCAGGTTGAGCCGATCGACGACATGCAGCGCGCCGAAGCGGCGACTCACATCGCGCAAATCCAGCAGCGGCGCGGTTCCCACCGCACCGACGGCGTTCTCCACGGTGTGCGCCTCAGGCGATGGCCTTGAGCTCGGCACCCACGGGAATCATGCCCGCCTGGCTGTTTTCGATGATCAGCAACTCGAACTCGTTACCCTTCTTCTGCCACTGCCCGCCAACGAGCGGTGTCTTGCTGATGCTGGGCACCGGCCCCTTGGTGAAATTGACGTGGCCGACGATGGTGTCCAGGTCAGTGGCGCGCAACGCATCGCGCAACGCCTTGGGGTTCTTGCCTTCGCTTTTCTTGAACGCCGCCAGCGCCACCTCGAACAACGAATGCTTGAAACCCACGGGCATCGTCCACGGCTTGCCCGTGGCCTTCGTGTAGGCCGCCGCCAGCTCCGCCGAGCTCTGACCGGTAAGCGAGCTTTTGAACGGATGGTGGGGCGACCACCAGACCTCCACGGTCAACCCCTCACTGCGCGGCCCGAAGGCGGCTATGGCGGCCGGAAATTCGGTCGCCTTCGCGGCAGTGACGATTTTCGGTTTGAAACCCTGCTGTGCGCACTGCGCCCAGAAGTTGCCAAAGTCCGGCGGCGGCAGCACGCCACCGACGATTTCTACCCCCGCCTTCTTGAACTCGCTGATGTAGTTGGTGAAGTTGTCGTTGGGACTCTGGTAGCGGCCCGGGTCGACGAGTTTGAACTTCTTCGCGTTGGCCATCAACGGCAGGCCCATCTTCGGGTCGCCCCAGGCGTTGCCGTCCGGATCATTGGGCAGCAGCGCGCCCACCACGCGGTTCGTAGGCACCTTGTCCCAGATGCTGCCAAACACGCCCATGATGTCTTCCAGGCCCCAGAAGAAGTGGTTGGTCCACTCGAAGCCCTTCTTCGGGTCGCCACCGCGGCCGAAGAAGTGCGGCTGCCACGGCGTGTCATTGGTCACGCAGGGCATGCCATTGAGCTCGCACTGGTCGGCCACCGGGTTGGTCGTTTCCGGCGTGCAGCCCGAGATCACCATGTCCACCTTGTTCTTGAGGATCAGCTCGTTGGCCACCTCGGCCGCACGCGCGGCGTTTGACTGTGAATCCTTGTAGATCACCTCCACACCGTAGGTCTTGCCACCACTCTTGATGCCCCCCGCGACCAGCTTCTTGATGGCTTCGAGCGTGAACGGATCAGGCTCGGCAAACACGGACAAAGGCCCGGTGGCCGGCGCCACATAGCCAATCTTGAAGGTCTCCGCAGCGTGTACCCACGGAGCGGGCAGCAGTGACGCGGCGGCAACGCCGCCCATGGTGCTGAGGACGTGTCGACGTGAAGAATTGGTCATGGTTGTTTCCTTTAATAATGGTTGGTGACACAGTTACACAAATCGCAGCGAGACGCTGCCCATGCCCTGCATGCGCAGGCAGACGTGGTCGCCCGCCTGCACGGCCACGGCCTCGGTGGCACCGCCTGAGAGCACGAGCGAGCCCGCGGGCAGGCTCTTGCCGCGACGCCCCAGGTGGTTCACCAGCATGGCGACGGCGGCGGCCGGGTGGCCGAGCACCGCCGCGCCCGCGCCCAGCGCCACGGGCACGCCGTTTTTCTCGAGCACGATGCCGGTGGTGCGCAGATCGACGCTGCGCGCATCGACCGCATGGCCGCCGACGACGAAGCGCGCGGCCGAGGTGTTGTCGGCCACTACGCTCTTCAAGTCAAACTTGAAGTCACGGTAGCGGCTGTCGATGACCTCGATGCCGGGCAGCACCACGTCACTCGCCGCCAGAACGTTGGCGATGCTGCAGCCGGGGCCCTTGAGCTCGGTGCGCGTGACGAAGCAGATCTCGGGCTCGACCTTGGGGTGGATGAGCTGGTTCGTCTGCACTTCGCCACCGTCGGGCACGGTGAATTCATCGACGAGGAAGCCGAACACCGGGTCGGTCACGCCCATCTGCTTCATCTTGGCGTGCGAGGTCAGGCCCGCCTTGTAGCCCGCGATGCGCGCGCCGCCCTTGAGCTTGGCGGCGAGGATGCGGTCCTGGATGGCGTAGGCATCGTCCCAGTCCATCTCGGGATGCTCGTCGGTGATCTTGGGCGTGTCGCGCGCCTCGCGCTGGCAGGCGTGCAGGTGCTTGGCGAGCTGGTCCAAGGTCTTGCTCTTGAGGGCCATCGGTGGTCTCCGTCAGGTTCTCGGGTGGGCCTTACGCCACCTTCAGGCCACGCTGGCGCGCCAGCGTGAGCGCGGTGTCTTCGATCATGTCTTCCTGCCCGCCCACGCAGCCGCGGCGGCCCATCTCGACAAGGATCTCGCGCGCGGGCACGCCGTACTTCTTCTCGGCGCGCTTGGCAAACAGCAGGAAGGAGCCGTACACGCCCGCATAGCCCAGCGTGAGCGCGTCGCGGTCGATGCGGATGGGAAAATCCATCATGGGCACGATCAGGTCTTCGGCCACGTCCTGGATCTTGAAGACGTCCACGCCCGTTTGAACCCCCATCAGGTCGAGCACCGCGACCAGCACTTCCATGGGCGTGTTGCCCGCGCCCGCGCCCAGGCCCGCGCTGGCGGCGTCCACGCGGTTGGCGCCCATCTCGATCGCGGTGATCGAGTTGGCCACGCCCATCGCGAGGTTGTGATGGGCGTGAAAGCCCAGTTCCGTCTCGGGCTTGAGCGCCTCGCGCACAGCGCCGAGCCTGGCCCTGACATCCTCGGGCAGCATGTGCCCGGCCGAATCCGTCACGTAGACGCAATTGGCGCCGTAGCCTTCCATGAGCCTGGCCTGCTTCACGAGCCCCTCGGGGCTGTTCATGTGGCTCATCATGAGAAAGCCCACGGTATCCATGCCGAGCTTGCGCGCGAGCGTGATGTGCTGTTCGCTCACATCCGCCTCGGTGCAGTGCGTGGCCACGCGGATGGTGTGCACGCCCACGTCGTGCGCCATCCTCAGGTGATCGACCGTGCCTATGCCCGGCAGCAGCAGCGCCGAGACCTTGGCATGCTTCATCAGGGGGATGACGGCCTTGAGGTACTCCTCGTCGGTGTGCGCGGCAAAGCCGTAGTTGACCGAATCGCCGCCCAGGCCATCGCCGTGGGTGACTTCGATCAGCGGCATGCCGGCGGCGTCCAGCGCGGTGGCGACGGCCTTCATCTGCTCGATGCTGATCTGGTGCTGCTTGGGGTGCATGCCGTCGCGCAGCGCCATTTCGTGCAGCGTGACTTTCCTGCCTTTGATGCTCATGGTGTGTTTCTCCTTCAGGCGGCCGCGGGTTCGAGCGTGAGGCGCCCGGCGAGGATTTCCTCGGCGAACATCTCGGCGGTGCGCGCGGCGGCGGCGGTCATGATGTCCAGGTTGCCGGAGTACCTGGGCAGGTAGTCGCCCAGGCCCTCGACCTCCAGGTACATGGAGATGCGCTTGCCGTCGAACACCGGGCCGTTGACCATGCGGTAGCCAGGCACGTATTTCTGCACCTCGGCCATCATGTCCTGCACGCTCTTGCGGATGGCCGCCTCGTCGGGCTCGGTTTCCGTCAGGCAATGCACCGTGTCGCGCATGATGAGGGGCGGGTCGGCCGGGTTGATGATGATGATGGCCTTGCCCTTTTTGGCGCCGCCCACCTTCTCGATCGCGCCCGCCGTGGTGCGCGTGAATTCGTCGATGTTCTTGCGCGTGCCGGGCCCGGCGGATTTGCTGGAGACCGTGGCGACGATTTCGGCATAGGCCACGGGCTGCACGCGGCTGACGGCGTTGACCATGGGAATCGTCGCCTGGCCGCCGCAGGTGACCATGTTGACGTTCATCTCGCGTTGGCCGACGTGCGCCTTGAGGTTCACCGGCGGTACGCAATACGGCCCGATGGCCGCGGGCGTGAGGTCGACCATCATCGCGCCCTCGGCGATCACCTTGCGCGAGTTTTCGGCGTGCACGTAGGCGCTGGTGGCGTCGAAGACGATCTGCACGCCATCCTGCTTGATGTGCGGCACGAGGCCGTCCACCCCCTGATCGGTGGTCTTGATGCCCATCTCGCGCGCACGCTTGAGGCCGTCGGACGTGGGGTCGATGCCAACCATCCACACCGGCTCCAGCACGGCGCTGCGCTGGAGTTTCGCCAGCAGGTCGGTGCCGATGTTGCCCGGCCCGATCAGGGCGCACTTCACTTTCTTGCTCATTTCACTGCCTTTCTCAAATCAGACGACGGATGATGGTTGCATCATTCGTGGTTCATGTGAACCGCACGCTGCAGCCACCGATGCCGCCGATGGTCACGCGCAGGTTGTCGCCCGCCTTCACGGGCACCATGGCTGCCAGCGACCCCGAGAGCACGATCTCGCCCGCCTCCAGCGCCGTGCCATGCGCGCCCAGGGTGTTGGCGAGCCACGCGACCGCGTTGGCCGGATGGCCGAGCGCGGCCGCGCCCGCGCCGGTGGCGACGATCTCGCCGTTCTTCTCCAGCACCATGCCGCAGGTGGTGAGATCCACGTCGCGCACGTCCACGAGCCGATCGCCGAGCACGAAGACGCCGCAGGAGGCGTTGTCGGCCACGGTGTCCTGGATTTTGATCTTCCAGTGCTCGATGCGTGAATCGACGATCTCGAAGCAGGCCATCACGCCTTCGGTGGCGGCCAGCACATCGGCCACGGTGACGCCCGGGCCCTGGAGCGTTTTCTTGAGCACGAAGGCAATCTCGCCCTCGGCCTTGGGCTGGATCAGGCGGCTCATGGGGATGGACTCGCCCTCGTTGTAGACCATGGCGTCGGTGAGCCAGCCGAAGTCGGGCTGGAACACGCCGAGCATGTCCATCACGGCCTGGCTGGTCACGCCGATCTTCTTGCCGATGACCTTCTCGCCCGCGGCCAGGCGGCGCGCCATCAGGCGCTGCTGCACGGCGTAGGCATCATCGATCGTGATCTCAGGGTGACGGGTGGTCAGCGGCGCAAGCGTGGTGCACGAGCCGAGCGCATCAAAGAGCGCATCGCCGAGTTGTTCAAGGTCTTTCTTTTTCATCTGGAACTACCATTTCAAGAGCTTGCGCCGCTTGCCCATCAAGCGTTTGAGCCACTTTTCATCTAGATTTTGACCATCACATTGCGCAGGTCGGTATAGAACTCCAGCGAGTGCACGCCGCCCTCACGCCCGATGCCCGACTGCTTGGAGCCGCCGAACGAGGTGCGCAGGTCGCGCAGGAACCAGCTGTTGATCCACGCCAGTCCCACGTGAATGCCCTGCGCCATGCGGTTGGCGCGGCCTATGTCCTGCGTGAAGATGGAGGTGGCCAGGCCATAGCGGTTGTTGTTCACCTTGGCGAGCACTTCGCTCTCGCTGTCAAACGGCGCGATGTGGCAGCAGGGGCCGAAGATTTCCTCGGTGATCACGCTCGCGGTCTCGGGCAGACCGGTCCAGATGGTGGGCTCGACCCAGCAGCCATCCTTGAGGTGCTGGGGCATCTCGGGCACGCCGCCGCCGGTGACCACGGTGGCGCCTTCCTCAACGGCCTTCTTGTAGTAACCCAGCACCTTGGCCTGGTGTTCCTTGCTGATGACCGGGCCGATTCTCGTGGCCGGGTCGAACGGCAGGCCGGGTGTCATGGTCTCGGCCTTGTGCTTGAGCGCGGCGACGAACTTGTCAAAGATCGGACGCTGCACATAGACGCGCTCGGTGCCCAGGCAGACCTGGCCGGCGTTTTCGAAGCACGAGCGCGTGACGGTATCCACCGCAACCTGGAAGTCACAGTCGGCAAACACCACGGCGGCGTTCTTGCCGCCGAGCTCCATCGATACCGGGCGTATGCCTTCGGCCGCCGCCTTCATGATGGCCTCGCCGGTGCGCGTCTCGCCGGTGAAGGTGATGCCGTTCACATCGGGGTGGCGCGTGAGGAATTCGCCCGCCGAATCGGGGCCGAAGCCATGCACCACGTTGTATACGCCCGCGGGCATGCCCACCGCGTTCATCACCTCGCCCAGCAGCGTGGCCGTCGCCGGGGTTTCCTCCGAGGGCTTGACAACCACGGTGTTGCCGCAGGCAAGCGCCGGGCCGACTTTCCAGGTCATGAGCAGCAGCGGCAGGTTCCACGGGCACACGACCGCGATCACGCCGCGCGGCACGCGCACGCCGTAGCTGAGCGCCGTCTTGCCGTCGTGCGTGCGCATCGTGAACGACTCGGTCGAAAGGCTCTTGATGGTGTCGATGAAGACCTGGAAATTGGCCGCGCCGCGGGGGATGTCCACGTGCGACGCGAGGTGGTTGGGTTTGCCCGTGTCGGCGATCTCGGCTTGCAGGAAATCATCGAAACGCCTGTTGATGCCGTCGGTCAGCGCTTCGAGCAGCTTGCAGCGCTCCCCCACCGACATGCGGCCCCAGTCGCCGGC
Source organism: Burkholderiales bacterium (assembly GCA_026954015.1). Classification (GTDB taxonomy): domain Bacteria; phylum Pseudomonadota; class Gammaproteobacteria; order Burkholderiales; family Burkholderiaceae_C; genus Comamonas_C. Next base: position 14,507 of record JAIXLP010000077.1, on the reverse strand, counting down.
AAGTGCCGCCTTGGCCGCAGCAACAGCCGCGTCCACCTCGGGCCTGCCCGCTTCGTACACCGTGCCGATCACGCTGTTGTCGACCGGGTTGTGGTTGTCGAAGGTCTTGCCGCTGGCGTTCTTGACGTACTCGCCGTTGATGAAATTGAGGAACTCTTTCATGTCGCTCTCTCGCTGATCAAAAATCGTTTACGGGCGGGGTCTGTCACGCATCCAGGCCCAGCGCGGCCAGGCCCGCGCGTGCGCATTCGGTGTCCTGCTCCGCCGAACCACCGGAAACCCCGATGCCGCCGATCAGCACACCACCTTCGCGTATCGGCAGGCCACCGCCGAAGACGACGTTGCGCGCACGTACCGGCATACCCAGGCGCAGCGCCTCATCATCCTTCAAGATGCCCGCCCAGGTACTCGTGGCAAAGCCGAAGCCCGCGGCCGTGTAGGCCTTGTCGACCGCGATATCAACCGAATGCAGGAACGCGCCCGGCATGCGCAAGAACGCCGCGAGCACGCCCGAGGCGTCAGTCACGGCCGCGTTGACGCGGATGCCCAGCTCGCCCGCCTTGGCGACGGCGGCGACCACGGCGGCATTGGCCGCTTCGGCAGTGATGGCGCGTTGTTCAACGCTGTGTGCATTCATGGCATCTCTCTGGTTCTGTTGGGCACGGAAAGCACTCCCTTGGCCGCCGCAACAGCGCCGACGTGGCACCGGCCCCGCCACCATACCTTCGTACGGTGCGCAGCGCGGGCGCCAGATCGGTGCGCGCAGCAGGCCAATGCCGCGTCTACTCAGGTCACTACGCTCAGGAAGGCGTCGTTGAGCTTGCGGTCATGGTAGAAGATGCCAGCGCCGATCTCCTCCCACGTCCAGGTAATCGGCTGCATGTCGGGGTAATGGTCGTAGCCACCGGCAAAGGTTTCGAGGCGGTTGCCCGACGGATCGAAGAAGTAGATCGTCGTGCCATTGGTGATGCCGTGGCGCGTCGGGCCCATGTCGATCGAGACGCGGTGCTTGCTCATGATGTCGGCAGCGCGCAGCACCTGCTCCCAGGTACCGAGCTGGAACGACACGTGGTGCAGCTTGTCCGGCTCGCCGTGGCGCACGATCGCGATGTCGTGGGCCTTGGCGCTGCAGGTCAGCCACACGCCGAGGTCCGTCTTGCCGTCCTCCAGCAGGGCGCGCTCGACCAGGGTGAAGCCCAGCACGTCGGTGAACAGGTCGCGCGAACCGTCCAGATCGGTGCCGTAGATCAGGGTGTGGTCCAGGCGGATCGGGCAGATGCCGGGGCCGTCGATCACGTCCATGTCAGGGTTCGTACAGCCGACCGCACTGCCGACAGCCTTTTTCTCGGCATACAGCTCGATGGTCTGACCGGTGGGGATCTTGAAGCGCACGCGCTCGCCCGTTTCGAGCAGGTCGCCCGCGGGCATGCGCTCGGTCTTGACGCCGTACGCCTGCAGCTTCTTGTCCAAGTCTTCCAGCGTCGCCTTGTCCAGCACCTTGTAGCCAAAAAAATCCATGCCGGCGTGGTCGGCCTGGCGCAGGATGATGCTGTTGTGGTCACGCTCGGCGCGGGTCTTGAAATACGCCCGGCCCTGGCTGTCGCGGCCCATGGGCTTGAGGCCCATCACGTCGGTGTAGAACTTCACCGACTCTTCCAGGTCCAGCACACGTATCTGCGCGTGGCCCGGACGCAAAACACCCGTCATTGCCATGGTGATCTCCTTTCAGCTTTCAGGTTGAGTGAACAGTGGTGCCGGTCGGTAGCGTTGGCCGGCAAACGGATTTCTTCATGGCCCCGAGTACGCGCACCCGCAGATCGCTCGTGGGTTTGATACAGCACGAGAGCACGCGGCCCGCTGCCTCGTCCTCCGCGCTCACATGCGCGCGGCTCATCACGCGGCTGGCGTAACTGCCCGATTCGACCTGCACCTTGCACACCCCGCAGCCACCGCTGCGGCAGCCCACGGGAATGCCTTTTCTGCCCAGCGCCTCCATGCCCTTGAGCACGGAGCGTTCATCGGGACAGCGGTAGCTCTCTTGCGTGTCGACGATGGTGACCGTGTGGTAGGTGGGCATGTCAGAACGCGTGAATGAACTCGACGTGTTCGAGCAGAACGCGAAAACGCGGCCCATCGAGGCGCAAAGCGCAGACATGGCCGGAGCCATGGCGAGCATGTGCAACGACAAGTGGCTGTGTTCTGGCGGGATGAGCGGGCATGGCAGGCTCTTTCACACGTTCTTAAATCTTGTGGAACAAGGGGCTGCGCACCTGCTGCGCATCGGCCGCCGAGATGAACTTCTCGGTGTAGATGTCGCGCTCGAACAGACGCCCCTGCATCAGGGTCGTGATGCAGGCTTCGATCATCAGCGGCGGGCCGCACAGATAGGCCTTGTGGCCGCGGAAGTCATTGTTGAAATGCGCCTTGGCGGCATCGTGCACGAAACCGCGCGCGCCGCCCCAGTCGCTGCCCTCGGGTTCGCCCGAGAGCGCTGCCACGTAGGTGAAATTGGGGTGCTCGTCGGCCAGGCGCGTGAACTCTTCGTGGTGATAGAGCTCCTCGCGCGAGCGCGCGCCGTTGATCAGCGTGATGGGTTTGTCGCAGCCCGAGGCGAGCAGGTCAAGCACCATGGAGCAGGGGCTGGAAAGGCCCGAGCCGCCGGCGAGGAAGAGATAGCCCAGCCCCTCCTTGCGGTGCGCCGACTCGCGCACGAAGAAGCGTCCGTAGGGGCCGGCCAACTGCACGCGATCGCCCGCCTTGAGCTGCTCGTGCACCCAGCCGGTGCCGCGCCCACCGGGCACGTGGCGGATGTTGAGCTCGATCTCATCGGCCTGCGCCGGGCTGCTCGCGATGGAGAAGGCGCGCGAGGCGCCCTCGCCCGGGATCTGCAGGTTGATGTACTGCCCCGCCTGGAACTCGATGGGGCGGTCGAGCCCGATCCACACGCCCTTGATGGTGGGCGTGAGGTCCTCGATGCGCGAGACCGTGCCCACGTAGTCCTGCACCTGCAGGTTGCGCGCGTCGGGCTCTTCGTCGATCTCGGCCTCGATCACCACGTCGGATTCCAGCGTGGAGACGCACGCCAGGCACATCCCTTCCTCGCGCTCGTACTCCATGAGCGCAAAGGTGCTCGCCTCGTTGTGCTCGATCTCACCATCCGCCACCTGCACCTTGCACGTGCCGCACAGGCCGTGGCAGCAGGCATGTGGCAAATAGATGCCTGCACGCAGCGCGGCGTCGAGGATGGTTTGCCCATCCTCGACTTCGACGGTCTGGCCCAGGGGTTCGATGGTCAACTGGTACGACATGGTGCTCGTAAACTACATCATTGATAGCTGTTGGCGCTTGGTGGGCGGGCGCCAGCATCCGATTCGCCTCACGACCTTTTCAGAACCCCGATCCGCCCAGCCCCGTCAGCCCCGGCGTACGAAAGCGGATCACGCTCTTGTGGCCGATGCCGTTCTCGGCCATGGTCTTGCCCATGTCGGGCGTGAAGGGCTTGCCCGAGCTGAACCATTCCACCTTGTCCCAGGCGATCTTCGCGAAGTCGGGGTGGGCGCTGTACATGTCGGGCAGCACGCCCTTGACGAAGTCGCCGAACACGGTGGTGGGCGGCATGGGCACGCAGTGCGGCGCGCAGAACATCTTGTGGTCTTCCCAGCCCACGTACAGCAGCGGCGCGGGGAACTTGTCCACCGAATCCTTGGGCGGGAAGTCATAGGGTGCAATCGATACGACGGCCATGATGGGTCTCCTTCCTCGGGTTCAGTTGGTGGTCGCCTGCGCGCGCCAGGCTTCGAAGTTCTTCTTGTCCTGCGAATCGGCGTAGTCCAGGTTGTCGCGGCCGAACTCCATCTTGTAGTAGCGCAGCACTTCCATCAGCGGGTCGAAGTCCGGCTTGGTCGGGTCCACGTCCTCGGGGAAGCAGTTGCCCTGGTAGATCTGGTGCACCGGCAGCCAGCTCTGGGCGAACTTCTCGGGCTCGTTGTCGAAGATGTGCTTGCAGCCGTCCGAGCAGAAGTGGAACTTGTTGCCGCGCCAGTCGCTTTCGCGGTAGGCGATCTTGGTCGGATCGTCGGGCTCGGTGAAGAACATCGGGATCTGGCAGGTCTGGCACAGCATGGGCAGCGTCTTGTTGTAGAAGCGCCGGCCGGCCGATTGCTCCTTCGCGTAGTGCTCCCACAGCGGGCGGTAGTACGTGTCGAAGCTGTCGGGGTACTTGGCCGAGAGCCACTTCATGTCTTCCTCGCTCGGCGCCCAGGTGTGGAAGGGCGCGGCCGCGCCGTAGTTGTAGAACACGTTCCACGCCATGTGCGAGAGGTGGTCCTTCTCCTTGCAGGCCTGCTCCCAGCCCAGCGGCACCTTCACGCCGTAGCGCGCCAGGTCGCGGAAGAGCGCGCCGCCGTTTTCCTCGGCGTAAATCTCCCATGCCTCCTTCCAGCTCATCACGCGCTTGGGCAGCATGTAGTCCATCATCATGGCCACGAGCGTGAGCACGCGGTAGCCGCGCCAGAACCACTTGTCGATCCACTTCTGCACGATGGGCAGGTTGTCCGGGTCCTGCTCGAGCACGAACTTGATGACCTCCAGGCCCAGCGTCATGTGACGCGATTCATCGGACTGCGCCGAGAAGCCGAACGCCATCGCGCCCATGTCGCCGTTGTAGGCCGCGCCCGAGATGAAGGGCACGAACAGCAGGTTGGTGAGCACGTACTCGAAGGCGAAGCTGATCGAGAGGATGTACTCGAACGGCCCGGAGGTGACCGCATCCTCGAAGAAGCTCTTGGGCACGGAGAGGTACCACACGCGGTGGTGCATGTGCTGCCAGTCCTGAAAGCCGTTGTAGTACTTGTTGTAGTTGCTCATCGCATGGATCTGCGTCTGGGCATGGCGGATCTCGTCGAGCGACTGCATCTGGCAGGCCACGCGCGGGCCCGCGCCCTGGAACTGGCGCCCCAGGATGGCAAAGCCCTTGTGCGACATGTATTCGAGCGGCGAGACGCCCGTGAGGAACAGCTTGAGCGTGTTGATGTAGCGCGCATCGGTCACGCCCAGGTGGCCGTTGTTCTGCGCGAAGGCGTCGAGGATGGCGTAGAGCTTGCGCTCCTTCTCGCCCTGGTATTTCCAGTAGGCGTCCATCGTCATGCGGAACGGATCCTCGAACTTGTCCCAGTCGTGGATCTTGATGCCCTCGTATTCGAGGTAGGGGTAGATGTCCTTGAGCGACTGGTAGGTCGGCGTCCAGTTCAGGTCGCGGGTCATGCGGTTGTAGCGCTCTTTCAGACCCAGCTTCTTCGTGACTTTCATGTCCATGTTCGGTCTCCTTGGATGGGGGAATCTCTGCGGGCGGCCGGTGCTCAGTGCACCCAGCTCAGGACGAACTCGTCGTCGGATTCATCGATGTGGCCGGTCAGCGTGATCAGGTTCACGTGCAGCTCCTGCAGGTCGAAGTCGCGGCCGATCTCCTGCTCGATGGTGGTGCGGCGCACCACGAGGCGCCCGGGCACGTTGATCTTGACCATGGCCGGCTGCTCGTCGAGCTGGGCGCCGGGGTTGTCCGCCAGGATCGCGTCGATGATCGGGCGGGTCTCTTCATTGCGCTGCAGCGCGATGAACACGTTGGGGATTTGAGGCATCTTTTGTCTCCTTGGATAGTGAAGGGGGCGGATGCCTCAGACCGAGAGGCCGGCCTTGGCCATGCGCGCATCAAGCTGGGCCCTGCAGCGCTGCAGCGCCGCCGCGCCGTCTTCGCCCAGCGCCAGCTGCGCAACGGGCCCCAGCGCCTCCTGCGCGCGGCCCAGCCAGTGCGCGTACCACTTTTCCAGCAGCGCCTTGTTCTCGGGGCTTTCGGCGGCGGTGGCCTTGACCACGGCATCGACCCACTTGCTGGTCTCGGGGAACCACTCGGCCGGAAAGCGCGTGAGCATCGAGACGGTCGGCCCCGCGCGCTCGTTCAGGTGCTTGTCCACTTCCTTGTAGGCCAGGCCGAACAGCAGGCCATCGAGCGCCATGTTCTGCGCCACGAAGTTCTCGAACCAGTCCTTGATGACGAAGCTGTCTTCCACGTACTTGCGCAGCGGCTGCCAGGCGGGCGCATTCATCCACGCATGCTTGCCGGCCTCCAGCTCGCTTTCGTTGCCCAGCAGCAGGCCCAGGCGCGTGAGGTATTGCGCTATGCCCAGCTGGTCCATGCTGGCATACAGCGACGCCTGCGTGATCGCCGTGCCATAGCCGTAGGCGCTCTGGTAGCCGTTGTTCATGTTGCCGCCCCAGGCCACGTGGCGCAGCGGGATGTAGAAGTCCAGCGCCGCGCGGCGCGCGCCTTCGTCGTAGCCGTCGGCCAGGCCCCGGCTCTCGACGAAGTCGAAATCCGCCTCGGCCGTTTCCTGCATGCGGGCGCGCGCCTGCGTGTAGCTGCCGTAGTAGTACTGGCGCGGGTCCTTGAGCACGTACCAGTCCTTCATCTGGATGGCGGTGCGCCGCGGGTCGAACATCTCGCGTTCGGGGTCCCACGTGGGGCGGTAGTGGAAGTTGGTCGTGCCCTGCACGCCCATCGTTGCCTCCACGTAGCGCGAGGCCGCCTTGTCGGCGCCCAGGTACTCGGCGATGTGGTTGTAGGTCTGCCGCAGCGGGGTGATGCTGACGGTGCGCAAGTCAATCTGCATGGAACATGTCTCCTCGTCTTGAAATGAAAGGGGGAAGGCGTTTCAGGACAGGTCGCGAAAGTGGCGCTCGCGCGCATCGCGCAGGTTCCAGTCCCAGTGCGCGTCCAGGCTGTCCTGTTCATGCTGGGGCAGGCGGCCATGCGTGGGCGCCACACCCTGCATCTGGCAAAAATCTTCGAACTCTGCGCGTGGCAGGACCATTTCGACGTACAGCTCGGGTTCGCCCGCGGCAAATTCGAACTCGATCAAACCGTTGCTGCGTTCTTCCACGATGCGGATGAAGCGCCGCTCCACGTCGAAAGGCTGGTTGGGGGTGTCAGGTGCGCCGGTCATGCCAGTGACGATGCGAAGACCGTGCCAGTTATCGAGAAAACGTTCAAAACCAGCGAAACTTCGGGGTAAACCCCTATGTTCGACCGCGCGGTCAGGAAAGTTTTGATCCGCCCTTCACAAAATCTGGCTGGCCTATTGCATTTTGCGTTGATCATTTGCATCATTGGTGAACCACAGAATTGATCAATTGATGAATTTCTTTGGCGCCTGAAACCATCATTTATCGATAAACCTGCCGTGCCCGGTCTGCCACCCCTGCCTTCGGATGCCGACCTGCGCCGTCAGGTGCGCTTCTCCTCGGCCGACGGGCGCATCTGGCTTGCGGGCCAACGCATGGTGCTGATGCATGCGGCGTCGCTGGGCACGCTGCGCCGCGAGCTGATCGAATCCATCGGCATCGCCGCCACGCGCCGGCTGCTGCTGCGCGCGGGCTACGCCTCGGGCGAACGCGACGCGTCGCTGGCGCGGCAACTGCGTTCGAGCGACGACGTTTTCTCGATGTTTTCCGTGGGGCCGCAATTGCACATGCTCGAAGGCGCCGTCCAGGTTGCGCCCGAGCTGGTCGACATCGACGTAGGCCAGGGACACTTTCATGGCATCTTCCGCTGGGACCACTCGTGGGAGGTCGAGGTGCATCTGCGCGACTTTGGCCCGCAGCAAGACCCGGTGTGCTGGATGCTGCTGGGCTACGCCTCGGGCTACACCAGTGCCTTCATGGGGCGGCCCGTGCTCTACAAGGAAGTGGCGTGCGTGGGCAGCGGCCACGCGCATTGCCGCATCGAGGGCTGGCCGGTGGCCGACTGGCCCGACGGCGAGGGCGAGCTGCTGGCGCGCGACTACGCCGCCGATACGCTGCCGCCCAGCGAAGGCACGCCCGCTGTCACGGCATGGTTCAGCCGCATGCCTGCCGACGACGCGCCCGAAACGCCGGTGGACGCGCTCGGCCCGATCATCGGGCGCTCGCCCGGCTTCGTCGCCGCCACCGACCTGCTGCGCAAGGCCGCGGGCACACAGGTGACCGTGCTGCTCACCGGCGAGACAGGCACCGGCAAGGAGCGCTTTGCGCGCGCGCTGCATGCGCTGGGCCCGCGCGCGGCCAAGCCCTTCGTGGCGGTGAACTGCGCCGCGCTGCCGGGCGACCTCGTCGAATCCGAACTCTTCGGCACGGAAAAAGGCGCCTACACCGGCGCCGACGCCGCGCGCGCCGGACGCTTCGAGCGGGCGCACGGCGGCACGCTGTTCCTGGACGAACTCGGCGAGCTGCCGCTGCCCGCGCAGGCCAAGCTGCTGCGCGTGCTGCAGGACGGGCAGGTCGAGCGCCTGGGCGCCTCGCAGCCGCGCCAGGTGGATGTGCGCCTCGTCGCGGCCACGCACGTCGACCTGATGGACGCGGTGCGCGCCGGGCGCTTTCGACAGGACCTGTACTACCGCATCAACGTCTATCCGATCCGCATCCCGCCGCTGCGCGAGCGCACGCAAGATATCGAGCCCTTCGCGCAGCACCTGCTGCAGCGCTTTTGCGGCCTGCACGACAAGCACGTGAGCGGCTTCACCGACCGCGCACTGCTTGCGCTGCGCGAATACGCCTGGCCCGGCAACGTGCGCGAGATGGAAAACCTCATTGAACGCGGCGTGATCCTGGCCGACGTGGGCCAGCCCATCGACGTGCAACACCTCTTCACTCAGCAGGCCGGCATACCCGGCGCCACGCCCGCGCACACGCTGGAAGACACCGGCCGGCTGCGCGCGGCGCAGCCCCGGGCGTTCGATGCCACGCTGCTGGAGCAACTGCTGACCCAGCGCGTCAGCCTGCCGGGCATCGAACAGAGCCTCATCGAGGAGGCGGTGGCGCGCAACAAGGGCAACCTCGCCGCCGCCGCGCGCCTGCTGGGCATCACGCGCGCGCAGTTGAGTTACCGTCTCACCAAGATACGAGCAAGCTGAACCGCATGGCTAAACGCAGCATCCTTGCAGCCACCCCGCCGCCGCACGGCTCCACGCTCCCCGCCGCGCGCACACTCATTGAGCGCGCCTATGAACAACTGCGCACGGACATCATCGAGGGACGCCTGGTACCCGGCGAAAAGCTGCGCGTCGAGCACCTGAAGGACCACTACGCCGTGAGCGCGGGCACGCTGCGCGAGGCGATCACGCGCCTGGCGAGCGACGCGCTCGTCGTCACCGAGGGCCAACGCGGCTTTCGCGTTGCGCCGATTGCGCTTCAGGAACTCGAAGACATCACGCGGCTGCGCGTGCAGATCGAAACCAATGCGCTGCGCGAATCGATCCGCGAAGGCGGCAACGCCTGGCGCAGCGCGGTGCGGGCCGCGTACGAAGCGCTGTCGGGCGCGGAGCCCATCGTCTCCACACGCCGGCGCGAGTGGGAGCAACTGAACCTGCGTTTTCACGAAACCTTGATCGGCGGTCATGCCTCACCTTGGACGCTGCGCGTGCTGCGCCTGCTCTCGCGTCACAGCGAGCGCTACCGCAGCTTTGCGATGAGGCTGCCCGGCAGCCTGCGCGAGGTGCATGCTGAACACACCGAAATCTACGACTACGCCATGGCCGGGCAGGAGGCGCGCGCCGCGCTGGCGCTGGAAGCGCACATCCGCGCCACGCCCGACCTGCTCATCACCGCGCTGCGCGAGGGCCGCGTCACGCTGCCCACCGCCGACCTGAACCAGACCAGCGAGGCGCTGCTCGCCTGAGCCGCCGCCGGGTCCACGCCCGGCGCATCAGCCGCGCCCGCGCGCGGCCTCGTACAGCGGCTGCACCTTGGGCAGGTTGCGCTGCAGTTCGCGGATGCGGTCGGGCCCGCTTGGGTGGGTGGAGAGGAACCCGATGCCCCCCTTGCCCGTCACCTGCTGCATCTTGCGCCACAGCGCCACGCTGGCCTGCGGGTCGAACCCGGCGCGCGCGGCCAGCTCCAGCCCGACGAGGTCGGCCTCGCTCTCGTCGGAGCGGCTGAACTGCAGCGTGAGCAACTGCCCGCCCAGATCGGCCGCCGCGCGCCCCAGGTCGCCCAGGCCTAGCAGCAGCGCGCCCAGGGTGATGCCCAGGCTCGTCGCCTGCGTCTTGGCCAGGCGCTCGCGCGCATGCTCGCGCAACGCGTGCGCCATCTCGTGGCCCATCACCATCGCGGTTTCGTCGTCGGTGAGCTGCAGGCGGTCGAGGATGCCGCTGTAGAACGCGATCTTGCCGCCGGGCATGCAGAACGCATTCACCTCGGTGCTGCCGATGAGGTTCACCTCCCAGTGCCATTCGCGCGCTCGCGGGTTCCACTGCGCGGTGTGCGGGATCAGGCGCCGCGCGATCGCGCGCAGCTTCACGAGCTGCGGATGCCCGTCGGGCGCGAGTGCGCGCTGCGCGCGGGCCTGCGCCAGCATCTGCGCGTACTGCTGCCGCGCCGCCTGCTCCAGTTGCGCCGCGGGCACGAGCCGGGCGAGGCTGGACGCCTTGCCCACCTCCACCTGCGCGCGCGCCCCGCCCGCCAGCGCCAGGCCCAGCGCCAGCAGCACGCGGCGCCGAACGATCTGCCCGTGCATGTTGCTCACCGCACCAGCCACTCCACGCGCGGCCAGTCCGCCACGCCCCAGAGGCGGTCGATCGCCGCCCGCGCGCGCGCCGCATCCACCGCGCCGCCATAGGCCGCCAGGTGCAGCGCCTTGGCGGTGAGCTCGTCGCGCGTGAGGGTGTTGCCCGGATCGCCCTTGGGCTCGTCCACGCGGCCGTGCAGGGTGCGGCCGTCCACGGTGCGCACCGTCACCTTGCCGATCCAGCGGCGCGGGTAGGCGCTGTCCACCTCGGCATCCAGCACCATGCGCACCCGCTCGCGCAGCGCCACCGTCTCGGGCGCGCGCCAGTCGGTGTCGAACCGCGCCAGCCCCGCGTGGCCGCAGCGCGCCACGAGCGCGAGCACCGTGCCCATCGAGAACTTGCTCTGGTGCACCGTGGCCGGCGCCACCACCGGCCCAAGCACGTCGAGCGCGCCCTGGTGCACATGGCACACCACCTCGGCCAGATCGGCGGGCGCAAGCGCGTGCGCCTGCATCACCTGCAGCAGCGCGTCGGCCGCCGGGTGCGTGTGGCGGCACGAGGCATGCCACTTGAAGCTGGTCTCCGCCGTGGCCCAGCGCTCACCCAGACCATCGGTGAGGCGCGCCGGGTCGGCGTCGCGGGACATGCCCGCCGCCATGCCCTGCGGCCCGGTGAAGATGTCGCGCGCGCCGGTGAAGCCGTCCTGCGCGAGGTACGCCCCCATCAGCCCCGCGGCCGACGCGTGCGCGGTATGCAGCGGCTTGCTGTCCGCCCCGGTGCGCAGAAACTCCCACAGCCCCGCCGACTGCGTGCCCGCCGAGCCGAAGGCATGCTGCATCTGCGCGGGCGACAGCCCCAGCAGCCGCCCCACGGCCGCCGCCGCGGCCAGCGTGCCCGCCGTCGCGGTGGTGTGGAACACCTTGTAGTGGCTGCGCCCGAGAAACTCGCCCACGCGGATGCCCACCTCGTAGCCCGCCACGCACGCCGCGAGCCACTCGGCGCCGCTGGCGCCGCGCTGCTGCGCCACCGCCAGCGCCGGCGCGAACACCACCGCCGCCGGATGGAACACCGCGCCGTTGTGCACATCGTCCTGCTCGGCCACGTGGCACGCCGCCGCGTTGGCCAGCGCCGCCATCATCGGCGAGCTGCCCACACCGTGGCCGATCACCTCGCTCGGCCCATCGCCCGGCCCCTGCGCCAGCGCAAAGCGGGCCAGCACCGCCACCGGCCGCGCGTGCACGCCCGCCAGCACCGAGCCGAACCAGTCCACGCACAGATCGACAGCGCGCCGCTGCACCGCCGCCGGCACATCACCCCACGCCAGCGTGGCGGCGAAGCGCGCGAGCGGGTGGGGCGAACCCACGGATTCATCGGTCATATCTGCCTCCAGCGCTTGTCCATCAAGAGCGAGCAGCTATCTATTTCAAACCAGCAAGGTGTACGGCAACGCATGCCCGCCATTCTGACCGAGGCGCGGGGGGCACCAGCGCCAACACGGCCACGCAGTTGTAGCTCCCTCTCTCACCCCGGATAGCTACACTCGAGGAAGTCGTTTTGATGTGGGGCGCGCAGGTTGTAGCTCCCTCTCTCACCCCGGATAGCTACACTCTTGCTTGCTTTCCATCGTGCGTGCTCCACGGTTGTAGCTCCCTCTCTCACCCCGGATAGCTACACTCAGAGGCTGGCAATCTACCGAGCGACTACGCGTTGTAGCTCCCTCTCTCACCCCGGATAGCTACACTCGGAAAGCGGAAGATGACTACAACGCCCGATGTTGTAGCTCCCTCTCTCACCCCGGATAGCTACACTCGGAAAGCGGAAGATGACTACAACGCCCGATGTTGTAGCTCCCTCTCTCACCCCGGATAGCTACACTCCCGTGCAATGCAGAGCTGAAAACTGTAAAGGTTGTAGCTCCCTCTCTCACCCCGGATAGCTACACTCCGCCGAGGCGCCCGGCCCCATTCCGCAGGTGTTGTAGCTCCCTCTCTCACCCCGGATAGCTACACTCAACGCGGGAAGCACGACAACCACGAGCGGCGTTGTAGCTCCCTCTCTCACCCCGGATAGCTACACTCCCCACCGTGAAGACCGTGCAGGAACTGAACGTTGTAGCTCCCTCTCTCACCCCGGATAGCTACACTCCCGCCCGCTCGCCTACTGGCTCAAGGCCACGTTGTAGCTCCCTCTCTCACCCCGGATAGCTACACTCCGCCCGCCCGCATACCAGTTCGCAGCGCCAGTTGTAGCTCCCTCTCTCACCCCGGATAGCTACACTCCAGGCTGCTGGAACTGGCTGCGGGCTACCTGTTGTAGCTCCCTCTCTCACCCCGGATAGCTACACTCCAATCCTGCCGAACACCTCGCCGATGTCGCGTTGTAGCTCCCTCTCTCACCCCGGATAGCTACACTCGAGCGCCGACAACCTGCTGAACTCCTTCCCGTTGTAGCTCCCTCTCTCACCCCGGATAGCTACACTCCTCCTGCAGATTGATCAGTTGCGCTTGCTCGTTGTAGCTCCCTCTCTCACCCCGGATAGCTACACTCGGCCGATTAGGTGCCTTGCTGGGCCTGTTTGTTGTAGCTCCCTCTCTCACCCCGGATAGCTACACTCCTTCCGCGAGTTGTCGAGCATACGCAGACCGTTGTAGCTCCCTCTCTCACCCCGGATAGCTACACTCGTCCAGCGCCAGCGCGAACACCGCCACGCAGTTGTAGCTCCCTCTCTCACCCCGGATAGCTACACTCTGTAGCGCCACGGCGCCTTAGTCAGGCTCTGTTGTAGCTCCCTCTCTCACCCCGGATAGCTACACTCCCGCCGTCATCTACAACCTGTCGAAGAATCGTTGTAGCTCCCTCTCTCACCCCGGATAGCTACACTCATCCCACTCGTACACGATGGCAGCCGGCAGGTTGTAGCTCCCTCTCTCACCCCGGATAGCTACACTCGGCGTATCGACGGACGGCAGACTCGGCAGCGTTGTAGCTCCCTCTCTCACCCCGGATAGCTACACTCAAAAACGACTCAGGATCGCGCAGCATGTCAGTTGTAGCTCCCTCTCTCACCCCGGATAGCTACACTCCCAGCAGACCTGGAGCAACGTCTGGCAGGAGTTGTAGCTCCCTCTCTCACCCCGGATAGCTACACTCGTCGAAATTAATCGAACGGTCGTGCTTTTCGTTGTAGCTCCCTCTCTCACCCCGGATAGCTACACTCCTTTTCACGAAAGCGTCACACGGCTGGTCGGTTGTAGCTCCCTCTCTCACCCCGGATAGCTACACTCCCTCTTGCCGTGGGGTACGTTACGCGTGACGTTGTAGCTCCCTCTCTCACCCCGGATAGCTACACTCATATTTCGGCCATCATGCATGACGATGGGAGTTGTAGCTCCCTCTCTCACCCCGGATAGCTACACTCGCAAGGTGGCGTTTGTGTACGAGGACACGGGTTGTAGCTCCCTCTCTCACCCCGGATAGCTACACTCTGCAGTTCTGAGACGAAGCGCTTCACAAAGGTTGTAGCTCCCTCTCTCACCCCGGATAGCTACACTCCTGCTCCGAAGAGACTAGGAGGGCCCATGCGTTGTAGCTCCCTCTCTCACCCCGGATAGCTACACTCCAACCTGCAGCTCCCGAATCGCACGGGCGAGTTGTAGCTCCCTCTCTCACCCCGGATAGCTACACTCTAAAGTTGAAATTGCGACGATTACGGCAGCGTTGTAGCTCCCTCTCTCACCCCGGATAGCTACACTCCTCATCTGCATCACCCGGCGCGAGAACATGGTTGTAGCTCCCTCTCTCACCCCGGATAGCTACACTCGTCGCGGCCCATCTCCAGGAACCGCTCGGCGTTGTAGCTCCCTCTCTCACCCCGGATAGCTACACTCAAGAACGGTGATGTGCGCGACGTTCCCATTGTTGTAGCTCCCTCTCTCACCCCGGATAGCTACACTCATCAACCCCAAGAACATG